>PLZG01000045.1 GCA_003152075.1 candidate division FCPU426 bacterium
TTGTTCCTTAGGGGTCCCCGTCGTGGACAGGTAATATTTCAATCCCAGTACTTTTTCCTCGAACGAATTATAAAATTGTCGCCATGGCCCAAATTTCGGCGATAAAGGCCGACACTTGAAACACACCCCTTATTCCACCCCAAAAGTTGAAACCATCAAAAGCATTTTGGATTGGCACCGGATCGCCGGCCAATTGGGGGACACCCAGCATGATTGGGGCGGCTTTGATAGTCACCAGTAACCCGCCAATGGACAAGAAGACCGCCAAATAGAGAGGCCATGCTTTAGAGGGGATTTTTAACCGGTCGAAACGATAGCTGAGGATGGCGCCGATATTTAATAAAACTCCGGCTATCGCTTCGAAGGGATAAAGGAACAATCCATTTCCCAGATCCGCTTTCTGGCTAAAAACCGCCCATGCCAAAGAGCCTACCTGTTGCCAAGCAGGCATGGCAACGATAGCCCGGTCAATGTTCATACCGGCCATAAGGCCGCCAAACAAGTTTGCCGCAGCCAAAAGGATTTTCGTTCTCAAAGACACCATAACTTCTCCAAACCTTTTGAAGGTGATCTTAATGTGAAGCGGTAGGACGGCCATGTCCTTTGATCATTTTTTCAACAAACTTAAAAATCAACAGAATGATCAAGGCCGCCAATATCCCCACCGCATATCCACCCAAAACATCGGTTGGGTAATGGACCCCCAAATAAATTCGCGAAAGCCCAACCATGATCACCAGGAACATGAAAAGCCATTTGTATCGTGGATAGCGGATACTTAAAAGAAACATGACGCTGGCGATGAGAGCGGCCGCGCCAGCGGGGAAAGAAAAAGATGTCAATAGCCCGTCAGGAGTGTGTACTCCCTGTAAAGCAACGCAAGGCCTCACCCGGCCAATCCAAGGCCTGAGAAGAAGCTCCGTGATTTCGTTGGCGACTATTACTGCCAATATAATCTTCAACACAAAAACTCGGCCCCCTTTCCCGCCCTTCACTAAAAGCCATACGATTAAAATGACGGCAGGAACCAGAAGAACCGGAAGATCACTAAAAAGGCTGAACACTTTATCAAGGATGGGGTTCGACCAATCGGTGTTGATCCATCGGAAAACTAAAATATCGATTCTTTGGAATATGGACATGCTTGGATCCTTTAGGATGAGCTTCGTGAATTTTTCAATTTATATCAACCGGTGTTTTTGCGTATATTCCCATTGTCCACGACAGGTCATCGTCGTAAACAATCGTTTTTCAAAAACCCACCCAGCTTAGTTAGGTTTTTTCCAATCCGATTGGCGTGATTGTAGAAACGAAACAAGCTCATCCATTTCCGTCGGAGTGAGGTTGGCGGCGTAAGCTGGCATATTGGTCGCCCCATTTGAAATTAGCAATATCATCCGATCCGCCGATAGCTTATCTCCGATTTCGGATAAATCCGGGCCACGGCGGCCTCCATATCCCTTGATCAAGTGGCAGTTGAGGCAACCCTTCAATTCAAAAAGTCGGGCTCCTTCGAAAACNNAAAATCAAAAGTGCTCCGGCTAGAAGCGGCGCGAAAACCATAAAAAAACCTTCGATGCCGTGAGGCAAAAGTGCCAGCACCGCGAAATACCACATCAAGTACCAGTCAGGCCGGGGATTGGCATCAATCAGGCTTGGGTCCGGCGGGTGACCTAGTTCGGGAGGCCCGAAGACCAGGGCCAGCAGAACGATGGCGAAAACCATAACCGCCGCGAAAACCATGTCGCGCCACGCCGCATCAGGCCAGAAAGGAACTCCATCTTTTTTAAGAGAATCCTCGTATTCCCGCCTGTAAGTTTTCGGATCCACTTTTCGGCCCGGTTTCGGCGGCTCCGAAATACCGTGTCGCAGGACCAACATCAAATGGAGCCCGACAAACGCGAAGACCAAAGCCGGGATAAGAAATACATGGACAACAAAAAGTCGACTGAGGGTTGATCCACCTACCGTCGGACCGCTGAGAATCAAAGTAGACAGCCAGCCGCCTATTAAGGGGGCGCGGGCGGCTTGTTTCGCGGCCACCATCGCCGTCCAAACGGCGTTCTGGTCCCAACGCAAGATTTGTCCCGTGAAACCCATTACCAAAGTAAACCCTAAAAGAAGAACCCCGGTCAGCCAGTTCATTTCCCTTGGAAACTTATAAGAGCCTTGCAGGAACACCTGGGCCATGTGAGCCCCCACCATCAACACCATCGCGGAGGCACCATAATAATGGAGGGCACGGACAAATCCTCCGAATGCCGTGTCATGGGTGATGTATTTGAGGGTGGAATAGGCCTCATCCGCTGAAGGGCTATAGTAAAGAGCTAGAGCGATGCCACTGACCACCTGGATCAGGAATGCGCACAAAGTGGCGCTGCCAAAGACGTACCACCAGCGGGCACCGCTTGGCACCCGATGGCAAACCATTTTTCCGATAAGGCTGAAGAGACCGGTGCGGTCCTCCAGCCATTGATATGCTTTTTCAATAATTCTTTTTAACAAAGTTTTCCTTTTTTTGACCAAAAGTTCGTTTGAGAGTCATTTATTGCCCGTTAAAGAGTGGATAAAATTTCTACCTGGCCCTCATTGACTCGCGCCTGATAACGCGACAAAGGCTTGGGTGGCGGTCCGGCGGCCACTGAACCGTCCTTGTAGTAGACACCTCCGTGACAGGGACACATAAATAACTCGGCATCGGGCCTCCAGCGGACCGGACAACCTAAATGGGTGCAACTGATTGAAAAAGCCGTAAAACTGTCGTTGCTTTCCCTTCGCAGCCAAGCGGCGGTCTTGGCCGTAACCCCGGCCCATGGTAAGGGCGAAGCCTGGAGAAATGTGACGGCCACCGTTTCGCCAACCTTAAACGATTCCACTTGTCCAACAGAACGCCAAACCGGGGGCAAGGCCTTGAAAAGAGGTTTGAAAACAAAACCTACCAAAGGCACCCCCACCATCATCGAGATCAAACCTCCAAGTATGAAAATCAACCTTTCTAAAAAGGTTCGCCGTGACATCTTTCCCCGGTCTTCGTTTTCAATGTGAAGATTATTTTCACTCATGGCGCACTTCCCTCAGCCATCCCGCTAGCGAGACCCCTAAAAGAGTCAAACCGGTGACTGTCATAATGAAAGAAGTTACTAAACCCCAAAGAAGAAGTACCGTTCCCAATGCCAGAGCTGCGGGCCAAATTGTTGGTTCGGGCATTTTTTCCAGTGGAACGGGGACCCAGCCGGGGCGCAACGGCGGCGTTTCAATGTTATTTTTTTCGGACATTCTTTATCCCCATTTCTTTTATCGAACCGCGATAGTACCGGCCCAATAGAACCAGGATGGCGCCCAAATAAACCAGGCAGGCCGGAACCCACATCAAAAGTCCGCCGATCTGCTGGTCGACGGCTGGCGTCAGCCCCCAGGCGTTTTGGATCACCGGCAAGATGTCCAACCGATCAATGGGATTCATAAAAACCGGGCAAACGCCCACCGGCGCGAAGGTGATCCATATTCCCAGGAGAGAACATGCCACACAGGCGCTGAAAAGGTAGGGTATCCCCGCCAAGGGTGAAAGACGGTCTTCCTTCCGGGCACTTAAGATGGGCCGCCAGAAAAGCACGCCCAGTAATAAAAGAGAAAAAGTCTGGAGGACATGCACCGATTCATTCGAAACGGCCGCATCACACAAAGCCGGCACATGCCAAATCCACATAGCACCGACACCTGAAAGCCAAGCGATCAGGGGATTATTTCCCCAAGGCAGGAGACGTCCCGGAATTTGGCCATGGGTACCAGCAGCAGGCAGGCCTAGCAGGAGAAATGGCGGCACAATCAATACAAATAAAAGATGTTGAAGCATGTGGGCGCTGAAAAGAATTCCCCGTGCCAAATAACTAATTGGAGAATCAAGCGCCGCGAAAAGAAAAACCAGGCCAACGAGAAAAAAGAAAGATTTACCGGAGAACTTCCAGCGGCAGGCCAAGCCGTAAAGGTAGAGGGTGATGACGCAGGCGATAATGACTAAAGGATTCCAATCCCATTCGGATAAAAGGAATTGTTGTGTGGTCATGACAGGACCCCAACCAGATAAATCGTCGAAAAAACCACAATCCAAACCACATCAACAAAATGCCAATAGAAACCCATGGTCTGAACCGCCCCGGTTTTACCGGTTTTAAAATCACCCGCCAAAGCCATAACGAGGACAATCAAAAGGCCCGTCAACCCGATCAACACGTGCAATCCATGCAGGCCCGTCACCATGAAAAAGGAAGCACTGAAGAGATTGGTTCCTGCCCTCAGACCTTTCTGAAAAAGTTCAAAATACTCCATGCCCTGCCCCACTAGGAAGACGCCTCCGAGGGCCAGAGTGGCGGCCAGCCAAACGAGAAAGCCGGCATGATCCTGGGACCCCAATCTCTTTTCTGCCCGCCAGAAAGTGAAGCTACTGGCCAAAAGACAGAGGGTAAAGATCCCGGTTTTCAACGGATTCAATAGTTGAGCGCTCGGATTTGGGTGTTGGGAAAAGTTATAAAAAATATAGGCAATCAAAAGCATGATGAAGAAAAAAGCCTCCGAAATGATAAAGCACATCATTCCGGCGAGGTTTTTATCTGTTCTTGTTTCCTCAATATTTTCCTTTGAAGCGTTGGGTTCATCCGGGCTTTCGGGATGCGCTAGGTCCCAAAGGGGCCGCCGACCGTGAATAGGAGGAATTTCGTCGAAGTTATGTACCGCCGGGGGCGATGAAGCCGCCCATTCCAGGGTCCAAGCGTTCCAGGGATTTTCCCCCGCGGGGATTCCCCGCCGCAAACTGAGCACGATATTCCAAAGCAATACAAAAACAGAGAGGCCCAAGATGAAGGCACCAATGGTGGAGATCAGGTTCAAAAGCCCCCAGCCCGGAAAATCTGGATAGGTGTAAACCCGTCGTGTCATTCCCATTAGTCCTAAAAAATGTTGGACGAAAAAGGCCATATTGAAACCGACGACCGTCAGCCAGAAATGAATTTTTCCCATGGATTCTGACAGGAGGCGTCCCGTCATCTTGGGAAACCAATAATAAAGTCCGGCAAACACCCCGAAAAGCGAACCCCCAAACAGGACATAATGAAAATGGGCAACAAGATAGTAAGTATCGGTGACCTGCCAATCAATCGGCACTACCGCGAAGGTGACTCCGCTTAAACCTCCGATGGTGAATTGTAAAAGGAAAGCCACAGCAAAGAGCATGGAAGTGGTCAAGTGGATCGATCCGCCCCAAAGGGTCGCGCTCCAGTTNNAAAATCTTCACCCCCGTGGGAACCGCGATCATCATGCTGGAAGCCGCGAAGAAGAGATCCATGGGCTGGCCAAGTCCCATTGCGAACATGTGGTGGGCCCAAACCCCGAAACTGAGTACGGCGATGGCCACGGTAGAAGCGGCCACGAATCCATAACCGAAGATGGGTTTTCGTGAAAAAACCGGGATGACTTCCGAGATGATCCCGAAGGCGGGCAGCACCATGATATAGACCTCCGGATGGCCGAAGGTCCAGAAGAAATGCTGCCAGAGAATGGCCGAACCTCCGTGGGATGGCAGAAAAAAATGCGCGTTTAACTGACGGTCGATGAACAACATGATGATGGCGGCGTTCAGGGCCGGAAGGGCAAGGATGAGGAGGAATGAATTGACGAATACCATCCACACAAATAAAGGAAGTCGGCGAATGGACATTCCCGGTGCGCGAAGGGCTAGCACGGTTGCGATCAGGTTAATGGAGGTGGAAATGGAGCCAATCCCCAGAGCTAACAAGGCCAATATCCAATAGTCAACGCCGGGGCTGGGAGAAAAAGGAGTCTCGCTTAAAGGGGCGTAACTGAACCAACCCACCGAAGGGGCTCCCCCCGCCAAAAGACTGAAATGTAAAAGTAAGCCACCGAAAGGAAGAAACCAGTAACTCATGGCGTTCAGCCGTGGAAAGGCCATATCTCTTGCGCCGATCATGAGTGGTACAAAATAGTTAGCCAGTCCGATGAGAGTCGGCATCACCACCAAAAAGATCATGGTGGTTCCATGCATGGTGAAAAGTTGGTTATAAACGTCCGGGGAAAGAAACGTGTTGTTGGGCTTGGCCAACTGGATACGCATCACTAAGGCTTCCAGCCCTCCTACGCCAAAAAAGAAGAGGGCGGTCAGCAAGTAGAGGATACCGATCCGCTTGTGGTCTACCGTTGCTACCCAACTGAAAAAGCCGTTTCCGGCATTTTGAGCGTGGAAAAATTCAACCGAGGGCGGATTGGCAATGGTTTCGTTCATTGAAGCGACTCCAGATAGGCCGTTAAACCGTCGACTTGAGCATCAGTTAGTTTAAAGTCGGGCATCAGGATGGCGGGTTTGACGGCCTGGGGATTTTTAAGCCATCGCGCAAGGTTTTCCGGTGTGTTCGGCAGGATGACCGAGCCAAATGTCCGCCGGCTCGCGAAGTGGGTCAGGTCGGGGGCGTCTTGGCTCTTCGCCTCGGTACCGTTAACCCTATGGCAGTTGACGCAAGTCATTGATCGAAAGAGTTCGGAACCTCTTTGGGCGGATTTGGACTTCGATCGAAAAGCGAACTTTCCCTGTTGCTCCTGCCAGGCCTCAAATTCGGTTAAGGGTTGCGCAATAACCAGGAAATGCATTTGCGCGTGTTGGGCGCCGCAAAATTCCGAACAGGTTCCCAAATAACTTCCCGTCTTGTCAGCCTCCAACCAAAGACGATTCGGGTGCCCCGGCACAGCATCCATTTTTGGCCCTAATCGGGGAACCCAGAAATCGTGGATCACGTCAGCCGATTCAAGCGCCACCAGCCATTGGGCCCCAACCGGAATGTGTATCTCATTGGCCGTAATCACCCCTGTTTTGGGGTATCGCACTTCCCACCACCATTGATGGCCGATAACAAGAAGATCGGGTTTTTGACCCGAAGGAGGATTGGACTCTTTCATGCCCTTGGCGGTAAGGGTTAAAAACCAAATGAGCACCAAAAAAGGGATGACCGTCCATGCAGTCTCCAATTTCCAATTCCCGTGATGAGGCCGTGGGTCTGACCCGCCTGGTTTATGGCGGAAACAGACCAGACTAGAAACAACCATAGCGGCGACGATAAGAAGGATGATGGCGCAGACGATCAGCACGAGAATGAACAAACCGGAAATGGCCCCCGCTTGTGGGGACTCGGAACGAAAAACAGAATTGAGCGCATCGTTCATTAAAGTGAATGCTTTTGTTTTTTTATTTCCAAGTAGTTTGGTTCCATTCTTATTTCAAAATGATTCTTTACTTTGAATTATTCGACTTGGCATTTTACCCTTTCATCCCTTTTGAAATCTTGTCCCGGAAGATTTTAATTTCAATAATCATCGAATGAACAGCCTGACGGCTTTTTGAATAAATTTTGATAAAAAAATTAACGAATATCAAAATGAGAACCAGGTCTATCGTTTTGATCATTTCCAGTGATGATTTTCGACGATTTATTATTTTTCTTCGGGTGAGATAAGGCTCAATTCTTGCTTTATTCATATATGCATATTCAAACAGGCCTAGCTTGGCTTCAAACCATTGTTAAGGAAGTCGACATGAACAAAACTAAAATCTCGAAAATTGAACGCATCCCAGCCGAAGAGAAGGCGCCGAAACTGGTCGCAGAAGATGTGGACGAAACAACCCAACAGATCGAGGAAGCCGCTTATTACATTGGATTGAACCGCCGGATAAATTCCCACCCGGGTGATGAGTTAAACGATTGGTACGAGGCGGAGAAAGCGGTCAAGGAGAACCTGGAATAATTTTTGATCAAAAATAAAAAAATCATTGTCAAAAGGAGCCGTTATGTCAAAGTTTGAGTTGCCTAAATTGCCTTACGCCAAGGATGCCTTAGCGCCCTATATCAGCGCCGAGACCATCGAGTATCACTACGGAAAGCACCACCAGAGTTACGTGGACAATCTGAACAAGCTGGTAGCGGGAACGAAAAACGAGGGTTTGGAACTAGAGACCCTGGTGAAGAAGGCCACCGGCCCCCTTTTCAACAACGCTGCCCAGCACTTGAACCATTCTTTCTACTGGAACAGCCTTTCCCCCGAGAAGAACCAGTCTCCCTCGGGCCCCCTGGCCCAGGCCATCGACAAAACCTTTGGTTCCCGCGCCGGATTGAAGAAGCAATTTACCGAAGCCGCGATCAAGGAGTTCGGTTCTGGCTGGGCATGGCTTTCATTAAACCCCGCCGACAATAGCCTAGTGATCGAAGTTACCGCCGACGCCGCCACCCCTTTGACCGGGACCCACAAGCCCCTTTTTACCTGCGACGTCTGGGAGCATGCCTATTACATCGACTACCGTAACGCCCGGGCCAAATACGTGGAAGCTTTTTGGAAGATCCTGAACTGGCACTTCGTGGAAAAGAATTTTAAGGAAAATTTAATCCCGGAGGTTATAAGTCATCGTTAAAAAAGGTCTAAAAATGTCGTTCCAGTCTACATCGCCCTGTTAACTCACCCAAGGTTTCCAAACCTGATCAACCCAACTCTCGTCAAAATTAAAGGAGTTTAAAATGCTTCAACCTAAAAACAAATCAGATTCACATCCCCTCAGAAAAAATGGACCCCAAACACCCGATAAGAATATTAAAAAAGCTGGCCATGCCTCCGGAGTAGACCCCGCAAACAATGCCAAAAAAGAGCCATCTGCAAACTTGTTTGAAGATAATATTCGGGGTCAAAAAAAAGAGGGCGCTTAACATCAACTTTCAGGCCTAAAGAATGGTTCCCAGTTCTGGACAACTTACTACAGTAGCATTCCAGAAAGTTTTAACTGACTTTTTCCCTCATCGTCAAAAGGGTAGGAAACCTTCGGAGGCCTTGACTTTTTATTGACTACCGCAAAAGAGGTCATTTTATGGGGCCGATGGACAGTTGGGCTCATGAGGTGTTCCACTTCTATTCCCCGCGCTGTTTCAGCGTCCGCGATAAGGGAGCGGTGACACCTCCAGGGTACAGCTTCAGCGCACATCACTGCTGTTTTCTTATTCGGAAGCATCGAATTCAGAGTTTTCAAACCCTTCTCAAATTCAGGAGTCCCCATATAATCCGCAAAACCCCGGAAACTTGCGTTGTGCCAGCCCCCATTCAACGAATCCTTGTGAGCATGCCTTAATCCCCCCAAAGCTGGCAGGTGGAAATAACGAATACCGGCCTTTCGAAGGCTTAAAGCGAGTTTTTCTTGGTTGAACCAGGGAACGTAACGCGACTTAGGAACGGTTCTCACATCTACCAGTTGCTGGATCGCCCCAGCTTTCAAGAGCTTCAGAAATTCTTCCAAAGTACGCGTTGAATGACCAACGGTATAAAGAACTAAAGCCTTTCGACTCAAGTTTGATCGGCTTTTTTCAGGTAAAACATGGACCGGGCCGTAAAGTATAGAAGCGGCAATACTCCGCCTAACACGAAGGTAAGATCGGCCACCACCCGGGCCCAGGTAAGTTTTTGGACGATAGGCTGGTTCCAGAAATCCTGGCTCCTGGCAAACCAATAACCACGAGTGTAGCTTTGAACCATTTCCAGGATTCCCACCGGAAAAATGTCCAGCAGGAGCATCATCATCAACCCGACTTGCAATGACCAGAAGGAAACCTTGAGAATTCGGTTGGACCAATGCTCCGGTTTCACCAAGAAACGAAGGACAAACACCAAGGCCGCGATGGCCAGGTTCCCATAGACTCCCATTAAAGCCGCATGGGCGTGGTTCGGAGTCAGGTAGGTGGCGTGCTCATAGTAACTCACGATGGGTAAGTTGATGAGAAAGCCGAAGACACCGGCCCCTAAGAAATTCCAGAAACCAACCGCGATAAGGAACATGATAGCCCAGTAATGGGCAAAAAAACCGTCCGCTTCCCTGGTACCGGCTTCCCCTCTACGAAGTTTGGCAAAGTCATAGGCTTCCAGCGTGAGGAGCATGAGCGGCACCACCTCCATGGCCGAGAAAACGGCCCCCAAAGCCAAATTGATGGCCGGCTGGGCGGTCCAGTAATAATGGTGGCCGGTTCCGATAAAACCCGAACCCATGAACAAAAGAATATCCAGATAAACCACCCGGACAGCGGTCTTGGTGCTGACCAGCCCCAAGATGACGAAAAAGTAGGCCACCACGATGGTCGTGAATAACTCAAAGAAGTTTTCGACCCACAGATGAACCACCCACCACCGCCAGAAATCCGCGATCGCAAAATTGGTTTTGGGGGTGTAAAGCATGCCGAAGGAAAACATGAGCGGAATGGCGAAGACGGCATATATCAGCAAATAGGGCAGGCTTCCCCAATCCTGTCCTTTGAGCCTGCCCCATACCGCGCGAAGCACGAGGAAAGCCCAGCCCAACATGCCAATGGTTAACAAGAGCTGCCAAAAGCGCCCCAGTTCCAAGTATTCCCAACCCTGGTGTCCGAACCAGAACCAATACTTCCCCAGCTTGTCCTTGATGCCCAGGTATTCGCCCACGATGGAGCCGAGGGCCACCAACACCACTGCCCCGAAAAGGATATTCACCCAAAGAGCCTGGTGCTTAGGTTCGTACTTGCCGATGAAAGGTGCGATAAAAAGAGCGGCGGCAAGCCAAGCGGTGGCGATCCATAAAATGGAAAGTTGCAAATGCCAGGTGCGGGTAATGGTGGTTGGAAGGATTTCACGGATATCAAACCCATAGAATCCTGTCGCCTCCACAAAGTAATGGGCCGTCAAGACGCCCATGAGGGTCTGGAAAGCGAAAAGCAAGGCCACGACGAGGAAATATTTATAGGTCGCCAGTTGGCTGGGGGTGATCCGGAATTCCTTCAAGGGAATGCTTTTCTTGATGGCCGGTTCGTCACCTCCCCATCCCAGGTAGTCAAAGCGCCCGAAGAACATGAGGACCACGGCAGTGCCTCCCAAAAGGGTGATCAGGGAAAGCACGCTCCAGAGAAAAACCGCTTTCGTGGGCCTGTTCCCCACCGCGTCCTCGGGAGGCCAGTTGTTGGTATAGCTGTAGTCTTTGCCAGGGCGTTCCACAGAAGCGGCCCAAGCCGTCCAGGCGAAAAAATCGGTGAGTTTTTCGACTTCCTCCGGATTTTTGATGTAATTTTTTGGCAGGCTGTGATCTCCACCGCTATTAAGGAACATGTCATCGTAAAGGGATACCAGTTGGGGCAAAGCCTGGGCCTGTTCCGAGGTATAGGTGAGTGTCTGGGTGCCAGCGTCATAACGGTTCGTTTTAGCGTCGCTGACAACGATTTGATCCACCAGCGCCTTTTGCGGGTCCTTCAAGGAGGCATAAGGCTGTTGGAATTCAATTTTCGATTTTAAATCCCGCTGGATCCATGCCGACCGGTGCAGGTAATCATCGGTAAAATCCGGGCCCCGGTAGGCTCCATGCCCAAAAACCGAACCGTAATCCATGAGACCGTATTTCTGGAAAACTCCCTGACCCGTCAAAATATCCTCGCCCGTAAAAAGCACTTTGCCCGAGGAGTCTAGCACCTTAGCCGGAATAGGCGGGGCATTCTGATAAACATTCCGCCCCATAAACAAAAGAACCGTTAAACCGATTATCAAAACAAATATTGCCGCATGCCGCCAAACTTTAGATATTTCCAAGATTTTCTCCTTACTTAACTAGATGCTTTTCAATTTGTTCGAACTTTACAAACATCATTAATTGAATATTTAGCTTGTCTTCGGTCAACTTCTCATTGCCTTCAGTATCAACTTTTTTTAAAATTATCCCGTTCAACTAAATCACTATAATCCTCCGATTTTAAAGTCTTTTTAACATCATCTCTATTTCGGAATTCTCTACTCGTTTTTGTAAATCACGGCCACTTTAAATGATCTTCTTGAGAACCCCGTCTTTGAGCATGGCCCTTTGGTCAGTCTTGTCGCTCTTGATCCGATACTGTGGTTCTTCCTTCGAAGCGCGGACGGTATAGGTCTTAAAGTTGGCGGGTGAGGTTACTTTCTTCCTGGTCGTTCCGTGAAGGCGACCTGCTTCCGAATTCCAACCTACATAATCCCCAACTTTAAATTCCTTTTTCATCGGCTTGATCTTCTTTTGATGTTTTGGATCAATTCGGTTTTTTCCTACCGATCATTTTCCTGGCGCGATCACAAACGTTATCCACAGTAAAACCGTATTCCTTCATCACTATTTTTCCAGGAGCGGACGCACCGAATCGATCCACCCCTATCACGTCACCCTCGTCTCCCACATATTTGCACCAGCCTTGTGTTGCCCCTGCTTCAACCGCAAGTCTTGAGCGAATATGCGGGGGAAAAACCTTATCACGGTAACTCTGAGGCTGGGCATCAAATAATTCCCAGCATGGCATCGATACGGCACGGACACTGATTTTTTTGTCAATCAGTTTTTGAGACGCTTCAACGATTAATCCAACTTCCGATCCGGTTGCAATAAGGATAATGTCCGGTTTTCCATTGGGTGCGTCGGCCAAAACATAAGCACCGCGCCGCAAACCATTCGCCGCCGCAAATCGGGTACGGTCAAGCGTTGGCACGTCTTGTCGTGTCAAAATAAGTGCAACGGGTTGATTTTTTGTCTCAATTGCAACACGCCATGCCTCGGCTGTTTCGTTGGCGTCCGCAGGACGAATGACCAGCAAATTTGGAATGGCGCGCAACGAAGCCAATTGTTCAATGGGTTGATGGATCGGCCCATCTTCGCCCAAGGCGATACTATCGTGGGTAAAGACGAATACGACTCGCCGCTTCATAAGCGCGGCCAACCGTATCGACGGCCGCATATAATCCGAAAAAGTTAAAAAAGTCGCCGTGAAAGGAATGATGCCACCGTACACCCCTAACCCATTTGCGATCGATCCCATGGCATGCTCGCGGACTCCAAAATGGAGGTTATGTCCGCCATAACTCCAGCCGCCACCGATCGATCCTTGTAAATTTCCGGTCTCATTGTTTGGATTTTCGAAATCGCCCATCGCTTTAAGTGCGGTATCGGTGGAGGGATCCAGATCCGCGGAACCACCGATGAGCGTAGAAAGTTTCCGGCTGAGCGCGTTCAATACCTTACCCGACGCGGCGCGGGTAGCCATGCCTTTCGGATCGGCTGGAAAGGTGGGAACTTCTTCGTCCCAGCCACTCCTCAGTTCATCGGCCATCTCCTGCTGAAATTTCTTGGCGAGATCAGGAAAAGATTTCGTATATGCCGAAAACCTCATATTCCATTCGGTTTCGTATGCTTTTCCTTTTTTCAGCGCGGCACGGAATAACGCGAGTGCTTCATCCGGAATGATGAAAGGTGGTTCAATTGGCCATCCCATGGCCTGTTTCGTGAATTTCACTTCTTCCACACCAAGCGGCGAACCATGTGCCTCAAATGTATCCTGTTTATGCGGAGAGCCATATCCGATATGGGTGCGCACCAGAATCAGCGAAGGGCGGTCCCCTATCGCTTGCGCCTCACGTATAGCCTTGTCGATCTCTTCAAGATCATTACCATTCTCGACCGTCTGGGTATGCCATCCATAAGCTTCAAAGCGTTTTGCGCGATCTTCCGTGAAGGTAATATGAGTTGAAGCAGAAAGTGTAATCTGGTTGTCGTCATACAGACAGATGAGTTTACCCAATTCAAGGTGGCCCGCTAACGAAGCCGCCTCGGACGAAACCCCTTCCATTAAATCCCCGTCGCTGGCTAGGACGCAAGTGTAATGATTGATAATTTCGTGTCCCGGCCGGTTGTAAAGAGAAGCTTGATATTTTTCCGCGATCGCAAAACCCACGCTATTGGCCAATCCTTGTCCCAGCGGTCCCGTGGTCGTCTCGACTCCTGGTGTCAGTCCTCGCTCCGGATGTCCCGGAGTTTTGCTGCCCCATTGGCGGAATTGTTTGAGTTGTTCCAACGGCAAGTCATACCCCGTCAAATGCAACAAGCTGTACAACAATATCGAACCGTGTCCGGCCGAAAGAACAAACCGATCTCGATTGAGCCAAAGCGGGTTGGCCGGATAATGACGGAGAAATCTGGTCCACAACACATAGGCCATGGACGCTGCGCCCATTGGCAGACCCGGATGACCGCTATTAGCCTTTTGAACCGCGTCCACGGAGAGAAAACGAACCGTGTTGATAGCCAATTGTTCCATCTGTTCCAAATCAAGATTCTTGGCCGGTAAAGCCGAAGACCTCGATTTCAAATTGTTCTCCTTCCTCGACTTCGCGCTCGACTTTTTTTTAGGAATCCTGATTTTCCTTACTTTGGGTTGAGTCATCGATTTTCTCCAAACATGAGCCAAAAACTCTCAATCATTGTCTTTCCCTGTGATAAGTCCGGCGGAACGGTTGCGGGTGAAATAACTCCAAGCCCATTGGATCAAAACCAGCAGTCGGTTCTCGAATTCCACAAGTTGCAACAGGTGAACTAATAACCAAAGAAGCCATGCCGGGTAGCCCCATAGGTTTAACCGCCCGATCTCAGCAACCGCCGATGTTCTTCCAACAGTGACCATTTGGCCCTTGTCGTTATAAGAAAAGGGTTGGATCGTTTTACCATCGAGTCGCTTTTGGATCAGTCGAGCTACATATTTCCCCTCTTGAATCGCTACTGGGGCCGTGGATGGGAGGATCTTTGAAGAGGCATCGGTTAAAGCCGCCATATCCCCGATAACGAAAATCTCAGGATGTCCGGGAAGTGTTAAATCGGCTTCAACAGCCAGTCTTTGGAAACGGTCTAAAGTAGCGCCAGTTCGCTCGGAAAGAATGGCTGTAAGAGGCGAGGCCATAATGCCTGCTGCCCAAAGAATCGTATGGGTTTTGATCCGCTCGGTTTTGTTCCCTTCCTGGATCGTCAAGGCGCCTTTCTCAACGCCGATGACAAGGTTTTTTAATCGACAAGTGACGCCAATATGCGAAAGCTTTTCCTCGGCCTTTCGGGAAAGCTTTGGGATATAGGGTTGCAAAATGCGGGCTTCTCCCTCAACCAGGATGATCTTCAGAAATGACGGATCAATGGACTTGAATTCGTTCTTCAAGGCATCCCGCGCAATTTCTCCAAGCGCTCCTGCCAACTCCACGCCCGTAGGACCGGCGCCCACCACCACAAAAGTCAGCCATGTACGGACCTCTTCTGCGTCATTTACCCCTTCCGCCTTCTCGAAGGCGGTCAAAACTTTTTTCCGTATTTCCGTTGCGTCCTCGATTGTCTTTAAACCCGGGGCAAATCGGGCCCAACCATCGTGGCCGAAGTAATGGTGTGTGGATCCGGCGGCAACTATTAAGGTATCGTAGGAAAGTTCGCCTTCCTTCAGCAGAACAAGTTTTTTAACCACGTCGATATTCATAACTTCACCCATTAACACATGGATGTTAGGGCGTCTTTTAAGAATGCGGCGAAATGGTGTGGCGATGTTGGCAGGTGAAAGTGAACCAGTTGCCACTTGATATAGAAGGGGTTGAAACAAGTGAAAATTTCGGCGGTCGACCAAGGTAGCCTCAACCAGACCTTTTTTGAAGGCCAAGGCCGCCTGTAAACCGCCGAAACCACCTCCGATAATTACAACTTTGTGTTTCTCCCTGATAAAATCCATTCCTTTCAACCTCTTATTCCTTGGTCGAGGCTCCCGCCTTGGACAGCTGTTGGATTTCATAAAAGCGACCACAAGAAGGACACCTGACAAAATTCATCTCGGATGGAACATGCAGGTTGTAAGACAACGAACAGTTCGGGCAAACGGTTTTCAACCCGATGGCTCTGGCAGTCGAATAATCGAAAAGGGCGAATCCCGTGGAAGGTTCAAAGAAAGCCCCTTCTTCCGCATGCGTCAGCGGTTTAACGATGGCCTCAGGCAAGCCCATTGTTGCAGCTTTAGGTTTTTCATAGGTTTCTGCGATCTTCGAAACGTAGTCCGACCAGGCGTTGGTAATGTAATAGGCTACATAGTTTCCCGGTTTAGGAATCAAAACTGAAACTCGTTCCAAGTCCTCACAGTGCTCGAAAACCCAAATGTCCTTTTCCTTGGCCAAGTTTGTCGCCCAAGGAAACCAAACTTTGGCCGAGGCGTTAAATCTTTCGTCCGTACTGAGGACAATAAAAATAGCGTCCGAATCCAATATTTCCTTTTGAATCTTCTCCTTAGCGGCGGGCTCGACTAAGAGAGCTTCATAGGTCTCCCAAAGAGTTTTTACCACGACTGTCGATAATATTTTCGAGAAAAAACTCTCAAATCGCATATCAGTGGAACTGTGAACAATGAGTATTTGACGCACAGTTTTACTTCCTTTTATTCTTTAATTCCGAAAGACTGAGGTTGGTTTTCGGATTACCTTTTCTGATTTTATCTTCAACATCAAGATCGAATCATCGTGAGTATCATCTTAAATCGCTTCAACGCCTTCACGGCGTGTGCCTGTTCTGCGGGCATGAGGATCAATTCGCCAGATTTAAGACGGTAGGGTTTACCGGAGATGGTGATTTCCGCCTCGCCGTCAAGTGCGTATACGAGCGCGTCGAAAGGAGCCGTGTGTTCACTCAAACCTTGTCCCTCATCGAATGCGAAAACCGTAACGTTCCCTGTCGGTTTTTTTGTGATTTCCCGGCTGACAATCGAACCATCTTGATAATCCACTAGTTCAGTGGCCTTGGTAACTTCGGCGGCGGAAAACCCCTTGGGTTTAAGCGGAATTTCAGGTTGCATAGTTCTTCCTTTCAATTGGTTCATTTGTTTGCGGTCAAGGGCATTGATTCATTTAGAACTCTGTAAGTCGTGGTTCCGGTATGGAAGGCCCTTGAAAGTCTTTCGACAGGAATTGGCGCATCTTACACTCTATAATCTGCGTCAAGGATCTTTCTTCAACCCCCTGAGAAAGCGGGTATTTTGGGCCAGTCATGGATGTTGAATTGGATATCCGTCTCCACCCATTCTTTTTCCTCGGACGTAAACTGGTCCTCAATGATAGAAAACAACTTATTTTCCTCGAAGTAAATATGTTCAATGAGTTTTTTAGCGAAGAGTTTAAGAGATTTTAAATCCCTTTTTTTCAACAACTGGAAAAGCTCCTTGTGTTCACGGTGTGCACGGACCAGCAACGGATTTTCTGCGCCCACATGAAGGGAAAGTTGATCCAAAATCTTCTCTTCCACGCCGATGTGTGCTCCCAAATCCGATTTGAAGAACTTTTCGGCCTTGAGCCTCAAATCCTCCAATTCCCTCTTGGTAGGATTTTTATCCAACAACCGTTGAAGCGTCTTTGCGGCCATCAGTCCAAAATGATGGGCGTGGGTTATTGACCATAAAAATTTTTCTCTTTTCACCGGATACTCCTTTTCATTTTCTTCTTTACGAAAAACCCTTTAAAATTCATATATTTTCACTTTGAACACAATGACTTCGACATAAATAAAATTCTCACTTCATCAGTTCAATAACACCGCAGGCAACCCGCTTTCCCGCGTTCCCGGTCGGTTGGGTTTTCATGTCATCCATATCGGCATGCAAAATTAAAGCTTTGTCCAGGATGGAATCCTCGCCGGAAAGTTGGACGACTTTGTCTTTGAACTTGAATTTAGCGTTTCCGTTCTTATCGGCTTTAATATTCCCGAGATCCCCGACGTGACGGGTCTTGCTGGAGGGGGATCCGTGGGTTTTGTGCTCGGGGTTAAAATGTCCGCCTGCGGAAACGGCGTCCGGTGCTGAACAATCGCCCTTCTCATGCACATGAAATCCGTGCTTCCCGGGAGTCAACCCCGTGATTTCACCCTCAACCAGCACATAATTTCCCACTTGGGTGAATTTAACCCATCCCTTCGTCTGGCTGTCCGAAGCAGGCGACAAGGTGCACATGGCCTTTAAGGTGTAGGTCGTGGGGGTTGCCGCCTCATCAGCCCAAACCATTCCCGCGGAAAAAACCATCAGAAAAGCCAAAATCATTTTTTTCATCACAAACCTTCTTTCCCAATATTTTCATTTCAACGTCCTAGGGACGTGATTGACAATCTTACGCTTCGCGGGAAATGGATTGAAAGGGTCTGATGAATTCTTTTTATAAAATGAATAAGGTTTCAAACGATCAAATTGATAGACCGAAATTCAATAAATTAAAGCTCGCATTTGGCCTTGTAATCCAAACCTCATCAATTTTGCACTTTCACTTCCCAATTAATTATTTTTCTTAACTTTCACGGAATAATTTTGACCTTCCCAGCGTTGATTTTTTTTCCAGAAAAAAGTGAATTCGATCACTGAGCCTTCGGGGTGGCTTTCCGCAGGAAGATCGGCGAACCATAAATTTAAAGCGCTAACGGGAGTGGATTCCATTTTGTTAGTGGAGGCCCAACCATCGGCGGACCAGATGATGGTGGCGTCTTCCGCAATGATGAGGCGCAGGATTTGTCCAGCCCAAATATGGCGGATCGGATGCCGAAGACTCCACATTTCACGGGAGTTTTTGACCGGATGGGCTACATATCGTTGGAAAGCCGGTTCGACTCTGTCGAAACACATACCGTCGTGAGCGCTGCGAACCAGGGATATATATTCCGAATGTGACCAGCAAAGCGGCATAGCCGCTCCAGTCGGCCTGCCCCGCCACAATTCCTTTTCCGGCAGGTCTTCGGCGTCCCATAACTGTTCGCTGAGCAGGCCGCCATCGTTGGCGAACTTTTCCAGCGCGGAAATAAACGGTTTGGGATCGCGGCCGGCCGCCAGTTCGTAATGGCCTCTTTCCCCGGTTAAAATCGGCCAACAACGTCCGACGCCAGTGCCGTCGTAAGCCGCTCCATTCTCTTTCTGTCCATAGCCATCGTGATTATAGCGGCGCCAGC
>PLZG01000060.1 GCA_003152075.1 candidate division FCPU426 bacterium
TAAACCTGCCGAATTCGAAACTATTAAATATTCAAGATTCTCCCACTGGCAGATTTATCAAAATGAGAGCCATGAAAAAGGAAAAAATGGTTAAATTTAGGAGTTGAGGGTTGTCCACGACGGGGACCCTTCGTGGACAATAAAAAAGAGGGTCCTATTGGCTGGTAAAATACGATGACCTATCGTATAATTAAGCCATGAAAGTCACCGCGCTTTTGCCCGATAAACTTATCCAAGAGGTTCAAGGTTTCGCCAAAGGCAAGAACCTTACGGAATCGCTTGTCAAAGCATTGTCGGAATGGAACCAGCAGCAAAAGATCAGGGATTTGAAAGAATCGGTTCATTCTCACCCCCTCAGTTTCTCCAAAGAATTTACTGCCCACCGTGTTAGAGCTCATAACCGTAAATCATGATCCTTGTGGATACTTCCGTTTGGGTGGAGTACCTCAAGGGGCATCAACCCTACCTCGATCAGATGGAACAACTCCTGGAAGACCGCCAGATCCTTGCGATCGAACCTGTCTTCGGTGAACTTCTTCAAGGCGCTAAGGATGATCGTGAAAGACGGGTTCTTTTGGAATTTTGGGGGAATCTACCCAAAAGTCCGATGCAGGGCGCATGGGTTAACGCAGGGGAATTATCCTCCCGGAACAAATGGCTCGATCATGGAATTGGATTGATCGATGCCGTTTTGATCTTTTCCGCGCGGGAATCAAAAGCGAAAGTTTGGACTTTAGATAAAAAGCTAAAAACCATTTTGCATAAAAGCGAGAATTTTGATTAGTTTAGGTGTCCACGACGGGGACCCGGATTGGACAGGGGAATACAGTGGAAAAAGCGAGGGGGGGGGGGGTAAAATAAAAAATATTTTACCCTTAAATAAAAAGGAAAAATAATTTTCGTGGAACCCACTAAAACGCCGCTTAAGATTCTCCTCATTGACGACAACCCGGCAGATGTAAAACTTTTTGAAAATCTATTCAGGTCAACCCGCTTCGAAGTTAAATTGCGGGTGGCTAAGGATGGCGAAGAAGCTTTGAGGGTCTTAAGTCATTCGTCTTTTGAAGGCAAGGAAGATCCCGACATGATCCTTTTGGACCTGAACCTTCCCAAGATTGACGGCCAGGAGGTTTTGGCGAGGATAAAGGCACACTGGGGATTGAAACACATTCCCGTCCTCATTCTCACTAGTTCCAACAACCAGCGTGATTTCGAATTAGCAAAACAAAACCACGCCGATGATTACATGATAAAACCGGCCGGAATAACAGATTTTTCCGCCCTAGTACAACGCATCGAGGATTTCTGGATTAACTTTAAAGGGAAGATGGCCTAACGGGTTTGATGTTTAATGAATTGTCGTGAAGTCCACCAAAGTTACGGTTTTTACCTTCAAGGAAAACTCCCCGCACCCCTAACGGAGTTTATTGACCAGCATGTTAAAGATTGCCCTGATTGTTTTTTGTTTTGCCGTGAGTATCGGGAATCTTTTTTGGAAAATATGACCGGCCCCGATGATCATCCGAATTCAACTGACTAAAAGATTTGTCCACGACGGGGACCCGCATTCGACAACGGAAAATTGACAAAACGGTATCATAACGGTATCTTATAGATATCTTTTGTGAAGGAGGCCTTTATGTCCAGCTTGCTGATTAAAAACATTCCCGAGAGTATCCGGAAAAAATTGAAGGAGCAAGCCGAACTCAACCATCGCTCCATGAACAAGCAAGTGGTTTCCATTTTGGAACAGGCCTTGGAAAGGCCGGGAATCGGTTCCTTTCCCCCTCCTGTTAAAGCCAAGGTTTTTATCACGGACAAATGGCTCAACCGGGCTAAAAAAGAAGGCAGAATGTGATCGTCGTTGACGCGAATGTCCTAGTCTATAGTTTGGTGGAAGGTGCCCATACTCTTCATGCCAACCAAATGCGCGAAAAGGATCCGGATTGGAGGATACCCTCCTTATGGCGATATGAGGTGGGAAACGCCTTAATCCAATTGGCCCGGCAAAAGTTGATCGATCTAGAAACGGCTCACCGATTGATGGATCATGCCGAGGAGATATTTAGCCCGGGTGAAATGAGGCCAGAGAGTAAACAAGTTCTTGCCAATGCACTAAAGAAAAATCTTACTTTTTATGATGCCCAATACCTTACTTTGGCCCAAATGTTGGATATCCCATTAGTAACTGAAGACAAAGCTTTGAGAAAAGCAGCCGGGAAGTCGGCGTTAAGCATCCATGATTTCTTGAATTGATCCATTGGAAATAATGTCAGTGGTTGCCGGGCTAGCATCTGCCTGCCGGTTCTAAGGTTGTCCACGAAGGGGGGGCATAAAATTACCATGAAAAAGAAAAACACGAAAAAAGAGTCATCGTTAAAACACCCTCAAGAACTGCTGGGAGCGTTGAAAGCCCGTTTTGAGAAAAACATGAGCCGCCACAAAGGCCTCGCATGGGCCAAGGCACAAGCGAGGTTGGAAGCGAATGCTGAAAAACTGCGGTCGCTCCATGAAATGGAAAGAACCGGCGGTGAACCGGATGTGGCGGGACATGATAAAAAGACGGGCGAATACATCTTCTATGACTGTTCAGCGGAAAGCCCTAACGGCCGCAGAAGTCTTTGTTACGACCGTGAAGCCCTGGAGGCAAGGAAGGAATTTAAACCAAAAAACAACGCCATGGATATGGCAGCCGCCATGGGAATTGAACTTTTAACGGAAGAACAATATCGCGAGTTGCAGAAACTTGGAAATTTCGATACGGCGACCTCGAGCTGGGTGAAAACACCTTCCGATATCAGAAAACTCGGCGGAGCCCTCTTTTGTGACCGCCGTTACAGCACCGTCTTCGTTTATCACAACGGGGCGGAATCTTACTATGCCGCTCGGGGTTTCCGTGGCTCGCTGAGGGTCTGAATTTCGCATAGTTATTCCGTTGTTAAATAGTCGTCCACGACGGGGACCCTCAGTAGACAGGTAAAATTGGGTAAGGTTAAAAATATATGGATCTGAAATTATTTTCGGCTAAAAGGACAAAGCGCAGATACTCTACCATTGCTCTTATGTCGGCCATTTTTGCATATGGTGTTTGGCGGGTTATTTTCGACAAGACCCTGGCTGATTGGAAAGAACCGGAAAAATATTTAGGGAATATACTTTGGATCATCGTTGCCTTGGCTTTTCCCCTGATGGCGGCGGTCGGCATTTATCGAAGGAAACAGGGGGGCGTCCAGGCAGTCTCCATGTGGCTATTATTCTCGATGGTAGGCCTCGAATTTGGTTTAGTGAGGTATGGTCCCTCTTTCTTTTTCCCCAAAGGCGTTTGGGTTTTGCTTGCGATATTTGTTTTGTTTTTCCTAATAGGCCCCGGAGACCTGTGGCGTTCGCTTTGGGTCAGGCCATCTGGCACCAAGTCGATCACGCCACTGTGGGTGAGCAAGGCCTTTCAAGCGTCAGTCGGCCTGTTGCTGCTAGCCGCGCCGCCTTCCTTTTACCTTTACTCGGGCATGAAACTTGGGTTCACTTACCCTGCGTTAGCCCCGCTGCCTAAGGAAGAGTTCGACACCACCACCGGTTTTTCCCCCCCTCTTCCTTTCGGCTTTCAAATGAAACTGCCCTTTCAGCCAGATCAAACCTGGGTCTATCCCAGGGACAACAGCCTTAACATGTATATGGGGAAACACCTTTGGTCCTTTGAGTCGAAAAATTTATTCCAAGCCTCGTTGGCGACCTTAACGGATTCGAACCGGAAATTCCTCGCCGAGCGTTACGGAATGATCCCCAAGATCTTTAAATCCATCGACTTCGGGGTTAAGCCCGATTATTTTTTTGAGATCAACCAGAACGGTTTGTGGGGCGCTGTGGCCATCCGGCAGAGGAACAAAATAGACCCCGCCTCCGTCCTCGTCTATCTTTGGGATGATAAGGGAATCCCCTTGGGGAACATCAAGGGCTTTGCAGATTCGCTGGCGCAAAAGGACTGGAATTGGGTCTACACCCTTAAGAAATCTGAAAACCCCGCCTGGACCCCTGCTCAATACGCGCAAGCCGCGGAGGAATGCGATTCGTTAGGGAAAACCAACGAGGCGGAGTTTTACCTGTCCTCGGCGGCCATTGTCGACCCGGACAAGCCCCAACGGCTGAAATCCTTGATCGAGTATTTTCAAAAGAAGGGGTACACCCAAAAGGCGCAGTCCCAATTGAAGGAAGCTTTGGGGGTTTATCCCCAGGCTGATATTTTGAAATCAATGAAGATGATTGAAAAAGGAAAGTGATTACTTTGGTGAGTTTAATTTAACCAGAAGGTTGTCCACGACGGGGACCCAAAAGGAACACTCAGTAATACTGATTATCTTAACTTGAAGTGTTTTCCCATCACCTTCTGGTTTTTCTCCCAAAGTTTTTGAGGAATGATAGGCTTGTACTTACCCTGGTAAAGTATTCCCCTCCATTTGAAAACCCCCGTATACATCCGGTTAGTCAGAATTTTATAAACGGTACTCTTGGAAAGGATCCTCCTACTCTTCCGGGAAACCAAACCTTTTTTCCCGTACCTCCTAGTTATTTCATTGAGGGAATAACGCCCCGTCGAATAGTCCTTATACAGTGAATAAATAATCCTGCTCATCTTGGAATTCGGCTTTATGGTTCTCTTGCCGTCTCGCCCGGCGATTTTCTTGTAACCCAGGGGAGCGGCGGTAGGCCAAATACCCTGCGCCGCCTTTTCGGTCATTCTCAACTTTTTAGGTGCAGAAACCTTTTCCTGGGACTCATTTCACCGACCTTGGGCCGGGGAATTAAGAATTTCGTTGGAAAAAGCGGGGGGCGGGGGCAGTATAATGAGTAACAAATTACCCGGCGTGGTTGCTGGGAGAGGTCATCTGGGAAATCTCGGCTAAACGACTTCAAAGAATATTTTTCTGGAGATGTCTATGCGCCGATCACTTTATTTGCTTGGGCTTATTTTATTGCCATTATCGTTTTTGTGGATTTTCCCAATCGCTTGCGGTCCAAGCCCAACTTCTCCTGTCCCAACCCCGACACCTTCTGGCCCCCTGGTAACGACCTTGGCGGGTTCAGGTTCTCCTGGGTCCACTAACGCAACAGGAACAGCCGCGTCATTCAATTATCCCATTGGGGTCGCTGTGGATTCCTCTGGGAACGTTTATATTGCGGATAGTAACAACAATCTCATCCGAAAAATTTCATCCGGTGGTGTGGTTACGACCTTGGCAGGACAAGCTGGGGTTACTGGTGCAACCAACGCGACAGGAACCGCCGCGTCATTCAATCATCCCAGTGGAGTTGCGGTGGATTCATCGGGCAACGTCTATGTGGCGGATGATGGCAACAATTTAATCCGGAAAATAACCACCGGAGGTGTGGTGACAACCTTGGCGGGTTCTGGGTCTACCGGGTCTACTAACGCAACCGGAACCGCCGCTTCGTTCAATCAACCCTATGGTGTCGCGGTCGATTCCTCGGGGAATGTCTATGTGGCGGATTTTCTTAACAGTCTTATCAGAGCAATCACATCCGGCGGAGTGGTTTCGACATTGGCGGGGTCAGGGTCGATAGGGTCTACCAACGCGACAGGAACCGCCGCTTCGTTCAATCGACCTACTGGAGTCGCAGTGGATTCCTCTGGGAACATATATGTGGCAGATTATGCGAACAGTCTTATCAGAGAAATCAGATCCTGGGGGAGTGTTTCGACCTTGGCGGGGCAAACAGGTGTTTTTGGGTCAACCAACGGAACAGGGAGTGCTGCATCGTTCTATTTTCCCACCGGAGTCGCTGTTGATACCTCTGGGAACGTCTATGTGGCAGATGAGGCTAATAGTCTCATCCGAAAAATAACATGGAGTGGCGTGGTAAGTACCTTGGCAGCATCGTTCAATAATCCCATGGGAGTCGCTGTTGATACCTTGGGGAACGTTTATGTGGCAGATACAAGCAACAATCTTATTCGTAAAATTACTCAATAAAGAGGTTATTTATTAAACCCATCAATCAAATAACTTCATTACAAATAATTGAATACATTTTTGGGAGTACCGTTTTAGCCGCACTTGTTAGCGTAAGTTTTGGGTACTGGTTCAACAAAAAACACCAAACACGGCAACTCAATATTGATTTTCTTGAAAAACAGATAAACCTTTTTTATGGTCCAATTTATCTTTATTGCATTCAGAACCAAACAATCCTCGACTATCGAAACTCCACAAATATAGGAATTATTGAAAACTGGTCAAATTCTCAAGGTGCGGATAAGCAAAAAGCCATGGAATTTTTGGCCCTTGATTTAAATATAACCTCAGAGTATGACCGCCGAATTATTGAAAATAATGAAAAAATTTTTAAACTCATTCGGGATAATTGGAGTTTAGTAGATCCAAATTGACCTGCCCCCCAAAAACTGGTCCACCTGAAAGGTTATAATAACCCGAAAGGTGGGCCGAAAAAGGGGGCTTTTATGCCGAGGAAGAAACATAGTGCCGAGCAGATCATTACTGTTTTACGCCAGATAGAAGTAGAACAATCCAAAGGGCGTTCCGTCGAAGAAGCCTGTCGAGATCTTCAAATCACGGCTTTCACCTACTACCGCTGGCGGAAGAGATATGGCGGCCTGAAGATGGACCAAGCCAAACGCCTAAAAGAGCTGGAAAAAGAAAACGCCCAACTCAAAAAGGCTGTGGCTGACCTGACCCTGGATAAGCTGATTTTGAAAGAATTGGCCCAGGGAAACTCCTAAGCCCGGCCAAACGCCGCGGGGCAATCCAGACAGCTTGTGAAAAGCTGAGGATTTCCCAAAGGCGTGCCTGTCGGGCATTCGGCCAACCCAGAGGTACCCAACGCTACACACCACAAGTTCGATCAGATGAACCGCCTTTGGTGGGACGGATGGTTGAGTTGGCTTGTCTGTACGGTCGGTATGGATATCGTCGGATCGCGGCGTTGCTACGATGGGAAGGTTGGAAAGTTAATCACAAACGCGTGGAAAGGTTGTGGCGGGAAGCGGGGCTGAAAGTACCGCAGAAACAGCCGAAAAGACGAAGGCTGTGGTTCAACGATGGGTCTTGTATCCGTCTGAGGGCCGAGAGGCCTAATCACGTTTGGAGCTACGACTTCGTTTCGGATATAACGACGGGCGGGAGACCTTTTAGGATTTTAACGGTGATCGACGAGTTCACCCATGAGTGTCTGGCTTTGCCGGTGGCAAGGAAGTTTCCGGCGCACGACATTCAAGGCATTCTAGCCGAGCTGTTCGTTGAAAAAGGGGTCCCGGAACACATCCGGTCAGACAATGGACCAGAGTTCGTGGCGAAAGAGATCAAGGACTGGCTGCCGAAGCTGGGAGTGAAGACGCTCTACATTGAGCCAGGAAGCCCGTGGGAGAACGGCTACAACGAGAGCTTCAACGGCAAGCTCAGGTACGATTTGTTGGATGGAGAAATCTTCGATACCCTTTGGGAAGCCAAAGTGATTGTCGAAAGGTGGCGGAAGGAGTACAACACCAGGAGGCCTCACAGTTCGTTGGGCCAACTGCCGCCAGCGCCAGAAGCTTGGATTTTAGAACCCAAGACGACTCCTATGCCGCTAATGGGTTCAACAAACTGGGCTTATGGTGTGAGATAGGAAGTGGTACAAAGAACGGGGGCAGGTCAGAAGGCCTCTCCCAATTCCAGGCCCAATCCGGCCTTTTCGACGACGAGGAACCCAAACTTACCGTTGTTCAAGTGGCCACCCTCCGCACCCAGTACGCTGAAAAAATGAAGAAATTGACCGACGAAACCATCGATCTCAAAGACCGCCCAAAGCCGAAACTAAACAAAAACCACTTCGAATTTCCCTGAAAATCCGTTAAAAACTTTTTTAAATTACTCATATGGGTGATAAGGGGTAAACTATAAATTCACAAATTCTATTACTGGATGTGATTATGCGCCGATCTCTGTACCTGGTGGGTTTTTCTCTCTTTTTGTTATCGCCTTTTTTGTTTTTTCCGATTGCTTGCAGTAATAACCCCGCTTCTCCCGCCGCTCCGGTCACCGTTACCCAGCCAGTCACCATTTTTTCAACACCAACCAACGGTGGCGTAGTGACGACCTTGGCAGGTTCAGGGTCTCCTGGGTCAACCAACACAACCGGAACCGCCGCATCGTTCTATAATCCCACTGGGGTCGCGGTGGATTCCTCGGGGAACGTTTACGTTGCAGATCGACCCAATCACATGATCCGGCAAATCACCTACTGGGGAAATGTGACCACGCTGGCAGGTTCATTGTCTCCTGGGGCCACCAACGCAACCGGAACCGCTGCGTCGTTCAGTTTGCCCTTTGGAGTCGCGGTGGATTCCTTCGGAAATGTTTACGTCGCTGATTCGGCCAACAACCTGATCCGTAAAATTTCAACTGGCGGCGTAGTGACGACCCTGGCCGGATCGGCTGGGGTTACGGGGTCTACCAACGGAACGGGGACTGCCGCGTCGTTCTATGATCCCTCTGGAGTCGCAGTGGATTCCACCGGAAATGTTTACGTCGCGGATACTGGCAACAACCTGATCCGGGAAATTACCTACTGGGGAAATGTGACGACCTTGGCAGGTTCGGGTTCTCCTGGGGCAACCAACGCAACCGGAACCGCCGCATCGTTCAAAGGTCCCGCTTCAGTCGCAGTCGATACCACCGGGAATGTTTACGTTGTGGATGAAACCAACCAATTGATCCGTAAAATTACAACTGGCGGTGTAGTGACGACCCTGGCGGGATCAGCGGGGGTTACTGGGGCCACCAACGCAACGGGAACCGCCGCATTATTCAATTATCCTCAGGGAGTCGCGGTGGATTCCTCGGGAAACGTTTATGTTGCAGATACCTATAACCATCTGATCCGTAAAATTTCAACTGGCGGCGTAGTGACGACCTTGGCAGGGGGGGTGGGGTTGGACCCGGGACTTATGGGTCGATCAACGCAACTGGTACTGCTGCATCTTTTAATGCCCCCACTGGAGTCGCTGTTGATTCCTCGGGTAACGTTTACGTCGCGGATCAATGGAACAACATGATCCGGAAAATTCAATAGAACGAAAGTTACTGTTGCCTCTGGCCCCGTGCGGGATTTGGTTCCCGCCTGAGGTTTTTATTTCCAAATTCCCTGAAAATCCCCCCCTCGGTTCCCTTAAAATACCCCATGCCCGATTTCAAACCCCACGACACCGGCAGAAGTCCTTTAATCGTTTGTCGGCTACGCCGACCTAATGACTTCTGCACAACGCTTCCTCGGCATGAGGGCCGAGGGCGTGTCCGTTATCCTGTATTAGATCGGATTTAAATGCCTGAATTTAAATCCGGTGATCCAGTGAGACACCTCGTTTCCCGTGAGGAAGGCGTAATCAAGAGTCCCCAATCTTTTAGGCTTGGGAACAACACCGGTGAGTGCTTCCTGGTGACTGTTGGTACACTGGAAAAGGTGTGGTTCCCCCACGAAATGGAACTCATAGACTCAAAGAACCGGACTTCATCGACGTAACGGTCGTTTTTTTCGACGAAAGGAAAGTGCCGTGAACAAGAACACCCCCCAAAAACGGGAAAGAGTCTGTATTTTTATCGACGGAAGCAACTTCTATTTTTCCTTGAAGCGCAACAACTACCCCACCCGCGTGGATTATTTTGAGCTCTCCAAAGCCCTGGCCGGCCCCGACCGAGAACTTGTCCGAACCTACTATTACAACTCCGCTTATGACCCGGAAGTGGCCACCGAACAATCCAAAACCCAACAAACCTTTTTTGATTCCCTTCGAAAGACCCCTTTTTTGGAATTACGCCTTGGCCGGCTTGTTTCCGGACCGGAGGGAGCCTTCAAGACAAGGGGTGAGAAAACCTTGTTTTCATCAGATTTGGTTTACTTCGCGGCCCGTGATCTTTTTGACACGGCCATCGTTTTAACGGAAGAATGGGAATTTTCCACAGTTCTAAATTTGGTGAAGGAGCTTGGAAAAACGGTTGAAATTGGTTTTTTCAGGGACACACAACCCCGGGAATTGATCCAGGCATCCGACCGGATACTTCCTCTTTCCGAGGTTTTGGATAAGTTTAAGTCGAAGATTTTCCCTTCAACGCCCGATCCAGAACCCGGTCCCGAGGATAACATCGGGAACCAGGTTAATGTTAAACCCGCCCCAATTGCTCATGCGAGGGCGGAAGTTGCAAAAACCAAGAATTTCTTTGAAAAACTCCTTAAAAATAAATAATCGGTGAAATCATCATCAAAGAAGCCAGACAAGGGGATATTGACCCGCCAAGAGTTTGAACGAAAAATCGGGGAAGTGATCCAGGAACTTCGGCTGAAAAAGAACCTATCCCCAAAACAGGCCGCCGCTAGTTGTGGATGCACCCTTGAGGAATGGAAGCGATGGGAGCGGGAAGGATCACGGGATGTTCATGTCCTGCTAAAACTCTCGGTATTTTTTGATGGTTCCTTTTCATCAATAGTGAAGCTCCTTGCACAAAAGATTCCTTTCCATGCGCTGTCAAAGATTTGGACACAAAAAGGTTATTTCAAGGCTCGCATAGAACGAAATATGAACACACAAGAGATTAAATCATTCTTGGAAAAAGAGGATCTGCCCTGGGTGAAGGAAAAGTTACAGGCGCTTTCCTGGCTTGCGAAGGGGATGAAAGTAAACGAGGTCGGAAAACGGCTCGGAGTTAGCCCAGGCCTTATCCGACAGTGGTTGGGCCGTTATTACAAGTCAGGAATCGGGTGGGTTCTGCGATCAAGCAGAAGGACCCATCAGATTCCCCCTTATTTGGGGAATGGAAAGGATGGGAAAGGCCTTTTTTAGCCAGGTTCCCCGTTACGCTTCGTGGGAAGCGTTAAGGATTTAGGCTCTAATTCACACCACATTCGAAGACCATAATCATCCACCGGCGGGTGGAGATAAACGACAAAAGAACCTGGTTAGTTATACTTAGTTATCCACAATTGCACATAACTATATTTCTATATTTCCCTTTAAAAAACGTCCCTTTGCCAGAATAAGTGCAAAAATTATTTTCTGAGAATAACCCTTTCTCGTCTGTCGGGTTTCCAACAGCTTGTTTAACGTTTTTTTCGTTTTTAATTGCGTGACAGGCCATTAACCAAGCATAATTTGCCCACACTTCCCCTGGCCTTGGCCAGTCTCCACCTACCAATACTTAACGTTCTCAAAATGATATTTAATTAACGGGTAGTTTTTTTCACCGGAAGTATTTTTAAATAATTTCATTGAGGCTTCATCAACCCTATGAATTTTTCAACGGCCCCTTCTTGCTTCCTTCGGAAAAACGTTTTCTGTCCAATGGTTTTTCTGTTTGTTGCTTTTCTCCACCTTGTGTCATTTGCCGCTTCGTCTCCCTCGCCGGACTCTACTTCTGCCGCTTCTACCGCTAATACCGCCTCCAATATCCGTTCCGGATTAAGCGTTGGAGTAGGATGGCCCTATGTCGGCCTGAAATATTATTTCAATAATGACATCGGCAGTGAATTAAGGTTCGCGACTGGAGAAGGCATTAATGTCTACTCCGCGAGGGGTTATTGGAGCTTCGCGAGGTTTAGCAATTTCAGCGTAGTGGGCGGTTTAGAAGCGGGTTATGTCACCTTCAACGCCATGAACGCCAACAACACATTGAGGGTTTCCGGAGACGGATACGAGTTCGCTCCCTTTTGCGGGATGGAATATTTTTTAAACCGGCAGTTTTCCTTTTTGTTTGATTTTTCCATGCCCATTGTCGGACTGACTTCCAGGGATGTGAGTTTGGGTGACCTGCAATGGGTCGTCAATGGAGGGCTTTATTTCTACCCCTTCTAAAAAAATATTTATTCGGAAGAAGTTAAAACACACAGCCATTCTTTTGGTGTTGGCGCTTTTCCTTGTCCCGGCTGGGACGACGCGCGCGGATTTTAATTTTGGCATCATTTCCGCCATCAAGCATTCGCTGAAATTTTATCCCACCAATACCCCGGATATTTTTGCTCCCCCAACCAACACTCCAACTTTCGTAAACGATTTGTCCACACCCACCGCCACTATTACTCCCACGCCCCCTTTCCTCTTCAAGGATTCCCCAATGGGATCCAAGGCTCAAACCGCTCCCACCGCCACCTCGACACCAACCATTTCCCCAACCTCATCCATCCAACCCTACTGGCCAAACGGGCCAGACGCTGGCGGGGAATTCGCCTCCTCAGGTTCGGGCGCGACCATTTGTGGGGCTGACACTTCCAAGAAACTCGACCTCATGGTGAATTGCAGTGAGCAGGGCGTCCAGGATCGCCGCTGGACTTTCCTGATCGTGAACAACAACTCCGTTCCCCTTACCATGCAGGCCGCCAACCTTTCCTTGAAGGTCTGGTTTTTCGAAAGCCGCCTGCATTGCGTGGCGATGGTGGGGAACAACGGCGACGTCTTTAATTCCTCGGGGACCCGTTTGGGAAACATGATGGTCCAGCAGAACGTCTATACCACCGACACCTCGATGGCTGAGTTCGATGAAAGCTCCACCCACAAGGCCAATCAGGTGGGGACTGTCGCCATGGTTTATCAAAGCGGCATTTCGGTCATTCCGGCGGGCGGGTGGATGCAAGGCTTCGCGATCATCGGCACCTCGGGTGATTCCTGCGGCACCGCCTCCAACTGGGATAACTTCAACGACGATTATTCCGGGCTCCCCAACGGCCAAACCTCCTGCAACGGCACCCAATCCGGTCCTTTCTTCGACGACCACCATTTTGCCCTCTATAGCAACGGGGTTTTGGTCCAGGAATTCGGTTCGAACGGCTCGACTGACGGGGAATCGGGAGTCCCCCCCGGCGGCGGAACCTGCACTCCCACCATGACCGCCACCTTTACCAAAACGCCGACATTCACCAAAACATTCACAAAGACATTCACTTTTACCGTGACCAAAACAGCCACGAATACTCCAACTAAGACCCCTACCAACACGCCCCCCAGTGCGACTACCAATACGGCAACCAAAACCCCAACTGCTACATCAACTAATACCCCAACAGATACTCCCACCAATACCCCCACTCGGACCCCGACCAATTCGCCCACAAATACTTTAACCAACTCCCCAACCTTAACTTTCACCAATACACCATCCTTCACCAACACCTTCACCCGCACGGCAACGAACACCCCAACCAAATCACCAACGAACACTTCCACCCCAACCTTAACATTCACAAACACCTTTACGCTTACCGCCACAAATTCCGCGACTAACTCCCCGACGAACACACCATCTTTTACCCCAACATTCACCAATACATTCACTCTCACCACCACGAATACCGCCACCAACACGCCGACGAATACTCCCACTAACACCAACACGCCGACTTCAACTGCGACCAATACGCCAACAAATACACCCACTAACACACCGGCCAATACCTCAACTCCCACTTCTTCCGTCTCGCCTTGCGTAACCTTCGCGTTCAGTTGGAAAGGTAATTTCAGCAATCCGGCTGGGGTGGTCTACGGAGGAGATGGGAAGGTGTATGTCTCCAACCAGGGAAACAATACGGTGCAGGTATTCACTTCCAAAGGGGTTTTCTTGAATCAGTTCAACGTGCCAACCAACGGGATCGTTGGCATGGCCCAGGGGCCTGATGGAAAACTTTACATCAGCAGTACCAATGGAAACCGCGTGGATGTGGTAACTACAGGGGGGGTGGCTGTCACAACGATCGGGTCGACACAATTGTCTACCCCGGGAGGACTATCGTTTGGTGGAGACGGAAATCTTTATGTCGCCGACGCAAGGAACAACCGGGTGTTGGAATTCGACCCCTTGACGGGCGTGACGATCCGACAATTTGGACCGGCGACCAATTTTGGGAATTTGAGCGGCCCCATGGCGGTGGCAGTGAATGGCGCGGGGGATATTTATGCATGGGACGCGGGTAATAGCCGGGTGGTGGCTTTCCACGAGAACGGAACGGCGTTTAAAACCTGGAACGAATCCCTTGGAACAAGAATCTACCAGTTCAAGTTCGACGCCAATGGATTCCTCTGGGAGACGGGGTTGGATTCGCACTTCCTCTACGTGTATGACGTGAATGGAAATTCGTTGGAGAGTTTTGGGGGCCCAGGGGGTGATCCTGGAAAGTTTATTAATCCGTTTGGAATTGATTTCGACCCATCTGGGAATGTTTATGTGGCGGATTTTAGCAACCAAAGGGTGGACAAGTGGAATGTCTGCGGGACAGTTCCAACCCTAACCCCAACGGTAACAACGGGTGCAACCCCCTGTGTTACCCCCGCGTTCAGCTGGAAAGGCAATTTCGGAGGCCCAGCTGGGATCGTATACGGGGCCGATGGGAAAGTATACGTTGCGAATGAAAACAACACATTACAGGTTTTCAATGGGAATGGTGTGTTCTCGAGTCAGTTCAGTTTGCCAACGAACCTCCTCCAGACCATGGCGCAGGGGCCGGATGGAAATCTCTACATTGGTGACACCAACAACAACCGGATCTATGTGACCAACACCCAAGGGGTTTCGGTGAGGGCGATAGGCGTGGGCCAATTGTCAAACCCCGTTGGAGTAGCCTTTGGGCCAAATGGTGACCTTTTCGTCGCTGATCAAAACAACAACCGGGTGGTGGAATACAATCCTTCAAGCGGAGTGTCGATACGGCAGTTTGGGACGGGGCAGACGGGTCAGAGTTTGTTCCTGGGGCAATTGTATCTGCCCATGGCGGTGGCGGTGGATGGGCAGGGAAATGTTTATGTATATGATTACGGAAATAGCCGGGTGGAAGTGTTTGACGGGACCGGTCTTGCTTCGAGGACCTGGAACGAACCTCAGACAAGAATTTTCCAGTTCAAGTTCGACACCAAGGGGTTTCTGTGGGAGGTAGGTATCGACTCGGATGTTCTCTATGTTTATGACTTAAACGGGAACTTGAGGACCACTTTTGGAAGTCCCGGAAATAGTCCTGGACAGTTTTCGAACCCGGTTGAAATTGATTTCGATCCGGTAGGGGATATTTATGTGGCGGATTTCAGTAACGCCCGTGTGGACAAATGGGATGTTTGCGGGACGGTACCAACACTGACGCCCACCATGACAACGGGTCCAATTCCTTGTCTGGTTCCCGGAGTCTCCATCGTGGGGAATATGAACGATCCGACGGGGGTGGTGTACGGATCGGACGGAAATGTTTATGTAGCGAACCAAAACAACGTATTGCAAGTGTTCACTGGGGGGGTCTTCTCGATCCAATACAACCTGCCGACGAATCTTATCCAGTCTATGGCGCAGGGGCCGGATGGAAATCTCTACATTGGTGATACCGGCAATAACCGGATTTATGTGGCCAGCACCCAAGGGGTTTCGGTGAGGGCGATAGGCGTGGGCCAATTGTCAAACCCCGTTGGAGTAGCCTTTGGTCCAAATGGTGACCTTTTCGTCGCGGATCAAAACAACAACCGGGTGATGGAATACGATCCATCAAGTGGGGTCTCGATTCGGCAATTTGGGGCGGGACAGGTGGGTCAAGGCTTGTTCCTGGGGCAGTTGAATTCGCCTTCGGCGGTTGCGGTAGACGGTCAAGGGAATGTGTATGTGTATGATTATGGATATGGCAACCCCAGCCGGGTAGAAGTGTTCAACGGGAACGGCCTGGCCCTGAGGGCCTGGCCTGAACCCCAGACAAGGATTTTCCAGTTCAAGTTTGATGCTAAGGGATTTCTATGGGAGGTGGGTCTTGATCAGCACCAACTATACGTTTATGACGTCAACGGGAATCTGAGGGAAACTGTCGGGAGTTTTGGAAATGGTCGCGGTCAATTCTCCAACCCGGTGGAAGTTGATTTCGACCCGTTGGCAAATGTTTATGTTGCGGACTTCGGCAACCAAAGGGTGGATAAGCTACTTACTTGTGCCAATGTCACCCCTACGCCGGTCGGATTGCCCGACTTAACTCCCTCGAACTTCAGCACGACCGTCACCGGTGCCAATCGACTTTTCACCGTGTTAGTCAACAACATCGCGGTCGGACCAGCGCCATCTGGCGTCTATGTATCCTTTTATCAGGGTGATCCCCAAAATGGCGGAACACTTTTAGGGACAGTCCAAACGACCCAGGCACTGTTAGTAAACCAATCCCAGGCTGTAACCCTTTCTCTGCCTTCCACCCAATACATTACCGGACCCATTTGGGTTTCGGTAAACGACTCCGGAAACTTGACCCGTCCTGTCATTGAAACCAACTATACAAATGACTTTTTAAATACTGAGTTTTACCAGAATGCCCCAGGTACTTTTACCGCGACCTCAACTCCCCCATCGGTTATAAAGGCTCCGGTGGTTAATGCTGGTCCAAATCAAACTTTTCAGGGTTATATCCGGTCAAACGCCTATCCACCCCCAGGACCCATCCCATCGACCTTAAATTTCCAGGTGGCGGCCTCCGGTTTTGCTAGTAGCGAGGGAATAGATTATTATCCCCCCTTTGACGGGTTGATCGTTTCCGACTATTCAAACAATAATCCCAACAACTTCTTTCTTGTTAAACAAAATGGGAGCCACGTGCCTCTGACCAATATTTCAGGGATCGGGGATGAGGTTTATCCAACCGTTGCCCCCAATGACTGTAACGGATTAAGCATCGGTGGATTTCAGGCGGGGACTATGGTTTCCGTTGGGTTGGGGGGAAGCATCCTACGGGTTTCACCCGACCTGAAAACAATCCAAAACCCCTGGGTTACCCTTACCAACGAGGGAGGGGGAAGAAAAGGAATGTATTTCGACCGGACGGGATTATTCGGGGGTGACCTTATCGTCAGCTCAGGCAGTGGAAATATCTACAGGATTAATTCCAACGGACAGATTAGCCGTATCGTGACTATTAGCGGCACCAGTTACATGGAAGGAATTGTAACCCTTCCGAATGACCCTAACCGGTATGGCCCTTGGGCCGGTACGCTTTTGGCAACCGGGGAAAGCGGTAATATCTATTCCGTCAGTCCCGGAGGAACTTTCACCACCTTTCCATTGGCGGGGGTCATTAATAAGGTGATCGTGGTTCCGCCGAACGAGAATTTTTATTACACCAATTTTGGCAACAATATTTTGGCGGCGCCCGCTTCCGAATTTACGGGTCTTGTGGGGGACGTGATCGCGACGGATGAGGTTGCGGGCAAGATTTGGGACATCCGGTGGAACGGGGCCCAGTTCGTGCCGACCCTCGTGACGACCGTCAGCGGTATCCTTGAGCAATGTGCCTTTGCCCCTATCGGGATAGGACCCCTTTCCCCCACCTCCTCCTCTGGTGGGACGACCCTTTTAGGTACCGTGTCCGACCCCAATAACCCTCCCCAGACGGATCAGATCCAATGGACCGAATTGAGTGGCCCAACTGAGGCTTATTTCACCAATCCAAATTTACCTTCAACCACAGCCAGTTTCAGTTATGCGGGTGTCTATGTGCTCCAACTTTGCGCCACCAACTCTTTTTCTACTGCTTGCTCAGCCATTACCATCTCGGTGATCAGCCCGGCTTGCAACCTGCCCACTTTCACCTCCACTAACACGCCAACCATTTCTTCCACCCCCACGCAAACCCCCACGGGAACTTTGACCCCGCTCACCCCGACCTTCACGACCACCATTACCTCAACTCCCACGATTACTCCCACGCCCAGCGATACCACCACTCCCACCAGCACTTTTTCCCCCACTCCAACATTCACTCCAGTGGTGGGCGCTTACAAGGAACGCATCTACCTTGGAGACACGCCCTATACCGATACCCTTCTAAATATCTGGCAGCCCGCCCAACAATACTTCCCCGGTGGCGGTAATACTTCAAACCCGCCCGGCGCGGGTTGGGTAATTGACGCGCCGCAGTACAACACCACGGACCCTGTGGGGAATACTCAGGACCAACCCCTGTACCAGAATTTCCAAGAAGGCCAGGAGTTGCAATACAAATTCGACGTAGTGCCAGGCGTCTACCTGGTGACCCTTAAGATGAACAATGCCAATTACCAGGCCTCGAATGAGGGTGTATTCACAATTTTCGCCCAGAACTTGCCTGTTCAGGAAAATCTGGATATCTTCACTCTGGCGGGGTATTTCAATGCTTATGATTTGACTTTCGCGGTGACGGTCACCACCGGCCCCTTGAATTTATCCTGGATTTCTAGCCAAGGCGTGGCCACGGTTTCGTCCATACAGATATTGGGCCTTCAGGTACAGCCTTCCGCTACGCCGACGCGCACCCCGGTGTTGGGATCCATCGACTTGAGGGTCGATTCCGGCTCTGTTACTGCCTACACCGACACGCAAACAAATGTTTGGCAAGCGGATACAGCCTATGTTCCCGTCACTGCGGGCGGAAACGGAATCGGTTATTCCCAGGGGGCCTCGGTCTTTTCCGTCCCCAGTGGCGTTATAAACCCGGCCTCCACCACCGACCCGGCCTTGTACCAGACCTGGCGCGAGGACAACACAGTGGAATACGACTTCGATGTGCCAAACGGGTTTTACCGGGTCAACCTTCGATGGGCTGAAACGGCTTATGACCAGCCGAATCAGCGAGTGTTCGATATTTCAGCGGGAGGGCAATTGTTATTGAAGGGGCTAGATTTGGTTACAACCGCTCCTCTGGACAACGCTTACTACCAGACCTTTTACGATATTCCCGTTACCAACGGAACCTTGGATTTGCAATTCACGAAGGAAAAATTTTCCCAGGGCGGGGCCATGATCTCCGCAATCGAAGTCATCGGGGAACAGCCCCCGCCCACGGCCACGCCCACGGGAACCTTTTTCCCTCCCGCTACAAACACCTTTACTCCCAGCCCAACCCTGTCGCCCACGAATACTCCCACGCCTAATGGCGTTGTCCTTGCCCCGACCTTTACCTTTACCCCCACTCCCACGGGCACCCTGACGCCCGCGACCCCCACCTTCACGCCCACCAACACCGTTTCCCCCACGCCTAGTTTCACACCTGTGCCCGGGGCCTATGTGTCCCGCTTGGAAGTGGTGGGGCCCAATGTGACCGATTCCCAAAATAACCTTTGGACCAGCGACCAGGAGTATTCCTATGGCGGGGCTGGCTGGCTGATTGAGGGCCAACCGGTCTTTACCTCGGATAATATCGCGGGAGTGGCTTCCCAGGACGTAACCTTGTTCCAGTACTATCGTGAAAACCCAACGCTTGAATACCGCTTCGACGTACCGCCGGGCCAATACCAGGTAACCTTGAATATGTCAGAGGCGGAAAACGTCCAAGCCGGGGCGAGGGTCTTCAGCGTGGTGGCGCAGGGAACAACAGTCATTTCCAACCTGGACATATTCGCCACGGCCGGGTTCGAGACTGCCTTGAGCCGGACCTTCCTGGTGAACGTGGTGAGCGGCCCATTGGACTTGCAATGGTTCGCCTCGGTGGGTAACGCCACTATCTCCTCCATCCAAGTCTTAGGCTTGCAAGTACAGCCTACCGCCACCTCCACGCGCACGCCGGTTACCGGGGCGCTGGATATCCCGGTTAATGTGGCAGGATTGGCCTTTACCGATGGATCAGGCAAGCACTGGCAGGCCGACAAAGCCTTAACCATCGGTGGGTTCGGGTACGTCAATCCCGAATCAGCTTTCTTTACCACCGATCCGGTGGACGGCCTCAGCGACCCAAGCCTTCAAGCCCTGTACCAGTTCTGGCGGGAAGGAACTAGTCTGGAATACCAATTCACGGTGCCCAACGGGAACTACCAGGTAAAACTTTATTGGAACCAAATCGCGGATTCGCCTGGCCAATACGCCTTCAACGTGGCCTTCCAGGGTGTCACGGCGGCAACGGGCCTTGACCTTGCTTTTGAAGCGCCCTTTTTCAGTGCGGCCAGCCAGACTTTCTACGACATCCCTGTGACCAACGGCCTCCTGGACGCCCAGCTTATATCGCCCACGAGTTTCGCGGCCCTGGCGGGCATCGAAGTCATCGGTGAACAGCCGATTTCAACATCCACCTTTACCCCCATACCCACGGCTACCTTCACCCCGACCTTTACCCCCACCGGAACCTTAACGCCGGCAACAGCCACCTTCACGCCCACCAACACAGGAACACCCTTACCGATCTTCTCAGAACTAGACTTTTTCCAGGAACACCCCAGCCCTAACAACGCCGCCCCTACGCCGGTTGCCATTGATGGCGCACGCGTGACTAACCCCGTGACGGTCATCGGCACGGCCAACGGCGCTTTCGATAACTCGGGCCATACCGGTTGGTGGCTCCTTTACCAGCCCGAAAATGGCGGTAACGCGGTGACCATTGGATCCGGCACAAACCAGATAACCAATGGTGCCCTCGGTACGCTTGACCCGACATTGATGGTGAACGGGGCCTATACCCTGGAATTGCTGGTCATTGACACCACCGCCGTACCAGCGCCTTTCTTCATAAACTTCACGGTGGATGGCAACCAGAAGGTGGGGAACTTCACGCTCTCCTTAACCGACCTCAACGTGCCGGTGTCCGGCATCCCCATGCAGGTTATTCGAACTTATGACAGCCGCAACCAGCAACAGGGGGACTTCGGCATCGGCTGGACGCTGGATGTCGCCAATATCCTGGTGGAGGAGTCGGGGGCAATGGGTGAGGGTTGGGGCGTGGGGTTGGGGTACGCAAGCTTTACCTTATCGTCCGGCCAGTCTCATTTTGTGGACGTTGTTTTCCCCGGAGGAAAGGTCTACCGGTTCGAACCGCACTATTTCGCGGATGGGACGGACATCACAAGTGGCAATGCTTTTGCAACGCTGACGGGAGGAACTTTCGGCGTGAAGTTCAGTCCCTTGTTCGGCACGGCGTCCAATTGTAGTCTTCTTCCCATCGATACCTCAGGGAACTCGGTGACGGTGGTGACGCCGGATACCCAAGGAGCAGTCGAAGATGGGGCGATCTTGACCTGGATGCTGGACGGCGGCGGGACTTATGACCCCCAAAGGTTCCTTTTCACGGACGAGAATGGGAAGCAGTACATCGTGAACACCACCAGTGGGTTGGAGCGGATGACCGACCTGAACGGGAATGTCTTGAAGGTTGACCCGCAGGGTATCCATTGGGTGAGCCACGACCTAACCGGCCATAAGGACATCATTTTCAACCGGGATAGCTTTGGGCGCATTCAACTGATCCAGGACCCCAAAGGGAACCTTTATCACTATACCTACGGGGGGTCAGGCGATCTCCAAGTTTTCCGTGATCCAACAATGACCGGAAGCCAGGGCGTTACTTACACTTACAACACGACTCATGGGCTAGTCAGCATCAAAGACCCATTGGGCCATACCCCAGTACGGACGGATTACGACGCACAGGGCCGCATTCTTGACCATGTGGACGCCTTTGGGAACATCATCCATTACGCCTACAACCTGAACGCCAACAGCCAGAGCGTGACGGATAGGGCGGGCAAGCCTACGGATTATGTTTGGGATAACCGTGGAAACGTGATCCGAAAGACGGAGTATCTGAACGGTGTGCCGCAGGTGACGACTTTCACTTATGACAGCTTCGACAACAAGACCTCTGAGCAGTTGCCGGGGGCGATGGCTCCGACGACCTTCCTGTACCAGGACGCCAACAATCCGCCAAACCCCAGGCTTTTGACCCAGCAGAGGATACCTAACCCCAATGGGGTGGCGAACCTCACGACAACCTATACCTATGACGCTCAAGGCCATGTGACTTCTACGACCGACCCTAGAGGAATTCAAACCACCAATACCTACGACCCCAAGGGCAATTTATCCACCAGCACGGTGCAAGGCCTTCCGTCTCACCAGTACAACTACGATGCGAATGGGAATTTGATTCAGGAAATTGACCCGAAGGGGTGCGAGACGGACTATGTGCGTGACCAGTTTGGGAACCTGACGGCTCAGACGGTGGCGACGAACCAGCCGGAGCAACTCATCACGACCTATACCTACGACGCGAACGGGAACCAGTTGACGGAGACCAAGCACAACAGCGGGGGCGTGAACCAGACCACGACCTACCACCCGGACGCAAAGGGTCGGGTCGGGGAAATAGACTATCCGGACGGCACGAACGTTTTGAACGTCTACGACTCTTTGGGTCATTTGGTGGGTACGCAAGACCAGAACTTACGGAACAAGACGACTTTCTTCGATGCGAGAAACCAACCGGCGAAGGTGGAGTACAACTTCGACAATACGAGCCAGATCATGGGCTATGACGCCAACGGAAGGCCCGCGACGATGACGGACAGGGGCGGGCGCACGACCATCACGAAGTACGACGATTTGGGGAGAGCGACGACGGTGACCTACCAGGACGGGAGCCGGAAGATCACCCAATACGACGGCCAAGGGCGGGTGACCGATACGATCGATGAAAACGGCAATGATACCCACACCACCTATGACGACGCGGGAAGAACGCTTGCCACCACGACCGGGTATGGAACCCTCAACGCCCAGGAGACAGACTACACGCATGACGCCAACGGCAATTTGAAGACGGTGACGGTGAACGGGCACCCCTATATCACGGGGACGACCTACAACAATCTAAACCTGCCTACGGAAGTGGACTATGCCGACGGGACGCACACCACGACCGAGTATGACAATGTGGGAAACAAAACGGCTTTTATCGATCAAGCGGGGAAGAGGACGGAATACCAACGCAGTTGCCAAGGGCAGTTGACGGAGGTGAGGCAGATCACAAGCGGCGGCACCTTCTCGACGGATTACAAGATGGACGCGGTGGGGAATCCGGTGACGCAGATCGACGGAAACAACCACGCCACATCTTATGTCGTCAACAACATGAACAGGCGCACGAGCCGCAGGCTCCCGGATGGCCGCACGGAAAATTACACTTCCTTTGACGGCGTGGGGAATTTAACGGGGAAGACGGATTTTGCGGGCAACGGATTTACTTACGGCTACGACTTGAACGACCATTTAAACAGCGTTTCGGGGCCAAGTGTGGGGCTTGGATACATTTTTGATTCGGCCATGTTCCGAGTGGTGATGAACGATGGAAGTGGAGCAACCACATTCAACCATGACGAACGCAACCGCGAGACAAAAAGAATTTCGCCTCTGGGAACTTATAACTACACCCCGCATTTGGCCGGGGGAGTTGAGGGGATTTCCTCGACTAACACGAACGGCACGAACGTGGCTTATGGCTTCGATTCCCTCAACCGGGCGGCCACAGTGATTGAGGGAATTAATACGACACTTCTGCATTACGACGCGGCGGGCAATTTGGACAAGGTGACTTTCCCCATTGGGGTGACGGTGAACCAGGGGTATGACACGATGAACCGGCTGAATGCGGTGACAGTGATGAATGGTAGCGGGGTCATTGGACGATATAACTACAGCCTGGGGGCGGCGGGGAACCGGACGGGGGTAAATGAATTAACCGGGCGGCAGGTGACCTGGACGCCGGACGATCTTTACCGATTGACGAGCGAACTGATTTTCAATGACCCGGCGACGATGAACAACGGCACTCTGGGTTACGTCTACGACCCTGTGGGGAACCGGAACCAAAGGACTTCCAGTGTTTCAATTATTGGGACGCAGAATTTCACGGGAGGCTACGACCCGGCTGACCAGTTGAAGCCTACTTTTAATTTTGACCAAAACGGCAACCAAACAACGGACGGGGTTTTCACTTACCAATACAACAGTTTGAAACAGTTGACGCGGATAACGGGGACGGGTGTGGACTTGTCCTATCTTTACGACGGTGACGGGTTGAGGGTACAGAAGACGAACAATCTTACGGCGGTCACGACGAAATATTTCTGGGACGACCAGAACCCTACAGGGGTGCCGCAGGTGTTGGAAGAACTGGAAGGCGGAAGTGTGGTGAGGCGCTATGTTTACGGCCCCAACGGGCCGCTGTATCAAGTGGCTCTTGTGGGTGGTACATGGGTGACGAGTTATTACGGCAGGGATGCTCAGAGTATCCGTTTCCTGATGGATGCGAGCGGCAACGTGACCGATTCGCTAACTTGGGACTCCTATGGCAGGCTTTTATTACGCACGGGTACGACACCCCTTTTCCTGGGATACCAAAACGAATACACCGAACCGGAGACCGGACTGATTTATTTAAGGGCGCGGTGGTACAACCCTGATCTGGGAAGGTTCATGGAGATGGACACGGATGAAGGTGGCCAGGAAGACCCACTTTCCCTTCACAAATATGTTTTCGTGGCCAACGATCCGACAGACAAGACAGACCCAAGTGGTAACCAATATGGATCAAGAATCAGTGAATTGCTAAGAGGCTGGTTAGGCCCTAATGGAGTGGACTGGGCGGCCTATAATAGGCAGTACTTAAAAATCGAAAAGACCTTTGTTAACCAGTGGTATGTATGGGGTGCAAGAGACCCTGTAACCCAAGGTGGTTTGGATTGCTCTGGCGCTGTTTTACACGGGTTAATCACAATGGGCCTTATTCCTCCCAATGGAAGGGCGACCGACATTTATTATAATTTATGTTATCCAATATCGAGCCCCAGCCCAGGAGACTTGCTGTTTTATGATTATGAACCTGATGGCGAGATGGACCATGTCATGACATGGACGGGAACAAGCAGGATTGACCCCGTCGGTGGCAAAAAGAATACAGCCGCTAATCGAAATAAAAAATTTGTAATTAAAGATTTGCCTGGGGTCGGGAAAGATAAACCCTACTGGGCAAGAATTAACTGGGCTTATTTGCTTTCACTACAGCCGGGTAATTAAACGACGAGCGACAATGAGGAATTTATGAAAAAAATTTTTTGCCTTCTTTTTATTGGTTTGCTCGTGTTCGGAGGTGGAAAGGCGAGCGCTAAAAACCAATCCGAAACAAACGCAGGCGGCAACCTCAAAAGCTATTTACGCGAATATTTTGGCTCTGGAAATTTCACGATCTTGAAAGAAAAGTTGGATTTGGGCGGTGTGAAGTTGGTGCTGGCTGTTCATTACGTGAATTCAACGCGGAAAATATTTAATAAAGGTGTGGGCGTGACGGTTGACGGCGAAAAGGTAGTGCCGCAAATACACTTTGAAAAAAACAAGATATTGGACAGGAACCGGAAAGCCATCGTGGATGTCACGGCTTCTCATTACGCCTATTACGGGTGGGAATTTGAGTTTCCGAGAAAGCCGGTGAAACACTTCAATTATTTGCACTTGGGTTATTGGCATGACGGCGGGGGTGATACGGCGGACTCTATAGAAATAGATTGGAATTCTAAGACTAAATTGTTTGAAGACCGGGAACGTCTTGATGAACAGTGAGTCAGCAAATGAATTTTAAATTAAAAGTGTTTGGGGCATTTTTTGCTTTGGGGTTTTTGTCTTTGTCTTGTCAGCAGAATTGTTATCGTGCGGGTGAGCAGGAGACGGTAATTGAGGGGAAGCTTTTTGTGGTTCAGCCTGAAGGGCTGGAAAAACAAGCGTTAAAAGAAATTTTTGTTTTCCACCCCAACAAGCCCTGCTCGGTTTGCAAATCTGAATTGGGCCAAGGGCCAGAAAAAAACGTGAGTGAGATTCAGCTACAGTTTTCTACCAAGATGGATGAAAAATTGCGGCAGTCCCTTCTTGGAGCCAACGGATTGGAATTAAAGGTGAAGGGCTGGTTTCAGTATCCGCTGAATACGAAGGTTTTCAAAAGAATTATTTTTGTGGTTACTTCCATTTTGGAAGTAGACGGCCAGCCGGTTACGATTTCTAACTAAGGGACAATAGTATGAAACGCTCAGTATTCACTTTGGCGTTGGTCGTGGCCCAAACGGTCTTTGGTGCGGGAACTACTACACCAACCAAGACGCCAATGGAAAGATTGACCATCCGTCTCCGTCAGCAGAATATCCAAATCCAACGGGATGAGAAGGCAGGGAAGCTGACCAAAGCCCAAGCCAAGGCGCTCAAGGGGCAGGTGGAGTTTAAAAATATTCACGCTGCGGTTTTTGCATTGTGGGGATTGGGTTTTGGGCATGTTTTCTGGCGATAATAGAAGTTCAAGAGGCCGCCAAGCCTTTGTTTTCTGATGATTTTGCCTTCTTTTGTTTGCGTGCGGTTTGTTTCACTAGGATCGGGGATATGGTTGCCAAGACCCTGATGACATCTCTCGTGGTTGTAGTATTCGACAAATTCTTTCAGGGCGTTGCGGAGTTTTGATTCGCTGGTGATGATCAACCGTTTTAAACATTGGTCCTTAACCGTTCGGACGAATCTTTCGGCGTGGGCGTTCAAATTGGGGCTTCGAGGCGGGAGTCTCACGGTCTCGACACCGGATTCATTCAGGACCCGGTCGAAGTGGGCCGTGTACTTTGTGTCCCGGTCGTGTAAAAGCATCATTCCGGGGGTTAGAAAGCCGGTATCTGGATCCGTTAGGTTTCGGGCGGTTTGAAGCATCCATTTCTCATCGGGGTTGGTGGTTACACCGGCAATTTGGACCTTTCGGTCGATATGGCGGATGAAAAAGAGAATGTAATGGGTGATAAGCCCAAAGGGGGTGAGGACTTCCCAAGTAAGGAAGTCCGTCGAGGCAAGGTCGTCCCAGTGGATATCGAGGAATTCCTTCCAGGTCATCTGGTCCATTCTTTCGGTGGAAGGTGGGATGCCGTTGCGTTTTAGGACGTTCTGAACGGTTTCTGGGTTCGTTTCAAAGCCCAATAAGCTTAACCTGGCCGCCAAAGATGGGTAGCCATCGTTGGGGTTCTTGAGTGCGAGTTCCACGATCAATGCCTCAAGCTCCTTGTCGATCCTGGGGCGGCCTGGATACTTGCGCTTTTTGGAATAGTCCCACTTACTTTTAGTCAATTCTCGGTACCAGCGGTAAAGGGTGGCTGGAGTGAAGAGATTGAAAGTTTTTTCCAAGTAAGCGGGATCTACGGCTTTGGCGGCCCTTGCCAGTACAGCCTTTTCAGCTGGGGTTGGTTTTGGACGGCGGGTTAGGTGGGCCTGAAGGAATTTTATTTCTTGGATCAAATAACGGATGAGGTCCTCTTGGGAATCCTTGAATAACAGGGTTAACTTTTGGATAAATTTTTTTCTTGTCATGAATGGTCTCCTCTGAAGGTGTAAAATAATTGGCAGTTTATAAGAACAACGGTTTAGGGAGGGTTTAAAATGGTTCGAAAAAAATGGGTCTTGGCTTTAACTCTGGTACAAGGCATGGCATTCGCCGCCGTGCCCCAACCCACCCCCGTTAACACTCATATCCAACTCACGCCAATGGACAAATTGACCATTCGTCTCCGCCAGCAAAACATCCAAATCGGCCGAGATTTGAAGGCGGGCAAGTTGACCAAAGCCCAAGCCAAGGCCCTAAAAGCCCAAGTTGAGGCTATCCGCCAGCAGGAAATTTCCGACCTGAAACAGGACGGCACTAAGGCCCTTACGGATGCCCAGATAGCCACTTTGAATCAACAGTTGAACACTCTCTCTAAGTCCATACCTTTAAAGTAAGGAGGCGTCAGTTACTTGGGCGCCTGTAACGCTTCGTCCCAAGCGTA
>PLZG01000016.1 GCA_003152075.1 candidate division FCPU426 bacterium
ATCTTTCCCTTGGTTTCCACGTAGTCCTGCATTCCCTCGTGGCGGTCCAGGTGGTCAGGCGTCACATTGAGGATGGCCGCCACGTTCGGGCGGAATTCCTGGATGGTTTCCAATTGAAAGCTGGAGACTTCCAGCACTGCCCAATCCTCGGTGGAGAGCTCAAACACGGCCTCCGCGAAGGCCTTTCCGATGTTGCCGCAGGCGATGGACTTTTTGCCCGAGGTCTGAATCATGGCGTTGGTGAGTGTAGTGGTCGTCGTCTTACCGTTGGTGCCCGTGATAGCCGCCACTTGCGCGGGGCAATAACCGAAAGCCAGTTCCATTTCCCCGATCACGGGAATTCCCTTTTCCCGGGCCCTCTCCAAAGCCGGGTGGTTAAAGGGCACACCAGGCGAGGTCACCACGATGTCCGAGTTCAGGACGGTGGAGGGGTCGATACCTCCCAGCATCAGCTGGGTATGGGACAGGTCCTTGGCCTTTTCGATGAAAAGGGCCAGTTTTTCGGGGTTTTTATCGTCCAGGATGACCACATGGGCCCCATGGACGGACAGGAGCCTGGCCGCCGCGAAGCCCGACCGCCCCAACCCGATAACCGCCACTTGTTTGCCGTGTACGTAGATCAAGTCGCTTCGCTCCAATTATTAATTCTTAATGTTGAATTTTTAATGGACGTATGTTTTCTTTCGTTACCGAAAGAAAACTTTCCATCATTAAAAATTAAGAATTCAAAATTCAAAATTTTGACTCCTCAACGCAACTTCAATGTTGATAGCGTTAAAAGCGTAAGGATGATGGCCACGATCCAAAACCGGACCACCAACTTGGACTCGGGCACACCCGAAAGCTCAAAGTGATGGTGCAGGGGCGCCATCTTGAAAATCCTCTTTCCCCGCATCTTGAAAGAAGTGACCTGGGCGATGACCGAGAAAGCCTCCGCCACGAAAATGCCGCCCACAATGATGAGGAGGAATTCCTGTTTCACCATAACCGCCACCGTGCCCAGGAGCCCGCCCAAGACCAGGGAGCCGGTATCGCCCATGAAAATCTGGGCCGGGGCCGCGTTGAACCAGAGGAAGCCCAACCCCGCCCCCACCAGGGCCGCGCAAAGGATGGTAAGTTCGCTGGAGCCCGGCACTTGGATGATCTTGAGGTACTCGCTGAACTTCACGTTACCCACCACGTAGGTCACCACCACGAAGGCCATGGAGGCGAAGGTGGTGCAACCGATGGCCAAGCCGTCCATTCCGTCGGTCAGGTTGACGCCGTTGGAAGCCCCTACAATGACCAGCACGGCCAGGAAGGGGTACATGACGCCGATATCCAGGGGGTATTTAAAGAAAGGAAGGGTGATACAGGTTTTCAAGTGGAAGTCATCCGGCAAGATGGCCAGGTAGCCGTAGACAATGACGATGGCGCCGATGGTCTGGAATATCAGTTTCCAAAGCCCTGGGACCCCGCGACTTTTCCCCGTTCCCATGAGCTTCCAAAAATCATCCGCGAAGCCGATAGCGCCGAACCAAATAATAGAAAAGAGGGCCAACCACAGGAATTTGGAATCCCACCTCATCCACAAGAGGGAGCTGACGACCAGGGCCAGGATGATCAGAAGCCCGCCCATGGTGGGCGTGCCCGCCTTGGAAGAATGGCTGGCCGGCCCGTCATTTCGGATCTTCTCGCCCAATTGGGCCGCCTGCATGCGGGCAATGACCGAGCCGCCGAAGAAAAGACATATCCCAAAGGCCGTCACCGCCGCGTAGACACTGCGGAAGGTGACGTACCTGAATACGTTGAACCCGATGAAATGGTTGGCCAGCGGGTAAAGTAAGTGGTAAAGCAATTAAAACCCCTCCAGGACTTTTTCCAACTTCATTCCCCTCGACGCCTTCAAGAGCACCGCGTCGCCCCGTTCCGCCCAGCTCTTCAGGAAAATCCTCGCGTGCGAAACCCGCGAGAAGGGCCAAACATTGGTTTTGGCTTCCCCGCCTAAACCCTTGAAGGCCTCCCCCATCCGGGGTCCCACCAAAACGATCCCGTCGAGCGATCCTTGCACCGCCCGGCGAACCACCCGGGCATGGGTCTCCTTGGAGAAGGAACCCAATTCCAACATGTCTCCCAGGACGGCTAACTTGCGCCGGGACCCCTGCAAATCCTCGAAGGTCACCAAGGCCGCTTCCATCGAAGTGGGCGAGGCGTTATAAGCGTCGTTGATGAACAAAACCCCTTTCACATTCTTGATTTCCATGCGCATTGGGGCTTGGGAAATGAAGCTTTTTAAGCGTTCGGCCAGCTTCCGCAAGGGAATACCCAGTGTCAGACCCGTGGAGACGGCCGCCAGGGCGTTCAATACGTTGTGGTTGCCGATCAAGTTTAGCCGGGTCGAAACCCTCTCGCCCTGGGCCTCCAGGATGAATTGGGTCCCCAGTCCGTCAGGCCGCAACTCCCTGGCTTTCACTTGTCCGAGTTTTAATCCGAATGTCATCACGTTCTCGCCTCTTTCTCCTAACAAAGTGTCGTCCGCGTTTAAAACCTTACCGCCACCCGCCCTTAAACTTGCCGCAACCTTCAATTTCTCCACCGCTAGGTGTTTACGGTTCTTAAAGAACCCCAGATGCGCGTCCCCGATGGTCGTTACTACCGCAACGTCGGGCCTGGCAATCTCCGAGAGCCACTCCATCTCCCCCGGGTGGTTAATGCCCAGTTCCACCACCGCTACCTGGTGCCGCGCTGTCAGCTTCAGCAGGGTCAGCGGCAGTCCCCACTGGTTGTTCAAGTTGCCCTCGGTCTTCAGAACCCGCATCGACCCGCCCAGCAGGTGGGCCGCCATGTCCTTGACCGTTGTCTTTCCAACGCTGCCTGTCACCACCACGACCGGGCCGTTCCATTCCAACCTCTGAGCTCTTCCCAACTCGCCCAGTGCCTTCGTGGTGTCTTCCACCTTGATTTGGGGGATCGCTACCCCCTTAACCAACCTGGAAACCACCGCACCCTTCGCTCCCCTTCTCGCCGCCTCCTTTAAGAAGCGATGCCCATCCTGCTTGGCGCCCACGATGGCCACGAAGAGATCCCCCCTCTTCACGTTGCGGGTGTCATGAACAACACCCGTCACCCTTACCTCAGGACTCCCCTTCACCTGGCGCCCGTTCACGAGCGCCGTAACCTCCCTCAAAGACCAAGGTAACATCTAAGTCCTCTTTCACCACCAAGGTCACCAAGCACACCAAGAAAACCGGAATCTTTTTACGCTTTGTCCCTTTATTCTTTTTCTTTGCCCTTCTTGGTGACCTTGGTGACCTTGGTGACCTTGGCGTCCTTGGTGGTTAACATTTCTTTTAAGATGTTTCTCGCTTCTTCACGGTCGTCGAAGTGATTCTTCTTGTTCCCAATGATCTGGTAAGTCTCATGCCCCTTGCCAGCCAGCAACACCAGGTCGCCCTTCTTAGCCATGGATAGGGCCAGCCGAATGGCGGTCCGGCGGTCTTCCTCCACCCAAACCCGGCGGTGCGGGCCATGGATCATTTGTTGGGCGATGCCGCGTTGAATGTCCTCGAGGATCAACTTGGGGTCTTCGGTACGTGGATTGTCGGAGGTCACCACCGTAAAGTCCGCCAGTTGGGAGGAAACCTTACCCATGAGGGGCCGCTTGGTCTTGTCGCGGTCGCCGCCACAGCCGAAGAGGGAGATAAGTTTGTTGTGGCTCTTCTTGCCCAATATTTCCCGGGCGGCAATCAGGGCCTGTTTCAAGGCGTCCGAGGTATGCGCGTAATCCACCAGCACGGTGAAGTCCTGCCCCGCGTTAACTTCCTCGAAGCGTCCAGGAACCGCGGGAGCGTGCTTCAGGCCGTCTTTTAAAGCGTCCCAAGAGAGACCCAACTCCTTCAGAACCGACAGGGCAGCCAAGGCGTTGTAGACATTGAAGAGCCCGGTTAAGGGAGCCTCAAAAGACTGTCCCTGCACCAGGAAACGAATCAATCCGGGTTTGGTTTCCACTCCGGTGGCCTGGTAAGCGCACTTGGCCTTGATGCCGTAGCCCACCGCTTTTTTGCCCAGCTTTTTCAGGAGTTTCAGGCCATAAGGGTCGTCGGCGTTCACCACCCGCGCCTTGACGCTTTTGAACTCGGTGAAAAGACGGCTCTTGGCCTTGAAGTAGTTATTAAAGTTCTTGTGGTAGTCCAGGTGGTCCCGGCCCAGGTTGGTAAAAGCCGCTCCTTCAAAATCAATTCCCTGGACCCGGTTCATTTCCAGGGCATGGGAGGAAACTTCCATAACGGCCCATTTACATTTTTGCGTCCGCATTTCGTCCAGGAGCTTCACAATGACTAAAGAAGATGGCGTGGTGTTGCTGGCCTCATATACTTTGGAGCCGATCTGGTAGGCGATGGTTCCAATCAAGCCCGCCGGCTGTCCGGCCCGTTCCAGGATGGCCCGGATCAGGTAAGTGGTGGTGGTCTTGCCCTTGGTGCCGGTCACCCCGATGACCTTTACTTGCTTGGAAGGAAAGTTGTAATAGAGGTGAGCTAGGCGGGATAGCGATTCCCGGCTGTCCTTGACTACCATTTGGGGAACATCCATTCCCCTCAAGGGGTTTCCCTGGACCATCAAGGCCCGGGCGCCAAATTGAATCGCCTCCTCGGCGTAAACCCGGCCGTCGACCTTCGCCCCCGGAACGCAGATAAACAGTTCGCCAGGGTTGGTGGTTTTGGAATTTTCCGAAAGCCCGGTCAATTCCGGGTTGCCCTTGCCTACCACTTTCACACCCTTGAGTTTTTTGGCGAGGGAGAGGAACTTCACGAGGCGCCTCCCGGGGGAAGGTTGGCCAATTTGGTGGCCGGCAAATCGCAGCTGACGTCACAAGGCATATTGGCGGGGATGGCCCTGCCCGCCGGGGGAAACTGGGCCCTCACGATTCCCTGTCCTTTAAAATTCACCCTCAGGCCAAGGGGAGACAGCAGGGCCAGAGCCTGACGCTTGGTCTTTCCCCGCAGATCCGGCATGATCCCATGGGCCTCGGTCCCGGCCTGGGTTCCAAGGGTCAGGGTAATTTTGATTGAGCTGTCTTTTTCTTGCGGAAGTGGAAGACCCGCCTTTTGGGATTGATCCACGACCCGGTCGCCCTTGCCGTCGAATTTCAAACGTAAGCCGTCCCGGTTCGCCAGCCACTTGCATTGCTCCTTGGTCAGCCCGGTAAAAGAGGGCACGGCCCTCTTGTCGCCATCCATCGCGATGGCGGAATCGGGGGTGACGCCGGGAACCATGGCGTAGGCCAGGGCCCGCTTGGCCACCTCCTTGAACACCGGACCAGCCGTGTAACCGCCCCAGTAGATGCCTCGGGGATCATCCAGCGAGCAGTAAATGACGAACTTAGGATTTTCCGCCGGAACGAACCCAACGAAAGAGGAAACATAGTTGTATCGGGAATAGTGGCCGTTCATAAATTTATAGGCCGTTCCAGTTTTGCCGGCGATGGGATAAGTCGGCAGGGCCACGGCGGTCCCAGTCCCCTTTTCCACCACCCACTTCATCAGTTCGGTCATCCGCCGCGCGGTCTTGGCCGAGCAGACCCGTTTTAATTTCTTGGGAGCGAATTCCTTCACGGCGTTCCCATCGGAATTTTCCAGGCGCTTTACCAGGTAGGGCTTCATCATGACCCCGCCGTTGGCGATGGCCGCGTAAGCCGCCAAGACCTGAAGGGGGGAGCTGGAAACCTCATAGCCATAGGGGATGGAGCCCATGGAAAGACCACTCCACTTCTCGGGGGGCCTGAGTTTTCCAGTGGCCTCTCCCGGCAGATCAATGCCGGTCGGGTCGCCGAAACCGAACTTCTTGCAATACCGGTACAGGTTGTCCTTGCCCAGCTTCATGCCCACCTTAACCATCCCGATATTGCTGGAATAACCGAAGACTTCCCTAAAGGTAAGCCAACCGTGGCTCTCATGGTCCGTCACGACGCGGCCATATTCGGTCTTGTAGGCCCCGTTCTCACAGAAAAACTTGTCGTCCTCGCTGACCACGCCCTCTTCCAGGGCTGCCGCCGCCGTGATGAGCTTAAAGGTACTACCGGGCTCGAATTGGTCGTTGACTACGCGGTTCTTCCAGGTGGCCGCCGGATAGGCGTCGAAATGATTCGGGTCGAAGGTGGGGTAATTCGCCATGGCCAGGATTTCCCCGGTGGCCGGGTCCATCACCACGACGGAGGCGGACTTACAGCGGAACTTGTCGAAAGCCTTCTGAAGCTCCACCTGCGCCACGTGTTGGATGGTCTTGTCGATTGTGGTCACGATGCTCAATCCGTCCTTTTCCACCTTCACCGACTTGTTGTCCGCCATCACGGTGCGTCCCCGCGCGTCCCGCTCGGTCAGTTCCAGGCCCTTCTTGCCCGTCAGGATTTTGTTGTAGTAGTTTTCCAATCCGTTCAAGCCCTGGTTATCGATGCCTGTAAAACCCATCACATGGGCGGCCATCTCATGGTCGGGGTAAAAGCGGCGCTGTTCCCGGGTGGCTTCCACGCCGTCCAACTTCAAGGCCTCGATGGCTTCCGAATGCTCATAGGGGATCTGGCGGGCGATCCAAACGAAAGCCTTGTCCCCGGACAATTTGTTGAGGATGGAGCCGTAGGATTCTCCCGTGGCCCTGGCAAGTTCGGCGGCGGTCCGGACCTTATCGGTGATCTGGTTGGGATGGGCGCAAACATTGAAGAGGCCGATGTTCATGGCCATCAGGGCGCCCGAACGGTCCTTAATGGTGCCGCGGGAAGCGGAAACTTCTTTAGGGGTGAACTGCTGGCGAAGGGCAAGCCGGCTGAAGACCCCATGCTTGTAAACCTGGAGGTAAACCAGGCGGCCCTCTACGCAGAGGGCGGCGATCAGGATGACCGATTCCAGTAGGAGAAGTCGTTTTTGCATTTGGGAAAAGCGGCTAATGGCGCTCACAACACCTCCACAAAATTCTTTGGAACAATGATGAACGCGGATGAACGCTGATGAGGAAATAGATTAATCAGATTCTCAAGCCAAAGACTTTGATTATCGAATTCCATCTGCGTTAATCCGCGTTTATCCCTGTTCCCAATCGTTTTCATCATTTCTTCTCCGCCTTTTTCATGGTTGAGGTCCAAAAATTAAACCAACGGGGATAGATCGGATCGCTGTCGCTCAAGATCACCATTTGGTCCGTGCGGGGTGTTTCCATGCCTAATTGCTCGTGAGCGATCTTTTCCACTTTGGAGAGGCTGTTCACGTCGTGCATCTTGTACTTGAGGTAGTAATACTCGTTGGTCAAATGCTGTTTATCGGACTTCAGGCTCTGGACCTCGTAGCCAAGCTTCACCACTTGCATGTGCTGCCAGACATAAAAGAAAAGGAGGACGCTTAAACCCAGGACGCCCCAAAGGGTGCCCTTGAAATCCTTGCGCCTGACGGCCTTGGTGAGGTTGCTGCGCCAAAAAAGACCGGCGTCCAAAGCCTGGCCCGCCGTTGAGAAAAACTGGTCCTTCATGGAAGTGGTATCGGTTTGCCTCAAACCGCCACCGCCTTCGGAAGTTTTTCGGCGACACGGAGCTTGGCGCTTCGGGCCCGGGAGTTTTGCTCAAGCTCTTCCTCGCCGGCGATGACCGCCTTGCGGGTCACCAGTTTGAGGGAGGCCTTGTGGCCGCAGACGCATTGGGGAATGTCGGGGGGGCAGAGGCAGTCGGTGCTTTCTTTCTTGAAGTACTGCTTGACAAGGCGGTCTTCCAGGGAATGGAAGGTGATGACGGCGATGCGACCGCCCGGCTTGAGAACCTTGACGGCGTTTTTAAGGCCCTTTTCCAGGACCTTTAACTCACGGTTGACTTCGATACGGACGGCTTGGAAAAGGCGGGTGGCAGGGTGCTTTTCGCCGGACTTCTTGCCTTGCTTAAGGACGCTTTGGGCGATCGCGGACAGCTCGCCCGTGGTATCGATCTGTTTTACGGAGCGGGCCTTCACGATGGCCTTGGCCAAGACTCGGGCTTTGCGTTCCTCGCCGTATTCAAAAAGGATTTTGGTGAGTTCTTCTTCGGAGTAGGTGTTGACGACCCAGGCGGCGGTATGGCCGCTGGCCGTGTCCATGCGCATGTCGAGGGGGCCGCTTTGGGTGAAGGAAAAACCCCGATGGGCCGAATCTAATTGTAGTGAGGATACGCCAATATCCATTAACACGCTGTCAACCTCTTTGAACGGAAGGTCTTCCAGCACCCACAGGAGGTCGGCGAAGTTAGCCTTGAAAAGAGAGACCCGGGGGTCTTTCTTGAGTGCTAGGCCAGCGTGTTGAAGGGCATCGGCATCCTGGTCTACACCAACTAAGCGGCCATTCGGCAGGCGTTTCAAAAGCTCCTGCGCGTGACCACCCATCCCAACTGTCAAATCCAGCACCACCCCGTCGGGAGGGGGGGACAACAAATCCACGGCTTCTTTTAATAGGACCGGTGTATGAAGGCGGTCAGCTGTCAAAGCGGGCGACGGCGTCATCCTCATCGGCGACCACGTCAAAGTGGGAATAGGCCCCCACCAGCTTGAAGAGGTTGGCAACGTAAGGAATCATTCCGGCTAATTTCAGTTCCCCGCCCAGGGATCTAAAGCGTTGATTTCGCACGACTAAATTCGAAATGGCGTTGAGTGAAACATGTTTCACTTGGCGGAAATTCAAAACCACCTTGTTCTTGTTTTCCAAGACAAGGTCCGTCAAAACGCGGATCAGTGAGTCCATATCACTAACCGAAATGTCCCCCGACAACCGGAGAACGGTTACTGTTTCAGTTGGTGTTGATATAGCCAATTTCCCCTCCGGGGATTTCAAGTTTTAAATTTTTAATTTAAAACTTTTCATAAGTTCAACATTCAGAATTCAGAATTGCCTTTTAAGCTATTGCCGGTAAGCGCCCCGTTTTTTCCATCATCTCCGTAACGTTCTGGTAGATATCAAAAATCAAATCTACCCCCATCATCCGAAACAGGTGCATGAGGCGGCTGTTCAACCCCACGATCCTTAAATCCCCCCTCTTGAAGCGTATGTGCGTCCAATGATTCACCAAGGTCCCCAAACCGTTGGCGCTCATGTATTTGACGTTCGTCAAATCCAGGACCACATGTAAATATCCCTTTTTCATCAGTAATTCGATTGCGTTACTGATCTTGTCCAAATCGCCCTCACCAACATCCCCGTCCACGTGGATCAGTGAAAATCTTTCTTTTATCTCGATTCCAACCTCCATCTTCGCGCCTCCTGTAGGGGCTTGATTTATCAAGCCCGTGGTCGCCACCGAAGAGCCCTCAGCCATAGGCTGACGGGTCAATGGCGCCCCTACGAAACCGTTACAACGGGGGTGATTGAATACCCTTATCTGATAATTTTTGACCCAGCATTTCAAAGGACTGGGCCGACTGCGCGTGGTAGTTCTCGTACTTCTGCTTGTCCCAAATCTCAACGCGATGCAGGTTCCCCACAATGGCCACGCCCTTCGTGAGACCCGCTTCTTTCCGCAAGACCGGCGAGATCATGATTCGACCCTGCTGGTCCATTTCGACTTCATCCGTCGCTCTTAGGACGGTTCTTACGAATTGCCTTACGTCCGGGTCTAAGGTGTTCCAGGAGGCCATCTGCGCCTCGATTTTTTTCCAGGCATCCATCGGGTAGAGGAATAAGCACTGGTCGAAGCCAAGTGTCAGCACTAGCGGCTGTTCGTGGTCCGATTTGATCTGTTCGCGGAACCGGGCCGGAATGGACATGCGGCCCTTGTCGTCCAATGAGTTGTGAAAGATTCCTCGAAACAATCAGTACTCCTTGAGTCTTAAAAGCTTCCTTGAGGAAGGCGTAGGGTGATAACTCCCCTTGATTTAAAGGGTTTTCAGTACTTTCCCACTTCTTCCCACTCTTCCCCATTTCCCGCCATTATTAAGAGAATCAAGGGTTCCGTCAAGCATTTTCCCTTTGAAAACAACGATTTTACATGGGGTCCAAAGTGGGGGGCTTAAGGGCTAAAAAGGCCTATTTCTGGGTATTTTGAGGGTTTTGACAGGCTAAAAGGGGCTAAATGGGGCCTAAAACAAGAAAAAATGGCTATTTAATGAGATTAGGGCTTTTGAGGTTTTTGGCGATTTTAAAGAGGGCGCGGCCAGGGCTTTTTAATACGCATCCACCGTTCGGGATTTTCAAGAGGTTTAAACCCGACCTTCTCATAAGTTTTTTGCGCATCGTGAGTAGCGAGAAGCCATTGATAGACAGGTTTATGATCCGGATGCTCCATCGCGAATCGAATCATGGCTTGCGCGACCCCTTTTAGACGATGAGTCGGCTCAACGAATACATCCATGATATAAGCGAATCTAGTTTTATCTGAAGCGAGGCGGGCATAACCAACTTGTTTCCCTTCCGAAGTATAAGTACCAATTACTAAAGAAGAGTTCTTTGCTCCCCTCTCAACTTCATCTCGTTTGATTCCAGGAGACCAATAGGTGCTCGCCAGCCATTCGGTGACCTTTTCGAATTTGATTCGCTTGATGTCGTCTCTGATTTGATAACCGTTAAAGTCGCTATTCATTTTTCAATGCCTCGTCTGAGCGGGCTTTTGTTTGAAAATAAAGATGCAACCCAACATGAATACCAACAATACCGCGCTGGCGGTATAGCGGCTCAAGGCCAAACCTCCATGGTCAACCGGCTTGTCCAGGAAATCACCCAAGACCGCGCCTAAGGGGCGGGTGAGGATAAAAGCCGCCCAGAAGAGGGCCGTGCGGGAAACATGGGTCCAGAAATAAAGCCCCGCCACTACCGCCAAAAGACTGGAGAATATTATGCCCGCCCAGAAGTACCCAAGGCCTTCCGAATCAGCTGTCCAATCCCCCAAAGCGGTTCCCAGGGTCTGCGAGAACATGATGGTGACCCAATAAAACATCTCGGCTTTCGGCTCGCTGACCGAAGCCACAGCCACGGTTCCAAGGGTCTTATACCAAGTAAAGAGGGACGCCATGAGCAAACAAAACAGCAAGCTGGAGCCGCCGGCGTAACCAATGCTTAGGGAACGGTCGGCGAAATCCGCCATAGTCGTGCCAACTGTGGTCGTGGCGATGATGGTAAACCAATAAATAATGGGATGGAACTTAACCGCCTTGATCTGGATGATCACAGCTACCAGGAAAATAACGGCGAAAATAGCCGTACCGATCAGGTAACCCAGGTTCATCGACATGGAGACCATATCCCCCCCGGTTTCACCTAAGGTGGTTGCCGCGATTTTGATCAGCCAAAAAATAAAGGTTAGCTCCGGAACTTTACTCATGATGTTTTTAATCCTTTTCTTTACCATTTTATTTAGTCTCCGGTGTTATTAAAGCTTTCAGAGATTTCGGGATACTTTCGTGGTTTTTAACATCAAGTAAAATCCATGTACAAAAGGAGAACCCCACCAAGGCGAACAAGAGAAATCCCCAAAATATTTTCGTCATAATCCTTCACCCTGAGGCTATTTGAGAAGCACCCTACCAACCGCTTCTTTCCACCCAGCCCATAAATGTTTACGAGCCGGTTCTTTCATCTTGGGGCTGAACAACTGGCCACAAAGACAAAATCCATAGGTACGAATTACCAAAATTTCCACCATGGTTTCTTAATGTTTTTATTAGTTTTAAAGGTTATTTTCACTTTAGTAGGATCATCCGTTTTAGAAACACTGAGCCCATTAGCCGTCAAATAAGTAAAAGCATCAACTTCATTATTAATCCCAAAGACATCTAATCTTTTGGTTTTAAACCCAATTTTTTCCCCAAAAATAAGTTCTTCAATGTCCTGAGCAAAAATTCCATCGATTCTATCCATTCCAAACTTCGGTTCAAAAGTACAAACCGACTTGGCGTAAACATCGGGTTGATTTTCAAGGGAAACTTGGACAATGAAAAACTTTGGTGAATACCAAATCGTTGTACCGGCATGCCCTTTAAAAGCAGGAGGAGCGCTTTGGACTTTTTGTTTTTCCAACTTATCAAAATCTTCTCTTGAAATAATCTGGTCAATTGAAGGTCTTTTAATCGTTAAAGGGATAATCCGGAAAAAGCTTTTTTCTTCTGACATTAATTTTCCCTAACTGATGATTTCAAAAGAACCCTACCAACCGCTTCTTTCCATCCAGCCCATAGATGCTTGCGGGTTTCTTCTTTCATCTTGGGGCTGAATATCCTGTCCACCCGGCGGATGCGGTTGATCTCCGCGCTGGATTTCCAGAAACCCACCTGAAGCCCGGCCAGATAGGCCGCGCCCATGGCGGTTGTTTCCACTACCTTTGGACGATTGATTCGCACTTTCAGCATGTCCGCCTGGAACTGCATGAGCAGGTTGTTCTTACAGGCCCCGCCATCCACCCGCAATTCCTTCAGCTTCAGGTGGGAATCCTTCAACATGGCGTCCACCAGGTCACGGGTTTGGTAAGCCATGGATTCCAAGGTTGCCCGCACCACATGTTCCCTCTTGGTTCCCCGGGTTAGGCCCACCAAGGCCCCTCGGGCATGGGCATCCCAATAGGGCGCGCCCAAACCCACAAATGCGGGAACCAGGTAAACCCCGCCCGTATCCGGCACCTTCTTGGCGATGGCTTCGGATTCTGACGAAGTCTTTATGATTTGCAAACCGTCCCTGATCCATTGGACTGCCGCTCCACCGATAAAGACCGCCCCTTCCAGGGCGTAGACCGGCTGGCCCTTGCCATCGCAGGCCAGGGTGGTCAGGAGCTTGTTCTTAGAGAGGATGTGCTTATGGCCCAGGTTCAAGAGAAGGAAACAGCCCGTTCCATAGGTGTTTTTCAGGGTTCCCGGTTCATGGCAACCCTGGCCAAAGAGGGCCGCCTGCTGGTCCCCCGCAATGCCCGTAATGGGAATGCCCCCGCCCAGGTAACTGCGGATGGAGGTACTTCCAAACCGGCTGGCCGAGGCCTGGACTTGGGGTAGAAGGGATTCGGGCACATGCAGGGTCTTTAAGAGGTCCGCGTCCCACTTCTTTTTAAAGATGTCATAGAGAAGGGTTCGGGAGGCGTTGGAGTAATCGGTCTTGTGAGAACGCCCGCCGGTGAGGTTCCATAACACCCAGCTGTCGATGGTCCCGAAGGCCAGTTCACCCTTGGCGGCCTTCTGGGCAGCGCCTGGCACGTTCTGGAGAAGCCATTCCACCTTGGTACCGGAGAAATAAGCGTCGATGACCAGGCCGGTCTTGTTCAAGAAGAACTTTTCCTTACCCTGACGCTTCAATTGGTCGCAGCGGTGTGCGGTGCGGCGGCATTGCCAAACGATGGCCTTGTGGATGGGCTTCCCGGTCTTGCGGTCCCAGAGGACCGTGGTTTCACGCTGGTTGGTAATGCCGATGGCGGCAATATGGTTGGGCTTAACCCCCGCCGACTTGAGGGCTTTCTTGCCTGTTTCCTCGACCGTGCGCCAGATTTCGTTGGCGTCATGCTCCACCCAACCCGGCTTGGGAAAATATTGGGTGAATTCCTGGTAGGCGCTTCCCACGACTTTGCCCGAGTGGTCAAAAAGGTAGGTGCGGGTTCCAGTGGTGCCTTGGTCAATGGCGAGGATTAACTTAGTCATTGGTACCTCTTATCCGTCATTGCGAGGAGGCCCTGCTGTTAGAGCCGACGTGGCAATCAAAACCATCAAACAAACTGCAATTTTTTGAATGTTCGGATTGCTTCGTCGGTCGTAAACGACCTCCTCGCAATGACAACATTTCACTTATTAAATTTTATTATTCATCTTCCTCAAGGTGGCGATAAAAACCACCGCGCCCATTCCGGAAAGGATCAGGGCAAAACTGCCAGGCCGGTAATAATCGCTCCATGCCCAAGCTAGACAGCCACCCGCGATGGAACCCGCCACGCTCGCCAACAAATCCACGAATATCCCATAACTTCTTTCGGGCATTAAAATATTCGCGGCTCCCCCAACGGTTAAACCCAACCCCAGGATTAAGACCCAATCCTCCAATAGTGCTTCGACCAAAGCGGGAACATGCATCAGAGCGCCTTTAAAGATTCATTTTACCCTCGCCCCTCGCGGGAGAGGGTAGGGTGAGGGGTAATCTAAACAAGGCTTTTCCACCCTCATCCCATCCTTCTCCCATCAAGGGAGAAGGGGAACACCTATTTTTAGAAATGCGCATCAGTTCAAAATATCGGTTTTTACGGCCGTGGCGTCCAGCTTTTGGTTGGAAATAAGGACGAGATCATCGGTGTATTTCACCGGGTACCATTCCTTCACGCCCCTTTGAATCTCCGCCAAATCCCCCTGGTGAGCAACGCAAATGACCGGGGTAGTGGCCGCGAATTCCTTGGCCACTTGGTCGGCATTGTCACAAATAGGCTGGGCAGCGTGGTCCGAGAAGAAGAGCAATGAATTATTGAGTCCGTAAAAATTCTCATGGATAGCGATGATCTTGGTTCCCTTTTCGGCAAAGTGCTTCACGTAGGGAGCCACAACGCGCGCGGCCCTTTCCCGGTCCCGATCCAGGGGGAATGGCAAGGCGTTCACCAGAATGATCACCACCGTGGCAAGGGCCATTAAATACCTGGTGGCCTTGTTCCTTTTATATTCCGAGAAAAGCTCGTTCATGGCCACCCCTGCCGCCAGGGCCAGGGCCGGGAATACCTGCATGAGGTACCAAACCATCCGGTAACGCAACAGGCTCATGACCACCGGGAGGGTGAGCGCCCAGATGAGAATAAAGAGGGCGGTGGAATGGTCCCGCCTGGATTTCTGCGCCAGCAACCAAAGACCCCAGGCCATCGGGATAATCCACAACCAATTAAAAATTGCCATATCCACGATAAAGGAAAAATGTTGGTACCAAGGGGGCATATCGCCCATATAGGCTTTTTGCAATATCACACCCTTCCAATGCTCCTCCAGAAAGCGGGGCGCATCGGCTTGGTACTGGCTCCAACACCACCAACCCATGATTCCGAATTGAATGAGGAGGCCGACCCAAAAGGCGGGCCAGGTGAGTACCTTCCATTGCCGGTCAATGACGATGAATAAAAAGGTCACGATCAATGGAAATAACCCCAGGGCGCTTTTGGTAAGAAAGGCCAGGCCGATGGAAAGGCCCCATAGCAATAAGAACCGCCTGTCCTTACGCATAGCCAGGACAAAGGCGAACATCGCGAGGGTTACAAAGAAAGCCAGGGTCACATCCAGGGCGCAATGGCGGGCGTACTTAGCAAAGATATAGGTGGTGGACAAAACCACCCCAGCGGCAAAACCAGTCCAACTGTCGAACAAATACTTTCCGAGGAAAAAAACCAATATGACTGTTGCCAAGGCCATGCAGGCCGCGGGAAACTTGGCGGCGTAAACGGTGACACCAAACGCCTGGAAGGACAGGGCCACCAGCCAAATATGCAGGGGCGCGTTGCCGAACTGGGGCACGTGGTTGAAGGTCTGAACCTGCCAATTGCCGCTTTGGGCCATTTCCTTGGCCTTTTGGGCGTAAAAGCAATCGTCAAAATTGGCCATTCCGTTCAAGCCCAGCTTGGAAAAGAAAATGGTGGCCGCCAAAAGGATGAGAAAAGCCAACCGGATACGGTCATCGGAGAAAAAATCGTTCAGCGCGATTCTGCGGGGGGAATCGTTCCTTTCCATGGGCCGATGATGTTCGTCCTGCCTTGAATGCTGGTCCCTGTGACTGCGGTCTCGATCAAAACCTGAAGATGGATGTGCTCTCAATGTTATTTACCCCTGAATGTGAAAAGTTGGAAGCTCCCTAGCCCCATTTTGCTCAACCGAAACTGAAGGGCAGTCCAAAGACAGCCCAAACCATAGACGCTACCGCGAATAAAATTGATGGAAGAAGCCTCGGCGAAATACTTGGCGGGGCAGGTTACTTCGGCGACCCGGAACCCCAAATAAAGAATTTGCGAAAGCATCTGGTTGTCGAACACGAAATCGTCGGAGTTCTTTTCCATCGGAACCGCCTTCAGCACTTCCCGGGTAAAAGCCCGGTAACCCGTATGGTACTCGGAAAGCTTGGCCCCCATGAGTAGGTTTTGAACAAAGGTGAGCGCCCGGTTACTGATGTATTTGTAAAGAGGCATTCCACCCCGAACCGCCTGCCCCCCCAATATACGGGAACCTAAAACCACGTCATAGAGGCCCGAAGCCAGCATATGCGCCATGGCCGGAATAAGCTTTGGATCATATTGATAGTCCGGGTGGAGCATGATGACGATATCCGCCCCCCGCTTCAGGGCCGCCTCGTAACAGGTCTTTTGGTTGGCCCCGTAGCCCCTGTTTTGGTCGTGAACCAGGGTTTTGATCTTGAGTTTCCGGGCGACCTGGGCGGTCTCGTCCCCGCTGGCGTCATCCACCAGGATGACTTCGTCCACGATCGCCTTATCGATTTCATCGAAGGTCTTTTTGAGGGTCTTGGCGGCGTTATAGGCCGGCATGACGACAACAACCTTCTTCTTGTGAATCACAATACATCCTTTGAAACACCGAGTTAACAGAGTTACTTAGAGTAAATCAAAACGATAAAACATTTTCGCCACAGATGAATGGGATGAACACGGATACAAAAAAGATTCTAAAAAACTTCTTTCAGCTTATGATTTTAAAGATTTTCCATCCCATTAATCCCCTTCATCTGTGGCTAAGTGCCTTGCCTATCCTCCCTCCTTGAGTTTTACTCCGTGTAACTCTGTTGTGAAATGCATTTTAGTTAGCTGGTTTGACAAGTCTTATGAAGACCAGCAAGATCACGGCGCCAAGGATGGAGAGGGCCAGGCTCCCCCAGAAACCGTTCGCGAGGTGAATGTTGAACTTGTCCGCCAAAATGGTGCCGATGAAAGCTCCCACGATGCCCACCACCATGTCGGGCAGAATTCCCATGCCCTTTCCATGGACTAGTAAGCTAGCCAGCCAACCCACGATGATTCCCGCCACGATAATCCCGATAAAACTATGCGTGTCGTGCATTTATTCCTCCCCCATCGCATGCGAGCCATGGACAACTTTAGACTGGCTCCGTTTATTTGAAATAAAGACCGAACCTCTTCATTTGTGGTTCATTCACCTTTAACTTCTCAAAAATGACGTAACCTTCCTGGTGGTATTTCCTCACCTTCGCCTTTAAATTTCTTACGAGCTTTTTATCACTAAACACACCTAGAATTTGCCCACCACCGCGCTGACCGATCATAACGACTATCTCTTTCATATTTCCTCCTCAACCATGGAAAATTTAACCTTAAAGAATCGCCTTCAAAACCTGCCCATGCGTCAAGCCGTTACTGGACAGGGCACTGCCACCATAAATAGTTTTCTTTCCCTTAAGGTCGGTGAATTTGCCGCCCGCCTCTTCCACGCAAATCTTCACCGCCGCTATGTCATAGGGCTTGTCCACCGGATCCACCATGGCTTCCACCTGGCCCATAGCCACTAAGGAATGGCCGAAGCAATCCCCAAAGCCACGGTCGTCGTAACAAGCCGCGATAAGATCCGTCAGTTTTTTCCGGTAGGACTTGGACATCAAGCGAAACCCACCATAAGTAAGTGTTCCGCCCCTGAGGTTCGGAATCTTGGAAACATGGACCCGCTTGCCGTTGGCGAAACAGCCTTGCCCCTTGGCGGCCCAAAGCGAAAGTCCGAAGGCCGGATGATGGGTGACGCCCACCACCACTTCCCCCTTATATTCCAAAGCCACCAGGGTCCCCCAAAAGGGGATGCCCCGAATGAACTGCCGGGTACCATCCACAGGATCGATCCACCATTTGAAGTCGGATTTCACCTTTTTATCCCAGCCGAATTCCTCGCCGCACAATTGGTGTAATGGAAAGGCTTTGTGAAGGTTATGCCGGATAACTAGCTCCGCTTCCCTATCCGCCCGGGTAACAGGCGAACGGTCTACCTTTTTGATGATGGGGACGTTCCGATGGAAATACTTGAGAGCCCTTTTCCCGCCCTGTTGGGCGGCATTACGGGCAACCGAGAGAAAACGCTGTAATTGGGAGCGGGTTAACGGGGTTGGCATGTGGGCATTTTACAGGGGTGGCCAAATCCAGGGGAAATAAAAAACCCTGTAGCGTGCCAAAAGGGCTGTGCTACAGGATTGTTCCTGTTTCATTTAATTTTTAACTGTCGACTGCCGACTGTCACCTGCCTTTACATCATTACCTTGCCTCTCAACTTGATGGCCTTCTTGCTACCCTCCTCAAGAACCCACGCCTTTTCAGGAATCATTACATTTTCAGCGTACATTTCACCCGTGACTTCCACGGTCTTACCAACATAATCGGCGAAAACCGGTCCGGGGAAAACCAGCATATAAAGCTTCTTACCCACCAAAATTCCCGCCGGGAGTCCATCCTTCAGGCAGTCGCGGCCGCATTTTTTCATGGCGTCATGGTCGTCGCCCTTGTGACCGTCCTTTAAATAGCAATTAACATCCACCAAAATTCCCGTAATCATGAGTGTTTTTCCCTTTTCACCCGTTTCCTTGCCCTCGTCGGCGAAAGCGAATGAAACCGCCAGTCCCAACGCCATCAAAACCATCCATAATTTCTTCACAAATTCCTCCTTGAGTTAAAACTTGAACATCTATTAATACTATTTCAAGCTCCCGAAAGTTTCACGTCAACTCCATGATTTCCTTTTCCGCCCCCGGAAATTCCCTTAAAAGCTCTTCCGGCTTCCCCAAAACGAAATCATCAAACTCAAACCCCGGCGACACCGTCGTTCCCATGAGGGCAAAACTTCCGCCTTTATTCAAGGAACCCCCGAACCAGGTACCCGACTTCACCAGCATTTGTGGATGTTGCCCTTCTTGCAATTTGTTCCCCAATACAATCTTCCTCACCTTTTTAGACGGGTCCAGAAGCACCCAAGTTACGGGATCGCCCAGGTAAAAGTGGAACATCTCATCGGATTTTAGGCGGTGCAACTTGGAAACCGATTCGGGGACCAGCATGTAATAAATGGCTGTGGAGAGTACCCGAGACGTTCCGGGAATCGCCTCGAAGCTACGGTAAGTTTCCCGGTAGAAGCCGCCCTCGGGATGGCGCTTTAAATCGAGGAACCGGATGATTTCCTGGGCAGTCACGATAACTCCAATTTTGAATTCTAAATTTTTAATTTTAAATTAATGACGATTTTCATTCAGTTCTCAATGAATGAAAATCACCAACAATTCATAATTCAACATTCAAAATTTAAAATTGCCTTTTAGACTCCGAATTCAACGCCAATGCTTTTGGCGGCCAGAATCAAATTGTCATTTAAAGGAACTTTACGGGTTTTCCCCCCCACAAAGGAAAGGGGTACGGAAGCCATTTGATTTTTTTGTAAGGCCACCATCCGGCCGAACTGGCCTTTTAAGACCAAATCCATAGCGTGGACCCCGAAGAGGGTGGCGAGGTTCCGGTCAAAAGCGGTGGGGGTCCCGCCACGAACCACGTGTCCCAAAATAACCGCGCGGGTATCCACTCCCGACCTGGCTTCCAAGTGATGTGCCAATTGCCGGCTGATGCCGCCTAAACGGATCCGCTCAACCGAAAGGGGGTTGATCTGGTCGATCACCATCTTGCCCCCCTTAGGATGAGCGCCTTCGGCAATCACGACGATGCTGCTCTTCTTACCCCTTTTACGCCGCTCCAGGATGGCTTCCCCGACCTTCTTTTCCTCGTATGGCATCTCGGGAATCAAAATAATGTCGCCACCGCCTGCCAGACCGGCCCGCAGAGCCAGCCACCCGGCATACCGGCCCATCACCTCTACGATGATGACGCGGTGATGGGAATCGGCGACGGTATGGAGCCGGTCAATAGACTCGGTTGCGATGGAAACCGCCGTGTCGTGTCCGAAAGTTTGGTCTGTCCCAACCAGGTCGTTATCAATGGTTTTGGGAACCCCCACGATCTTGACACCCTTGCGGGAGAGTTTCTGGGCCACCGTCATGCTGCCGTCGCCACCCAGAACTACCAGGGCCTCGATGCCCAGGCGCTTGAGATTTTTCGGGATTTCCTCGCCTCGGTCATGAAAACGGACCTTCCCCGATTTGCCCCTTTCCAGGAGATGAAAGGGATTGTCTTTATTAGAAGACCCTAAAATAGTGCCGCCACGGGTAAGGATATTGGAAACGTCCTCCGGTCCCAGGACCTTCATGGAATTTTCCACCAGTCCCAGAAAACCATCTTGGATGCCCACCACATCGACGCCCTTTAGAACGGCTGTCTTGACCACCGCGCGAATGACGGCGTTAAGCCCGGGGCAATCGCCCCCGCCGGTTAATATACCGATGCATTTGACCTTGGAAGTGGACAAGAAGTTTTGCCTTTTCAAACTATTAGTGGTTTTCCCCTTCTCCCTTGAGAGAAGAAGGAAAGGATGAGGGTGATTTTAGTCTTAAACAACACCCCTCACCCTACCCTGCTTACGCTCATAGGGAAAAGACCCTATGTACCCTTCTTCACGACCTTAGGGGCGAGGCCCCTAAGTACCCCATGGGCAAAATTCACAACGCCCATTTCCCGCAAGGGGCGAGGGAAAGTTATTCAATAATTCTTGTTATTGAACGCCCAGGAGCTCAACATCAAACACCAAAGTGGCGTTGGGAGGAATGACCCCGCCTGCGCCTCTCTCGCCATAACCCAGGTTAGCGGGAATGGTGAGTTTGCGCTTTTCGCCGACCNNCACGGTCCACCGAACTGTCGAATTTTTTCCCGTCCGTAAGCCATCCGGTGTAATGGACGCTCACCATTTGGCCGGCCATCGCGACAGCGCCCGTGCCTTTTTTGAGCACTTGGAACTTTAGGCCCGAAGCCGTAGTAATCGTTTTTGCTGATGCCTTCGTTTTTTTTGCGGCCGGTTTCGCTTTTTTCACTACGGAAGCCTCCTTGTTGGCGGGGGTCATTTCAAGAGGCTGATTGTCCCCGGCCTTCACCTTCGCCGTCGAAAACAAAACCAAACTTAAGCAAGCCGTCATAACCAAAACAAAATAACGAGTCCCCATTTAGGTCCCCCTGAAAATTATTGAACTCCGAGGAGTTCCACATCAAATACTAAAGTGGCATTGGGAGGGATGACCCCGCCCGCTCCCCTTTCCCCGTAACCCAGATTGGCGGGAATGGTGAGTTTACGCTTCTCGCCGACCTTCATGCCAGCCACACCCTCATCCCAGCCCTTAATAACCTGGCCTGCCCCCAAGGAAAACTGAAAGGGTTGTCCACGGTCCACCGAACTGTCGAATTTCTTTCCGTCCGTTAGCCAGCCAGTGTAATGCACACTCACCATGTGACCCGCGGTAGCGATCGCGCCTGTCCCGGGGTTTAAAACCTGGTATTGAAGGCCCGAGCCCGTGGTAACCATGGCGGGCCCCGCCGTGGTCGTGGCGCCCGCATTCGTTTGATTCTGGGCTTCTTTTTTAGCGCAAGCCGTCACATAAACAGCCACTCCGATCAATAAAACAATTAAACCCAAGGCGATATAACGGTATGTCATGCCGAATCCTCCGTAAGTAATTAAACAAGCGGGCGAAAGTATACCCTATTGGCCTTGCAGATTCATCAATTGGAAGGCGGAAAATCGCGGGAAGAAGGTGGGAAAAACAATTTTTTCAAACAGATCTAGAACTGGATGGGTGTATCCATCACTTGGGAGTTTTGAATTACTTAATCGGCTGTCCTAGCTACCCGGATGTTGTTGATAATGGGGTGGCCACCGGCCACGCTATGGACCACCGAGGAAATATCCCTTTTGGTCTCAAAGTCATCCACAACTCCTCCCAGGCTCACATGCCCGCTTTTGACGCTGACATGGATTCCCTGGCCCATCCCGCGAACAGCTCGGCTGATCGTCGCTTCCATCTCGACGTCTTTCGGATCGGAAACATATGGATTTGCCATGGTAGGCCTCCTTATTAAAAGGTTACGTCTCATTTCCTCATCTTTCAACGGAGCTCGGTTAACCCGGCTATTCCCGTGTCAAAAATGGGTAATGGCCCCTTGTACTTCAAAGGGTTTGATTCGGATATGGTTGGTGACCATTTCAACCCCAGGCACTTCCTGAACCAACGAACCTATATTTTTCTTCACGTCCAAGCCGTCCACATAACCCAGGAGGTTCACGTAACCTCCCCTCACCACATTAATAACTTGGGAACATTTTCCCCTGTCCAGGATAATGCGGCTTATTTCATCCTCCATTAGGACATCCCTCACATCCGGATCTCGAAGAGTCGTCATTTTGAACCTCCTAATTTCAAAAGGAAATTTCAATAACTACCGTCTTCATCTGATTTGTATTTTGCACCCTATCCCTCATTTCTTTTATGACTTGTCTCATAGCGCATTTCAACTCGTTGACAGCCTTTACCTATCTGAATAAGATGCTCCACTTATATATCCGTTGAGTTTCGCTTTTATTTCGCCAAGGAAACGATTTTATGGATTCCGCTCTTCAGGTCGAGAAACTTTCCAAAAGCTACAAACGCCGTGTGCGCCAGCCCGGCCTCCTGGGCGCGGCCAAAAGCCTTTTTTCCTCCCAAACGGAGGAACTCCAGGCCGTCAAAAACATCTCCTTCTCAATTAAGCGCGGGGAAAGGGTGGGCCTTATCGGCGAGAACGGGGCGGGCAAATCCACCACCCTCAAGATGCTTACGGGAATCATCGTACCCACCGGAGGCACCTTGGAAGTACTGGGTCGTGTACCCTGGCAGGAAAGGCGCCAGTTGGCCTTGAACATCGGGGTGGTTTTCGGCCAGCGCCCCCAACTTCTTTGGGACATTCCCGTACGGGAAACCTTTCGGCTCTTGAAGACCATGTACCGCATTCCGGACGATGTGTACCAAGTCACCTATACGGAAGCGGTAAAACGCCTGAGCTTGGAACCCCTCTTGGCGACACCCGTGCGCCAGCTTTCCTTAGGCCAAAGGATGCGTTGCGACCTGGCGGCGGCCCTATTGCACGCTCCAGCCGTGGTCTTCCTGGATGAACCTACCATCGGACTGGATCTGTCGGTAAAAGAACAGGTGAGGGAGTACATCACCGATATCCAGGAAAAATTCGGCATTACTCTTTTGATCACTACCCACGACTTGAAGGACATTACCGAAACTTGCGACCGCCTGTTGCTGTTGGATAAGGGAAGCTTATTGTTCGACGGCTCCATCAAGGCTTTCGAGCAGAAATACGCCAGCGATCGCCGGATCGTGGCCGAAGTGCGCAAACCTGTCGAAGCCGAGGAAAGGGCCACCCTCGAGAAGGAAATCATTAAGTTGGGTGGGACCCTCAAGGAAGCCGAGGGACATAAGATTGTGGTCGAGCACCGGGAGGAAGGGGCCGCCCCCGCCTTGACCCAGCTCCTACTGAGCCGCCTTCAGGTGGTGGACTTGAACCTGGAAAAAACCGATATCGAAACCATCGTCACGCGGATCTACCGTCAGCCCGTCGGAAAGGATTGAACCTTGCGTGCCCTGGAACCCCAGCTGAACTTTATTGAAAGCTTCCATAGTTACGTTTCCCTCTTCGGCCGTTCCCTCCGGGCCAGTTTCGCCTACAGGGCTTCCACGGTCACTTCACTGGTCACGGCTGTGTTTATGTACGCCATTCCCATGTTGGTGTGGCGACAGGTTTACGCCCAAAACCCCAACCTAGGCATTTCCAAAGCCAAGATGTTCCCCTATTTACTCCTGGCTGGTTGCGTCAACTACGCCATGGGCATGAGTGTGGAGTTCCGGATCGGCCAGCGCATCCGTCAAGGCCTGATCGCCACCGACCTCCTGAAACCGGTGGATTTCCAAATTGCCCAAGGAATCCAGGCCTTGAGTGACGGGCTTTTTAACGGGGCTTTGGGCATGGTGTTTTTTTTCTGTGGCTACCTGGTTTTAGGCAAAGACATATTGCCGGCCAGTCTCTTTTCCTTCGGGCTCTTCCTAGTAAGTTTCCTTTTGGCTTTCCTGATCCAGTATTTCGTTTGCTTTGTCTTCGTGCAGGGGGCCTTTTACACCTATAGCGGTTATGGCATATTCGCCGCGCGAGGGGCGCTGCAACAAACCTTTTCAGGAATGATAGCCCCCCTTACTTTTTACCCCCCTTTCCTGAAAGCAGCCGGTGAATGGCTCCCCTTCCGCCACATCATTTACACGCCCGTCTCCATTTATATGGGCTGGGCCCAAGGGGCGGAAGCGCTCGACCTCATCCTTCAACAGTTGGCCTGGATGACCGGACTTTATTTACTGGGGAAATTTTTGATGATTAAGTCGCTCAAGCAGTTGGAAGTTCAGGGAGGCTAGTCCGTGGAAACTCTAAAAATGTATTGGATGGCCTTCAATACTTCTTTGCAGGCCAAACTGGAATACCGGGTGGACTTTATCCTGGGCGTGGTGACTTCCTGCATGTTGCAGTTAGCGGCCCTGGGAATGCTTTGGATTGTTCTCAACCAAACCAAAGATTTGAACGGCTGGTCCCCCGAACAGCTCCTATTATTATTTGGGGTAACCGCAGCTTCTCTGGGAACCTCGGAGCTTTTTTTCAACCACATCTGGATGCTTCCTTACTACGTGGTTATGGGGGAACTGGACCGGCTCTTAACCTACCCGGTGGACTCCCTCTACTTCCTGCTGATTACCCGGCCCGAGCTTCACGCCTTCGGGAACCTGGTGACCGGTTTTACCTTAGCGACCATCGCGCTCTTGCGCCTCCATGCCCCTTGGTACGATTGGGCTCTTCTGCCTTTGTTTATCCTCTGCGGCTCCCTCGTTTACACCTCCGCCTTGGTTATTTTCGGAAGCTTATCCTTCAAATTTATCGGCCCCACATCCATGCACTTCATGATTCCCCACACCCTGCTTCAGGCCACCCGCTACCCCTTGAGTATTTATCCGGGCTGGCTGCAGTACGGGCTCTTAGTGATCCTGCCCTATGGGGCCTTCAATTTCCTGCCCGCCAGCTTCCTGTTCGGCAAGGAAGTCACCCCCTGGATCGCCATAGTAGCTCCTCTTGCCGCCCTGTTCTTTCTTTGGGAAGCCCGCCTGGCCTGGCGCTGGGGAATCAATAAGTACGAAAGCACCGGGTCCTGAAATAAAAAAGCCCTGTAGCGTGCGTTGCACGGCTACAGGGCCTGCCCAATGCTATACGACTGCCCATACTAACTGCTTTAGACAGCTCGTTTATACCGCAGGAAACATCCAACCCATCCCGGGCCTTCAGCTTTCCCGCTATCTAATAGTGTTTTTTGAAACGGCTTTATTCCATTGTTTTTCAACAAAGAAAAGCTATCGGATGGGGACTTACTTCAATATCAACAGTTTTTGGACCAATTTTCCCTGACTGGTCGTTATCGCCACGAAGTAAAGGCCATTGGCTAAGGGATCACCGGCCTTATCCACCAAATCAAGGGTAGCATCCATCCCAGCCGCCACTTGCGGAATCGTGATGTCCCTTATTTTGCGCGAAACCGTCGTGAAAATCTGCAGTCTCACATCCGAAATGGAAATCAAATTCAATTGAATTTTCACGGGCCCGGGACCCTTAACGGGATTGGGATAAAGAACCGGCTTATTGTTCCCCGTCGGGGTTACCGTGGACGTAGGGGTTGAAGTCCCTGTGAAGACTGGCGAGTTGGTGGAAGTTTGAGTTGGTGTATTTGTGGGTGTGAGGGTGGCTGTGTTTGTTGCTGTCTTGGCAGGGGTATTTGTTGAAGTATGAGTGGCCGTATTGGTAGGAGTATTCGTTTCGGTGTCCGGAAGGGTATTGGTCGGAGTGTTCGTGGGAGTAAGGGTGGATGTTAAGGTTGGACTACTGGTGGAGGTTAGGGTCAGTGAATTAGTAGGAGTATTCGTCTCGGTGTTCAGTGGAGTATTGGTCGGAGTATTCGTGGGAGTGAGGGTAAGTGTGCAGGTCGGACTGTTGGTAGGAGTTAGGGTCGGTGAATTTGTGGGTGTATTAGTTTCTGTGGTCAACGGGGTACTGGTCGGGGTCAAGGTGGGTGAGTTAGTCGGTGAATTGGTGGGAGTGGAGGTAGCGGTATTGACTGCCGTGGCCGAGGGAGTAAACGAAGGGGTATTGGTAGGTGTATTTGTGAGCGACAAAGTGAGTGTCAATGTTGGCGTTGGCGTAAACCAGGTGCCGGTGGGCGTGGCCGTATAGGCAACGCAAATCGGTAAAGCCGCTTCATTAGTTTTCAAAATCCCGGAACCGCTGCTAAGATATCCGCCTACCGTGTACAGAACACCGTTTGTTACCCCAACAGCGGGCGCCCAACGGGAGGTTGGCATCGGGGCCATTGGATTCCAAGTATTCGTTGAAGGATCATAAGCTTCCACAGTATTCAGGATAGGACCATTAGTTCCCCCCCCTACCGCGTAAAGAATTCCATTCATAACTCCCGACGATAAACCATAACGCATCGTGGGCATTGGCGTTTTAACGGTCCAAGTATTTGTTGAAGGGTCGTAGGCTTCTACCGTGTTAAAATAATTACTATTATCATATCCACCTACCGCGTAAATAACCCCGTTCACCACGCTGGTGGATAATCCCCAACGGGCAGTCGGCATGGGAGCTTTCGTAGTCCAATTGTTCGTCGAAGGATCATAAGCTTCCACTACATTCAAACTACCGCCACTCCCTACGCCCCCAACCGCATAAAGCATATTGTTCACCACACCTACCGACAACCCATAACGGGCGGTCGGCATGGGTGCCTTGGTGTTCCAGGTATCCGTCAAGGGATCGTAGGCTTCCAGGTTATTTAAAGAACTTGCGGAATAATCGCCACCCACCGCGTAAATAACCCCGTTAACGACACCTGTTGCCAATTCAAAACGAGCAGTCGGCATGGAAGCTTTGGTGGCCCAAGTGTTGGTTAATGGGTCAAAGGCTTCCACGGTATTCAAATAGTTATAGCTGCTTCCGGTACCACCTATCGCGTATAGGACACTGTTTACCACACCTACCGACAACCCATAACGGGCGGTCGGCATAGATGCCATTGTGTTCCAACTTAGGTTTGACCCTGCCCCGGGCCCGCAGTTTGTCGGAGTGGAGGTCGGAGTCCCTGGCGTATTGGTAAATATCGGGGTATTCGTCACTGTCGGTGTAAAAGTAAATGTTGGGGTAATGGTAGGAGTTGGCGTGGTGGTATAAGCCGCGCAAATCTGAACAGCCACTTCGTTGATGTTAACTATACCGGTGCCGGAGCTAAATCCGCCAAGAGTGTAAATTGCACCATTCAGTACGCCCACACTGTAACTACCACGGAGGGTCGGCATGGGAGTCACTAGACTCCAGCCATTAGTAGTTGGATCATAGGCCTCAACATTAAATCCACTCGTATTGCTGCCCTCGACAATGTAAAGGATTCCGTTCAAAACTCCGGCCTCTACGCCCGAATTATAGTCTAACGGGAGGGAAGCCTTTGTCGTCCATATATCGGTTGAAGGATCATAGGCTTCCAATGTGTTTATGTAGCCGCCAGCCGCGGAATTGTATCCTCCTGCCGCGTATAAAATCCCATTCACTACACCCACCCCAAAGTTATTTCGAGCGGTCGGCATCGGAGCCTTGGTCGTCCAAGTATTACTAGAAGGGTCATAAGCTTCTAACGTATTTACGCTGCCTCCAGCCAAGGAATTTCCGCCCACCACATATAAAATCCCGTTCACCACACCCACCGAAAACCAAAAACGGAGAGTTGGCATCGGGGCCTTGGTGGTCCAGCTATCAGTTGAAGGATCATAGGCTTCCACCGTGTTCAAATAGCCGTTGTTGACACCACCCAAAGCGTACAAAATACCATTAACCGTGCCTACCTCCAGCCCATTCCTCCCTGTCGGCATAGGAGCCTTGGTGGCCCAGCTGTTCATTGAGGGGTCGTAAGCTTCAACCGTTTGAAGGTAATTATTCCCAAAACCTTCACCACCCACTGCGTAAAGAATATTATTCACTGCGCCCGCAGCTAAATATTCTCGTTTTGTGGGCATCGGTGCCATCGTATTCCAACTCAAATTCAACCCCATTCCAGGCCCACAATTCGTCGGCGTTGCATAAGGAGTGTAAGTTGGCGAACCTGTTAGAGTATTGGTAGAGGTATTCGTGCAAGTAGGAGAGTTCGTTGTGGTAGGCGTTCCGGTGTCCGTGGGCAAGGTTCCTGTGATCGTTTGCGTTGGGGTATTCGTCGGCGTGTTGGTGGGCGTTAAAGTGGGTGAGTCGGTGGCGGTATTCGTCGGACAAGCAGTGGGGCTGTTGGTGGATGTGGCCGTTTGGGCCAAAAGCGTTAAAGGCACCCCATAAATAAAAACCATCAAAAGGAAGGTCCGGATTTTAGAAAAGTGGGGTTTAAGAGACATCCCGGACCCTTCCATTTTGAGAATCATGGCTATTTCATCACTTTCTTGACAGCCACTTTATGATTTAGTTCATTAAATCACCCTTAAAATACCCAATTAATTTAGGGGCAAAACCCATAAATTGCCCATTTCCAGACCGAGTGGCAAGGAATCTTGGAAAGAAAAAGCTCTGTAGCGTGGATTTCACGGCTAAAGGGCTTCCCAATGCCATACAACTGCCCATATAGACTGCTACAGACAGCTCACTAAATATAGCGGGAAACATCCAACCCATCCCGGGCCTTCAGGTTACCTGCTATTTACTAGACGTTTTCAAACCGGTTTTATTCCATTGGTTTTCAAAAATGGCGGGCTATTGGTTGGGGATTTACTTCAAAATCAATAATTTTTGGACGAATTTCCCCTGGCTGGTCGTGACAACAACGTAATAAAGGCCGTTGGCAAGGGTTGCGTTCCATTTGTCCATCAAGGCTAAGGCCACATCCCCACCCGCTGGAACATTAGAAACAGTGAAGTCCTGGAGCTTTTTATAGGCCGTCGTAAAAACCTGGACTTTGACGTCGGAAACCACCGTTGTGTTCAAACGGATATGGACTGGGTTGGAATCCGTCGCTGGATTGGGGTAAACCACAGGCTTAGGTGGGGTTCCACCGGGGAGCGGCGTATGGGTTGGGGTAGGCGTATGGTCCCTGAAGGCCACGCCCCACCAAGAGAAGTGGTTCACTACCACCGTAACCGTGTGTCTCACGGTATCTATTGTGGCGGGCAAGGTTATCCAGCTCGAACCGTTAAAGTAGGTCATGGTGAGGTCAGCGGGCGTATACCCGGCTGGAATCAGGGTCGGATCATAGGGCAGTGTAATGGTCACGCTGGCCCCCAGCGGGACGCCCCCCGCGTCAATCGTGTAAGCGTAGGGCATAAAATTGAGCTGGAACGCCGTGGCGGTGGCTGGGGCGCTTCCGGACGAGTATTGTGAAATCGTAATCGTCGCGGGCTGGGCAAAGGTACTGACCGGCATCGACACCGTTACTCCACCGCTTAAAGTCACCGTTGCGGGCAGGCCCGGAATGACTACCTGGTTAACCACCGCTACGGGAGTACCAACCGGGGTGGGAGTGGGAGTGGAAGTTAAGGTGACCCCGCCAGCCGGTGTATTGGTAGGTGAATCGGTCGTGGTGTTAGTAGCAGTGTTGGTGACCGTGAGAAGGGTTCCAGTGGGCGTGATGGTTGCCGTATTGGTAATGGTGTTGGTTGGGGTATTGGTAGCCGTGGGAAATGTTCCCGTAATCGTGGGAGTCGGCGAGGGGGTAACCGATAGGGTCAAGGTGAAGCTCGGGGTGTTGGTCAAACAAAGCCAAGGCGTGGGAGTAGGAGTGGAGGCTGTCGGGGTATTGGTAAATACCGCACATACCCTCGCGGCAGCCTCGTTGGTTCCTAAAAAGTTTGTGCCGTCATAACCGCCCACGGCGTACAACACCCCATTTATCACCCCGGTGGCAAAACTATTGCGGGCGGTCGGCATAGGGTTGTTCCAGGACCAGGTGTTAGTGGATGGATCGTAAGCTTCCACCGTGTTGACTAGAGGATATTGGCCGCCCATCGCGTACAAAAGTCCATTGTTTGCAATCGCAGACCCCTGCATACGGATAGTTGACATAGAGGTTTTATTGCTCCAGGAATTCGTGGAAGGATCAAAAGCTTCCATTAGGTTTGTGTTACAACCACCATTTACCCCCCCAACAGCGTATAAAATTCCGTTAACCACACTTACCGACAAGTAATCACGATAGGTAGTCATAGGCATTTCAGTAATCCAGTTATTGGTGGAAGGATCGTAAGCCTGAACCGTATCTAAGAAATATAAGTTATTGTTTGGGAAGGTCCCACCGCCCACCACATACAAAACGCCATTAATCACTCCGACGGACGAGCCATAACAAGGCCTGAGCATGGCGGCCTTGGTGGACCAACTATTGGTTGATGGGTCGTAAGCCTCCACCGAGCTCATCGAATTAGTACCATCTGAACCGCCCACAGCGTACAAAATGCCATTTACCACACCTACGGATAAATCCCTCCGGGCAGTCGGCATGGGGGCCTTCGTGGACCAAGTGTTGGTGGAAGGATCGTAAGCCTCCATCGTGTTTAAAATTGTGTAGTTATAGCCACCCACCGCGTACAAAATGCCGTTCACCACCCCCACCCCCAAACCCATTCGTGCGGTCGGCATGGAAGCCATGGTGTTCCAGTTGAGGTTGGGTCCCGTGCCGCCCCCGCAATTTGTTGGCGTGACGGTAGGGGTGAAGGTTGGTGTATTGGTGGGTAAGGTGCCGGTAGGGGTAGGGGTAAAGGTGATTGTGTAGGTAAAGGTGTCGGTATTCGATTGGGTTCCTGGAGTATTGATCGGAGAATTAGTCGGTGAATCCGTGGGGGTATTCGTAATCAAGCTGGTAGGCGTGGAGGTGTACAAAGTTCCCGGTGGGGTGGGTGTGCTTGTAGGGTTAACGATAGTGATGACGGCTCCCGAAATAGGCAAGCCGCTAAAACCAACGGCTTGGCCGTTAGTCCCAGAAGCGCCCGAAACACTGAATTGATATGTCCCCGCCGGAGCCGTGTTAGAAAAGGCGGAACTGACCGTGAATGTCACACCACTCGAAGGGAATATAACTTCACTGAGACCGTAAAAGGTAGCTGTCGAACCCGCGAAGGTTGCTGGCGCAGGGGCCCCGGTGCCATAAAAGATGAGGCCGGCAACCCCCGCGACGGCATTTCCCGTCCCTGAATCCGTGATGGTCAAGCTGGTCAAGGTGACTGGGAGGGTATCAGGATTGTTCACAAGCACTTGAATAACATTTAAAACCGTACCGGAAAGTTGTAAGGAATTTGGCGGTGAAGCAGGACCGTTCGTCACTAACATCGTCGCCATAGTAGGCGTTATGGTGGCGGTAAAGGTCGGCGTGCTAGTAGGCAATGTTCCCGTTGGGGTGGTGGTAAATGTATTGGTATTAGTTTGAGTCCAAGTAGAGGTTGGACAGGTAGTGCTGGTATTGGTGGAAGTAGGTGTGTTGGTAGGCGGGGGAGAACCAGTGAAAGTGGCGCTGGGAGTAACTGTCCCAACCCCGATCGTAATGACAGCGCCGCTCAAAGGCAGTCCGGTGAAAGCCTCCGTCCCCGGGGCGTTCAGGTAGGTTAAGGCCGCCGAACTGGCAATGGTGGTTTGGAAAGTGCCGCTGGCCGCCGCCGTGAAGTCATAAGTCACCAAATAAGTCGCTGTACCAGGCGAAAATATAACGTTATTAAAACTGAAGATGGCATTCCCATTATCCGTCGAATAAGTCGCCGAACCCAGCAGTGTATCCCCTCCATCCACAAACCCGTTTTGATTATTGTCTAGGTAAAGATGAACACCCGCAATTCCCGTCAAGTCATTACCTGTGCCTGAAGCGGTCAGGGTCAATCCGGAAATTGAAACAGGAGGGCCCGAGGGATTATTGATCGTAAATTGAAGAACGGGAACATTGCCGTTCCCGGAGGGCTGAGTCGAATTGGAAGGGGCAGCAGGACCCTGGCTGACCACATTCACCCCGGGCATTGGCGTCCAGGTGGGGGTAGCGGTGGGTCCACCCGGTGTAATTGTGTTGGTTGGGGTAAATGTGAGCGTGGACGTGAAAGTCATCGTTACAGTTCCAAATATAGTTGTCGGAGTGGAAGTATCAGTCAAAGTTGCGGTTGAGGTAAAAATAGGTGTTGTGGTGTAGGTCGCCGTCCCGGCAGGCAGGCAGTAGTTGGCATAGATAGCCGGATCGCTCAATTGCCTTGAGGCCGAGGAGGGGTAAACCCCCGTCATGGAGGAAGTGCTCGCCCAATAATAACCTTTGTTCTCCACAAGCCCATTGCCGATCAAAGGATCCGAGGTCGTGTTCATGAAAGCCAACCAATAATTACCTATAGCCAGTAATGCGGTGGGAGGAACGGGCACATTGTTCCATCCGTCAACCAGTGGGGGTGAGACGGCGGAAACGATCAAGTTTCCGGGGTATCCTCCATTGTCCGAATAAATACCCACCGTAGTCGTATCCGTGAGATATTGCGGAGAACAATGAATTGAAATGGAAACAATTGTCGCTGGGGACGTCAAAGAAGCAGGGAAAGCACCAATAGAATAGGCTCCCAAATTTGAGTCCTGCCAAGGTTGATAGACATTCCCAAAGTTCATTAAGGCTGAACAAAAAGGGGTTGGCGTGGGAGTGACGGAAAATAGCGGAGTATTGGTATTAGTTATTGTCCAGGTAGGAGTAAAAGTTGCGGGTTGAGCTAAAACAACAATAGGGCAAAATACAAAAAATAGAGAGGCCAAAAATCGGCGAAACGAAATGGATGCACCGTTAATACTTCGTTTCATTTAATTTTCCCCGGATGATTAACCATACTATATAGACGGACAAATAGTTATTTATTCCAACAATTTTACCCTTTTAAATGAATCTTTACCTCCCCACAAAGGCTTGAAAATAGGGCTTTTTTAGCTATTCCTCGAACTATCCCGCTAAATAAAAACCCTGTAGCGTGGGTTACACGGCTACAGGGCTACCCAATTTAATACAACTACCTATACCAACTGCTTAAAACAACTCACTTAATACCGTGGGAAGATGCCCTCTCATCTCGATTGGGTGTCCCCTCCCTCACAACCTCTTGACGGCAGGGGGGGCAATTTAGTTCAAAAAAACATCAAGAAACTTCGAGAAAGACTTTGGAACTTTGATAAACGCTGATGAACGCAGATGTTCAAAACCTGGTAAGCCAAAGCCTTATCAGCGTTTATCTGCGTTAATCAATGTTTCAAAATGTATTTTGAGGTAAAAACATCTTATTGTTTGAAATGCCCAAGCCATTCCCGAAGCTTGTCGTTTTTGGGGTCCATTTCCAGGACCTTCCGGTAGGTTTCCAGGGACTTATCGAAATATAGCTTCCCCAGGCTCATCCATGCCTGTTGGAAATTGGGGTCCTTATCCACGGCCTTTAAATAAAGGTCAAGAGCTTCCTGTTTCAGCCCCAAACGTAGTTTCTCCTCGGCCTGATCAAAAAATTGCTGGGCGGTGAGATCCTCCTGGGATTTCACCTGGAATTTCAACATCACCGGCCTATTAGGAGGCATGGTCAAGGGAGGGGCCAAAGAGTTTTCGGAGTTGGCAATGGGATTTCCCGTGGTTGCCGCCTTAGCGGCCGCGGCTGCTTTTTCAGCAGAGGGAAAGAAAATCGAAAGAGAAAAACGGTGGACATTGCCCAAATCCCCCACGAAAGAAAAAGAATAATCCATTTGGACTATGCCCAGCTTTAAGCCCGCTCCAAAGTCTAATCCTTTTAGGGAGGACGAAGGGTCATTTTGCAGATCCTGGACATAACCGGCCCGAAGGAAATAACATTTCTCGATAGCGTACTCAAAACCCAACATGAGCCGGCTTACCCCTTGAAAAGCCCAAGCGCCATTTAAGGAAAAAAGTAAGGTATGAACGTCATCCGGAGCCAGGCCCAATCGATAAGCCGCCCCTGTCCATATTTCGGTAGGAAGGTTATAACCGCCCGAATCCACCCCCAGATTCTTGAAATTCACTCCGGCGGATAAACGGTCGAAAGGCGTGATTAAAAATCCCCCGTCCCACAATAAGCCCGTATGGATAACCCCGTTGATTTCTTGCCTGATCCATTGAGAACTGAACCCTAGAAATAAATCCTTGTCCAATTTAAAACCGTAGGCCCCCACGAGACTAATATCAAAGGGAGTATAGGTCCCCTGAAGATTTCCCAGTGAATCCCTCTTGTCGATGCCTCCATAATTAAGGTAATTAAACGCCAAGCCCAGGGTGCCAGATTCCCCCAGGGGATAGGCCGTGCCAATGGATTCGAAAAACCCACTGCCCAAATAACTGTTATGCATCAGGGACAATTGGGGCGATTTCAATTGCCCCAATCCAGCGGGGTTGTAGTGTATCGCCGACAAATCGTCCGCCACAGCGGTGTAGCTTTCTCCCATACCTACCGCCCGGGCGCCCAGGCCCACCGAAAGAATGGGAAAGGCCGTTGAACCCGCCGAATAAAAAGTTTGGGCCCGCCCTTCTTGTTCCATGAACACCATTCCCAGTCCAAGGATCATTATTTTTAAATAACGAAATTTCATTCTTTTCCCTTACCTAACCACGGCGAATTTGCAGGTCTTTGACTGGTGAAGTCCCCTGGAGCTTTGAGCCTTTACCACGTAATAATAAATGCCGTGGGATAACCCCCCAATATCAATGGGGAAATTATTAACGCCCATGCTTCCTTGAAAAATGTAAGTCTCCACCAGATTCGCGGCCACGTTATAGAGGTTTAGCTGGACTGATCCGGATTCGCATAAATTGAAAAGAACGGTCGCGCTGTTCCCTACCGCTGGATTCGGATAACAATAGCTCTCGATAGGAGCCCCGCAACCAATTGCGGTGGCCGTGGCGGTAGCGGAAGAAATGGGGGTCGGGGACATGGTTGAGGTTGGCGTCGGGGTAGGACTGTTAGGCATTGTCGGGGTTGGACTATTCGTCGGCGAGTTGGTAGGGGTCTTCGTGGGAGTATAAGTTGGGCTATTCGTTGGTGAGATAGTGGTGGTTAGGGTGGGACTGTTCGTTGGGGTGTTCGTCATGGTTGGGGTGGGAGTAGAAAGGCTGGTAAAGGTCGGGGTTGGGAGGGTAACCAGGGGGCAGGCCTGATAGCGGACTACCCGGTTATTTACCTCGTCAGTAATATAAACATGCCCAAATTCATCCACGCCCACTCCCTGGGCATTGATAAAACTAACTCCCGCTCCCGCGAAACACTGATAAATAAAGGAAACAGATGAATCAAAAACACTGAAAGAACTCGGCCCGATCGTTCCCCGGTTTCCCACATAAAGATCTCCCGCCGAGTCAAACGTCATAAACCGAGGATCTAATAGGTGCCCGGTACTATTGTCGGCCACCGTAACGGCGGAGGCGTAACTTGGTGCCGCAAACTTCCAGATATAGAATTCTGTCGTGAAATCATCGTCCGATACGTATAAATTCCCCGCCGCGTCGGCTGTAACTCCCACGGGGGTGAAATTGGTTGCCGCCGCTCCTGGAACCAGTTGTTGGACGGGAAAATATCCACCACCCTGCTGCTGGAAAATCCGGACTCTTTTCCCACTAAGGTTTTCCACGACCACCACCGTCGTGCCCTGGCTGTTACACCAAATCCCGATGGGTCCGTTCATGGACGAGGGCATGCTGCCTCCCATGCCATTGAAGGTTGTAACCACAGCGTTGTTGCTGAGATCAATTTTAAAAACCATATTGTTATGAAAATCAGCGGCGTAAAGGTAGTTGAACCCATCCAAAGCCAAACCCTGAATGAGGCTGGTGTTAGCAGTCCAAAAAGCCTCGGTTATGGGAGGAGGAGCCACGATTCCGCTTTTATCATAGACATCAATTCGGTTGTTCCCCCCATCGGCGACATAAACCCTGGTGGTTCCAACGGCGATGCCAAGCGGCCCCGAAATCTGGCTCACACCGCCTCCAGCGGTTCCTGTTCCCAAAACTTTATCGGACTGGCAACAGTCGAGAGTTGGGGTTGATGTTGGGGTGAGAGTAAGCGTGTTGGAGGGAGTATTGGTGGGTGTATTGGGAGCGGCAAAAGCGGTGGCCGTAGTCATCCAAACCCCTCCAAATATCAATAGCGAACTTATCCACTTCAATGGAATATCCTCAATTTTTCCGGCTCGGCCTCTTCTGACGATTACCGGACCACGGCAAACTTAGAAGTATCGGATTTATATGTCCCCATCGATCTCTGGGCCTGAACCACATAATAATATATCCCATGGGAAAGCCCCCCAATATTGATGGGATGGTAGTTGGCTCCACTATTCCCCTGAAACGAATAGGTTTCTACCAATTCGGCGGCGGTGTTGTAAACCCGGATGCTCACCTGGCCGGACTCGCACAAATTACAAAGTATAGTCGCCGTATTTCCGCTGGCGGGATTGGGATAACAATAGGTCTCAATGGGTTTGCCGCAACCAACAGCCGTGAGTGCCGGGGTCGGCGTGGAGGTGGGAACGGGAGTCAGGGTGCAATAAGCCACGACTTTTTGGACGGTGCCTGAAGCATAATTGGCCACATAAATATCACTCGTGCTATGGGCGAATACCAGGGCCTCGGGATGGTTCAATTGGGCTGAAAGGGGTGGCACGTTGTTGGAATAACCCATGGCGCCCGTGCCCGCGATGGTGGTAAGGATATTAGTCGTGGGCGACACCTCTCGGACTAGCTGATTGAAATCGTCGGTGAAATAAAGATTTCCCCCGCAACCGACCGCTAGGCCATCCAGCTCACCGCTTAATCTCGCCAGGGTCGCGGGCCCCCCGTCGGAGGTGAACCCCGTAACTCCCGCCGACCCAGCGACGGTACTAATATTTCCCCCAGTTACTTTTCGGATAACGTAATCGAAATCATCGGAGATATAAAAATTTCCCGCCGCGTCGAAAGCCAATGAATGGGGACCGTTCAATCTGGCGGAAGTGGCCGGCCCTCCGTCGCCAGAGGAACTGGGGGTAGGACTGGCCAAGGGGCAACACCCAGCGGTGGTTGTGATGATCTTTGTAACCCCATCCACTCTCCGGACCCGGTGATTGCTTAAATCAGCGATAAAAAGGTTCCCTTGATTATCAAATCGTACACCTTCAGGATTCCAAAGCCCTGCCAGGCTGGCAGGGCCGCTATCACCCGAAAAGGAGGCCGTTCCGTTTCCCGCGGAGGTGGTTATGGTACAAGCCCCCGTTATTGTCCCTGAAGCAGAGGATACCATTCGCACGACGTTGTTATAGAAATCCGCGATATAAAGATTGTCCTGAGAGTCACAGGCGAGTCCCGCGGGATAATTCAAGGAAGCCAAGGTAGCGGGTCCCCCATCTCCGCTAAAAGTAGCGGCGCCATTACCCGCGATGGTCGTGATTATCCCTGTTTGTGCGTCCACCTTCCGAACAGATAGCTTCCCCCCGTCGGAGATATAGAGGTTCCCTTTTGAATCCAGGGCGATATCCTCCGGGCCACCGATCACCGCTAGGGTGGCGGAACCGCCATCCCCCCAAGCTCCCGGAGTGGGGCTTGGGATTCCCCCGCCAGCGACCGTCACGAGGTTTTGACCCCAGGCCCCGGTCATGAATGAGGAACCGATCCAAGTAACGGTTAGCAATAATAAATAGGGTTTATTGAAAAGCCGCATGAGTCGCTCGATTTATTTGATCTAAGGCAATAAACCTATCATTGTTTGGAGGGAAGGAATAATAAAAAATAAGGGTGGGACTGTTGGGTATTAACCACACCGGGGCCGGGTTGAACAAGGAGTGAATTCCAAGGGAAAAATATTAACGGCCACCACTTGGCAGGTTTGGGTTATTGGTGGCCATCCGGTCCTCCGCTGTCGCAGGAGCGGTGGTCTTTTCCCGACTATTCAAAGAATGGTTACGGGGGATCAAGCCGAAGGAAACAGAAATCGCGAACAGGGTCAAGAATAGGGTGAGATAAAAAAACCATTTATCGTCCAAGAATGGCTCCCTTTCCCTCTCCCAAATCGTTCCAGGCATATCTACCTTTCGCTTACTTGTTGGGCTGGATGACAACCGTTCCCGACAAGGTCTTACGATCCGCGTTTACGACTACCGTGTAGTTGCCTGGCAAGACCGGATTCCCGATTTCATCTTTTCCGTCCCAATCCACCAGGTGAACCCCCGCGTTCCATTGGCCTTGGTACAGGTGCCGGACCAAAAGGCCGTTAGAGTCCACAACCGTCACCACTACCTTTTGCCTCTTTTCGGTTTCGATGGAAACCCTCAAGGCGTCCCCTTCCTCGGTGGAAGTCACGCTTGAAATGGAAGGCTGACGCTTGACCGTGGACAAGCCCGCCGAACCGAGTTCCCCTTCCCCCTTGTTCGCCATCAAGGCGGGATGGGCCTGAGCCGGCTGTTTGCCGGGGGTTTGAAGCGGCGCGGGAGTGGAAAGGTTTGAGCCGCTGGCCGAGGGCAAACCGCTCATGGATGAGTCATTGGCCTGGGAGCCGTTTTTGTTTTTACCGGCTATCCCCTCAATTGATTTTTTACCCGAGTTGGAATTGGTCGATGAGGTTCTTCGATCCCTCAAGGAATCCCCCGTGACTCCCTGTTTCTTGTAAGTGCCCGAGGCGTCCGACACCGGCGAAATGGCTTCCATTTCACCCTTGGCTAAACTTTGATCAGTCCAGAAGTGTTTGTAACCGCCGTATAACCCTCCCGTGGCCGCCAGGACTAAGGCAACTTGAGCCGACTTTTTGAATACCCTTTGGAAAGTTGAGGGCTTGTTGACTTGCCAGAGGCCGTCAATTTTGGAATCCAAGTTCAGGGAAACATTTGCCAAGGAATCAGGAACGGCCCCGACCCTTTCGGCCATAGCCTGGGTGACGCGCTCGGCGAAAACCGGGTCCTTGCGCATGAGCTTATCGAACTCGGCTTGCGCCTCGTCGGTGAAGGAGCCGTTCATGTAGATTTCAATCAAGGAGTCGAGTGTAAATTTCATGATCTCATCTCTTCCCAGCCCTTCGGCAGTTTGCCGCGGACCCGCTCGATTAATTTTTGCCGAGCCCGGAAAATTCCGGAGGTCACGCTGCCCACGGGGATCTTGAGCTTGTTGGCGATCGCTTCGTAGGAAAACCCCTTGAGCTCCCTCAAGGTGATCAATTCCTTCTCGCGGCCTTCCAAGTTCTGGATCTCTTCCCGGATCAGTTTCAGGGCTTCTTCCGGGTAGGGGGCCTTTTGCTCTATTGACGGTCGACTTCCAAAAAAATCCAAAGAAAAAGGCATTGTTTTTTTCTTCTTCTCCAACAGGTCCCTACAGAGGTTAACCGCGATATGGTTCAACCAGGTACCTAGGGAACTCTCAAAACGGAATTTATGCAGGTTTTTTAGGGCTTTTATGAAGGTCTCCTGGACCATATCTTCCACTTCCGAATCATTTCCCAGGAAATACCAACAGGCCCGGATAAGGGCCTTTTTATGGTCGTCATAAAGTTCCCGAAAGGCTTTGGAATCGCCTTTCAGGATGCGTTTGACGAGGTCCCGCTCAATAGGATTCAAGGATATTCCCCAAAATAAGGACTATAGGCATATAGACCAATTGGAAGACGGTGGAATTATACAAAAGAATAAGGCAATTAGGGGTTAATGCCGCGTCCCGGATT
>PLZG01000044.1 GCA_003152075.1 candidate division FCPU426 bacterium
CGACGGGTCCCCGTCGTGGACAAAAAACTCTTTAACTATCCTGCGCTTTTTCAACTAAATTGCCAACTCCATCCAAAACAAATATTCGTCCCCGCTTGTACTCTTTGAAACTGCCAGGCTTGAGGTCTTTACGAGACGGAGAGCTGATACCATGATTAATAAAATTTATTCTTGCCTGGGTCAAACTTAAAGTTCCATTTGGCCCACCTTTCACCTTATCAGCATCTTGATTGTCCTGACCATCATCCTCCCACCAACATACCGAGCAAATTTCCCATTCCCCGATTTCGTCCAATGTTTTGTAACCACAACAGGGGCAAGAAAGTTTTTCATTCATAATTGTCTTCCTTTAGAAACAACCCGTGGATAAGGTTGTTCACGATGGGTCCCCGTCGTGGACAGGGATTTCACCCGATTTTACCCCTCTTTTGAATGATACGGAGTAGTGATTCTTATCCTTGCTGGCCGATGCAATTCTGATTCGGGGGATCTTCCGCCTGGGTTAATGGATTTAACCGAAACCGGTGAGAACAGCAAATGGCAATAATGAAGGGTTAAAACCGTTACGCTTGGGACGAAGTGTTACTGGATGTCAAAAAAATCTACTGTTCCGCATTTTCACGGGCGATCTTATCCGCTGTTTGCATTTCTGCCACCGCCGCATCGTGCATCCCCATTCGTTCGTAACAAACAGCCAAATTTCTACGGGGAGAAAGATAATTCGGTTCCAATGAAATGGCGTATTTAAACTCCTGAATGGCCTCATCCTTTCGCCCTTTTTCAAAAAGTATGGTGCCTCTTCCGCTGTGCGCTGAAGCCATTGGAGGAGGGATAAGAATGGCCTTTTCATATTCCCTCAACGCATCATCCAATCGTCCAGAAAGCTGATAGGCCGTGGCAAGGTTCTTATGAGCAATTTGCGAGTCATCCGGATAAACCTTTATCACGTTTTCCCAGAGGGTTTGGGAATTCTTCCATACCCCTATCTGCCCTACGGTTGCAAAGCCAAGGGTTCCAATCAAAATCACGGAAAATATGGCTAAGAGCATTCGCCGGTTGCGAGTTAAAGCTACTGCCCAAGCTGAAAAAGGGAGAAAAAATCCCAAGGATGAAATGTAAGTATAACGGTCTGCCGCAGCTTGAACACCTACCTGAAGGATGCCTAAAACAGGGGCAAGGGTAACCAGGTAGAACAACCAAGCCACAGTCAAATAAGGCGCCTTTTTTCGGAAATAATAACAAGCGCCAGAAACCAGGATTATCAAAAAAATCGATAAATAATTTCCCATGTAATAGGCACCGTCCTTTAATTGTGGAACGGGATACAAGGGAACCAAATTCAAAGGCAAGATCATCTTCCATAGATAAAAAACCAAAGAACGAAAAGCATTCATGATTCGGAAAGCCATGGAAAAATTTTCAGTGATGACAATACCCTCTGGATGCAGTGTAAGAGTGGCTAAACCGACCAATAAAGCGACAACAAAAAAAGGTGTTTTTTCAATTAAAACCTTAAAAAAGTTATCTTGAAAACGTCTTAAAGGCCACCAATCGAGAGTAAGAAAAATCAAAGGTAAGGTCACCGCCATAGGTTTCGACATCAATGCCAGGAAGAAAAACCCCAAACAAGCGTAAAACCTCGAACCCTTTAACCCGCCCGAAGGAGAATATTTAACATAGAAAAGAAGGCTTAATAGATAAAAAAACGAATATAAAACATCCTTTCTTTCGGTTGCCCATGCCACCGATTCCACATGAATGGGGTGGAGCCCAAAAAGGATGGCGGTCAAAAAAGCAACAGGGATTTCAAATGAAACACCCGCTTTATTCTCTATCGCCTCCCTGCTTTTCCGGGCAAAATTTAAAATTCGGAGGCAAACAAAGAAAACTAAACCGGAATTTAGGACATGTAAAAAAAGATTTGTGAAATGAAAAATCTTTGGATTCATACCCCCGATAAAAAAGTCAAAGGCAAGGGATAACCAAGTAAGTGGAATCCAATAACTGGCGAGATTGGTGGTTAACATCCAGTGAATGGATGAAAAGTTCAAAGACCTGATATGAGTGTTATCAATGATTGTTTGTTGGTCATCCCAGTTCACAAAATCATTATTCAATACCGGAAGATAAAACAAAAAAACCGGAAAAATCAAAAAAAGAACAAATTTCCACAGGGAATGTTTATCGAATGGGAATGGGCTTAATGCGGTTGGTCGCGAAGAAGCCTCCGCTTTAAATATGGCAATAACTTCAATAATCTCTGTTTCACTTAAGCCGGTCTGAACTGTTAACTCAGATATGGAAAGCTGTTGGTTTTGGCGAATGAACTGTAATTTTTTATTTCTTTTTGACAACGATTCAACCTTTCGGACAGAAAGACCTGACATCGCAACTGGCAATATAAAAATTTAGAAAATTTCAACCTTTTCTAGTTTTTCTGGGAGAAAAGGGCTATGAAAACTTGATGAGGAATTAAAGGAATTTTTCAGAAGATATTCTATCGAATGACTGCGATTTTTCCAGTGCTGACTTGATGGTTAATTCCATCATCCACTTGAAGGGAATAGAAATGTAGTGTTCACAAAATATCTTCCGATCTTTTCGGTACCAGCTTGAGAGGTTTTCCGCCTCGGGTTCTTGTAATTAGTTGAAACTGCTCCAATGTCTCGTAGACAGCTTGTCGCTCTGCCTGCCGAACTTCTCTTTTCGTTCCACCCCCTTTTACCGCTTTTTCCCTGCTCCTGCAAGCGTGCTCATAAAACACCCCCCGCTCGACTTTCTCATGCCAAGGGGGAAGTTGAACTTCCAATTCCTGCGACGTCCTGTATCCCTTACTCCCTCGTAACCGATGATGGGTCAAAACGTTCAAGGAATGGGCCAGTTTTTGAGCCGGCTCATGCAAGCAGTTTAGCTTTGTTCCTTTTCCCAGCTCCGCACACTCTTTCAATTCCCGAATACCTTTTTCCGCCCCCCCATTGTCCTGTGGGAGCCGCGGACGGGAAAGCAAGTGGACCACCTTTTCCCGTTTGAGATAATCTTTCACCCTCTCATCGCGGTAAGCCGCGCCGTTGTCAGTCGCCCAAACTAGCGGCAGACTCTTTTGTTGCTTGGCCACCTGGAGAATCCAGAGAATTTCTTGGGCTTTGGCAACAGGCCCCACAGTCACTGCTGGATATCCCAACGTCGCCCGGTCTTTGATCACCTCAGCCTGTACCGCCGCACAACCTACGCGTCCCAGGTGCGTGGCGTCTTGCGCCCAAATCACATTGGGCGAAAGCACCTCCACATGCACCCGCCTCGACGCCAGCCATTTCTGCCGTCTTTGAGCGTGCCTTCTCTTCAGTTCACTCACGCTTTTCTGCACCAACCTGGTTGAAACGAACGGCCCCACCCTCGCCAACACTGGCCTCCAACCTACCCAACCCTGCTTCCTCAATTCCCGCGCCACCTTGAGGCGTGCTTGGAACCGCTTGGAAGGGGAAGTGGCGGGACGGCCCAAGGGTTTAGCCTCAGTTTCCGCCCCGCTTTCCCAGTTCCTCAGCGTTCTCTCGCTAACCTCCAGCCGTTGGGCCAGGAGCTGCCGGGGGAAGCTTCGCTCCATCTCCCTCAACCACTTGCCCATCTTTCGTGTTAACTCCCGGGGGTACCTCGGGTTTCTTTTTTTTTCCGCTTTTCCCATCCCCCTCAGCGGTTTTCTTCTCCTCCCGATGGGCTGGAAACTCCCTCAGCAAACCCACCAACTCTTTCATCATCCCCAAGTCCCTCTCAAGCTCCGTGATCCGTTTGTTCAATACCTCCGGATCCTTCGATGGATCGACCATCGGTTCCTGTTTCTTGTCCTTTCTCATCTTCGGCTGTTTCAACAACCCCGCCGTCAGCCCGGACAGGGCCTGCCGGGAGAGCTGCCATATCCTCACCCAAGGCATGCCCAACTTCTCGGACGCTTCCGTCTGGCTCAACTGGCCCATCCAATGTTCCAGGATCACCACCGCCATTTCGTGGGCCCTTTTCTGTTCCTCCGGCGTCGCCGCTTCCCACAAGGCCTTCACCGGTTTGGCCGGCTTTGGCGGCATCTTGAATTTGGTTTTCAGCCGGCGTTTCCACTTGCCCCTTGTCTCCACCTTCGGCCCTGATTCTTCCTGCTTCGGCATTTCCTGCTCCATTTTTTCCTCCTGGGGCTCCTAGCCCCTCTAAATCCATTTCTTGTAAGTTTCCGTCTTGTGTTTGAAAGATCAGGCGCCCTCTTTCCCCGTGCATGGACACCTGTTGATCGCCGATTTGGCCCACCAAAAACACTGGTTTCCTCGCTTTTTCTCCCAAGGCCACCAGCAGTTCGTTACGATCCATGGTTTTTTCCATGGCCGCTCTGACTTGGTCTTCTACCCCGAAAAACCTATCCGCCGGCACCATTCCATCGATGCCCTGGTGGGGTCGGAAGTGGTTGTAATGGGCAATGAAATGCCCAAACCTTTCTTTCGCCTCCGTCAGGTCTTGGGGTTGAATCCTTTCCCAAAATTCTTCTCCAACCGTGGCCCAAAAGCGTTCCGTCTTGCCAACGGTTTGCGGGTGGTGGGTACGAGCCACCACGTGCTGGATTCCCTCGCGTATCAAGAGTTTTTGGAAGTCACTCTTGCCTCTCCAGGCGAAATATTGGCGGCCTTGGTCCGTCAGCACTTCCTTGGGTTTCCCAAAGCGCTCCACCCCCGACAAGAGAGTCTCGATGACGATGTCCTGCTTCTGGTGGAGGTATATCCCCCAAGAAACCACGTAACGGCTGTAGTCGTCCAGAAAAACCGTTAGGTAAACTCTTTGGGAGTGACGGGTGAGCACAAAACTGGTGATATCCGTTTGCCAGAGCTCACCTGCTTTGGCCCGTTCGAACCGCCGGGGAGGCTGGATTTTCCTACGTCTTTTCCGGGGCCGAGAGGTATCCACGCCCCTTTCTTGAAGGGTATTACGCACGCTTCCCGCGCTTACCCTTACCCCATGAAACCGAGCCAGAAAATCCCTGACTTTCCTCAGACCAAAGTCCGGGTATTTGCGTTGTACCTCCGCGATTTCCTCACGCATTCCAGCACGCCGAGGTCGACCGGTATGCTTGTAGTGTTTCCTTTCCAGCCCTTTGGGTCCTTCTCGCTCGTACTGTTTCAACCAAATGCTTAATGAGCGTTCTCCCACACCCCAAACTCGAGCAAAATCCTCGATATTCATCTTGGATTTGTGAAAGGCTTCCACGGCCGCACGCCTTTGATCAGGTTGCCAAGGGCCGTTATGCTTTGATGATGTTGTAGAGTGTTTTCCGGGGGAACCGGGTGGTGAAGAATCTTGAGGAATACTTGATTCTAACGACTTGTCTACTGGCTGCTCGTCCATGACATGCCTCCTGTTGGGCTTTACGCCCTCTTTGGGAGGCGGTAATCTCTTCTAAGCTAGGACACCAAAACCGGAAAGACTTTTGTTACACCTCACAGGCGTGAAGGCGGGGGTGCCGACACAGGTCGGCGTGGATGTTTGCGCAGACAAGTTATGCGTTATCCCTAAAAACGTTATCGCACAGAGAGAGAAAAATATTTTATTGAAAAGTTTCATCAACAGCTCCACAGGAATTTCAATTATTTTTTTCTTTGAATTAGTTTGGTGTGGTATGGAATCGGAAAAAAGTCGTCTAATCTTCAACTCGGGAAGTATAAAGTACTGACTTTGGTCGAACAATTAGATTCTTCAGAAAGCTAATTACTTCTCATTCCACAATCGAAACAGGCCAATATTTAAACACTTTTTTAAAAACTCAATTTGATCGCTTTTTAATATTTGGTTTAATGATAAACCAAAAATGATCGAAAGCTTATTTTCAAACCTTTTTAGTTTTAAGTATTTACCTGCTGTAATAAACACTGATTTGAAGCCAATAAAACTCAAGCACAAGTGGGTGATATACTTTTTCTTTAAATATCCAATGAAATCAGGGCCATGTTTACCAAAAAAACCTTTATTTCCCAATTCAAGCTTTTCCTTATGGGCCTCTTTTTATTCACGCCCACCCATTCATTGGCAGGCATTACCCCATCGGATCTATTCTTCGATAATCCCTCTCCCCGCAAGGAAATTGTTAAAACCAAGCCCTTCAAGCGGAAACGGTTCATCAAAATCCGAGACGAAGTCTTTTCGTACTTTTCAGCTTTATTACAGCCCGGCTCTCTATCTAACTTCCACCTCAACCTTTTCAACGATGTTCAATACACCTTTGTTCTTGAGAAACCAAAGTTCCTTTCCGATGGGATCATCTTGTCAGGGCATCTCCTTGAATCTAAAGGCAGTTTTGCCCTTTTGACGTATGAAAATGGAATCCTGTTGGGAGACTTTTTTATCCCAGGCAAGGGGAATTTCCAAATTCGCTACGCTGGGGAAGGCGTTCATCAAATATTGGAAATAGATACTTCTCGAGAACCCCCAGATTCTGACATACCTCTTACTATTCCGCCCCAAGCAACTCCAGCTTTCAATATTTCCCCTCCCAACGATCCTATCTGGTACCCCAACTGCACTTACGCAAATAACCCCTACATCATTGACCTCTTGGTTGCTTATACCCCCGCCGCGCTTACCGAAGCCGGCGGCACGACAACCGCGATGCAGGTAATGATTAACCAAGACGTCGCTTACACGAATCAATGCCTCACAAATAGCAATGTCCTTGCCCAAATCCGTGTGGTAAAAGTTGAGCCGGTTACCTACACCGAATCAGGCAATATGATTACCGATATCTACCGTTTGCAAAACCCGAGTGATGGTTTTATGGACAATATTCCGGTGGACCGCAACACCTATGGCGCCGATTTGGTTACCCTCATCGTGAGCAGCGCCGATACAAACGCAGGAGGTTTGGCTTTTTTTTCCATCACCAATTCTGGTGTTTATCCTGACCTGGGTTACAGCGTCATCCGGGATGACACTTCCGTTGGCGTCCTGGCTCACGAAATAGGCCACAATCTCGGTTGCGCGCATGACCAAGCCCATGCTTCAGGTTCCGGAGCTTTTCCTTATTCCTACGGATGGTATTTCACCGCAAGCGGAACCACTTACGGTGACGTAATGTCGTACGTTGGAGTTGGGATTCCAAACTATTCCAATCCCAATATCAGCTATTTAGGGGTGCCCACTGGCGCAGCCAATGCCGACAATGCCAGAACCATTAACAACACCTCTATTACGGTTGCCGGGTTCCGTTCCACGGTTATGACAAACGCCTACCCGGATGTGAACATTACCTCGCCCGTGAATGGCTATATTGATTACCGCCCAATGCCCGTGACCATCATGGCCAATGCTGCGGACAGTGACGGAACCATCCAACAGGTGGATTTTTACTCGGATAACCAGTACTTGGGAACCGTTTCTAGCAGTCCCTACAATTTTTCAACCGCACTCAACCCTGGAAGCCACCTACTGACCGCCTGGGCCACGGATAACGGAGGGGCATTGCGAATCTCCTGCGCAGTCAGCATCCAGGTAAAGTCTTCTTTGCCGCCGCCCTGGACCGAACAGGACATCGGCACAGTTCCATATCCAGGGTATTCAAGCTACAACGGGGTGACGATGACCTTAACTGGAGGAGGAACTAATTTTGTCCTTAATGGTTCAAATGATAATTTGTATTTTGTCAGTCAGCCACTTTGTGGGGATGGAATGATCATCGCAAGGTTATTTAGTACTTCTTCAAATATGAGCCCCACCCCAATGGACAACTTTTTAATGATGCGGGAGGATTTTAATCCCGGAGCTCAATACGTGGCGATGGGGTTAAGGGGAGGCGCGCCTTGCTCTTCAGGCTTTGAATTTTATTCGTGGAGATCTCCTTCGAATTCGTTTAATAATCCAAATTCCACAACCAGTTTAGGGCCCTGCCCTTATTGGTTCAAAATTCAACGCTCAGGCAATATATTTAATACCTATTATTCTCCTGACGGAACATCTTGGAACTCCTATTCCGGTCCGTTAACCATTAATATGAAACAAACAATCCAAGCGGGATTTATTGTAACTAACGAAAACCAAGGGCCTAGTACCATTACAACCACACAATATGACAACATTTCGGTAACCATGGCCTGTGCACCCCCCACGACCACCAACACCCCCACCTACACCCCTACTTTTACCCTAACCCCCACCCTCACCTTCACCCCTACCGGCTCACCCACCTATACCATCACCCCAACTTTTACATTTACTCCCACCATTGTCCAAACGCTAAATCCAGATACATTCCCCTCCTACACCCCAACCCCCACCAATACTCCCACGAATACACCAACCAATTCCCCGACCCAAACACCCACTTTAACCTTCACCAACACTCCCTGCGGCTTCCCAGGCAATACCTGTACCCTTACTTCAACTTTCACCCCAACATACACTCCAACCATCACACTAACCTTTACTCCAACCAATACCCCAACAAATACCTTAACGCCCACTTGGACCTACACCCCCAGCGTGACCTTTACTTCTACCGTTACGCCGACTGCAACCCTCAATCCCTCAAGGCTGATCTACAACGATGTTCCCTACCCCAACCCGGTTAGAGGGACTAATCAAGTGACCTTTTATTACCAGCTTTCCACAGTAGCAAACACCATTTCCTTCAGGCTTTTCACCACGGCTTTCCGAAAGGTAGCCGCATTTGATGGAACCACAAATGCGGGCCCCAACACAGTGACTTTCGATGTCTCCTCCTTCGCTAACGGGCTTTATTACTACGTGATTGAAGCTTCCGCTGGTGGCAAAGCGGAGCGAAAGATAGGTAAACTTCTTATTTTCCACTAATGGAAACGCCTGAAGGAATTACTTGTGGCCAGCTTCTCAGCTTTTTCACTAACTCACGACTCATGTTGCATTCGAGGTATTATACCCACTCAGGTGGACTAGTTTTTGGGGGCAGGTCAAAACACCACCGGGATGTCTTCGAGGACATGGTCCGCCTCTTTCAAAACAGGCCTTTTATCCTTCGAAAGGCCGCTTTGAGACCTGAGTAGTTACATTTGTGGTAATAATTGAAACGAGTATTTTGATTGCAAGAATTCGGACTTGCCAGTTTTTGTGTCTTTATTCCGTATCCTGAATGGACCTATTTGCCATGAAGAATTTTTGGACACTCATTGTCATAATTTTTGTTTTTGGAGTTTCTGTCCAAAATGTTTTTGCGGTTTCCTCCGATGAATATTACAGAGCGGGTCAGAGTTTTTATTCCAGAAAGGATTACGCGAATGCCTTTCAATATTTTGATGCGGCTCTACAAGTAGACCCTAAAAATTCATCGGCTCTTCAAGGGAGGGCGAATTGTTATTACACGCAAGGCCAATATCAAGATGCATTGACTGATTATCAAAATGTCCTGGTAAAAAATCCAACTAACATACAATTGTCTTCTTTCATTGAACAAATCAAGGCAAAGATTGGCTCTTCTAGTGGAGCCGCTAATACAAATGTTTTTTCTCGGAAGACGGTAAAGAATTTGGAATCCATTGATGATTCGAAAGCCTTCGGTGTTCGTCTAGAGTCTGGGGTGGGGTTGGTAAGTTTAGGTGATTTTAATACGGACGCGAAGAACATTTTAAAGCAGGCCAAGGATGTTAAACCTTACGATCCTACTTACCAAGAAACCGCAACTGTCGCATCGGTTTATCCGGATATGACGATTGAGCCTACCATTAAACTGTTTACGTTCCTGGAACTCGGTTTACCTATATCTGTGATGCCCATTGGCGATTATCGAATAGCGCACAGTAGCGTCAATCAAATAGATGAGCAAGATTATAAAGTGAGTGCGTTTGGATTTGGTTTGAACGGCCGAGTTTTTGTTGAATTGAATAACGTAACGAAATTATTTTTGTCGGCAGGGCCTGTTTTTGTGCCAATGAATTTGAATTACACTGATTCTGGTTCTCAATCGTCCGGTTCGAGTTGGAATTATTCCGCTAATTCTTCAAATATGGCGATTGGAGCCCAATGTCAGCTAGGGGCCGACTATCATTTGGGAGGAGGAATTTTAATATCGGCGTATTTAGGTTATCGTTCTGCTTCAGCGAGCGGTTTTCCAACAACCTTTAATGGAACATTTGGCGGGACTTACTATTCATTTCCCGGGCAATTTTATGTGGTTAAAAACCCAACTTATGGAAGCTTTATTAATTTTATTGGCGACCAATACTTGAGCAATTATTCTCCGGGTTCTTATAGGCCTCTAGAGGTCGATCTTAGTTCTGTTCTCTCTGGAGTTGAACTGTCGATGGTTTTCTAAATTTTAACACGACTAATAGAAAACTTTGCATTTTCGAGGCCATATTGGATTTCTATTTAAAATGGCCTATTCAAAGTATGGGCCTTTCATAAAATCCTAATAAAATAGTCAAAAAAAACCTTTTCCCTAAACCTGCCCCTGATTAATAGATGTGGATGAGCAATTTTATTCCCTAGAATCCGCAATTTTTTCCCGAATTCCGAAGCGTCTTTTCCAGCCATATTCTCAGGATTATAGATCTGAGTCTTACTCTAACGGTAATACCGGTCCTTGGTTGATTTCAATGGGCCAAGCTAGTAACTGGTTCGTTATTTTCTGCTCTTGCAAAAGCGCAGGTTGATCTGCACCAGTACTTTGTATCACTTCCCACGAAGTGTAACGGCCAAAAACCGGGTAGTACAAGCCCATCATCCCGCAAAAGCTTTGGGAAAAAACCCAGAAGGTGATGGGAAAACNNAAAACACTTCAAGTTAAGATAATCAGTAGTACTGAGTGTTCCTTTTGGGTCCCCTTCGTGGACAAAAACAAACGGGAATATTCTAGCTGTTTCAAACGCTAGCCGGACGGGAAAGAGATCGATGGAAAGTAACGGGCTCAAGTGTCAGGCGCGGGCTGGCCTCTCCCGCCTTATCGAGGCGATAAAAAGAAATAGAACTGTCGCCCACAACACCGTCAGGGACGCCGGGATCGCCTCCAAAGACACTCTTCGAGCCAACAATCCCAACAATGTGGAGATAAAAGCGCTACCTGCACCCGCGGCGGACATCTGCATGCCGATGGAATTGCTCGCGTGGTGCCGCCCGACGCGGTTCTGGGTGCTGGAAACGAGGGATGGGAAAACGGGCGCGATGGCGAAGCCGGTCAGGACAATGCCCGATAGACTCCAGGCCGGATCGATGTTCATCCACAACAGCAAGGAACCCACCAGCGCCAGAGCCAGGCACCCCAGGACCATCCGGTTCAGCGGGACATGCTTGGCGAAAAAGCCGGACAGGATCCTCCCGACGGTGAACATGCCCCAATAACCACCCGTCACGATACCGGCGGCGGTTGGCGCGACGCCCCTGGATTCCGTCAGCAATGAGTAAGCCCAAAAACCAAGTGAAAACTCCGCGCCGCTATAGAGGAAAAACAGGGTCATCCCCAGCCAAGTCGGCAGGTGTGCCAGAGTCTTCAACAAGGGAGTGTCGTAATCCGTGAGCTTTTTTTCCTGCCCGGGCCGGCCAGCCAAGTGGAAACGGTTCCAGAGGGGGGCCGAAAAAACGAAAACCGCGGCCACCCCCAGTTGGAAAAAACCCACCGCCAGGTAAGCTGGGCGCCACCCGTCCAAGCGGTTGAGGGCCAGGGTCATGAATAACGGGCCCAAGGTGACACCGACGCCATAGCAGGCGTGCAGCCAGTGCATCTGCCTCGCGCCAAAGTGGGTCGCCACGTATGTATTGAGCCCGGCGTCGATGCCCCCGGCCCCAAACCCGAGCGCTAGGCTGGTCAAAGCGAACCAAATCCACGCCGGAACCAGGCAGTCCGCGATCAAGGCCGCTCCGAAGAGCGCGCAGGAGAGGATCTGAAGGCCCCGAATGGAGAGCTTGGTGATAAGCCTGCCGGACAAAAAGCTGGAGAGCAGGTAGCCGGCCAAGCCAGAGACCATCGCCATTCCCATGGCGTCAATGGGCACTCCGAAGTCATTGCGCATGGTAGGCCAGGCAACACCGAACATGCTGTCCGGTACGCCGAGGACTATGAAAGCCGTATAGATAAGGAAAAGGATCAAGGCGCCGGTTCTTGAGACCAGAGTCCTTGAGGGTTTTGGGGCGGACATGATCTAGATCAAAATCCTTTCAGGAGAAACGGGTCAGGATTATAAAGCGAAAGATTCCCAATTTTGCCTGTCCACGACGGGTCCCCGTCGTGGACAGGGTTTTACGCCCTCAATGATTGTTCGTCACCAGGATCTTACCTCTCCCCAGGACCGATGTCCCTTGCTGGATCACGTAATAATAAACACCCAGAGAAACCCGGGAACCGTTTTGATTGTGGCCATCCCATTGCACCATCCCGCCATTTTCGGATAGGTTCCGGACCAATTCCCCTGAAACCGTATAGAAAGTTACCGTAGCCCGAGGCGGCAGGCAATCTACTTTGAGAAATCCACCATTCGCGTAATTGGGGTTGAAAGGATCGGGCCAGAGGTGGGTCACACAGGTGGGCGTAAAAGTTGACGTAAATGTCGAAGTGTAGGGTGTAGGGGTAATTGTGACCGTGGAGGTGGAAGTCGGAGTGGAAGTGGGAGTAGAGGTTGCCGTCAGGGTAGGAGTGGGAGTCGGGCTATTGGTTGGCGTGGAGGCAGAAGTCGCCGTGGGGGTGGGCGTCACGTAAACAAATTTTGAAACAAACATATCTTCCCCCTCGGGACCGATCGTTATTTTATAAACCCCGGCCGTGATGGGAAAATCCGTTGCATAAGTACAGCCGCCTACATAGAGGCCTCCCGAACCATCCAAGGCGATCTGTGCCCCATCATCACAGATATCTCCATTTGCCGTCCCCCCCCAATAAGTGGAGTAGGCCAAGCCGCCCGATGAATTAAATATAGACCAAAAGGTGGATTCGGTTGAACCACCCCAGGAGGCTTGAAAAGCCCCGGGCGTCGTGGGGAAATTGGAAGCAAGCGTGTTCCCCGATACATATGAGTTTCCGGAGCCATCCACCGCAATGCCTAATCCTTCATCTAAAAAACCAGTATAAAGAGAAGGCCCCGATCCTCCCAAGTAAGTACTAAATGCAAGAGTAGTCCCCGTTGGGTTTAATTTCGTCACAAAAGCGTTTCCATTTGTGGAACCCAGCGTGGGTTGAAAAGCGCCGGGAGAAACCGGAAAATTATTGGATTGGGTTTCTCCCGTCATGATGGCGTTTCCCAAAGAATCCACCGCAATGGCCCTGCCAATATCCAAAGTACTCCCTCCCAAATAAGTGCTATAGATCAAGGCTGTACCGATCGGGTTCAATTTCGTCACAAAAGCGTTTCCATTTGTGGAACCCAGCGTGGATTGAAAGGCTCCGGGAGTCACTGGAAAATTGCTGGAGGTGGCCTGACCCGTTACATAAGCATCGCCCGAACCATCCAAAGCGATGCTTTGGGCGAAATCGTCATTACTACCTCCCAAGTAGGTGCTATAGACCAGTGCTGTCCCCGTGGAATTTAATTTTGTGATGAAAGCGGCATTTCCTCCAGACCAGGTAACCGTTGTTTGGAATGCGCCGGGGGTCACGGGAAAATTGGCTGATTCGGCTTCACCCGTTATGTAGGCGTTGTCGGAGGCATCCACCGCAATGCCGTAGCCCACATCGTTTCCAGCCGGGGGACTACCTCCCAAGAAAGTGCTATAGACCAGAACCGTCCCCGTGGGATTTAATTTCGATACAAAAGCGTTTCCATTGTTTAAGGGGACTGGGGAGCCCTGGGTGGTTTGAAAAGCGCCTGGGGTTACGGGAAAATCAGGTGAATTTGTTGTCCCTGTGACAAAAGCATCTCCCGAAGCGTCCGCCGTGACGGCATAAGGAACATCATAACCGCTTCCCCCTAAATAGGTGGCGTAAACCAAGCCTGTCGCTGTGGGATTCAGTTTGAAGATCAATACGTTTTCGGCATTAGCGGTCGGTTGATATGCGCCAGGTGTACCCGTAAATCCGGCTTCATAAGCTTCCACTAGGTAGGCGTCGCCGCCGGGATCCACCGCCAAAGACTGGAACTCGTTGTTCCCAAAACTAACGTTTGCGCCCACATAGGTGGAGTAGGCGAGGGTCAAGGCAGGGTCGATCACCAAGGTTTTGGTAGGGTCATAGCCTTCCACCTCGAACCCCACTTCCCCTTCCTTGTTCTTGACAAACCTCCCGCTGACGTCTTTTTTCCCGATCCAATTTTTCTGGTAAACCGACGGCAGACTCATTATCAAATGGCTCTTCCCTACCTTCATTCCCAAATTCCCGCCAGCCAGTTTTGGGAGATCTTTCGCTCCCAAAAATTTTAATTGGATGTCCTGGGGGTTACCCCCCGGTTTCACCACGAAGTCATATTCCAGTTTTCCATTGGCGCCGTAATAGACCAAGTCGATATGGGGATAAACCTCCTTGAATTTCACCCGCGCGTATTGGGACAAGCCGGACCGCCAATGGTTTGAATTTCCGATAAAGTAATTGCTCTTGCCCGGAAGTTCGTCCAGTCCCTCGGCTTCACAACGGGGGTTGGCGCCTTTCAATTTCATCCAAAGGTATTCGGGTTTGGACAGCACCGATTTTTTCGGGTCTTTTAATTTTTTGCGCCGGAGGTATTTTTGAAAACACCAAACGGCCTGGGTAGGGGTCAGGTAGAGGCTGTAGCCCTTTCCCCGGGCTGTGAACCGAACCGAAGGATCGGTCTGTCCCTCGTTTTTCTCGAAGAACAATGGAAGGCCCCCGTAGGCCTGGGCGATTTTCTTCCGGGCTTGGGCGTCGGGTTTGGAAGTTGGGGCGGTCTTATGGAAAGCCGCAGGGGGGTTCATGGCAAAAACGTAAATTCCTGCAGGCTGGGTGAGGGCTAAGGAAAGCAAGCAACGTAATGTTATTTGGAATCGTTTTGAGAACGCTTTCAAAAAAAAGAAGGCCACGCCTTGCCGCATTCAAATATCCTTGCGCTAAATAGATAAAGATAAAACGACATTAAAATTTACCACGAATTTTAAGATGTTTGTGCTGTCCACGAAGGGTCCCCGTCGTGGACACCGTTTCCAACTAGATTCAGGTCGACTTTCAGCTAATAAGTCCAATGTTCAAAGTCGGCATTAAGAAGGTAATCCACAAAATCTGCATTAGAAGAATTCCTGAGTGCCTTCAGCCGATCCTTTATAGGTTTTGCCTTCTTTGTTCTTTCGGACTCGGAAAGGTCCGTATTGTCGTATGGTACCCAGATACAGGTTCCGTATAAGGCCTTATAAAACTCCTCATTCCTAAACTCTGGCAACAAATCTTTTTTTGCCGCGCCCATGGCCTCCACAGCAGCGGAAGTATCATTCCATAGTATTTCTCCACATAACGATGATATATCTTCTCCGTCATCTCCCCCGGAGTATTGCATTAACAAAAAAGTCATCTTAGCGACGGCTTTATCACCAAATATTTTATTTTTTGAACGAAATAAATTGATCAAAAGTTCGACTTGATCGCTTTTCCTTCCAGGATAATAGTCGGGGATGTCCACAGCCTTTCTCTCCAGAATGACACTTTTGACATAATTTTCTGCAGCTTCCGCCGTTTCAATTGAAGTGACTTTTTTCTCAAGCTCATTTCGCATCTTGTCGTAAATGGGTTTGTTGGCAATTTCCGTTTCCCTGGCCTTTTTATCCGAAAAAGATTCCCACTTGGATAATTGGATCAGGCCAACTCCTAAAATGTTCAAAACCCAAATTGCCAAGACGAAAGATGAGGCGTAAGTAAATTTCTTTAAATTTCCAGAAACATACCGGACGAAGAAAAAGATACTGGCCAATGGAGTTACAAAAATTCCTAAGCTGACAAGGAATAGAATTTTTTCAAAGAAAAATCCAGTTTGTTGGCTAGGGACAAATGAAAGAACGGCCATCGTAACCAACCCAAAACCCCAAACAACACCTTGGAAGACGCAGGCCAAACGAATCCGTTTTTTTAACTCAGGGTCCATTCGTTAATGCCTCCTCGTTTGTGACAGCCCAATCGATACTTCTTCATTGTCCAATCATGGTCCCCGTCGTGGACAAGTACCATGTTCCTTAAAACTAATTTCTCAACCCAAAGCAGTATTGAAAAGTATCCATCATTTTCGCCAAACCGGAGAGGATCGGATCATTGAAAAAGTAGGTTCCAACGTTGGCGATGACCGTTAGACAGGCCCCGAAAACAAGCCCTTGGACAAAATCCCTTTTTCCCTTCCGCCATCCAAAAAATATCATGGGTCCGGTGTACAAGAATTGGGTCACCCCCCAATAAAACAACATGATCGACCCGATATCACCTCGGACCCCATAAGGGCCACAAGATCCCAGGCTCGACAAAAATGTGAACGCCGAAACGATGTAATTTACGATGTTAAGCGAAAGTACTAGTCCGAGACCTTTGCCTATTTCCTTTTTAAAAATCGCTTTTAAAGCCACGTAAAACTCCTGCATCGAAAAATAGAAGCTAGGTGCCGTTATGCATTTTCAATTGTCCACCCTGGGTCCCCGTCGTGGACAGGTTTCATTAACCCACCTGTTCATTCGCGAAATAATCAATGGGGGCAAAGGTTGATTTCCACCGTGACATGGGAGATTTCCTCGTGAACCGCCAAGGCGGCCTTTACTGCCTGGGGGGTCAGGCCCTTGTCGTCGGTCACCAGGCACAGGACGCAGGAATAGTTTTCCTTACCGACCCGCCAGACATGCAGGTCCGACATGCGGGTGGTTTTGGACCATTCGGGATGCTTTTCAACCACCTCCCGGATCTCGGCCACCACTGGGCGGTCCATTTCGCGGTCCAGTAGCACCTTCCCGGTTTCCCGAATCAGTCCCCAGGCCCATAGCGACACTACCCCAGCCCCGACGATGCCCATGACCGGGTCCAACCATACCCAGCCGAGATAAAGCCCGCCGGTGAGGGCCAGGACCGCCAAAACCGAAGTGGCGGCATCCACGGCCACGTGGATATAGGCTGATTTGAGGTTCAAGTCGTGGTGGGCGTTATCCCCATGGTCGTGAGGATGCGCGTGCTCATGGCCATGGTCATGCTCTTGGCCGAGGTGGTGGGCTTTTCCTAAGATCAGGGCGCAAACAATGTTGACTGTCAGGCCCACCAGGGCGATGGGAATGGCCTGGACGAAATGGATGGGTTTGGGCGAGAGCAAATTGCCGATGGAGCTCCAAACCATAATAGCGGCAATGACCATGAGGAGAACCGCGCTGGTATAACCGGCCAGGATCTCGATCTTCCAGGTGCCGAAAGCGTACCGGCCGTCCGCGGCTTGGCGTCTGGCCTGGGTGTAGGCCAGGGCGCTCAGGCCGATAGCCAGGGTGTGGGAACTCATGTGCCAGCCGTCGGCCAGCAGGGCCATTGAATTGAAAAGCCAACCCGCCACAATTTCCACCACCATCATGGTGGCCGTGATGGCGGCAACGATACGGGTACTTTTCTCGGCGTTCGTGTCCTGGCCGGTGAAGACGTGTTCGTGAGTCCAGGCACTCAGGTTTTCGGTGTGCATCTTCCCCCCTTTTTACGACACCTCTAACAGTATCCGAAGCCGGGTCTTGGAATCAACCGGCTGGTTGACCTTGGCGGCAGGTTTGAACTGCCACTTGAACGCCAAGTTGTCCACGACGGGTCCCCGTCGCGGACAAGGTTTGAACCACAATCCGTTCAATTCATTTTGCCGAAATTATTTACAAGTCCAACCATTGGCGATGTATTGGTACAAAGTGGCCGCCGCTTCATCGAGGAGATCGTTCAGAGGCTGGTGATCCTGGTCAAAGGTGAAAGAATGGGTGGTCACGTTGAAGAGCCAGTTCGACTCCGAGCTGAGGCCACTGCCATTGACCACCGCCCAACCCGTCCCGACGGGAAGAATATCGCCTTCCCCGAAAAGCCCATAGTCCTCCGGTACATTTGAAAATTGGCCATAGAGCACAACCCCCAGAAACAAGTCCGAACTCCGGGACTGGGAGGCCTCAATAAACTGGAACTGTGGCCCGTTGGGGTTGGCCGCCGCTTTCTCGGTGAGGACTTTTTGGACGTAGGCGATCTGGTCCAGGGGATTATTCAAATGAACACTGGTCTTCTGGTTGCCGGGATAGCTCACATTCAAAACGGTCCGAAGGGTCCCGGTCATGCCGTTGGGATAGGCCGCGCTACAACTGGAGCTGCCCCCCGGGATGGATTCAGGATGGTCCAGTTCCTTCAGGGCTTGTTTCGCTTCCTCATTTTTTTGCTCCGCAGCCAAGCGGAAGAAATGCCGGGCCTGATCCATATTTTTGCCGATGCCCGCGCCCCGCTGATAACACCGGCCCAAACCCAATTGGCCATAATCGTTCCCCTGGTCGGCGGACATTTGGTACCACTGCACCGCCCGGGCGGGGTCCTTGGACACCCCCTGCCCGTTGAAATAGCAATTCCCCACCCCGTACCGGCCGTAGCCGTTTCCCTGGTCCGCGGACTTCTGGAACCACTTCAAGGCCTCGACATAATCCTTCTCGGCCCCCATACCATAGTAATAACCACAACCCAGTCCATACTGGGCGCCGGCTTCTCCCTGTTCTGCGGCCTTCTTGAACCATTCCAGGGCTTGTGAATAATTTTTCCCCGTCCCCATGCCGTTCCAATAACACCAGCCCAACTCTTCTTCCGCCAGGGCGTTCCCGAAGGAAGCCGATTGCTTATACAAACGGAAAGCCTCATCCGGGTGACCTGCCTGTTGGGCGGCCAAACCCTTATCACAGAGGGCCTGGGCATCCTCGCTGGTGGGGTTGGTTAATTGCTTTAAGGCTTTCTGCCCCTGGTCGTTGTTTTGTTTCGCGGAGAGTTCATAGAGATTCTTGGCCTTCTTCAAATCCCGGGAGACCCCTTTGCCCAGCTCGTAGCAGTTGCCCAAGCCAAATTCGCCGAAGGAATTCCCCTGGTCCGCCGATTTACGGTACCACTTCAAGGCCCGGCTGTAATCCTTGTCCACCCCCAAACCGTAGTCATAGGCACACCCCAAACCGTATTCGCCGTTTGCATCACCCTGGTCCGCGGCTTTTTGGAAAAATTCCACCGCTTTTGAATAATCTTTTTCAACCCCCGTGCCGTTCCAATAGCTCCAACCCTTTTGGGTCAATTGGGCGGGATTCTCGCTTTGAGCCATGGCCGCAGGGACTGAAACGAGCCCAAAGCAAAAGCCTAAAAAATACGCGACTAAAAACCATGGGAATTGGGTAACTTTTCTTCTTTTCATCAATTGCTCCCGAAGATGACTTTTAATGAATTCCTTAATAAAACGGCTAAAGGCTCTTTACGGAATTATAAACCCTTAATTCAATTTTAAAGATCCAATGAATGGTGGGCGTTTTAGGGATTTTAGCTGTCCACGACGGGTCCCCGTCGTG
>PLZG01000069.1 GCA_003152075.1 candidate division FCPU426 bacterium
CCACGACGTGGATCTGCATTGGACAGATGGTTTTGCAGGTTTTCCTGGGATTGACCCCCTTTCCGGCCTGGCGTAAAGTACCGGCTCTATGACCTCTCCTGTCCCACAACCACTCCAAGTCGTCCACCTTTCCAAATATTACCACTCCCGCCATGGCGGGGAGGTGGAGGCTGTTTCGGATATTTCCTTCGAGGTGGCCCCCGGCGAATGTTTCGGGCTTTTGGGGCCCAATGGAGCGGGCAAATCCACCACCATCCAATGCATTTCGGGCTTTTATCCCGCCAGTTCGGGCGAGGTTTTAATCGCTGGGCATAATGTCCAATTGGCCCCCAAGCTGGCCCGCAGGGACCTGGGCGTCTGCAACCAGGAAGAAACCCTGGACAGCGATTTCAACGTTCTCGATCAGCTGGTGCTTCACGCTGGTTATTTCCATGTTTCCAAAGCGGAGGGGAAAAAACGTGCCCAGAACCTGTTGGAAAGGTTTGGGCTCGCTGAAAAGGCCAAGGAGAATGTGGATTCCCTTTCGGGTGGCATGAAACGCCGCCTGCAGGTGGCCCGGGCCCTCATTTCCAACCCCAAGGTCCTGGTGTTGGATGAACCTACTACGGGCTTGGATCCGGACGTGCGGCGCATGCTGTGGGAGGCCCTTTCAGAGGCCCGGGCTCAGGGCGTGGCCATCCTTCTTTGCACCCATTACATGGAAGAGGCGGAGAGGCTTTGCGACCGCATTGCCATCCTGTACCAGGGCAAGATTCTCGACGTGGACAGTCCCGAAAAACTGATCGCCAAGCATATTGCCCGCACCGAAGTGGAGGAGGAAGTCCGGCCAGGGGTCATCTGGAAGCGTCGGCCTAACCTGGAGGATGTTTATCTCAAACTCACCGGAAGTCGTTTGGGAGTAGAAGGCCTATGATTCCCGAATCCCTTTGGGGTGTGTGGTGTGTTTGGAAGCGGTACTATTCGGCTTTTCTTAAAAGCCTGCTTTACTACTTGCTCACGACCTTTTTGGAACCCATCTTCTATCTGCTTTCCTTCGGTATCGGGGTGGGGGCGCTGGTGGGGGACATCACCACCCAGGGCCATCACCTTTCCTACCGCAGTTTTATTTTCTCGGGCATCATCGCCCAGACGGTTCTTTTCCAGGGCTTTTACGAGGGCTCCTTTGGCGCTTTCGTGCGGATGTATTACCAGAAGATTTTCCAGGCCATCGCCATCACGCCCATTACCCTCTCGGAAGTGCTTTGGGGGGAACTGTTTTGGGACGCAACCAAAGCCACCGTGGCGGCGGAAGTGGTAGCCGTCATTGGGGTAGGGGCGGGCAACTTCAACCCATGGTGCCTTTTAACCCTCCTTCCGGTTACCTTCCTCAGCGCCTTCCTGTTTTCCGCCATGGGGTTGGCGGCGGCCGGTTATTCGCGCTCGATCGACGAGCTTTCCTACCCCCAATATTTGCTCATCTTTCCCATGTTCCTCTTTTGCGGGGTCTTTTACCCCATCGAAAGCCTGCCGCCAGCCTTTCAGACCGTGGCTTGGTTTTTTCCCCTCACCTCGGTCAACGCCATTGTTCGGTCCCTAACCCTCGACCTGCCCCTGCAAATCCAAGCCGTTCCCCTCATGCTGGTCTGGCTGGTGGTCACTGTAATAGTAGCCCGCCGGTCCATGTTTAAAAGATTAGTGAAATAAGCTGACATGGCGTACAACACCTTATTTCATCCCTCGTAGGAAAATTCCCAACACAGTTGAATTTAAGATTACAAAAACCCCAAATACGTAAGCCGCGGTTAGATCCTCGTTGACGCCTTTTAAATGCATCGCCACCATCATTCCCCCGATAGCGACGCTCATGACAATGGAAAAGGACATCATGATAGGGAAGAACAAATAGCCGGAAGGTTTCTTGCGGAGAAGTTGAAGGGAAGCGATGACCATGGCCGGGAGCACGATGGAAAGGTCAAGGATGTGGACCGGATTGGTGATAAGTCCGGCCTCAGTGATGGTCTTGGGGGCTATCCCGGAAATGACCCCTGGAATATCCTCCGAAAGCCAAAGGAAATAAAAGGCCAAGGTGGTGGCCAGAAAATAGAGGGCAGGGAGTTTGATGGACTTTTTGAGATTAAACCAGGCTTCCACCCTCGCTTTTTGAAATTCCATACCGTACAGAACGAGAGCGTAAACCGACAGCCCCAGGCCCGCGCAATAAAGGAAATAAAAGTGGTTGAAGTGCAAAAAAAAGCCGTATTGCAAATAGGCGTAAACCAAATTAATGAGGATTCCGCCCTGAAGAAACAAAAAGAACTTTTTTCCTTTTTGAGCCAGGAAGGCGGAAAAAATTAAGAGGGGGGTGACGAATAGCAGGTCCACAAAGTCCTGGCCCTGGGCCTGGGCGGCCCAGGAAGGGGTTTCCTTGGCGTAAATTTCGGGCAGCAACAAGCCACCCAGACTCGAAGCCGCCACCACTGCGGCCAACGAGTAGGAAAGCATGGGTATCGCTCGAAATTTCGTGGTAGCAACCATAAATCCTCTTTCATTGAGCCTTATTCTTCTAACAACACCTGGGAGTCGTCGAAGACGGTGTTGGCTCCTTACTTAACCTTTTAAGATCACTTTCAAAGCATTTTCCTTGGCCGCGTTGCCGAAAGTATCGTAAGCCTTCATGACGTCGGAGAGGGCGAACTTGTGGGTTCCCATCCTCTTGGCGTCCAGTTTTCCGGACTGTAATACCTTCAACAGCATGGGCGTGGTCACCGTATCCACCAAACGGGTCGTGATGGTGATGTTGCGATCCCACAGCTTTTCAAGGTGCAATTCGGCCGGTTTGCCGTGGACCCCGATATTGGCGATCCTTCCCCCCGGGCCAATGATGTTTTGGCAGGTCTCGAAGGAGGATGGCACGCCGACGGCCTCAATGGCCACGTCCACCCCGTCGCCGTTGGTCAGAGCCTTCACCCTTTCCTCCACCTTCTCGGTCTTGAAATTAATGGTGTGGGTCGCCCCGAAGGCGCGGGCCACCTTGAGCCGGTTGTCGTCCTGATCGATGAGGATGAGCATGGCGGGGGAATAAAACTGGGCGGTCAATAGCGCCGCCAGGCCGATGGGGCCGGAGCCCACGATGGCCACCTTGTCGCCCGGCTTCACCTGGCCGTTGATAACGCCGCATTCGAAGCCGGTGGGGAAGATATCTGAAAGCATGACCAAGGCTTCCTCGTCGACATCCGGGGGCGCTTTATAAAGGCTGTTGTCGGCGTGGGGAATGCGCACGTATTGGGCCTGGGTTCCATCGATGGTGTTTCCCAAAATCCATCCACCGTTTCGGCAATGGGAGTACATTCCTTTTTTGCAATAGTCGCATTTCCCGCAGGAGGTGATGCAGGAGATAAGGACCTTGTCGCCCTTTTTGAACTGCGTGACGCCCGCTCCCGTTTCCTCAACTATGCCCACGCCCTCGTGGCCGAGAATGCGCCCGTTGATTACGGAGGGAACATCCCCTTTCATGATGTGAAGGTCGGTTCCGCAAATGGTGGAGGTGGTGATACGGATGATTGCGTCGGTTGTGTCCTTGATGGAGGGTTTCGGCTTATCCTCCCAAGCCCTTTGGGTCGGGCCATGGTAAATGAGGGCTTTCATGATGTTTGTTTTTGTCTCTTCCTTAACGAGCGTGGTCATAATTTTCCTCCTCTTTTGTCGTTTTCTACGTCTTTACCGTAACGCTGAAAAGTGCTCTTTCATATGACCCTAGTCATATGCTCCGGCACTCCAGGCTCCTACGATAAAATTGAAAAGGCACTAAAGGGGAGGAACCTATGAAGCTTTTCGAGGGAAAGGTCGCCCTAGTGACCGGCGCCGGATCGGGAATCGGCCGGGCCGCGGCCCTTTTATTCGCCCAGGAAGGCGCGAAGGTGGTGGTTTCCAACCGTACCGAAAAGACGGGCGAGGAAACGGTCCGACTTATCCGGGAAGCGGGTGGAACGGGCCTCTTCGTTAGGGCCGACGTATCCCAACCTTCGGACTGCGAAAATCTTGTGAAACAAACCCTTGAAAAGTTCGGTCGGCTTGACGCGGCTTTCAACAACGCGGGTATCGGCGGGGAAATGAACCCCATCGCGGATTATTCATTGAAGGGATGGCAGGAGGTTATCGCCATCAATCTTTCCGGCATTTTTTACTGCATGAAATACGAAATCCCAGCCCTGCTCAAGGCGGGGAAGTGTTCCATCGTCAATATGTCCTCCATCTTGGGGCAGGTGGGTTTTGGTCCCGCACCCGGCTATTCGGCCGCAAAACACGGGGTAGTGGGTTTGACTCAGGATGCCGCCCTTGAATACTCGGCCAAGGGTATTCGTATCAACGCCGTGGGTCCGGCTTTTATTGAAACGCCCATGATCGCCCCGGTGACCGCCGATAAGGCGGCGAGGGATGGACTGGTTGCACTCCATCCTATCGGCCGATTGGGAAAACCGGAGGAAGTGGCCGAATTGGTGGTTTGGCTTTCCTCCGAAAAAGCTTCTTTTATTACCGGTTCTTATTATCCGATCGACGGTGGTTACCTGGCCCGTTAAGGAGTCTGACATGGAAAATCAAATGGTTTGGATAAAAAGATTTGAGGAAGTGGGCATCCAAGATATTCCCCTGGTGGGTGGCAAGAACGCGTCCCTAGGTGAAATGACGAGAACCCTCGCCCAGGCCGGGGTCAAGGTGCCGGAGGGGTTCGCTATTACCTCCAAGGCTTATTGGGACATCCTGGAACAAAACCACCTGGCGGGCGCGCTGGACCATCTGGCCGAAGAGGCCGAGAAGACCCCTAAGAAACTCAAGATTGTGGGAAAGGCCGCGAGGGGGCTTATGCTTCACGCCCAATTTCCACTGGAACTCACCTTGGAGATTCGCCGGGCCTACCGGGAACTTTGCGCCAAGGCGGGTGACGGGGACCTGGCGGTGGCCGTCCGTTCCTCCGCCACCGCCGAGGACCTGCCCGACGCCAGTTTCGCCGGCCAGCAGGAAACCTTCCTTAATGTGAGGGGTGAGAAAGCCCTGCTGGAAGCTTGCCGCAAGTGCTATGCCTCGCTTTTCACCGACCGGGCCATCAGCTACCGCATTGAGAAGGGCTATTCCCACACGAAAGTGGCCCTGTCCGTCGGTGTCCAACGCATGGTGCGTTCCGACATCGGAAGCTCGGGCGTCATGTTTTCTATCGACACCGACAGCGGCTTCCCCCGGGTGGTCCTCATTAACGCGGCCTTTGGATTGGGGGAGACCGTGGTGCAAGGTGAGGTGGACCCGGACGAATACATGGTCTTTAAACCCCTTTTGGAAAACCCTCTCCTAGTCCCCATCTTGGAAAAAAAGCGGGGGGGAAAGAAAATAAAAATGACCTACCGCCCGGGGGGCGAAGGCACTCATCTTTTAAAAACAAGCCAGAAGGAACAAAAAAGCTATGTCCTGACCGACGCCGAAATCCTCCAGCTGGCCAAATGGGCCGTCCTGGTGGAAAACCATTACGCCAAACCCATGGACATGGAATGGGCCAAGGACGGGAAGACCGGAGAACTTTACATGGTGCAGGCCCGGCCCGAGACGGTGCAGTCCCGCAAGAAAGTCGGGGTCTTGAAAAAATACACTTTAAAGGAAAAGGGTAAGGTCCTTTTAATGGGAATGGCCGTGGGAGATGGGATTGCCTCCGGCTCGGTATGCCGTGTAAAGAGTGCCAGGGATATCGGGAAGTTCAAGGAAGGTTCCATCCTGGTGGCCGAGATGACCGACCCGGATTGGGTGCCCATCATGAAGAAGGCCAAGGGAATCATCACCGACCATGGAGGCCGCACCTGTCACGCGGCCATTGTCAGCCGGGAGCTGGGTATTCCCGCGGTTGTAGGCACGGGCAAGGCCACACACCTTTTAAAGAACGGACAATCCGTCACCCTTTCCTGCGCCGAAGGCTTGCAGGGTGAGGTGTACCAGGGGGAACTAGCCTTCGAGGAAAAGGAAATCCGCCTGGACCAGATGGCCGACACCAAGACCCAGATTTTGATGAATATCGCCAGCCCGGACGCGGCCTTCCAGTGGTGGCACCTGCCGGTGAAGGGGATCGGCCTGGCCCGAATGGAATTCCTGGTCAGTGACACCATCAAGGTCCATCCCATGGCGCTGGTAAACTTCAAGACCCTTAAGGACAAAAAAGCAAAAAAGAAAATCGCGGAAATCACAGAGGGTTATGCGGACAAGACCGAATATTTCGTGGATAAACTTTCGAGGGGCCTTGCCCAGATTGCGGCCACCCAATATCCCCATCCGGTCATCGTGCGCTTAAGTGATTTCAAGACCAACGAATACGCCAACCTGATCGGCGGGGCCGCCTTCGAGCCTAAGGAAGAAAACCCCATGATCGGCTGGCGGGGGGCCTCCCGGTACTACAGCCCGGGCTACCAGCCGGGTTTCGAGCTGGAATGCAAGGCGTTGAAAAGAGTCCGAGAGGTCATGGGGCTCACCAACATTGTCGTCATGGTGCCCTTCTGCCGTACAACGGGGGAGGCGGACCAGGTGCTGGCGGTCATGGAAAGCCAGGGCCTTAAGCGTGGGGAGAAGGGTCTGCAGGTTTACGTGATGTGCGAGATACCCGCCAACGTCATCATGGCCGAGGAATTTGCCAAGCGCTTCGACGGATTCTCCGTCGGTAGCAACGACTTAACCCAACTCACACTGGGCGTGGACCGGGATTCGGGAGTCCTGTCTAAGCTGTTTGACGAGCAGGACGAGGCCGTTAAGCGTTCCATCGCGGACGTCATCCGGCGTTGTAAAGCCACCGGCACCAAAATCGGCATCTGCGGCCAGGCGCCCAGCGATCACCCGGATTTCGCGGCTTTCCTGGTACGTTGCGGCATTGATTCCATCTCGCTTAACCCGGATTCAGTGGCGGCGGCCATCCAGAGCGTGTCTGAGCAGGAAAAAATATTATTCGCGAAAGGAGGGCCATCATGAAAACGGAAAAAGCGCAAAAACCCGAGTGGGTTCAAAACCTGGCTCCGGGCTCGGAGCTATCCGTCGACTTGAGGCGCTTTTTGCGTTACGGCGTGGAACCCCTGCCAGCCATTGAGGATTTGTTGAAGGAACTGCGGCCCTGCCAGGTCCTATGCTTGGCCGCCAAGGAGGAGCCGGTTCTGCTTTACACCATCCTGGGCGACATGGGTTTCGAGCATTACGCCGAACCCCAGGGGAAACATTGGAACGTTTATTTCAGGAAATGCGGCTGTTAAGGAGGATGTCATGAAAAAGAAAAATGCTGACGGGTTTTGGAAAAGGCTTTTAGCGTGGCTTGAGTGGTGGGAATTAGGCAGCTTGGAAAACTCGTTTTTCCCTCGGGGTTTCAGGCTCCAGAGAATCCGGCGCACCTCGGCCCGGCGCGGCTATTCGAATTCCTCGACCCGAAGGTTGGCGAGTATAGGGGTTTTCATTTTAGCGTCCGCCCTCACGGGCCCTTTGGCAGCCCAGGAGATCGCGTCCGATCAAAGGTGGATCGAACAGTTAGATGGGGGATTGGTATTCCCTGAAGGTGGTTCGGCGGTCAAAAACTACAACTCCGGTTATGGCTGGGACTTGGGAGTCGGCTACCGCCTTTCGCGCGACTTTAGCCTCATGATGACCCTGGGTTATTACGACTGTGACCAGGTGGTTCTTGGGGGGGCGGCAGGCGAGTGGATCTATATGCCGCTTTTGGCGACAGCCAGGTTTAGTTTTGGCGAAGGTTCGGTCAGGCCTTACGTCATGTTTGGTTTTGGAGCCGCTTTCAATAACTATTCCCTGACGGTCAACACTCCTGGGGTCGGGCCCCAGAAATTGACCCGTGACGAGCCCGATTTGCTCCTGTCGCCGGGGTTAGGGGTTCGTTTCATCGTGGCAGGGGACATGGCTCTTTTCTTTCAGGGAAGGGTGGATATCAACTTCGCGAATCAAACCATCGCGGGGGGGCCACCCGCGGACAACCCGACCCTTTTTATACCAGTCCAATGTGGCATTAGCTTTTTCGCGAGATAAAAAGGGGAAAACCATTGAGAGGGATTTTTTTTAAAGGTTGTACCTCTGAAAACTTCTTTACCGGGGTTGCTTTTGTCGTCGTAGGGGCGGGATTTATCCCGCCCGACCTTTGTTTTAAACGCTTTTCTTCGCGGACGCGATGAATCGCGCCCCTACCGAAACATTTATCGGAGGTTATACGTTTTTTAAAAAGTCGTTTCCTATGACCCCAGTCATAAAAAAAACAGCCAAACAGGCCTAATTTGGAGTCAAGGGAAGGAAAGGTGTCCCATGACGGACTCCAAAAAAACATCCGAAACCTCTTCCTCGGGCTGGGGGCAGGCCGCAGCCAAGGCTTTTGACGCGGTAGCGGCGGTGCGAATGTTTATCAAGGAGATCAAGGATTCGATCACGGAACATTGGGACTGGTTACTCCGCCGGGTGGAATATCTTTTCGTTGTCTACATGTGGATTTCGGTCGGGATTCTTTTAATGGTCCTGGGGGTCTTTGACCTCATTATTGATTATGGCCGGGTTCCGAAGGGCGTGGTGTACTCGATCGGAGGGTTGTTGATTTTCTTGGTCGCGATTATTTTCTTGCAGGCGGCCAAGATGAAAAGGTGGAAAAAATAAGAGGTGTAAACAGAAAGAATTTTTACCACCAAGGGCACCAAGAACAACGAAAGGCAAAGGGCAGAGAAAAAGGGAATTCAATCTTTGTTTTGGCTTTTTTGATGAACTTGGTGTTCTTGGTGGTTCAAATTGGTTTTTAGCAGTTATTAAAAGGAGGAAGCTATGGCACTCAGGGAAAGGGCTTCGGAGGCCTGGAACGAGTTGAAACAGAAACTTCAGGACAAGAAGAATCAAGAAAGGGTATCGGAGGAAATCAAGAAGCGTCTGAAACAAGGCATTGAGGCGATTGACCGTGTCGAAAAGGAACTGAAGGACCCGAAGACCCAGGCGAGGATGGAAAACAAGTTCAGGGAGGCGCGGGAGAAACTACGGAAGGCGAAAGCGGAATTCAACAAGAAAAGGGCCCAGACCGTGGCCTACGCGAAGAACAACCCGGAAAAGGCATTAGTAGTAGCCGCCGCGGCGGGAGCCCTGGCTGGGGCGCTTTGGAGTGCTTTTCGGAATAAAAAATAAATAAAAGGAGGATGTTATGGTCGCGACAAAAGAGAAAAAGAATATCGGCCACCCGTTGGAAGCCGCCAGACCGGCGGCGAAGATGACGAAACACGATCTGGAAACGGCGGCTTATTTCCATTGGCTGGGCAGGGGATGTCCCAGTGACGATTCATTGTCGGATTGGATCGCCATGGAAAAGAAATGGGGAAACGAATCCATTTCATTGAAGATGGACGTACAGGCCTAAGAATGGCCTGAAGGAGGCGTCATGAAAACCAAACTGATGAATAAAGTCAAACGCGCCGGGAGGGATCAAGCCCATCGAGGAATTTTTTCATCGGGGGGCCTATTCCCGCCATGAGGTCCACGCCCGGCACACCCCCAAAGCGGCTTTGGCCTTCCGGGGAAAGGGCTTGAAGGTCGAAAGGCGTTTCAACCGGAGCAAAGCCCGGAGGAAGCAAGGAGAATAAGCGTGCATCACATCATGGCGAAATTTTGGTGGATATTGGGCGTCCGGGGTTTGCTGGGAATCCTTTTGGGTTTGGTATCCCTCGCTTGGGTATTATCCTTGGATGGGTACTATCCGGATGTTTTTGCGATGTCCGTCTTCACGAAATGGGCTTCCATCGTGGCAACCCTGGTCCTTCTTTTAGGTCTTTATGCCTTTTTGGACGGTTTGTTCGCTGTGATTCTGGGGGCCCAGGATTACGGCGATGGGCGCCGTTGGTGGACCCTGATTTGGGAAGGAATTTTGAGCATCAGCTTGGGGCTTTTGACTTGGTTCAAACCGGAAGCCGTCGTGTTGGTGCTGCTCAATTGGATCGCCGCTTGGGCCATTTTGACGGGCCTTTTGGAAATATTCCAAGGCTACGACCTGAATGAGTACAAGGAAAGAAGACGTCCCTTCTTTTACGCGGGTCTTTGTTCGGTGGTGTTCGGTGGACTGATTTTCTTTTTCAAGGTCACTGGAACCGAGTTGGTTTGGCTGGTGGGAATCTATGCCTTTGCTTCCGGTATTCCTCTAGTGGTTATGTCGGCGCGCTTGAGGCAATTCGCGAAGGCCCATTAGGATTTATCGGGGCAGGGAAATGAACCAGCTTCCTCTAATCCTTCCGATGGCCCTATTCCTTTTCGTCCCGGCGGGAACCCTCAACTGGTGGAATGGCTGGGTATATCTCCTAGGTCTAACCGTCGTCTCGGTTTTAACGGCCAATGTTTTCAGGGTATCCCCGGGCCTCGCCGAGGAAAGAAAGAGCGCCTTGAAAAAGGCGAAAACCTGGGACAAGATTCATACTCCCCTATTGACGGCCCTTCTCCCGATCCTTTCCATCGTCTTGGTTGGACGGGGCCGATACCCGTTACCGTTTCCCTGTTTGCCATTGTCAACATGATGGGCGGGAGCGCTTTGCCCTATTGTGCAATGAAATCCAACCCCTTTTTCGATTGTTGTATGAGTCCAGAAAGACAGGGGACGCCGGGTTGTCAGCCGGGGGCCTTATGGCTTTATCCGGCATCCGGGTTACGTCGGGGTTATTTTTTACAACCTTGCCGGGTCGATCCTGCTGGGGTCATTTCCGGCGTTGGGGGCCGGAACCGCCTGGCCCTGTTACTTGTGGCAAGAACAGTGCTTGAGGACAAGACTCTTCGTCAAGAGTTAAAAGGCTATCACGCTTACGTCAAAAGGGTCCGCGCCAAATTGATTCCTTTTATTTGGTAAGGTTTCCGAGAAATCCTCAAATTTTTTTCCTGAAAAGTAAAACCAGGGTTTGATAGCCACTTGTATTTCAGACCAAATTTCTAAAAAGTGATTTTGATACATGAATGACGAGTTTCATCAGAGTGTTGCAGAAGCCTATCGTTTTGAGAGTGTGCAATAACCTTCTTTGATTAAGGAATCGTGAACATTTCCATCCAAGGCGAGCAGAAAAGCGTTCTCGTTAAGCGGTTAATTGTTTTCCTTTTTGATGCTGATCAAGTCCGTACTTAATCCTGATTGAGAAAATTCTGGTGAATGAGGCATAAAAAATAAAACCATGACTTAAGTCATAAGTATTTCGTTGAGGCCAAAGTAAAGTCAATCAATATTAAATAAGGATCGGGAGGCGTTTATGCGCGTTGAAGATCTCGACTTAAAAGATCTATTGGAATTGAGCCCCTGTGATAATGGGTCATGCCAATGTGATGGAACGGTTCACTTCGCGGGTCGAAGGGCTTTAATCTTCGACGCCGTTTCCCATGGGGTTCTTCGCAAAGAACTCATTGACAGCTATGGTGAGAGGGCGGCCCGGGGCATCCTCAGCCGTTATGGCTTTATCAACGGTAAGCGCTTGGCTGAAACCCTTAAAAACAAGTTCAAGTGGGATAGTGATATGGAATGGAAAAGGGCTGTGGGCCGGATACTGGTACTCAAGGGCCTTTTCGTCCTGGATTTGAATAAACCCGACACTTTGGGCCCGGCGGGAGGAACTTGGCTCGCTTCCTATGAAGCCGAGCAGCATCTTCTTATGATGGGTCGCTCTGACAGGCCCGTTTGTTGGAAACTTTGCGGACTCATCAGCGGTTACTTGAGTTTCGCCGCGGGTGAGGAAATGTACGCGCTGGAGGATAAGTGCGTGGGAAAAGGCGACGTGGCCTGCCATGTGGTGATCAAGTCCGCGGAGGAATGGGGCGACGAGGTTAACGGTGAATTGACGGTTTTCAAGCGGGTGGGAGTTGACGAGGCCTTGCGGGAAGTCACCACCACACTGAAACGCACGGAAAGCGAATTGCGATCGAAGACGCGCAAACTGGCGGAAATAGCCAAAATCGAGGAGGACCCGGCGGAACTCATGGCACGAAGCCCTGATATGCGCAAATTAATGGAACTGGCCAAGACCATCGCCGCCATCAACTCAACCGTGCTGATTACGGGGGAGAGCGGCACGGGGAAGGAACGAATTGCCCGTTTTGTCCACGATCATTCCCCCCAAGCGAATGGTCCCTTTATCGCCGTGAACTGCGGGGCCATCACCGAGACCCTGCTGGAAAGCGAGCTTTTTGGCCATGCCCGCGGGGCCTTTACGGGCGCGGGGTCGGATCGGCCGGGACTTTTCGAGGCGGCCAACGGCGGGACGCTCTTTCTGGACGAGGTTGGCGAGATCAGCCTTTCAATGCAGGTAAAACTTCTTCGGGTCCTCCAGGAGAGGGAAGTGCGCCGGGTCGGCGAGAATAAAAGCCGACCCATCAACGTGCGCATCTTAAGCGCGACCAACAAGGACCTGACGGTTGAAGTGGCGTCGAAAAAATTCCGAATGGACCTTTTTTACCGTTTGAAAGTCGTCGAATTGGCCGTGCCGGCACTGCGCAATCGCCGGGAAGATATTCTTCCCCTCGCGCGATTCCTCCTCGCGGAAGCCGCGATTCAAATGAAGCGAAACGTCGATGGCCTGACCCCTACCGCGGCGAACCAACTGCTCAGGCACGCCTGGCCCGGCAATGTGCGCGAACTTGCGAATGCTATGCAGCGGGCGGTCGCCGTGGCCAAGACGAATCGTATTGATATTGAGGACCTCCCCCCTGATGTGCTCCAGGTAATACCGTTTGTTCCAAGCCAAGGAACATCCGGATTAATAAGGGACGTGGAAAAGAATTGCATCCTGTCCGCCCTTGAAAAAACGCAAGGCAACCGTAGGGAAGCGGCTGAATTGATGGGCATGGGTGTGGCCACACTCTACCGGAAACTCAAGTCTTACAAACGGGAAAAGGTAGAAGCGTAAAATTTTATCCCCTCATCCAAATGAGGAAGCCGGCCCCATTTTAGCGGGATGTGGGTCTTAAATCATTTTCACCAGGGTTTCCTTGAGTTGGGGGTTCTTCTCTTCGCTTAAGGTTTCGATGAAACTTAAAGTCTCCTGCCGGTTGATCTTGGCCAGCGCTTGGATCGCGGCCAGCCGCAAGGAAAAGGAAATATCCTTTAACCCCGATTGGGTTTTCTGGCCCGCGATATCTTTTAAGAAGGAAATGCCCTCCGGTTGGGCCAGGTCCCCGAGGGCCTGGCAAACCGCGGTCAAGAAAGTTTCGCTTTCGGGAAACCGGGCTCCCCGAATTTTCGCGGCCTTCAGCAAAACCTGCAACCCGGGGAGGAAATGGATTTTTCCCATCACCTTTGCCGCCAAAGCGGCAATCTCCTCGGAATCGTCGAATAGGGCGATCCGGAGGGCTGGTCCCCCCATGGCGCCGCCCATTTCCCCGACCATTCCAATCAAGTTTAGTTTCAACTCGCGGCTTCCTTTGGCGATCCAAGAGGAAAGCTGGAGGGAGAGCCCCGCGTCCACGCCGCATTTCCGCATGATCGGGATCATCAGCCTTACGATCGCCTCGCTCCGGGTTTCGGCCAGGGATTCGGCCAGCACCAAACGAACCGGATCCTTTACCTCGGCGAATACCTGTGAATCGCCGAAACTTTTTTTTTCCTTTTTTTGCTTGTACATCAGCGAATCCGCGTTCACCAGCAAATCCACCGCCGAACAAGGCGAATGGGGGTCGTAGAGGGCGATGCCGATGCTGATGGAAAGTTTAAAACTTCTTTCCATGAAGGAGTTATGCTCGTCCATCGTTTCCTGAAAGCGTTTGGCCAAGGATTCCTCGTTGATATCGCCGGCACAGGCCAAAAGGGCGACAAATTCGTCCCCGCCCAGGCGCCCCAAAATATCGGTTTCGCGGAAGGCCTCCCTGAGGACATGGGCGGCCTCCATGAGGGCCAAGTCCCCCCGGTGATGCCCAAGGTTATCGTTGATGGCCTTCAGGCCGTCCACATCCGCGAATACCAGCAACAGGGATTGGCCTGTCCCGTTGGAAATTTTAATTTGCTGGTCGGCGAGGGTCAGAAAACCCCGGCGGTTGTAAAGGCCGGTCAGCTCGTCGATGATCGAAAAAGCCCTCTGCTGATTCAAGTGCCTTTCGCGGCCGATGGCGGATCGGATGGAACGGCTCAATAAGTAGCCGTTGATATCGCTTTTGACCAGGCAGTCCTGGGCTCCCTCCAAAGCCGCTTGAACGGCTAATTTTTGATCGTCGGTCCCGGTTACGACAATGATGGGGATGGTGGGAACCATCTTGTAAACCGAAAGGAAAACCTCAAGGCCTTTGACTCCGGGAAGGGACAAATCGAGGAGAATGACGTCGGTTTTTTTCCCCCCGAGGTGTTCACCAATATCGGAAATTCTTTCAACGTGAGTAAATTCGATATCCTTGTCCCGGATTTCGGCGATAACCTGTTCCCAAAAAAAGGAACCTGCCGAATAACCCTCCACGAGAAGAACGTTGATTTTTGGTTTTTCCATGACAGCCCCTATTGCCTTCGCTTGTTGGCCGCGGAAAAGGGCTAACGAATTTGGATGTTTTCCACTTTTTTTTCCGGTTCCATTTTTATTCCCGCGGGTACCCGTACCCCAAGGTCGAAGAGGAGAATTTCGGTCGGGATTTTGGCCGTGAATGAAATGGACTTTTCATAGGTAAAACCAATTCCATCCCCTGTCTGAAAGTCGAGATTGTTCAGGAGAACCTGGCCTTTGACCACATGTAGCCACGCGGTCCGGCCGGTTTTAAGCTCGTGAATCACATGATTCCCGGTATGAATGTAAGTGGAATACATATGGACATCTTGTTGTATTGCGAGCGACGCGTCCCTCCCGTCGGGGGAGGCGACAAGCCTTAAAATTCCATGCCGTTCGGCGTTGGTAAAAAGTTTTTTTATTCCTTTCCGATTCTCGGCGCCCTCCAATGGGGTAAACCCACCTTGGAATACATGCGCCTTCTCGGTTTGTGAAACGTTGAACAAATAATGTTTTATGTCGGGATTGACATTTTCCCGTTGGAAATCCTTTGATTCCATAAAATCAGGTTCCTCCAATGGGCTTTTATAAATAACCACTCCTCCCTGAAGGTAGGTTACGATGACCACATCTTTGCGCGTGTGAATGCTGAATCCGCTTCCGGGGGAAAGAATTTCCTCGTTTAATATTTCAAGCACGCCGAAACCGTTTTTCAGTGGATCAGCTTTGTTTTCCCAGTCAAAGGTCAACCAGGTTTCTTGATCTTTATTCCCGATGTGACGGCGTTCTTCCGACCTTCTTACGGTGATCATTCTTTTCTCCTGCCCGCGGTTGCTGGTAGCCGCTAAACATAACCTGGAACGGGACAACCCTTGCACTCCCCAACAATGGAAACGCGGAATATTCAATGGGCTACGGGATTCCATGACTAAATAAAGCAAGAAATGAGCCGCCTGCCTCACCTGTCGTTAAAATTTGGTTTTAGAACTTTTAGACATTTCATGGTTCGGGAAGGGAATCAAAATGATGTTTTTTTTCATCTCGTTTTGATCTTCCCACATAAAACCCTTTTATTAAACCGATTTTCAAAAGTCGTTTTTCATCAACGGTGATACTTCTCGAAAAACGGGCCTATTACCTTGTGTTTGCGCGAATCATTTTGATCGCGAAGTCCCATAACTGATGTAAACCCCCGAGACTTCAATAGTTCTTTTGGAGATTATTCTTAAATATTTAAAGCGACGAATGTTGTCAGGCTCACGAAGTTTTAGGGCATGTTCTATGCTTTGACAAATCTCATGGTTTTCGCGATTAGCGATGGAATTGCTTTCGCTCGCTTATTAAGGCGCTTGTTGTGATTCTTATCTTTGGCATGGGAACGCGTTTATATGATTAATGTCATGAAATATTCTTACTTTTGTTTTTAAAATAAAAATGTCGACATTTCTTTTTTTTGGGGTTGTTTCCGATCCAAAATAAACTTTTCTTCTTGCTCATCCTTGGGCAGAGGGGGCCGGAATAGGTTCGTGGATGAACGGTCCTTTTGGGTGGTAAGGGAGGCATGGTGATTATGAAAAAAGCGACCATCCTTCATGTGCAAAAAAGGCAGGAGGATTCCCATTGGCTAGAATCGATCCTGCAGGGGGAGATTCCGGCCAAACTTTCCCCAGGTTTTAAAAGCCATTCACAACGCCGCATTCTCACCGTGCCTGATCCCGATCAGGCACGGGCGCGACTTGTGGAAGGCGGGGTCGACGCAGTCCTGCTGGAATCGGCCGGTTCGGATGAGGAGGACTTGAGAGCCTTGAGTCAACTCAACTCGGCCGCGCCTGAAATCCCCATTATTGTTCTTTCGCCCACCTTCCAATCGAAAGCCCTTTCCCGCCTCCTCGGGAACGGGGTCCATGAATACTTGGCCAAGGAGGAAGTTACCAGCGGCCGAATTTCAGAGGCCCTCCGGTCCGCGGTGGAACGTCAACGTTTCCAAATTCAAAATCCGAAGAACGCCGAGGAAACCCGGGCGAACCTCAATATCCCGATAAAAATGTCCCTGGATGGGGTGGCGGTGTTCCGCAAGGGGATTATCCTGGCCGCCAATCCCGCCTTTGACCGGATACTGGGTTACGAGCCGGGGAAAACAAAGGGAAAGGCCCTATCCTCCCTTTGCAAGCACGAATACCAGAGTTACTTCCAATCCCAAGTCGAACGAGGCGTCGAGACCCCTGCCGTCATCGTCGCCCAAAAAAAAGACGGTTCTTCCCTTTACCTGGAATACACCTCGCGGCCTTGTATTTTTAAGGACGAGACTGCCTTCGTCATTGACATCCACGACATCACGGAGCGCCAAAAGTCCGTGGAGGCCTTGCGGCACCAGGCCTATTGGGATTTCGTGACCGACCTGCCCAACCGCTATCTTTTTTTCGACCGTTTGAACGCGGCCCTTGACCAGGCTCGCCAGACGGGGGGCAAGGTTGCCCTTTTTTTCATCGACCTGGACCATTTCAAGGTCATCAACGACACCCTGGGCCTTGGCATGGGGGACCAGGTGTTGAAGGCCGTTTCCAGGCGTTTGAGCCACTCGGTGAGGCGGGGCGACACGGTGGCCCGGCTGGGGGCGGACGAGTTCACCATCATCCTCCAGGATTCCCAGGAACTGGCGGACCTGCCCGCCGTGGCCGGCAAAACCCTTGAGGCCATCGCGAAGCCGATTCAAATCGAGGAAAACGAACTGCATGTTTCAGCGAGTATCGGAGTCTCCCTTTACCCGGATGACGCCAAAACGGCCGAAAAATTAGTCCAACAGGCGGACGTGGCCATGTTCCAGGCTAAGGAAAAAGGGCGGAATGATTTCTGTCTTTACCAAATCACCATGGACGCGGGCGGGATGGAAAAGCTGGACCTGCAGGCCGGCCTTTACCGTGCTTTCGAAAAAGAGGAGTTCCACTTGGTTTACCAACCCCAAGTCGACCTGGAAACGGGAAAGGTGGTGGGGTTGGAGGCCCTCCTGAGATGGAATCACCCGGTGAGGGGTCCTATTTCCCCCAATGATTTTATACCCCTTGTCGAAGAGACCGGCCTCATCATTCCTTTGGGCCAATGGATTTTGAGAAAGGCTTGTGCCCAGAACAAGGCCTGGCAGGACATGGGGTTCGCCCCGGTGCGGATAGCGGTAAACCTTTCGGCGGTTCAGTTTCTCAAGCACACCCTGCCTTTTCTGATCGATAAAACCCTGAAGGAAACCGGCCTGGAACACCGGTTTTTGGAACTGGAGATAACCGAGGGTATTGCCATGAAGGATCCCAAGTACACCCTGGCGGCCCTGAGGGAAATGACTGAAATTTTCAAATTGCGGATCACCCTGGATGACTTCGGGGTGGCCTATTCGTCCCTGGGATACCTGATGGACTTTCCCTTGCACTGCCTGAAGATCGATAAGTCCTTTACCGGAGGCATCGGCCAAGGCAAGAAGCAAGACGCCATCGTAAGCGCCATTATCGTGCTGGCCCAAAACATGGGGCTGGAGGTCGTCGCGGAAGGGGTGGAAACGGAGGAACAGCTGATATTCCTGAAGTCGCGCGGATGCAACACCTGCCAGGGATATTTGTTCCACCAACCCCTGATGGTTGAGCAGGTGGAAAAGATCCTTCGTGGCCAGACCGCAAGGCGTTCACCTGAAAAGGAAATGGCCGAGGTCGGCGGCGCTGCCTCAAAAGGGATGGGCTCAAGGCATGGAACCGCATGAGTAAAGGAATGGTGGAAGACAAATGATAGAAAACATCTCGGCCAATATTTCCGAATGCCCCCAAAACAAAGGCGTTACTCTTTTGACGCTCAAAGGGGACATTGACGCCGACACGGCCCCGGAATTCGAGAAAATTTTAAGTTCGGTTCTCCAGGATAATAAAATCAATTTAGTCGTCGACCTGAAGGACGTCAATTACATCAGCAGCGCGGGATGGGTCGCTTTTATAAATGAAATCAATGGTATCCGCGAAAAGAAGGGGGATTTGGTGTTGGCGGGGATGAGCCCTGAGGTTAGGGAAGTTTTCGATATTTTGGAATTTAAATCCGTTTTTAAATATTTTCCGGACGTTAAATCGGCGGTCAAAAAGGGTTTCAAAAGTAAAACGCCATGGGCGCGGAAAACTCCCATGCCATTTCGGGGGATCGGGACGGAGACTCCGGCATGAAACCGCGTCTTTAATATCGAAAAATTCTTTTGCGGTGAAGCCGGCTCCGCCGCGCTACCGGGATTCGGGCTCCCTGTCGAAGACGTTCTCCATCATTTCCTCAGTCACGTCCAGCGGGTCGCCGTTTTTTAATTCCTGCGCGGGGTCAAGCGAAATGGACCCCTCGTTTAGGGATTTTGGAAAGCTTTTCCCCCGGGACTTCCGGACCAAGACCGATTTTTTCGAACGGGAATTAACCATGGTTTTTCCTCCTTATTTTTTACCGGCGTGAAGCTTTTCCTGGTGAGCCGTTAAAAAGGGCTCGACCCTGGAAAACTCCTCCATTGAGATCTGGTGGGGCTCCCCGCCCGAAATCTCAATAAGACAGATATGTTCCTCTTCCGAGTAGGAGAAGGCGGAAACCTGCGCCAAATTCAGCCATAGATTCTTATCATCAATCGTCTTGACGAGGATGAAAGACATGATTTTCTCCTTCCACAGGGAAATCCAAAAAAATTAACTTTTCACCCTCAACCTATGCCAATTTTGGATATTCATCCAAAATGATATTGGCATAATACCGACCACTTAAAAGATTAATAAATGGTCGACATACCCTCGCCCCTTGCGGGAGAGGGTTAGGGTGAGGGGGGCTGTCGGATTAACATTTTTAAATCACCCTCAACTCAGCAGCATTCCCCCGTCCACCACCATCAGGGAGCCGGTCATGTAATTGGCCGCGTCCGAGGCCAGGAACAAGACTACCTTGGCTATATCATCCGGATCACCCATGCGTTTCAGGGGGATCCGGGCGGTAAAGCCCGCCATCATTTCCTTCATTTGGGCCTCAGTAAAGCCGCTTCCCGCCAGGGGTTGGGCCGTTCCCTCGGTGGCGATGCCGCCCGGGGCGATGGCGTTCACTAGGATTCCGTGGGGGGCCACCTCCACCGCGAAATTCTTCGTGAAGCTCCAGACCCCGCCCTTGGAGGAGTCGTAGGCCGCCAAGCCCACCATGGAGGGGTGGAGGCTGTCGATTGAGGCGATGTTGATGATACGGCCGCCCTTGCCCTGCTTGATCATTTGAAGCGCAGCCGCCTTGGAGAGGAATGCCAGCCCTTTCAGGTTGATGGCGTAAACCTTGTCGAAAGTCGCCGGATCCATCTTCAACATGGGCACCTGGGGATAGATGCCGGCATTGTTCACCAGTATGTCCAACTTACCGAAATCACTCACGCAAGCCTTGATCGTTTTTTCCCAACCCTCTTCCTTGGAAATGTCCAACACCAGGGTCCGTACCTTGCCGCCCTTGAGGCGATTTGGGACGGTTTCCAGGGCTTCCTTGTTTACGTCAGCCACCAGTACTTCTACCCCGGCTTCCACCAGCCGGGTAACGATGCCGAACCCGATTCCCAGGGCGCCGCCGGTAACAATGGCCGCTTTTCCCGATATATCAAACACGCTTTTGGTTGCCATGACCTGCCTCCTTAAAAGTGCCCGATTTCCGCCGATGAGCGGGAAGAACGGCGGCTTTTGTTTTGGTTGCTTTCCTGCCCTAGGATGCCCCCGTTCAGGAATAAGCGTTATGACTAAGGTCATATTTTTATTCCGTTATTCCAAGTACTTTGGGAAAACCCAATAGGGCGCCGTAAATTCTTTTTGTACCCCGGCAACATCCTGTAAGGAGTGAAAATATGGCTCAAATAAAAGAACACGAGAAAGTCCAAAAGTCGCCGAAGAAAGTTTCCCAGGAAGAACTGGAGAGGGCGGCTTATTTCCACTGGCTGAACCGAGGATGCCCCAGCGGCGATTCCCTTTCCGATTGGATTGAAGTTGAAAAAGAATTTGCCCCTAAATCCGGAGCCAAGGTGGGCGCCTCCAAAAGCTGATTTTTCCCGGCTTGCTTTACGAAAGCTAGCCCGCCGTCTCTTTGGTGATTTTTTTATACTCGTAAAATTTTTTGACAGCCTTTTGGGGTTGAATACTCAGGTCGGCAATTAGGTTTCTTTCCCATTGTGATCTAAGTCATAAGTTTAATTTTAAGACTATTTATGATTGCTTCCTAGAAGACGTAAATTTAACCGGCCTTTCATCATTACCAGTTAACCTATCCGCGCCACAAGGGGAGGTTGTTATGCCGACGGTGACGAAAAATAAAACTGTTGATTATCTAAAATCTAAAAAGGGCTCCCTCTCGGAAATATTTCCCTTCAACACAATCCCGGCCGCCCCCCTGTTGGAAATCGAAAAAAACACCATTGTGAAGAATTACGCGAGACGGGAATATATTTTCATGGAAGATGACAGCCCGAATTACGTCTGGTTCGTCAAGGAAGGCCATGTCAAAATAGCCCATTTCTCCATGGAGGGGCGCAGCCAAACCATTGCCCTGAAGGGGCCCATGGGAATGTTCGGGGTTGCCGCCTTCGGCGAAAGTGAGTACGGCGTTTATGCCATGGCGGAAACCGAGGCCAGCGTGATCGCCGTTCCCAATCAGGTTTTCCAGGTCCTCCTGGACAGGTATCCCGCTTTCGCGAAGGCCATGGTTGGCCATATGTCCAAACTCCTGCGCCAAGCCAAGGAAATGGAAGCCATCTCCGTGTCCAGGGCCGAAAAACGCCTCCTGCACGCCCTCATCGAAATGGCCGGGGAATATGGAACCACCATTCCCCTAACCCGCAGGGAAATCGCGGAAATGGCCGGGACCTCCGTGGAAACCTGCATCCGCACCTTCTCCCACCTGGATGGCACCGGTTTGATGAGTTCCGCCCATGGAAAGCTGACGATTAATAGCGTCGAAAGCCTCAGGAGCCGGATGGAAGAGCTTTAGCAGGATGTTGAAAAAGTCTAAAAGACAGACTTTTTCAACATCCTGCTAAAGAGAAACTGGAGGTTGACCATGCATGTCATTGCGGCCGGTAAATATGGGCCTTTAGATCAACTTAAGCCCATGGAGCTTCCCATTCTTGAGCCGGCCCGGGGAGAGGTTAGGGTTCGTGTGGTGGCCTCCGCGTTAAACACGGCCGACTATAAGGCGGTCCTGGGAATAATGAAACTGGTCCACGCGCGAAATTTTCCCTTGGTTGTCGGCTATGATTTTTCCGGAATCATCGAAAAGCTGGGTCCGGACGTTAAAAATTTGAAAATCGGGGATGAGGTCTTTGGCTTTTTATCCTACGGTCCCGGAAATCGCCAGGGCGCGTTCGCCGAAACGCTCGACGCCAAAGTGGGCGAACTGGCGCTAAAGCCGTCCAATGTTTCCCATATCAAAGCCGCCGCCGCGGCGACCCCCGGACTTACGGCCATTCAAGCCATTCGGGATCAAGGTCGGCTCGCGGGCAAAGGCTCCCGGGTTCTCATCACGGGTGTATCGGGGGGAGTAGGGTCCCTCGCCGTGGGTATTGCCCAACGGCTTGGAGCTTCGGTTACCTGCGTGGGATCGGGACGCGGGCTTGAGTTGGCCCGTAAATCGGGCGCTGAAACCACGATTGATCGAAAAACCAAAAACATTTTTTCCGAGGCACGGGGTCCTTTTGATGTCATTTTTGACGCGGCGGGGAAGTACCGATGGAGTCAGTGGAAAGCTTCCCTTAAACCGGGCGGTGTTTATGTCACAACCCTTCCCATGCTCGGGTACTTTATCGACGCGATTACGAGTATTTTTTCCCGGACACGCAACCGCATGGTGATGGTGAAATCAAAAACCGCCGATCTTCGATTACTAGGGGAATGGCTCGCGGGCGGCCTTGAAGTCACCCTGGACTCCACCATACCGGTTCGGGACGTCGCGAAAGGTTTGGCGCGCTTGAAAAATGGCGAAGTCGTTGGCCGTGTTGCGGTTGATATCCCAAATAAATTTTGAACGTTTTTCTTTGGAAAAAATTTCTACCAAAAACTTAGAAGGTTGTCCGTTACGGGGAGTCAGGGTGGACAGCTAAAGCCCGAATTTAAACCGCCGCCGTCGCCCCGCGTTTATGATCCGCCGTGCCGCTATGAGCGCCGTTCTTGGGGACGGCGGTGACGAAGGTGCCGTACTTCTTGATTTCCTCCAGCCGGCAGCTCCAATAAAGTTTCCCCTCGTGAACGGTGATGTCGGGACAGCTGTCGCACATGCTCATCCGGCCGTCCGCCAAGAGGTCCACGGGCTGGATGATGGCGAAGTTCTGCAGGTAGACCCGGCTGAACCAGGCGAAAGGATCCAGGAGGAATTTAAAAAGAGATTTGCGCATAGCCTTGTCGCCCCAGCCCAGGAACAGGAGGGTGGACCTTCCGGCGCGAAGCAGGGCGGGCGAGGCATAACTCAGCCAGGTGCCGATGTGCTTGTGGTGCCAGGTCTGGACGAATTCCATGAACTTGGGGCTGGTGTAACCGAAGGTCCTCCTCTTGTTGGCGATCCGGGTGGCCAGGGTCCATTTCATGTCGTTGGCCTCGATGGTGCCGTTCAGGTAACCCGCCGGCTCGTAGGCCGGGTCCGCTTCCCGGATCTTGGCCACGATGTCGTGGGCCTTGAGGTTTTTATGCCCGCCCCATTTGGTGGGGATGTAGGTCTCATAGAGGTTCACCTTCTTGCCGAAAGCGTAAAAATCGAAATTGGCCGACATGCCGGGGGTGCGGAAAAGGATAAAGACCATGGTGTTGATCATTTCGGGGAATTTCTCGGCCCAACGCACGATGTCCGGAACCTGGTCCAGGGTCTGCTCGGAGACGGTTTGGTTGAAGCCGCAGACCAGCCCGCCCTCGTTATAAACCAACTCAGCCAAATGCTCGCGCAGGGCGATATGTTCCTGCTCAGTTCGGGCATGGGAATCCCGCCTCTTCTGGGTGGTATCTATATGGAAGGTAAAGCCGAACAGGCCCGCCTTTTTTAGGTTCCTTAAAAGTTCGTGGGTCAGGGCCAGGCCATTGGTGTTCATGATGGGCTTCCAACCGTACCGGCGCACCATCTTGACGATCTCCAGGATTTGGGGATGCAAAAGGGGCTCGCCCCCCGCGATGCTGACGCTGTCGACTTTCCGCAGGGCCTTGATGACCTTGAATTCCTCCTCGATGGTTTCCAGGGTCTTGTGGCCGTTCAAAATGTTCTCGTGATAACAGCCCTCGCAGGTCAGGTTGCATTGGGAAGTGACTTCCAGCCAGAAGATCCCGTTGTCGCTCAGGGACCAGGGCATTCTGTAGTATTTCTGGGGGTCCAGCGGCTTGATTTCCGTGTCGGGCATTAAAACCTCCTCAGGGGTTCTTCTCAAAAAGATTGATTTGAGTGGAGGGATGTTAATGGAGACCGGTTTGGAACTTCTATGATTTAGATCATGGTTCGGGTTAAAACTCAAATTTCTTTTTGGCCGCCTCGCCCGCAACGTCACCAATTCCTTTTTCGGGAATTGGGACACTCAAGGCCTGCCCTTCGGCTGGAGGCCTCCAGGCAGAGGCCCCAACGAATTTGGCGACAACATCCCCTTGCGCCGAAGTTTCAGGCTGAGGCGCGAGCTTTGGGTGTGCCGATTCATTAGGGGAATCGGTGTCCTTTTGTCCAACGGGGAAAAGCCAATATTGAGGCGGGTTTGGAGGGCCCAATAGTTTGAGGATTTGAACCCCTTGACTAGGCTCGGGGCAGGCCCCTTCGGCCTAGCTCAGGGCAAGATAGGAAGGGGGCCTGCCTCCCGACGTGCCTGGCGTAGCCTTGGCGAAGCAGAAGCTCGAATGAAAATGAGGGCAAAGCACTGGGAGAAGGGGGGAGTAGAATGAGTCAGGTTTAATCCGAATAGGGTTAAGGGAAGGGCTGGAAAAATGGAAAATTCAAAAACAAGTGAATCCAAAGGAATAAAAATATTCCTGGTGGACGATGACCCCCAGATCCTTGGAATATATAAAAAGATCCTGATGAGCGCGGGCTATTTCACCATCGCGGTTTCCTCCGCGCAGGACGCGCTGGAGATCATCGGACGGGGTTTGACCAAGGTGGATTTGGTCGTCACCGACATCAATATGCCCGGGATTAACGGGATTGAGCTTTACCAAAAGGTCAAGGAATACCGCCCAGAACTTACCGATAAGATTATATTCGTCACCGGCGGGGTGTTCCCGGACGAAATGGCCGAATTGCTCGACCGAATCCCCAATCCTAAATTAATAAAACCGTTGGCGGCCGGGGAGCTTTTAAAGACCGTCGCGCTTATTGCTTCCGGAAAATAAACGCGGCCGGAAAGTTTGGATTAATTGGTTAAAAGGGAGCTATGAGCCTTACTTATAAAGTGGAGCCGCAAAAGAGTTGGCTTTTGGCCGTCTTTGAGGGTTTCTATGATTCCTCATTGGCGGAGGAGTTTACGGACCAAGTGCTGGAGGTTTGCAAAAAACATAAGCCCGCCAAACTATTAATCGATATGCGCGGAGTCGAAGGGGAAATGTCCAAGTGGAGCCGCTATGGCCTAACGGTGACCGCGGCCAAAAAATATTTTTTGGGGATTCTCCTTGGAAAAGTTCGAAAGTGCCGCTTCGCCATCGTGGGAAACATTCCCCTGATTGATCCGGATAAATTCGAGGAAGTCGTAGCGACCGACCGTGGGTTTGACCTTAAGATTTTCACAAATATCAAGCATGCTTACGTTTGGCTGGGTGTGGAACCGGTGTGAAATGCAAGCCAGATATTTCCTGGCGAACAATGGGGCCAGATCGTGAATATTGCACTCTAAAATACCCTCCCGCGATTCGACCCCGCTCTTCTCTTTGCCGATTCCTTGTTTCTCTCACGCGATCTTTCCCAGCTTGAGAAACCTTAAGCCAATCAAGACGCACCAAATCCCCAGTGGAAAGACTGACCCGACCGCCAGGACCATGCCGATGGTTCCGGCCGTGGGGGGGAACAGCATCATCACGCTTATCACGATGCCCAGGTAAGTAATGGCCTTGTTGAAAATCCCCCCGCGAAGCATGACCACCGAGATGATCAAAAGCGAGATTCCTTGCAGGACGTACCCCGCGTCAAAGGCCGTTCCCTGCCAATTGGACATGGTCGCCTGGCCCACCGCCAGGAGGATGGTTTTCTGGGTTTCGGACTCCGCGGCCGCGTACTGGTTGCTGAGGGACAACATGTTGAAGGCCCCCGCGGAGGCGCAGTAGGTAGTTATCCCAATCAAGGCGAAAGCCAAGACGATCACCATGGCGGAGGGGCTTAACCGGTGGAGGGCCGCGTAGAAGGCGAGGTAGACGGGGATAAAAAGGAGCGTGTCCAAAACCAGCAGGAGGTCCATGTCCAGGAGACCGATAAGCCAATGGTTATGAAAGAGGTTGAACCAATTAATAGTGGTGGTCGGCGGGGGGGATATGAAAAAGACGGTTAATTGGATGGGTATGAAGAAGGCCACGAGAAGGGCGGCCCAGCCACTGACCCGAAAAAGGGGTTTCCAAACAGGATCGATGGGGGTGGAGAATTTAGATTTAGGCATAAGACGGCTCCTTCACGGATTCGATTGGGTCTTATTGTGGGGAAGGGAAGCGGGGATGGTTATGACGCGAATCAGGTAGACCCCTATCCTTGGGAATTAATCAGCCCGCCAATCACCACCTTGGAGTTTGAAAGTCGCCGAATCGGATTCCGCGGGCTATGCCCGGGGAAGAGCGGCGTCCCAACCAAAGGCTGGGTAGGCGAAAACTGGACTTCGGCGGTGCCACAGGCTTTGCCCGTTGGGGGCCACTTCCTCCGCCCAACCCCTAACCCAAAGTTCGGGATCAACATCCCTCCAAGGCTTTTTCATGAGTAAAAATCCCCGTTTAACCTGCCTTAGGTCATAAATACCCGATGACGCTTTGCTAAGATAAGTGGCAAGGGACGGTTGAAAGTCGCCGCATCGCAATCCCCGGGCTTTGCCCGTGGGGGGCCACTGTTCCTATTCAAGAGGCGACCTAATGGAAAACATTTCGGCTGAGTTAACGGACTATCCCAGTAACAACCAGGTTACGGTGATGACTGTGAAAGGTTTTATCGATACCCTTACCGCCCCGGTGATGGAAGAGAAACTCCGGCTGGCGTTACTGGATAAAAAATTCAAATTGATCTTCGATTTGAGCGGCGTCGATTACATTTGCAGCGCGGGCTGGGGCGTTTTCGTCAGCCAGATCAAGGGCATCCGCAACGCCAAAGGGGATTTGGTGCTGGCCGGGATGAAATCCGAGGTTTCTCAAATTTTCGATCTTCTGGAATTCAACAGGTTCATGAAGTCATACCCCGATATCGAAAGCGCCGCCAAAGAAGCTTTCTTGAAACCGCCTGAAATTTCGCCGAAATTGAAGAAGGCCAAGGCCAGGAATCGCGGATGATGATTTCGCCGGGCTGGGGTTCCGGTAGTGGGTCAATTTGAATGATTTTTGTTTCCCCTCATCCTATGTCAATTTCATTTTGGACATTCATCCAAAATGAAATTGACATAATACCGACCACGTAAAAGATTAATAAATGGTCGGCATACCCATCTCCCTGAAAGGACGCATAGGGGAAAAAACCTACGTACCCGCAAAACCGCAAAGCCAAGGCGCGAGGGTCTAAACGAATTTTTTGAGGTTCCCTTAAGTCGGTTAAACAAACCGAATGAATAATTATTTGGGTTCCGATTCAAGATCCAATTCTTTCCTGATGCCTTGCCGCCTCACGGTCCTCGTGCCGGCCAAATAGGAATCCCACGTAGGTCAAGACCAGGCAGGTTCCCACGAGCATGTACCAATAAAAGAAGGAATAGTCAGCCCATTCCTTCTGGACGAAAATGACGAGGTCGGAAGAATGTTCGAGGTAAAGCGACCTCAAGATTACGGCGCCAAGGGGAGCGCCCCAACCAATCAGAAAACCCACCACTGGATACCACTGTGATTTTTTCATTCATGCCTCCTTTACCATTTTTTGGCTTTCAGGGGTAAGGATGGAGCCAAGGTTTTTTCCAATTCCAAGGCGGCCGCCTGTTTTTCCTCGGCTGTAAGATTTTTTTCCAGCAGGGGGAACAATTCCCATTCCTCGAATTGGACATGGGCCTTTAGCTCCTTTGAAAAGGTTTCCAAGGATTCCAAGGAACCTTCCCTTAGCAATGCCTTCAAACGGCCGTGTTCGGTGAAAAGGCGCTGGATATCCTCTTTCTTCGCGTTCGAATGTGGACCCAGGGCTTTTGTGATTTTTTCCTCCGCCTTGAGATGAGGTTTGAGGCGTTTATTGAAAAAATATCCGACTTTTTCCGTCAGGTCTTCCAGGGCATGGCCCATTCCATCGCCCCGAATGATGGCGCACGCGGTTTCAA
>PLZG01000110.1 GCA_003152075.1 candidate division FCPU426 bacterium
TGTTTTCATATCCGCGCATGGTAACGCGGAGGCTTCACCGACTAAGTGGTGAACTTCACTATTGAACTCGGGAATTGAAAATTTTATCAGTCTTGAAGCCAAAGCCAAATTTCCACCGGATGGTTTTCCACCAGAATGGGGCAAAAGGCGGAAGGCGGTTCCTTCGGCCAATCCTGGGGCACGGAGCGGAAAGGGTTGATGGGACCGATCCTAAAGGAATTGGGGTTCCAGAAATCGTGGTAAAGGTACAAGCAGAACAAAGAAACCAATTCCTCGAAAATTTCCCCCTCGTTGTAACGTCCCAACGCGGTACCACTCCTTTGATTTTGAAGCCAATTTGAGAATTCCATGGAACTGCGTAAGACCAGTGTCCCCTTTAAGGTTCCCTTCAATAAGGCCATGCGTTCCAAGGGCATGTAGTTGATTTTGCCCCGATCGAATTCCAAAGGAATGACGCTTTTAGCCCCCCAGGAGCGGATGATCCTCTCGAAAAGGTGCCCCGGATCTAAAAAATGGGTGGAGGATGGTTTTGCCGCCGGAAGGGTAGCCGAATCTTTGACGATATTCATTTTTATCTCCTTGCTTTCCCGGTCATGCCTCAAGGGGGGGGTTTGGTTAGTCAATCCAAAGCCGGATTTCCACCGGGTTTTTCTCCACCCTAAGCCGACAGGTTGAATTGGACGGGCCTTGGGGCCAATCCTGAACCGTCGAGAAATGGGGAAGGACCAGGCCAAGCTCAAAAATGGAGGACAACCAGTAATTTTGGATCAGGTAAACGCAATAGAGGCTGCCCATTTCCTTGAACGATTGGTTATCGTTCAATTCATGGGGGGAATTGGGACCACGATTCGCGGCCAGCCATTTTAGGAACTCGGAATAACAACGGATCACCAGGGTGCCGGTGACCGATCCCTTCCAACTGACGCAGACCTCCAAAATCTCATCCAGGGGCCGGTCCAGGGCTTGATCGACGAACTCCACCTCGGCCTTTCCGGCCCAATATTGGATAAATTTGTCGAAGAGCAGGGCCAGGTCCAGGGAACGGGGACCCAGGCGTGGCTTGTGGGAGATTTTCTTGGTTTTGGGAACGGTCATCAGCCTCATGGCTTACCTCGCTTTGGATTTTTCAAACTCAGGTATAGGTAAAGCAATGGTTGTGCCAATAAAAAACAAGCATTGGGGGCCGATTTCCGTGGCGGTCAATTCCGCTCAATGGAAATCTTTTCTCGGCGGGTAAAAAAAGCCCAATGAGATTTTGGATGTTCACCTCAAAAAGGGGGGAAAGAATCAGGATTAGGGAGGAGACAAAAAAATTGTTACCTCTGAAAAACTGTTTTTGTAGGGGCGCGATTTATCGTGTCCTCGAAGAAAACCATAAGCAACAAAGACCGGGCGGGATGAATCCCGCCCCTACAACAGCAAAAAAAGTGGCGACCATGGATTTTTTCATAAGTTACAGAGTATTTTTTTCAAGTCCTCGTGGTTGGGCAATGGCCTTACCGTTATGGGTGCCTTGGTGGTGAATTGGTTTTGTTCAGGTTCTGAGTTAAAGCCTTAGGCTATGGGGGCCATTTTCTCAGCTAGAATCTGGCGGATCTTGGCTTTTAAACCATCGATGTTGACGGGTTTGGCGAAAAACCCGCTGATCTTAAATTCCCTCAAGGTGAAATCATTTTCCATGCCCTTAAAGGCCGAAGCCACCAGGATGGGAAGGTCGGGATGCTCCTCCCGGACCTTGGGGATCATTTCCAGGGCATGCATGTCGGGCATCTTGATGTCGGTCATCAGGAGATCCACCTTCTGGTCCTCCAGGGTTCCCAGTACTTGTAGCCCATTATCGGCGGTGATCACCCGATAACCCTCGTCGGACAACTCTTCGTAATACAGCAGGCGGGAGGCTTCCTCGTCCTCGGCCACCAATATGGTGAAATTCTCGTTTTTCATGACCGGCTCCTTCTCCGAATTTATTCTTCCCCCAGGGGAAGGTAAAAAGTAAACGTGCTGCCTTTTCCCAACTCGCTTTCCACGTCCAAGGTGCCCTTGTGGGCGGCGATGATCTTTTGGCAGATGCTCAAGCCCAGGCCTGTCCCGGTGATCTTGGTGGTGAAAAAGGGGTGAAAAAGCTTGCCCAGGTTCTCCTTGGTGATGCCGCAGCCCGTGTCCGTGATGGACACGGAAATCATTTTTTGCTGGAGAAATAATTGCTGGAAGAGGGCCCCTTCGCCCTTTCCGCCCACGGCCTCGGGCACCAGGCCCTCGATCAGGCGGGTCTTGATTACGATCTTTCCCCCGGTGGGGGTGGCTTGCACGGCGTTCAAGATCAGGTTCAGCGCCACCTGCCGTATCTTGGGAATATCCAGTGGCACCGTTGGGAGAAGTGGGCTGAGGGATTGTTCTAGGGTTAAGCCGGCCGATTCCCATTTTTCATTCAGGAACTGGATGGTTTCGGCCATGATCTGGTTGATGTCCGCGGACTCGGGGTGTATCTGGTCGGGCCGGCTGTAATCCAGCACTTCGTTTACGATTCCGTCAATGCGGGCTACCTCACTCGCGATGATATCGGCGTACTTTTTCAGGGCCGGGTCCTCCAGCTTATTGGAGAGCCTCTTGGAAAATCCCATGATGGCGTTCAGGGGGTTCTTGATCTCATGGGCCACTCCCGCGGCCATCTCGCCCAGGGCCACGAATCGCTCGCTCCGAAGGAGCTGGGTTTCCATCTGCCGCAACAGGGTCATGTCCTTGAAGGTGGCGATGGCTCCGATCACCTCCCCGTTTCCGCCCCGCAGTAGGGAGGTTTCCAGGGTTACTGGGATGAGCTCCATGCGGACGGTCTTCAACTCCAAATGGTCCTGGACGAAGCTTTTCCCCTCCTCCAGGGTCCGCCGCAGGGCATCCCCCACCATCCTTAGGCTCTCGGGCAGTTCCTCCAGGCTTTTCTCGGCGACCTCGGCCTCCACGATGCCCGTGATCTGCCGGGCTCCGGAGTTGAAGGTGCGGACCTTACCGTCCTTGCGCACCACCATGATGCCCGTCTTGATGGAAGCCAGCACGCAATGGTGGTACTCCAAAAGGGCTTTTAATTTCCGGTTGGTCTCGACCAGCTTTTGGGAGCTGGTGTCGGCCTGCTTGGCCAGGATCTGGTTCATGCCCATTAGGCGGTGATGGGCCTCTTTTTGTTTTTTAGTTTCCATGGCCAGGTAGCCGCTTAAGGAGGCCGCCACGAAAAGGAAGGGGAAGCGTACTAGGACCTCCGTGTCGCTGGTGAAGGCCTGGCCGGTGGCTTTCATCTGCAGGAAGGCGTAAAGGGAGCAGGAAACAATGGCGATGGCGAAGACGCTTTTCACGTCCTGGGAAAGGGCGGAGATGAAGATGGTGGTGAAAAAAATGAGGAACAGGTTCACGTCAGTCACCCCGCCCAGATAAATCCCCACCGAGACGAAAAGGGTGTCAGCCAGGAAGATGGCCGAAAGGAGGCTGTTGTTCTCGACGGTGGCGGCCTTCAGGGCGGGCATGCCGGCGATGGAAAGAAAGTAAAGGGTCAAGAGGGTCAGCATCTTGGGGCTGAAGAAGGGCTCGCCCACCTTATCCTTAAAGAAAAGAAGAACCAACACGGCCAGGAAAACCAAAAAGCGGAAAGCGATGAGGATTTCCTTCTTCCCCATGCCCCAACCGGCTTTTTCGACAGGGAAGGGGTCGGCGAATGGGTTGGTGGGCCAGGAAGCCGCTTGAAGGGTTTGGGGATTTGGGTTCATGCCCTTAAGAAAAGCAAAGGTTGTGCCAAATCAAGGGGCAGGATTAACCGGTTTTGTGGGGAGATTGAGGAGGAGGTAAGGGGATATTTTGGCCCGCTGGGTAGTTTTTACCCGGAAGCAGTTCTTAATTTTTAACGGAATTGTGCATTTGACAAAGCATTCCAATAAACCCTCGCCCCTTGCGGGAGAGGGTAGGGTGAGGGGTGTTTTTGCAGGGTGAAATTCACCCTCACCCCGGCCCTCTCCCGTCAAGGGAGAGGGGGAACGACAAAAACCAGGCAAAACCATTCGCGCTTTGCCAAGTGCATAGTTCCAATTCAAAATTAAGAATCAAAAATTGCCTTTGTATTTTATTCGAGGTTATATTTCTTCAATTTGTTGAAGAGGGTCTTGCGGGTGATACCTAGCAGTTTTGCGGCGTTTGACTTATTGTTCTTCGTTTCCAGCAAGGTCCGTTTAATGTTCTTTTTTTCAGCATCGTTTTTACTCATAACCCCTTTATCGGCGGATGGAGGCGGGGTTTTAGACTCACGTATTTCCTTGGGCAGGTCCTTAACGGAAATGGAAGATCCCTTCGCGGTCACCACAAGCCTTTCGATAACATGCTTTAACTCCCTGACATTTCCTGGCCAATGGTAATTTTTCAAAAGCTCCAGGACGTCATCGGAAAGGAGGCTCAGCTTCTTGTTGAAAGCCCGACAGGATTCCTGAAGGAAGAAATTCGCGAGTTGTACGACATCCTCGGGGCGTTGCCTCAGCGCGGGAACGGTCAGGGGGATCACGTTCAAACGGTAGTAAAGATCGGCCCGGAAACGGCCGTCCTTAACCTCTTTTTCCAAATCCCGGTGGGTGGCGGTGACGATACGCACATCTAATGGAATTTCCCGGTTGCCGCCCAGGCGACGAATGCTTTTTTGTTCCAACACTTTCAGAAGCTTCATTTGCACTGAAGGGGTTAACTCGCCGATTTCATCCAGGAATACCGTGCCGCCCTGGGCCTCCTCGAAAAGGCCGGGTTTCTGGCGTTTGGCGTCGGTGAAGGCCCCGGGCTCGTAACCGAAAAGCTCGGACTCCAGGATGGATTCGGGCAGGGAACCGCAGTGAAGCTCCACGAAGGGCTTGGACTTCCGGGGGGAAAGGGCGTGGATCAACCGGGCCACGTGTTCCTTGCCCGTGCCCGTCTCACCAAAAATAATCACCGTCACTTTTTCCTGATTGGCAATCTGCTCAATTTCCCCGTAAAGCTTTTGCATTTCCGGGTCGGGAAGGAACAGGTAATCTTTGCGGTACAATTCCCTTTGTTGACGCTTCAAGGCCGCGATTTCCTGTTGAAGGCCCCTTTTTTCGGCGATCCTGCCCAGGACAATCTTCATCTTTTCCATGTCGATTGGTTTTTCCAGGTAGTCCTCGGCGCCCAATTTCATGGCCGCCACCGCCGAATCCACCGAGCCCTCGCCCGTGATGACCACCACGGAAGCGGTGGGAAGGGCCTGGTTCAGCTTGGGAAGGACTTCAATACCCAAGCCATCGGGTAAATGAAGGTCCAAAAGGATGACGTCAGGTTTTAATTGGGGAGCTTTTTCCAGGCCCTCGGCGGCGGTGTGGGCGGGAAAGACCTCATGGCCGAATTGTTGGAGGAATTTCGAGAGGATTTTAACCAAGGATTCTTCATCGTCGATAATCAGGATTCGCATAGGGGCTTGTCCAATAGTGAAAGGATTTGGCTTATTTTATCAAGGGGAGCGGTTAAGAAGGAGATGTATTCAACCATCGCCAGGGGGAGCCGGAAAATGTGCGGTTTTAGGCAATAAGTTGGGGAGGCTAATACGCCATTTGGGCCGTTTCCAGCTTTGACGAAATTCACCCATGCCCATAAATTCAGCCGGTTCCGGCCAACCCCGACTATCAAGAAAAGCTATCAGGTCGGTTTGCTGGGCGAGTGTCTCAAACTGGGAATCGAATTGAGCAACGATGGCATTGGGGGATGACAAATGGTTTCCCAGCATCGTCCGAACGGGGAAGATCAAACCTTTTCGTTTGCCCTCGGGCTTGTAAATTAAATAAAGGAGCTCGGACCCGGCTATGGCGGAGTCCGAGTCGTAATCGTAATTAAAATCGAAAGGCCGACCCAGGTACTTAAAACCTTTCATCAGCGCGTAAGCTTTTTCCATGGTGGAGAGCCGGGGACGAAGGACGCAGAGGCTATCGGCCTCAACGAAACTTTCCAAGGTTTTGAACCGGACCCCATCCGGCGTTGCCTCGATTAAGCGCGGGATATGTCCTTTCCCGTCTAATTGGGCGCTGAGCGGGTATAGGTCATGATAATTTTTTTTGAGAAGGCCCTCCAAGTCGCCCTTAAAATCAAAGCGCCCCATCATTTCGGCGATCTCGGGCAGGTTGAACTGGTCCGCGCGCGCGGCCGAATCCCCGATAAAAAGGGCCGCTCGGTTCCAATAACCCGGCAAACCCACGTTGGGAAGGTCCCATTCCCGGTGACTGAAAAGCATGTCCCCGGGTTTTAAATTTTTAACCAGAAATTCCACCTGCCGCAAGGAAATGGGGGAGGCATTGGAAAACCAGGGGTTGGGTTTTCCCTTCCACGGAGCCGTTTCCCGATTGAGGGGGAACCATCCGCTAAATTCCATGGGGTTCGCTTTTGGGGGGGTAACTTTCGCCAGCGGTACAAGTTTTGAGAGGGAGTTCATTTTTAAAATCGAGTTTTTATCCTCCTGTATCTGGGAAGCGCGGGCCTCAAGGTTGTCCTTGGAGCCGTAAGAAAAATAAACCCTGTCCTTGACGATGAGTTCGACGGACTTTTCAACACTTTGGACATGGGTTTTAAAATCGGCGTAAGATCCCGCGGGCAAGCCAAGCTCCTGAAGGGGTTGGTTTAATAATTCACCCTTTTCATGGTTTTCCGCGAGTGCGTTTATCCACTCAAGGGAGAAACGGTATTCGATCAGGAAAACCCAATAGGCTGTTTTGAAAGATTCCCTTTTAACCATTGGATCACCCGAAGCGGCAAGGGTGGTGTAGGCGCGGCCGATCGAATCCAGGGCCATGAGGTTATCCAAAAAACATTTCCAGGTTTCAATGAAGTTTTCGATATAGAAAGGTTTTTTGATGCCTTCGGGAGGAATGGCGTCCATGAGGGCGTAATCGGCCATATAGGCCAACTTTTTTCGAAAACCCTGGATGATTTCCGAGTCCTCCTTCAGCTTTGAGTTAAAGGTCCTGGTTTCCGAAGTGGGGAATTCAGTTGATTGGAGTCTGGACGGGAAAACAACCGTGAAGGTCAGGGCGAAAAGATTAATCCAAAGCAATTGTTTCAAGGGAGCCTTGTTCTTCAAGGAGTTCGGTCGAGGATAACTTAATTTTAATTAAAGCGGAAGGACCACTCTTACTCGCACCCATCCTGGTTCGAGCCCAAATCGAGAGGCACCAAAAGCAAAAGGGGTCACAAACCATGCGGTTTGGACCCCTTTATATTTTTATGGCTCCCTGGGTTGGACTCGAACCAACAACCCTGCGATTAACAGTCGCATGCTCCACCATTGAGCTACCAGGGAAAGTTCCCGAAAACACGGGAGTTTTAAGTTTTGAGATTAGAAGTTACCAATAAAACCCCAAAAACGGCGGGATTTTAAAGGAGGGTTAGTCTAAACGACTCCTTTTAAATGTCAAGATTCGGCTTAGCCTGTCGTTTGGTTGGCAATGTTCCTATTCACCTTTCAAGGATCATTGCACAAATCAAACCACCTTTAACCCGTGGTTTGATTACCCCAAGGGTTCCAATCCATACCTTCTGGTAAGGCAGGCTTAGCGCCCTTTTGATAAGCCGCGATCATCAAGTCCTCAAAGGGTTCTTCCTCAACCTTTTTCAACTTGCCGGCTTTTTCCATCCAAGCTACCTGCCGTCGGAAGGTCTCGACCAGTGGCACCGTTGTCTTGAATCCCAAATCACGGGCGGCTTTGGAATTGTCGAAGATGGAAGGGTATTGGTAGATGTACTTGACCCCGACTGCGCGGTGGGGCGCCTGGGCGTAAAGCCAGTCAGTGGGGATGTGGACCGGGTTGAACTTGCCACCTACCGCCTTAGCGAGGGATTCGAAAACCCCGTTCCAATCGGTGTACTCATTACTGCTCAAATGATAAGCCTGCCTATAGGCCTTGGGGTTCAAGAGGGAATTGACGAAACCGCGGGCCACGTCGGACACGTGGGCGATGGACCAGTCACCCTTGCCCTTGTCCATGACGATGACGGGAAGGCCTTTCCTCATCCGGTTGGGTAAGCTGTCGTCAAAGAGAATACCCGAGGCGGTGGTGCCCTCTCCCGTGGTGAAAGAGGGCCGAAGAACGGTGGTGTGGAGGCCGTTTTTTCCGTTGGCCGCGAGCAGGATGGACTCGATCTTGGACTTGTTCTTTCCATAGTCACCCACGGGGCGGTGAGGCTCATCGTCCGTGGCGGGAAGCTTAGTCATGGGTCCGCCGTACACGCAGACCGTGGAGCAGACCACGATATGCTTTACCCGGCCCGTAAAGGCCCGCAGGATGGATTCGGTGTTCTCGGGCGCGAAAGCCACCATGTCGATCACCGCATCGAAGCTCAAGGGCTCCATTTGCTTCTCGAATTCGGCGGCTTTCCACCTGTCGCCGTGGATGACCTTCACGTTTTTCGGGATGCGCCATTCGCTCACCCCCCGGTTGAAAACCGTCACGTCATCGCCGCGCTCCACCAACTGGTCCACGATCGCAGTGGAGATCAAGCCTGTCCCGCCGATTAAAAGAACCTTCATGGGTAAGACTCCTGAAAATTTAAAATGAGACGATATTCTAACGTTGGGCGGACCGATTCGCGGGAGTAATATTGAAGAAACCTACCATTTTGTCGAGGCAAAAGTTCCCATATTTGATATGGAATCATGCTTTTAACCCCAGCTTGCGTGCATTTGAAATTGAAATTCCTTGGCATGTTCTATGCTTTTTACCTTCTCCTGATTATGAGACGTATTTAAGGAGACGGCCATGGATCCACTTCACTCCTACGAGTTGGAAGATTTTCATGACGAATTATTTTCTCCCAACGGCCAGCCCCGGCCTGCGGCGAAGGCGCTCCTGGAAAAGGTCGGGAAGTTGGGGTTGGGAGAACTTCAAAAGCGCCAGCAGTTGGCCGAGTTGTCCCTCTTGCGTAAGGGCATCACCTTCAACGTTTACGGCCACACGGATGGCGAGGAGAAAATTTTTCCTTTCGATATCCTTCCCCGGGTGATGGAACAGGCGGAGTGGGAAATCCTGGAACGGGGGTTGAAGCAGCGCATCCTAGCCCTGAATCTTTTCCTGCAGGACCTCTATCACGACAAGAAAATATTGTGGGACAAGGTCATTCCCTCCGAGCTGGTCCTTTCCAGCAAGGGGTTTTTGGAAATCTGCCAGGGTGTCACGCCGCCATTGGAGGTTTGGTGCCATATCGCGGGAAGCGACCTGGTACGGGACAAGGACGGGACCGTTTACGTGTTGGAAGACAACCTTCGCTGTCCCTCGGGGGTGAGCTACGCCCTGGAAAATCGGCAGGTTATGAAGCGGACCTTTCCCGAGTTTTTCGAGTCGGTTTCGGTGGCGACCGTGGACGATTACCCCCGCCACTTGTTGGCCACCCTCCAATCCCTCTCGCCCGCCAAAAGGCCGGGCGTGGTGGTACTGACACCGGGAGCCTTCAACAGCGCCTATTACGAGCATAGTTTTCTGGCCCAGCAGATGGGCGTGGAACTTGTGGAAGGCTGCGACCTTTACGTGGAGCAGGGCCGGGTCAAGCTGCGAACCACCCAGGGTCCCAAGCCGGTGGACGTGATCTACCGGCGCATCGACGACGATTTCCTGGATCCCCTGGCTTTCCGCCCCGACTCGATGCTGGGAGTGCCTGGCCTCTTTAAATGCTGGGCCGAAGGCGGGGTGGCACTGGCCAACGCGCCAGGAACCGGGGTTGCGGACGACAAGGCGGTTTACGCCTACGTTCCACAGATCATCCGTTACTACCTGGACGAGGAACCCCTCATTCCGAATGTCCCCACCTTCGTTTGCTGGGAGGATTCCCAGAGGGATCATGTGCTGAAGAACCTGGACAAGATGGTGGTGAAGGCGGTCAACGAGAGCGGCGGTTACGGCATGCTGGTAGGCCCCCACTCCTCGGCGAAGCAAAGGGAAACCTTCGCCGAGTTGATCAAGTCCAAACCCCGAAATTACATCGCACAGCCCACTCTGGCGCTTTCCCGCGCCCCGGTGCTGGTGGGGGAAAAATTGGAAGGCCGCCACGTGGACCTGCGCCCCTACATCCTTTCCGGCCGGGAAACCTGGGTGACGCCCGGCGGCTTGACCCGCGTGGCGTTGAAAAAAGGCTCCCTCGTGGTCAATTCCTCTCAGGGCGGGGGGTCCAAGGATACCTGGGTGGTGTTGTCGAAGGATCCTGAAAAAACGGGGCAGGGCACCGCGAAACTTTCCAATGCCTTGGACGCCGCGGAGAAAGCCTGACTATGCTCAATCGAGCCGCCAACGCCCTCTATTGGATGTCCCGGTACCTGGAAAGGGCCGAAAGCACGGCCCGCCTCATCGAGGTGAACCTGCACTTGTCCCTGGACCTTCCCGGTGAGGAAGACACTTGGAAAGCCGTTGTCGAGACCACCGGCGACCGGGAACATTTCCACCGGAACTACGAAGTCGCCCAAAGGAAAGCGGTGCTGGGCTTCCTTGCTTTCGATTCCGGAAATCCCAATTCGGTACTGGAATGCGTGAAGGCCGCCCGGGAAAACGCACGGATAGTTCGTGAGTACCTGCCCACTGAGGCCTGGGAATGCATCAACACATTGAACCTCCAGGTCAGGCAGGCGGCTACTTCCGCCGGGGCCTTGACCCACTTGGACGAGATGGTCATGGGGGTGATAAGCGCTGGCCGGCAAATGGAAGGCGCCCTGGAAGCGGCCTTCTCCCGGGATGAGGGCTGGTATTTCGGCCAACTAGGCCGCCAATGCGAAAGGGCCGACCAGACTTCCCGGCTGGTGGACGTGAACCACCGGCTATTGGAAAACCGCCACGAGGAACCCTCGCACGCGCTGCGGTGGGAAGCCGTCCTGAAATGCGCCGGCGGCTTGCAAATGTACCGCCGCCGCCATGGGGCCACCGAGGGCGCTCGGGTAGCTGAGTTCCTGATCCTGGACGGGACCTTTCCCCGGAGCCTAGCCTTTTGCCTAAGGGAGGCTGAGGAATCTTTGAGGGCGGTCACGGGAACGCCTCCGGGCCAGTTCAAGAACAACCCGGAAAAGGCCCTGGGAAAGTTGGCCTCCGAACTGCGCTACACGGATTTTGACGATGTACTGGCCCCGGGAGTTCACCGTTGGCTGGACAACTTCCAGACCCGGTTGAACGAAGTGGGGGAGGAAATTCAACGGGGTTATTTCGATATGCCCCAAGGCGGGGGACAGGCCCAGGAAGCGGTGCAACAGCAACAGTAAGGGTATTTAACCACCAAGACACCAAGGGCACCAAGGAAAGCAAGACGAACAAAGTAGTTGGTTTTAAGCCTTAAGAAGAGATTTATCGAGTTCAACGATTAGGATGAAATCAAAAAAGGATATTTGGTTTTTGCTGTTCTTGGTGCCCTTGGTGCCTTGGTGGTAAAAATATTGTAAGGGAGAATAAAATGACTTTTTGCCTGGCGATGAAAATGAAGGATGGATTAGTGGGACTGGCGGACACCCGCATCACCAGTGGCACGGAGGTTTTCTCCACCAAGAAGGTGACGGCTTACCAACACCAGGGCCATCCCCTGTTCTTGATGACCTCCGGCTTAAGGTCTGTGAGAGACAAGGTCTTCACCTATTTCGAGGAGGAATTGGAGAAGGGAGTGGAATTCGGGAAGCTCTATGAGGCCGCCAATTGTTTCGGCGCCCAGGTGCGCCGGGTCTCGGAAGAGGACCGGAGGTCCCTGGTGGAAAGCCGGCTGGATTTTAATATCCACGCCCTGATCGGGGGCAAATTCGCGGGGGATAAGGAACACCGCCTCTTCCTGGTTTATCCCCAGGGTAATTGGGTCGAAGTGACCGAATCTCGGCCCTACTCCATCATCGGCGAGACCGGCTACGGCCGGCCGGTGCTGGACCGATCCCTCAAGCAAAGCGATTCGATCGGTTGGGCTTTCAAGGTCGGCTGCCTGGCATTCGATTCCACCCGCATTTCCGCCGCGGACGTGGACTTTCCCTTGGACGTGGTCATTTGCCGTGACGGCGAATCCAAAGTGCACGAGGGGCGGCTGGTGCGGGAGGACCTAGCCGACCTTTCCCGTTGGTGGAGCGAGCGCCTTCGGCAGGCCGTCAGCGAGATCCCCCAGGATTGGGTGGATAACCTGGTGGCAAAAGTTGTGGAAGACCACGCGCCCATGGGCCGTCGATAATGCTTTTTCATTTGCGCCACCGCCTTCACTATCTCTACGCCGCGCCGGCGATTCTGGAATGCCAGATCCTGCGATTGAGGCCCCGGGAAGACGCCCACCAGCGGTTGTTCAGCCACCATTTGTCGGTGAGTCCCGAACCCAGTCTTATTTCCAGGGGCTCGGACGAGTTTGGAAACGTGGAAACCCGGGCCTGGTTCCTGGGGGAAACGCCTGACCTGACGTTGGAAGTTCAAAGCACGGTTGAAACCGTCAGGGTGAACCCTTTCGATTTTATCATTGAGGAAAACTGGATGACCCTGCCCTGGGAGGACCGTTTAGCCAAGGTCAGACCCACCCTTGCCCCTTACTTACCCGCGATTAAGGATTCCAGCCTGAGGGGTTTCGCCGAGGGAATCCGCCGGGACGGCGGTGGAGAAATCCTGCCCTTTCTTTTGAGACTCAATAAGTGGCTTCACGAGCGGCTTGCCCGCGAAACCCGGCTGGAGGGACCTCCCCGGAGCCCGGCGGAAACCATCCTGTTGGGACGGGGCGCCTGCCGGGACCTGGCGGTGGCCTTCATGGCGCTGGCAAGATCCCAGGGAATTCCATCGCGTTTTGTCACCGGTTACCACGAGGGCGATCCGGCGAATCCCCGCAAGGAACTGCACGCTTGGGTTGAAGTATTCCTTCCCGGGGGGGGATGGAGGGGTTTTGATCCCAGCGTGGGACTGGCGGTGGCCGACCGGCACATCGCCCTCGCGGCCGCGCCTGAGGCGCCCGAAACGGCGGTGGTCACGGGGGCCTTCACCTCAACACGGGCTGGGTCACAATTGGAAACGGAGGTTCTATTCCTGGATGAAACGGCTTAAACCTCGGTTCTTGAGCGGCCAGGGTTCAAAGAAATCGCCCTGCCAATAGTTCTCCAGATAAAATAGGCTCATGGACCCACTTGCCCATACGCTCGCCGGAACTCTTCTGGGTAAAAGCCATCCCTCCAAGGCTAGGGGATTGGTTCTGGCTTGTGTCCTGGGGGCCGTCGCGCCCGACATCGACATCGTCTTAACCTTCTGGGGCCGGAATTTTTACATCACCGAGCACCGGGGGTTTACCCATTCTTTTTTGGGGCTTTTGCCCATATCTCTTTTGTCGGCTTGGGTAGCGTTCTTTTTCGTTAAACAAATGAAAGACCGAGGTTCTTTTCAAGCCCTTTGGGGAATGGCGTTCCTAGGGGTGGTCTCTCATGATCTTCTCGATTGGTGCACTTCCTGGGGAACCATGTTGTTTTGGCCCAACCGCACCAGATACTCCCTAGACCATCTTTTCATTATCGACCCCTGGTACTGGGGCTTGCTGGCACTGCCACTAACGGCGACTTTTTTGTTCAAGGAGCATCGGCTACGTTTTTGCTGGACCGGGTTCCTCGTGATTTTGGGTTACCACGGCTTGGCGGCTTACAACCATTGGAAGGCAATACACATTGTGGAATTGGACCGACCCCAAGCTTGGCGGGCGGCATTCCCCCAGCCCTTCTCGCCCTTCCGATGGTCGGCTTACAATCGGGCGGACGGCCTTTTGAAAAACGCGAGGATTGATTTCCTCTTGGATCCCCAGCCTTTGGATTGGAAAGAGTGGCGGGAACCACAGGCCACGCCCGAACTGAAAGCGGTCCAAGACTCGGCCAATGGACAAAGATACCTTTGGTTCGCCCGAGTGCCCATGTGGGAAGAGGTCAAGCAACCGGACGGATCAACTCTCCTCAACTTTTGGGATATGCGGTTCAAGATTAACAGGTTGGAGGATAAAGGATCCCGCGGGTTTGGGACGACATTCACCGTTAAAGGCGGCGAGGTAACTGGCGGGGGGTTATAAATAGCGAATAATAAACTCGGCAGGGTGGATTTTTGGGGGACACCCTTCCTTACAGAGTAGGAATTCGGTTTACCCTTAAAAATCCTTGTAAAATCCCCGCTTCAGGGTGGACGGGGCTTGAAAGCAAGCCCAAGCAAGGCAATAATACCCACCTTTCGGTCATTATTTTATGGAGAAAGCATGCCAAATATTACTGTAAACGCCTCAACCCATCCCCAACACAAGGATATATCACTCATCTCGGTTAAGGGATTCATCGACACCAACACGGCCCCGGAATTTGAAAAAACCTTTCAAGCTGTTTTGGGCGAAAAAAAATATAACCTGATCATTGACTTGAAAGATACCAATTACATCAGCAGCGCGGGTTGGGGGATTTTCGTGGGTGAGATTAAACGGATCCGGGGCCAAAAGGGAAACCTGTTTCTTGCCGGTATGAGCCCCGAAGTTACCGAAGCCTACGAACTTTTGGAATTTGACACCATTTTAAAATCTTTCCTCACCGTGGAACAGGCGGTCCAAAATGGATTTGGAAGGGCCCGGGGGACCAAGGGACTTGATAAATCCAAGACAGACAAGGTCCAAGTGAGTCCTCAGGAAAAAAGTATTCCTGAAAATTCCGTGGTGGATCAAAAATTCGAAGCGTCCCCAGTGGTCAAAACCCCTCAAAGGTCCCATTGGCTGGTAAGAATTCTTGTTCCCTGGAAATGGTTTTAACCTTACACCTCATTTTATAAATGATAAAAAGCGCTTCATTATAAAAGGAAGAACTTTATGAATTTAATCTCATCCCTTTTCGGTTCAAAATCAACTTATCCCGCTGAGTACAAAAAGTTTAAAAAAGCCATGGCGGAAAATCCCCGCGACCACGGTTTAAAAGCCCAATTCATTAAATTTTGCCTGCTGAACCGTTTTACCAAACACGAAACCATGGAAAACCACATTAAGGAATCCTTGGGTCTTTTTGAAACAATCGAGCACGGGGAAGATTTCGACCTTCAATGCCATTACCTGGTAGGAAAATATTATCAAGAGGTCAAGGATTCCCGTAAGGCCTACCAGATTTATCAAAACGCCATCAAACATTTCAACCAATTTGTCGGAAAGAATCCCGATCTCAAGTCTGAGAACGTGGAATTGGCCTATTCCATTGCGTTAAACCTAATGGGCCTTCAATTGAACGCCGCGGACCCAGATTTGGAAATTTGTTTCAAGCTCATCCGAAAATCCTATCCGCTTCATGTCAAACGTATCGAGTATGAGAATGAGATGGCTAAACCGGTGCCCGATAAGGCTCGAGTTAAGAAATTGATCGAGGAAATTCGCCAACTCAAGACGGAAGAGGAGAAGGAAGCCCTCGCGGCTGAGAAGGGAAAGGAAGCCTCGGCGGTTGGGGCCGCACCTCCCCCGACTACCACTGCCCCCAAGCCCGTGGAAAAAGATGATATTTTTTCAAAACTTTTCAGGGTTCCAACCTTGTTGCCGGAAGATTTAAACCAATTGAAATCGGGTGGTCAAGGGCAGGCCAATGCAACCGAGGAAAAAGACAAAAAGGACATCTTCAAGTTGGCTCCGCCCACGGAAGCCGCCACAAACAATATCTCTTATATGGTATTCCAGAACAACGACTGGGAAGGGCCCTTCACGCTCGCTCAACTTCGTTCTAAGGGAACCATGGATCCGGCGACCTGGGTTTGCAGGGTGGGTAGCCAGTTGGTGAGCCAGGCTTACGAGGTTCCCGACCTTCATTCACTTATTCAGAAAAAAAAATAAAGTCTTTTTAATAATATCCGGGGATGGTTAACCATCCCCGGATACCCACCTTATTAAAACCGGTCGTGGTCCCGGTGGTAGCGGTAAGAATACCTCTCGTGATGGAAACGGCTATAACGATCCCAGTCCGCGCGGCTGTAATAACGGCCCTGGTACCAGCAGTACCGGCCAGGCCTTCCCGCGATCAGGCGAAAACCCGGAAAAGGGGAGACTGCGGCGGCCACCCGGGGCCCCTCAAAAACAACCTCACGGGCTGAGACCATCCCTGTCAAACCCAACAGAACCAGTAAGCTGAAAACGAAAGTTAACTTTTTCATTTTATTTCTCCTTTCAGGCTTTTTAAGCCTTCACTGATAGGACGAATAAAACCAAAACAGGGTTTCATGGGGAAATAAGGGTTTTCTAAAAATATTTTTTTACAATGTGAAACTTTTTCGAGGTTGGGCCAGGGAATAAGATCCGAATTAAATTTCGCGGCGGCCTTGCAAAAACCTGGGGTTGCCACGTCGCAAAGCGCGCCGATTGGCGCTGCTCCTCGCAATGACAGCAATTTATATTTCTCTTCGGCCCTCCAGGGCTTTGAGAAGCGTGGATTCGTCCGCGTATTCCACATCGCCCCCGGAGGGCATGCCCCTGGCCAAGCGGGTGACTTTGATGCGCACACCTTTTAACAGTTGCTGGATGTAAAGGGCGGTGGAATCTCCCTCTACCGTGGGGTCGGTGGCAACGATAATTTCCTTCAAGTTGGAATTCTTTTTCACCCGAGCGACGAGCGCGTCCAAAGTCAAATCCTGCGGACCCCGGCCCTCCAGGGGGGAAAGGGTTCCGCCTAAGACATGGAAGAGGCCGTGGTACTCATGGGTCCGCTCGAAAGCCACCACGTCGCTGGGGTCCTCCACGACGAGGATGGAAGTTTTATCCCGGGTGGACATGGTGCAGATTCGGCAGAGGGTTTCCTCGGTCAAGTTGTAGCAATCCTGGCAGGGGTGGAGCTTGGCGCGGGCATCCACCAGGGCACTGGACAAGGCACGGGAAGTTTCCATGGGTTGCTTCAGTAAATGAAAGGCCAAGCGCTGGGCGGTGCGGGGTCCGATGCCGGGAAGCTTTTCCAGCTCGTGGAGAAGACGCTCGAGGGAAGGCGGGTACTCGGCCATTCTTAAAACATGCCTGGTAGACCCAGGCCGCCGGTCATTTTGGAGACCTCGGACTTGAGTTTGGCGTTGACCTCGTGGCCCGCCTGGTTGACGGCGGTTTGGATCATGTCCTGGAGTTTTTCCGCGTCGCCGGCGGCTTTAGGGTCAATAACCACTTTTTGAACCTCGTGTTTGCCGTTCATGGTGACGGAAACGGCCCCGCCTCCGGCGGTTCCGGTAAAGGATTGGCTTTCCAATGTCTTTTGGAACTCGGCCATTTTTTCCTTCATGGCCTGGGCCTGCCGGATAAGGTTGAACATGTCAGCCATTGACTCACTCCGTGAGAATTTTGAATTCTTAATTTTTAGGGGTCTTGTGCAAAAGTTGTG
>PLZG01000077.1 GCA_003152075.1 candidate division FCPU426 bacterium
ATTCCGGTCGCCAGCTCCATTTTTCGAGTTAACGATGGGCAGGTGCCCGAGTGGTCAATGGGAGCAGACTGTAAATCTGCCGGCCGACGGCCTTCATAGGTTCGAATCCTATCCTGCCCACCATTTTTTCTTTTCGCTTAGCGAAAAGAATAGAGCAATGGAACAATTGAAAGTTGATAGTGGAGAAACCCTTCTGTCTACTTTCAACTGCTCTAATTCTCGGTTTTGATGGATTTGGCATCCTGGGATTTAAAGAAAAACCGTGTATAATTTTGGTTCTCTGGTGCGGGAGTAGCTCAATGGTAGAGTCCCAGTTTTCCAAACTGGTTGTTGCCGGTTCGAATCCGGTCTCCCGCTCCATTTTTTAGAGATTACGACACCCCTTCTAATCCTTCATATCTCTTGATTTGTACATATTTAAGGAAAAACACATGCTTTCAGAAAAAGAAACGTTCGAAACCGACATTCCTGGGAACCCTAATCCGGTCACTGAAATGAACGAGTTTATGGAAGGCCGGGTGATCCTTTACGGCCATCCGGGTTTGTGCCGCACGCCTGAGGAACTTCTTTCCAGCGATGGGTTCCAAATGGTCCTTCAGCACTTTCTGAAGAAAATGTTGGCGCAGGATTCCCCTCTTTTAAACTGCCTGACCCCCTTCAAAAAAGACGCCGAATATGACACTCGAAAGCTCTCCGAATTCTTGAAGGAGCTGTTGGTTAAGGATGTGCATGAGACCGGTTACGCCAATACTGACTTGGTTCTCTTGAAGGATTTCATTGAAGAGCTTTACAGTTATTGGCGCCGCCGGGAACGGTACGTTATTTTCGACCGCGACGCGGAAGACGGTGGTATTGATTTGAAGAACTACCACCCGATTTTTATCCGCGCGAACGAGGAATTTAAAAACCTGGTCTTGGGCACTTACCGGCATATATCAGCCCATGTCACTGGGGACTGGTTCAGGGTTTACCGGCAGCTTCCAGCGGGAGTGGGCGTGGGACTTTTGGCCGAGAAGATCACATGGAAGTTCCCCTCGGAAATTTACCAAAAACTTAAAAACATCCCTTTTATACGCCTGTCGCTTATTTATCCGCCCCTCATTTACTACACTAAAAGCAACAAGCGCAAAGGCAAGTTTGATCCTTTGTCCAAGAACCCCATGGAATCGGTCAAACTGGATTCTTCCCGTTGGCTTTGCTTTCCGGCGAAAATCGGAAGCTTGGTCATTTTTATTTATTTCCATAAAAATTTCGTTTCCCATGTGGCCGGGCTTTCCAATCTTTTCGAACTGGCAAGCGCCCAGGAGATCGCCAACCGCAAGCCCGACGGCATCATGCTTTTCGGCGTGGATCCGGCCTTGATGGACAACCAACTGGTGGGTTATTTTGAGGACATTCCGAATAACATTGTGGTTGGCGCGGTAGCCTACCAGCTTCCCGACGTGGATTATTTCGGATATTTCAAGAAGACGGCCCTGACGATCCATAACATCATCATGATCGAACGGGGAAACCTGCCGATCCATGGGGCCATGGCCAAAATCGACCTGAAATCGGGCAAGAGCGCCCATGTGGTCATCGTGGGGGACTCAGGCGCAGGGAAATCCGAATCGCTGGAGGCCTTCCGTGTTTTGGCGGATAAATATATCCGCCAGCTAACCGTCATTTTTGACGATATGGGGTCCTTGAGCATTAAGCCCGATGGAACGGTGGTGGGTTGCGGGACCGAGGTGGGCGCTTTTGTCAGGTTGGACGACCTTCACCCAGGATATGCCTACGCCGAAATTGACCGGTCGGCCTTCATGAACCCACATATGGGGAACGCCCGATTGGTATTGCCTATTACCGAATACCGCCACGTGGTGGCCGGCTACCCGGTTGACCTCTTTTTATACGCCAACAATTACGACAACGTGGATGAGGAGCATCCGGCTTTGGAACTCATGAAAGACGCCAAGGAAATCAACGAGGTTTTTTCCAGTGGCGCCCGCTTGGCCAAGGGGACGACGGATGAAAAGGGCCTGGTACATTCTTATTTCGCCAATCCTTTCGGCGCCCCTCAAAAGAAAAAGCAGCACGAGGCTTTGGCGGAGAAGTTTATCGGCCAATTATTGAAGAACGGCAAGAAGGTGGGCCAGTTGAGAACCCGTCTGGGTATCAGCGGTTTCGAAACAAAAGGCCCCGAAGAAGCAGCCCAGTCCCTTTTCCAATTCATCACTAAAAACCTTTAATTTTCTGATGGCCGTCATACAGATAAAAACGGCTCATCTTTACCCTATGGGCTCATTTCCCTGGGTTTTGACTGGAACGAAAAAAGGGATGGAATAAATACTTTAAATGGAGGTGTGTTTTGGGTTACCGCATCGAACATGATTCTATCGGCGAGTTGAAAGTCCCTGACGAGGCCCTTTACGGGGTCCAGACCTTAAGGGCCGTCCAAAATTTCCCCATCAGCGGCATTATGCCGCACAAAGTTTTTATCCAGGCCACGGTTCACATCAAGAAAGCGGCCGCGCGGTTCCATTCCAAGGTGGGAATGCTGGATAAGAAAAAAGCCGACGCGATCGTGAAGGCCTGCGACGAAATTTTGGAAAAGGACAAGTGGATCGACCAATTCGTAGTGGACGTGTACCAGGCGGGAGCCGGCACTAGCCACAACATGAACGTGAACGAGGTTTTGGCTAACCGCGCCATCGAGATTCTTGGCGGGAAAAGGGGCGACTACAAGCTGGTTCACCCCAACGACCATGTCAACATGGGACAATCCACCAACGACGTTATTCCCACCGCTATCCGGTTATCCGGGCTGATGCTGGTTCGCGAGTTTTTGCCGGTACTGGACAAGCTGTCGAAGACATTCTTCAAGAAGGGACAGGAGTTCAAGAAGGTTTTCAAGTCCGGCCGCACTCATTTGCAGGACGCGGTCCCGATTACTTTGGGACAAGAATTCACGGCTTATGGGGAATCCATCAAGCGCCACCATGACCGTGTTGAGAGGGCTTCGGAAGATCTGCGAGAGCTTGGAATCGGCGGTTCGGCGGCAGGCTCGGGCTTAAACACCCACAAGGATTATCCGGTGGCCATGGCCAAATTGCTTTCCGAACAAACTGGCTTGAAGATGTCATCCCATCCTAATCTTTTTGAGGCCATGCAAAGCTTGGCCCCGGCCGTATCCGTGTCCAACGCCGTCCGGAACCTAACTTTGGATTTGATCCGCATCGCCAACGATTTTCGCCTGATGACGAGCGGGCCCACCACGGGTTTTGGCGAGATTTTTCTGCCGGTCATGCAACCAGGTTCCTCCATCATGCCGGGGAAGGTTAATCCGGTCATGGCCGAGTGCCTCAATATGGTTTGCTTCCAGGTCTTGGGCTTTGACGCCACCATTGCCATGGCCTCGCAAGCGGGCCAAATGGAACTAAACGTCATGATGCCGGTCATCGCCTATAACCAGAATCAAATGCTGACCTTGATGGCCCAAATGCTGCGGGTTTTCGAGGAGAAGTGCGTGAGGGGAATCAAGGCCGACGAGAAGCGCTGCCAATATTTCGCCGATATGAGCGTCCAAGTGGCGGCCGCTTTGAATCCGGTGATTGGCTATGAGAAAGCTGCCGAAGTGGTGAAGACGGCTTTAAAAGAAGGAAAGACCATCCGCCAAGTCGTCATGGATAAAAAATTGTTGACCGAGGAAAAATATAACCAAGCGGTCAAAATGGAAAAAATTGTCGATCCGCATGGGTGGAGCATGAAAGGGAATTAATTTTCTCGAAACGCCGGTCAGGGGGCTGGGGAGCCCGAAAGAAGGGAAAAAGGGCTTAAAAAAGGCCCTTTCTCCTTGACAGGGGTACTTTCAAACGTAAAATACTGTCCTCTTGCTTTATCCCCGCCCAAGTAGCTCAGTTGGTAGAGCACTTCCTTGGTAAGG
>PLZG01000042.1:0-22679 GCA_003152075.1 candidate division FCPU426 bacterium
TCCCATAGACACCCCCCGGCTATCCCATAGACACCCCCCGGCGATCCCATAGACACCCCCTGGCAATCCCACGAACAAAGGGGCCAGTGGCTTCGACTCGTTATACTCGCTCACCATCCGCCCTACGTATTACATTTCGGAATAACGGGTTTCGAGGAATCGGACCCGAAATGCCTATTCACACCTTCGCGTAAACCCTTCTGAAGGGGCCCCAATCGTGCCAAAACTAGTTGTCTTAAAGGACCAAATTTTATACCCTCGGTTGGCATTACGAGATTTTGAAATGAGGTCTAGCAGGGTGCTGAAAAAGTCCCGCTACGCTGGACTTTTTCCAAAATCATTCAAGGTAACCCCNNTAGGCAGGCTGCTTTGTAGCCCTATTTTACTTTTTCAGCAGCCTGCAAGAGGAGACATGATATGAGCGTCATGGAAAGGGATGATCCGAGCCTGGGCCGTATCGGCGCCTTCAGCGACGGCGTGTTCGCGTTCGCCATCACGTTGTTGGTCTTGGCTATCCGCATTCCTCATCCGTCCGATACCGACGCTTCCCAAGGCCTGCTGGCCCTTCTGGCCCAGCAGTGGAGAAGTTACCTCGCCTACGGCTTGAGCTTTATGCTGATTGGAATCAACTGGACCAATCATCGCATGATGTTTTCCACCTTCTCCCGCGCCAACCATACCCTCGTCTGGCTCAACCTCTTGTACCTGATGGTTGGGGTGGCTTTTATGCCCGTGCCGACAGCGGTCCTGGGAGCTTGGCTGGGCGATCCCCAAAACCAGGTGGTGGCCGCGGTGTTCTACGGGGTGTCCGCCGCTGTCGGCGGATTACTCTATAACTTGCTTTGGTGGTACGGCGCTTACGCCGCCAAGCTCACCTCACCAACACTTAGCGTAAGCCAGCGGCGCGCGCACACCCTAGCTTGGGCGCCAGCTCCGGTTATGGCCGGTGGACTCACGGCATTCGCTTTCGTTAACCCGCATTTGGCGGTAGCCGGCTATGTGGCCATCGTCTTCGTGTATGTCCTGCCGATTCCGAAGTTGTTGGCGATGATGCGGCGGCGTTCTGCGCGGTCTTATCCGAAAAGAAAAAATTTAAGATGAACGAACTTCAATTCTTATTCGATACTTATAAAAACACCGTGTATGAGAAGGACATGGAGAGGTTCTTGTCGATCTTCGACAAGGATGTCCATGTGTTCGATATGTGGGGGCAATGGTCCTACCAGGGCCTGGAGGCTTGGCGGAAAATGGCAAAGGACTGGTTCGGCTCCCTGGGCACCGAGCGCGTGGTGATCGACTTCGACGAGGCTAAGGCCACGGTCTCGGGTGACATGGGCGTTGCCACCGCCACCGTACCTTTACGGCCGTGAGCGCGGAAGGCCAAAAATTGCGTTCCCTCCAAAACCGCCTGACCTGGGTGGCCCGCCAAAAGGACGGTGTTTGGAAGATCATCCATCAGCACACCTCGTCACCCCTAGACCATTCAACCCTCAAGGCGATCCTGAAACGGTAAAGAATTCGTGAAAATTTAGTTCAGGCCACCATTAACCAATTTGGATAAATTGGCAACGCCAACTCGTGAGCTCCAATTACCCTTTTAATACTTTCTTGAAGAAGCTCCTCAAACCGGAACCCAAAGTCCCTTCCCCCTAAGATTTATCCCCTTGCGCTTGAGTTTGGGGTGCCGGGACAAGAAAATTCACGATCTTGGCCTCTGGTTTGTTTCAAAACGAAAGGGAATTCTCTGTAAAATGGTAAAAATGAGAACACGGTTTAAGTTTGGATTTTTAATTTTCCTTTTAACTACTTCAACCCTTTTTGGCCAAACAACCGCCAAAAGCGACCGCAAATATAAAAAATTCATAAATCACAAGCTTCGGTTTGAAATGAATTATCCCGAAGGCATCTTGCGTCTCCTCCCTTGGTCCGACTCGATTTACAAGGACACTTTCGTTTCCGATGGTACGGGCATAAAAATAATTATTAATACGGATATCAACCATCAGGAAACGGCGTTGACGGAACTTTTTCAAGAGGCCTTGAATTCTTACAAAGGAACTCAAATAACCTACAAAACGTTCAAAAATAATTTTTTCGTGATATCGGGCATCTCAGGTAAACACATTTTTTATTTGAAGGAAATCATCCTGAGCGACGGTGGCAATAAAAACTTGTTAAAGTTTGACATGATTTTTCCTGAAAATGAAAAAGAGGTTGCCGATCCAATCCTTAAAGCTTGTGCTAATTCCTTAAAACCGTCAAAACAACGAACTTCTAAATCCAATCCCTGTTCGGATTTTACGGATAAGGAATGGTATGAAATGGCGGGGGGACAGTCGACCCTGCCGTTAGAAGAAACCTCAATTTTCGCAAGCCGCTTTAATTGGGGTACGAAAGAAGTAAATATTTTTAAGGACTTTTTTCTTAATCAGGTAGGGAGGCCTATTTTTGGCGGAAACGGGTACCATGCCCTCCAGGACCGTATCGAAAATGCGAAAACAGAGCCGGAAAGGGAGGAAGCTAAAAAACAATTGGAAGAACGCGACCAAACAATAGAAAAAGAGTATGAAGAGTCATTTGATAAAGAAATGTTACTGGTTAAACCATTGCGAACCATGTTAAAGGGGCGGGACGCGGATTTCCTGGAATGGATAAACGAGGATTCCGTAATCACTAACCGTGAATTAAGGCTTGATCACCTTAATCAATCTAATGCCGACACAGTAGGGAGTGTCTTTAGTACCGCCCGTTACTTCAACGAGGAACAAGTTGTGGCCCAAGTGTTGAAGGATGTAAGAAATACGCGCCAGTTTCAGATATTTGAAAAAGTAAAAATTGATCTATTGAAGGACCGGGGAAAAATTGATGAATATTTAGACCTTTGGCGAAAAGCGATTCGAACCAAAATATTTCTTATCTACAAAGCGACCCATACCACTGGTCTAACGCCGAGCCCTGTAGGGGCAACACCGGAAGAACTTGTCGCATTGAAAAAAGAATTAATGGCCTTTACTCATCAAATGGATTTGCTCCAATAATTAGAAATGTTAAGGGAGGGGAATTAGCCATGAAAGTATTTTCACTGGCCGTTATGTTATTTTTCACGCGCTCAGTGATTGGGGCTTATTCTCAAGAAACCGAAATATCTCCAATCGACGCAAAACGAATAATTGAAAAAAGGGCCATCGAAACGATTGAAGTAATAAAGAATAAAGACTTTAAACACCTATCCAGGCTCACTCATCAGGACAAAGGTTTAATATTTTCCCCATATCCCTATGTAACTGGCCATGAAAAAGGGTTGAATAAGAATAAAATCGCCTTTATTTCTTTCAAGGATACTAAGATTTTCCAAACCGTTGCCCAGGACGGGTCAGGCGATGACGTTGAATATACTTTCGGGAAATATTACAAAACCTTTATTTACCCGAAGGATTTTGCCAACGCTCCAACAATTCATTTCAATGAACATGTTTCAACGGGTAATTGCGGCATTAATCTTTACGATAAATTTCCTGGGTCTATCATTGTGGAATACTATTTCCCTGGATTTGTTCCCAAGAGGGAAGGGATGGATTGGCAATCGCTTTTTTTAGTGTTTGAAAAGGCCGACGATTCAAATTGGTATTTGGTGGATATTGCGCATGATAATTGGTGTATTTGATCCTGCTAGCTTTTTAACACCTTCTTGAAAAAGCTCCTCAAACCGGCAGTGGATTCGTCACCCTTCGGTCGCTCACCGTTCGCCAACCCTTTACCCAGAGGCTGTTCCATTGGGGTTGAAGCTTGAGAAGGAGGCCGGTCTCAGGGGCGTCGTAAACTCACCCCTGGGACCGGCACACCCAAAACTCGCCCTCGGTGCCAAATCTTTTTAGGTGACTATCCCCTCATGGCAAGTATAGCGTAATTCACAAAATGTTAATTTTTAAGTATACATTTGTCTCGACAAGGCCTCTAAATGGCCTTTATTTGATCTGGGGGTTGGCTGGACGATTAAACTTTACTTTTGGGTAGCTAAACCCCCTTTAGGTTTAAAGCTAAGGGCTTATGGCACGGTACCAACGTTGGTACCGGCATTGATACCACACACGTACTTGAAATATCTTGAGTAACGTTATAACGTTAGCCTTGACAGATAGATTAAACTTTTTCCGGGGCTTAAGCCCCGGAAAAAGTCGAAAACTTGACGCAAAAAAATTGGGTCGTTACAATGACCCCCTTTTAGATAGACACCTCAGCCAAGGAGGGTGCCATGATTTTCAATAAACTAAAATTCAAAGAAATGATTTTATATTTTTCAAATAAATGTGTCGATGATCCACACTTTGGCGTAATTAAGTTAAATAAACTTTTGTTTCTTTCCGACTTTTATAGCTACGCAAACACGCTCAATTCTATAAGTGGTGCAACGTATATTCATTTAGAAAAGGGGCCTGCGCCTAAAGAAATGATAAGAGTGCGCGAGGAGATGGTGCCCTCTGATATAAATTTTGGTGAAAAAAAAGTACCTGGTGGATTCCCGGTATATAAAACTACTGCGACCAGACAAGCGGTAATAAGTGTTTTTAGTCCTGAAGAAGTGGCACAAATGGACAGAGCAATAAAGGAATTAAAAAGATTCAATGCAGAGGACGCTTCTGACCTTACTCACAAATGGGAAGGTTGGAAATTAACTCGACCATACGAGCCAATTCCATATGACATGGTTTTTGTGAGAGAACTACGCCCCGTGACCGATAAACATATTCGGTGGGCTAAAAGAAGAATGTCTAAGATATCGGCTTAATGAGTGTCGAATTCATTTGGTCGTTACAACGAAATTCTTGATACACCAACTTTTCAAAAAGATTTTAATGCGTTTTATCAACAGCATCCAAACATGGAAGATTGGAGAGCCGCTGTTGAATTTGTTCTAGCGAGAGACCCAAAATCAGGAAGAAGTCATGAATTGACAAAAGGGTTTAGAGTTTTGGTCGTAGATTCAACAGAAGGTATACCTGAAATAAGTGTTTTATACAGATTTAATGAAAAGGATGAACAACAACAAAAGGTTCATCTTTTTGGGATGGAATCAATTTAGGGAGTCTTTTATGACAGCTTCCAAGTGCCGTTTTCTTCGACTCATCAAACTTCAATCACAACAAAAGACACGCCAATGACTATTCATATTTCCTGGGAATATTTTTTAGGAATAGTCGGCGTAATTATTCTAATAGGTGTTAACGCACATGGGCGTTTTAAAGTTTTAGAAACTTCTATGGATTGGGTTAAAGATACTATGGGTGAACTAAAGCTAACTATCGACAATTTAAACACCAAAGCTTTTGCTTCTCACTCGCCCGTAAATCTGACGGCTGTGGGAGAAAATTGGTTAGTAGAAAGTGGACTTAAACAGTATTTAGACACAAACAAGGATGAGTTTTTAAAAGTGTGCGAAGAGAAAAAAACCACCAATCCTTATGAAGTGCAGACTCATGTTTTTAAGTACTTTGATACTATGGTTTTTAAAGATGATTTTGAGGACAAGCTCAAAAAATTTGCTTTTGAAAAAGGTCTCACAATGGAGACCGTTCGTCGTATTGGTGCAATATATTTTAGAAATATGTGTTTGGATCAGTTTGGAATGAAAAGAGATGACATTGACAAACATGATCCTGCAAAACCCAAAACCACTTAAGCCAGAATGTTTCATTTGGTTATTGGTTTTTTAGAGGTATACTTTTTTTATGACAGTTTCCAAGAACCATTTTCTCCAACTCATCAAACAGGCCTCCCAGCCAGTTTCATCATGGGATAAAACAAAGGCTGTTCGGAATTCCGCTTCGAGTAACGATAAGCAAACTCGTTCACATAAAACTGTAAATACTTCGGCGAAACGCAATGGTAAGTCCCGTTAACTGACCGCTTCAACTGGCTCCAAAATCCCTCAATCGTATTGGTGTGTGCTACTCCCTTAACGTATTGTTTTGCTCCGTGGTTTACCCTTAAGTGTTTGTACCCTTCCTTCTTCATCAAGTCATAAGCCATATATTCATCGGTCATTAACCTTGAACCGATCTTGACATTCTTCCGAATCAACGGCGTTACGGTTGACTGTTTGGTATTGGCTACTACTTGGGCGATAACCACGCCGTCCCTTTGAACCATTCCGAAAATAGGGGTTTTGGTTTTCGTGCTTCTTCCCTGTGTGCCTTTGGTCTTATCGGCTAAGTGTTTGAATTTTTCCTGACCGCCGTAATAAGTTTCATCGGCTTCAACATCACCACTCAACTTACTTTGGGTAGCGATAAACAACAACCTAATCTGTTTCGCCATCCTCCAAGCCGTCTTATATGTAACGCCCAAAGTCCTTTCCAATTCTTTTCCTGAAACGCCATTCTTAGAATTAGAAAATAGGAAAATCGCATAGAACCAGCTTTTCAAGGAAGTCTCGGATTTGTGGAAGATGGTATCGGCCAAAGGATGAATTTGGTAAGCACACCATTGGCAGGAATAACATTTCCTATCACTAACCTTATGAAACGTGGTAGCCTTTTTGCAGGAAGGGCATTCTTTGAGGTTTCCAAACCTGTTTTGAAAGATAGACTCTAAACAGGTCTCATCATCCGGGAATTGGGCTTCAAACTGCTTATATGTGAACTTTTCCATGACGTTCTCCTTTTGATGACTCTATACTACCAAAAGGACTACTTGTTGTCAAGGGATAGTCACCTCTTTTTATTCTGGATTTGGCACAACCAAGGCATTTGTTTCGGCTTGAGGCCTCAACAAAGGTGTTGAGGTCTCGGGGCAGGGGTCAGCGGCCCTCACTCAAAGCCGTAAAATGAATAGGGAATGCTTTTCGAATCCTTCACGGTGCTGTTGATATAAATTTTGCCACGAGAAGGGTCATACAGCCACCCCGCCCCGCTTTCCTTCGGAACCTTCCCAGGCCTCGCCAGGGTGACTTTGTTTCCAGCGGGGCTTTTGGAATTCGCCACAAAAGCGCCCGTGGCCTTGACCGGTGGAATCGCGCTAATGTATTTGGGAACCAGGTCCTTCTCCAAATTCTTGGGAGATTTCCCTCCGTGATTATTTTTATAGATGGAAACCACGGATTTTAGGACGCGGAGGTTTCCTTTGGTCGATCCCTCCCGCGATTTTTCCAGCATCTGGGCGAAACGGGGGATCGCGATGGCCGCCAGTATTCCGGTGACGGGAAGGCTGGCGAACGGGAATCCGAGCAGTACGAGAACCACCAGCGTTTGCTTGGCGGGCCCCACTTGCACGACCTTCGTCTTCGAGATTAAATCATGCAGGCCCCGCTTTTCCTTATGGATACCCGCCAGGACGAAACCCAGCCCCAGGGTAATGAGCGAAAAGAAATAAGAAACCGCCCGCCCGAAGGAGTGACGGAATGACAGGGGCCGGCCGTCCAGGTCCGTCACCCACAAGTTGAAAACCTTCTTGCCGAACGTTTGGCCCCAGACCACCGTCGCGACGGTGAAGTAAAAGCAGGAAACCGCCAGGACGAAAATTGAAATAACCGGGATCATCACCGGCAGCCGGACGTGGGCGGCGATCAAAAGCGGAAGGACAAGCGCCGTAACAATGCCAAGGAAGATAAAGCAAACTCCCAGGACGATCGAGTCCATCGCTAGGGCCCCGACCCTGACCCAGAAACCGGCGGGCGTTCCCGCGATGATGTCACTTTTTTCCATGGTCTAACCCCTTTGACGGATTTATTGCCCAGTCCTGGAGCAGTTTAGTGGAAGGCGTTTCGCCGGTGTTAAATAAGCGGGCTTTTTCGGTAGTGGGTCAATTTGGTCGTCAAAGGAATGGGACCTTAAATCACCCCTCACCCTACCCTCTCCCCTTGCGGGAGAGGGTAGGGTGAGGGGGAAACAAAAATCATTCAAATTGACCCACAACCTTCTTTCGATAGCCGGGAATAAAACGAGCTTCAAAATCACTATATTCATGAGGCACCAAAGCAACTAGGAGGGCTATTATGATGAAATCATGGAAAAAAGACGTTTCGAGGCTCCTGGCCTGCGGTTTTATCTCTTTAGTGGTCCTAGGCTTGGTTTTTAACTTCACAGGCTGTAGTAAAAGCATCGGTCTTTTGCCTTCGGCCCCCATGGCGCCAATCCCCACGCCCATTCCGCCTACCAGTACCCCCACCTCCCTCGCCCTACCAACCATGACCGCCACTCCGGTGCCGCCCACTAGCACCTCAACTTCGGTCGCCATACCAACCATGACCATCACCCCCGTCCTGCCCACTACCGGTATTTATTGGAATTCAACCGTGGTGAAGTTTACCTCCGGCAGTACGGTCGCCTGCTGCAGCGCCGCTTCCAATTCCGCCCTCCATCTTTTGGTGAACGGGCTTCCCGAATCCACGGCAAGCGTCACCCTCAGCACGCCCGCCGGCGACATTCCCTACATTTATGGGGGAACCCAACTGGGCTGCGCCGAATACCACCCCAACAGCTATTCTCCCCTTCCTTACCAGCCGGGCGGAACCTATATCTTGACGGCCATAACTTCCATCGGCACCTCTTCCGCCTCCGGGATTCTCCCCGGCGTTACCGCGGCCCTCTCCGCCGACCATTTGACCGCCTCTTGGACTGTTCCCGGTAATGCGGACTATGTCCAGGTTTTCAACAACACCACTTACCTGTTTCCCTTTTACACGCCAGGTCCTGTCGCCCTTTCGCCTCTTTCCATTCCCGCCTCGGCTTATGCCACGTCGGGCTCTTATTCCGTAATGATGGTCCTCGTCAATAAGATTGCCGTGACGGGCGCCACCGCTGGTAGTTTCCTCAGCCTCATCAACGAAAAGGATTTCGGATTCAGCGTTCCTTGAAAAGTTTTTTTTGAATTCAAGGATCCAAACCTCGGCACTACCATCTTGGAATGAAGGATTTCAACGAATCGGACCCGATAGGCCTTGGTGGAGCCCCAGGCTCCACGAAGCCCAAGCTTCGCTTGCCGTACCTTCGGTACGGCCGCCTTTCATCCCCGGCCAAGGCCGGGGATTGCAATGCGGCGGCTTTCACCCCGTTCGGGTAAAGCTTTCCCAAGCGGATCCCCATTTGCTTCAGCTTTTTCAACGCCGATTTTTTGTCCTGCCATAACTTTGCCTTTTAATTGGCCCGCTCCCTTACCGGTGTTATAATCCTGGCTAAGATCATTCGCCGCAAGCCGCCATAGATATCCCTTCTTTTGGCCCGGGACCTTGAAAAGGCTCCCGGGCCAAAATCCTAAAATCAACCGCATTCAAGACCCTTTTGACCAGGGGATAACCTAATTTACCCGCGTTTCTTTCCAAGGGCATCCCACCCTTAAAATGAAGATCAGGAAGGAATGGTAATGGCCGAAAGAATCAATTGGATCGACAGGGTTTACCCCTTCACCGAATTAAACCGCATCATGGCCTATTACCTGGACATGGAATGCTGGATCATTCCGGCGGACCAACTGGACCAGTGGCACGAAATGAACAGGCACTATAGGGCCTCCTGGCCGATCACTTTCGACTTTACTTACGGGAAACGCGAGGCCCGCGAACTTTACAACAAGACCCAGCTTGAAAAAGTGGTTTCGGAAAAAAAGACGCTTTGCAGCGCCCACAACGGCATCTCCAGTTTTTTCGTCCCCGTCTTCCGGAAGGGAAAGGTGGCGGGTATCCTCCAGTCGGGGGTTTTCCTCAGGAAAGTCCCGAACCGCCAGGCCCTGTTGGACCAATGGAAGGAAATGACGGGCGCCCAGGTCGTTGATTTCAATCCCACCTTCCTGAATTACGTCCGCTCGGTGCTGGATTGTCCCCTGGTGGAGGGGCCGGTCTACCAGGCCCTCCGGGAATTGCTGGAGCTTTACGCCGGCCTGCTGGGGGGAACGGTGAAGGCGAAGAGGGCCTGTGGTCGGGCCGCCGAACTGAGGCTGAAGGTCTTCGCTAAGCACCTGTACCACCGCTTCTGGGTGGACGTCCTGGTGAAGCGGAACCGCTATTACGCCCCCACCTGGTGGATAGGCAAGCTGAGCCAATGGGAAATGGCCGAAATGGGGGCGGGAAAGATTCCTACGGTCATCCTGGCGGCCATGCCGGCGAAGGATAGCGGCCGGCAAAAGGACGGACTGGACCTGATCCTGCAAAACTACCTGTTCCAAAGGGAAATGGTTAAATTCGCCCAAAGCCTGCCCGGCACTATGGCCAGGCCTTTGGAGGATTATGGGATTCTCCTGTTCACTTCGCCACAAATGGACGGGAACCCCGTTCGGGAAAAACTGGAGATACTGGACAAGGTCGACCGCCTCAGCGCCTTTTGCTCGAAACGGTTCTCGACGAAAGTCCAGGTGGGGATCGGCCGCACCGGGCCCGGGGGGGACCTTTCGGGCGTCTACCAGCAGGCGGTGGCGGCGCTGGGATTTTGCGAGCCCCTGGCTACCCCGGTCCTTTTTTACGAGGACGTCCGTTCCCATCCCGGCATCCAGCCCCCCAAGTCCCTTTATGATTCCACCCAGAAACTGGTCCAGTCCCATGTGCAGGGGGGCGACGCGGAGGGGGCCCGGAAGGAATATATCGAACGGATCCTTTCGCGGTCCGAGGGCCAACCGGAGAACATCAAGGTCCACTTTTTTTACGCTTTCGGGCAGATCGTGGCCACGTTGAAAAAGCGGTTTCCCCTCGAAAGTGAAAACCTGGATTTCCTTTTCACTAAACTCGAAACCCAGCTCCAGGAAGCGGGAAACATCGCCGATACCATCACGATCTTCCAGGAGGCCTTGAAGCGGATCATGGGGATGGCCTTGAGGCCCCAGAAAACCTCCCAATCGCTCCAATTGGAGGGAGCCCGCCAATACATTGAAAAGAACTTCGCTAAAAACCTTAAACTGGACGAGGTCGCAAGGGCGAACGGTTTTTCCGCTTCCGTTTTCGGGCGGGGGCTCAAAAGCGTGATGGGGATGGGTTTTTCCGCTTATTTGCGCAAGGTTCGCCTGGACCAGGCGAAGAAACTTTTGAGGTCCACCCAGCTTCCCATCCAGCAGATCAGCCTGGAATGCGGGTTCGGGAATCTCCAATACTTTTTCGATCTTTTCAAGCGGTCCACCGGAAACACTCCCCAGGAATTCCGAGCAAAAAACCAGATCAGAAAATAGACCGAAAAAAGTTAATTTGATTATTCCATTACGGATGGGTTCCTGGGGGCGGGAAACCCTAACCCAGCGCCGTCCGGATGGCCTGGTTCATCTCTTCCAGGGAGAAGGGCTTGGCCAGGAAGGTGGCGGACTGGTCGTGAAGATGTTGCTGGACCGCCTTGTCCGTCACGGGCGCGCCGGACATATAGATAATCTTCAGGTCCGGATTGATGGCTTTCAGGTAGTCCGCGTACTCCCCGCCGGTCAAGCCGGGCAGGTTGATATCGGACAAAATCAAATCAACGATTCCCCAACGCCTTTTGGTTTGATCATTGGCGTTCACCGAATCCTCGGCGGAAATCACTTTATAGCCGTTCGATTCCAGCGACTTAGTCACCATCGACCTCAGCGCCCGGTCATCCTCGACCAGGAGGATGGTTTTGGTGGTCCCCATTGAAGCCCCTTTGATGCCGGTTTTCCAAACCAGTATCCACGGGTGGATATGGAGAGGCAAGCTCCCTTTGTGCCCCGAGAGCGGGACACTGGAAATAGGGCGGCTGGGTTCCAAAGCTAAACCAAAAGGGTCAGGCCTAATTTTAAATTCTTTGAAAATCAGGATGCTTTGTGTTGGGAAATTGAATCGGACGAGATGACGTGATTTGGCCTAAATCGACCTTGCCTTTTTGTTGACAACCTCCAACCCCAAACTTAATGTACTCTCATATTTAATTCTATATTCATTAAGGAATCCCAATGTCCCCTGACCCCTCCGCCGCTTCCACCAACATCCTCTCCCGCATCCTCGCCACCGCCGCCATTTGGTCCATCGTCGTGGTTTTTTCTGAGCGTATCAGGGTCCGGGCCGTCGACGTTATTTTGCTGGTATTGGGCCTTGCCTTGACGCTGGTGATTTGGCTTTACCCATCACAGAAAGAGAGGAACTGAACTATGTGGTTTACCCTAGCCATTGTTGTCGTCATTACCTTACTGGCTTTCCGCTGGAAGAATTTTTTGGACATAAAGAAAAACCTGATGATCCCCGAGTTGACCAAGGCCCTGGCCAAGTACATGGTGGTCGCCCTGGTCGCGGCGTTCTTTTTGACCATCCTCCAGGACACCGTGGTCATTATCCCCGCGGGACACCGGGGAATCGTGTTTGACACCGTCAAGGGAATCATGCCGGTTTCGTTAAAAGAGGGGATCAATTACCTGACGCCTTACCTGCAGCAAGTCACCATCATGGATGTCCGGGTGCAAAAGGCCGAGTTCACGGCCTCCGCCGCCTCCAAGGACTTACAGATGGTGCATACCACCATCGCGGTGAATATCCTGCCCGACGAGGCGGAAGTGCCTTGGCTGTATAAATCCGTGGGGATCGATTACGCCGAGAAGATCGTCCACCCGGCGGTCCAGGAAGTGCTGAAAGCCAGTTCGGCCCTCTATACGGCCGAGGAACTGGTCACGAAGAGGGAACAGGTCAAGCAGGTCATCAACGACGAGCTGGCCAAGATCCTCAAGAAGTCCAATATTATCCTGAAGGAAACCTACCTGACCGATTTCCAATTCAGCCCCGAGTTTGAGAAGGCCATCGAGTCCAAGCAGGTGGCGGAGCAAGACGCCCTCAAGGCCCAGAGGGACCTGCAGCGCATCAAGATCGAGGCGGAACAACAGGTGGCCAAGGCCCGGGCCGAGGCCGAGGGGCTGCGCATGCAGAAGGGGGCCATCACCACGGAACTTTTGGAACTGCGCCGGATTGAGATGCAGAAACTGGCCATCGAGAAATGGGACGGACAAATGCCCCAGGTCATGATGGGCGGGAACACTCCCTTTGTGGACGTGGGAAAGCTGATCGAGAACAACAACCGCAAAAAACATTAGATTTTTAAGGTTGCTTAAAACAAAAGAACCCGACTTGAGGACAAGCCGGGTTCTTTTTTTTAGCGGGTTCTAACTTCCCCTCAAGTCGGGGTGGCGGTGACCGTGTGGGTCCAGGTCGCGGTGGGGGTGTAGGTCGGGGTCCAAGTCGGCCAGGTTCCGGTCGGCGTGGGGGTCATGGTGGGCCCGGGACAGCCAGTTCCATAAATCGCCAGGCCGTACCCCGGCGAGGAAGAAAAGGTTCCCGTGAAGTTGGAAGGCAGGTTGTTGATGTCGGTGATGCCTTGTTGGGCGTTGGTTCCACCCGTATAGCCTTCCAGATATCCCCCTGATCCAATAGCGATTCCAAGCCAATAGTAATGGCCGGTCGTGATGGGCACGGGGCTGTTGAGGGGTTGGGTAACCCATTTGTTCCCATAGTTGATGTAGGACACGCCGGTTTGTCCCAGAAGCGTTGTGGGTTGGGCGCCCGTACCGTTATCGTCGTAGAGAACAAGGGTATAGATGCTTCCGCTTCCGATGTAGACACTGAGGTCATACAGGGTCGTGGAAAAGGAAGCCTGAAAGACGTTCATAAACATGGTGGAGCCATACCCGATATCGCCGCTGGGGGTGTTGGAGTTTCCGATGTAACCAAAAATGGGGCAGCCGGTGGCGGTGGGGTTAGGCGTGAAGGTGTTGGTTGGGGTGAAAGTATTGGTGGCTGTGTAGGTCGGGGTCCAAGTCGGCGTAAAGGTGGGGGTGGGAGTGGGTGTCAAGGGAGTTCCGGGACACCCATTGGCGTAGAGGGAAATGGTCAGACTGTATCCTCCTGAGCTCGGGGAAAAAGTGTTCGGCAGGGCATTGGGCTGGACGGGATATTGGTTAACGGAGGGCGCGGTTCCTCCGCCGAGAAGCCCTTCCCCGGTGTTGTTAATCACCATGCCGAGCCAATAATATTTTCCCGCGACAATGGGAACCGGCGGGCTTATCGCGTTGGTGATCCAGTTACCCCCGCTCGGGATGGAAGGGGGGATGGACTGGGACAAGAGGGTCGTGGGGTTAGTGCCCGTACCATCATCAGCATAAATGGCTAAAGAGTAACCCGTCGGAGGACCCCAATAAATGGCCGACATGGAATAGAGGGTGGTGTTATAGGGGGCTTGATAACGGTTTAAATACAAATAGTTAAATTCCGAGTTCGCGAACGCGTAGTTAATTGAAACGGTCTCACCTAAGACGTAAGCCGCGCTGCAGGCGGTGGCCGTGGCGTTAGGCGTCAGGGTAATGGTGGGTGTGATGGTAGGGGTATTCGTGGGGCTGTACCAGGTGCCGGTGAAGGTGGGGGTTCCCGAAAAGGTTTTCGTCATCGTCATGGTGGAAGTTGAGGTTGGCGTGCCCGTGCTCGTGGAAGTTGACGTAAACCAGGTTCCGGTGGGGGTTGAAGTGGGGGTCTTAGTGAAGGTGAGGGAGAGGGTTGGGGTTGAGGTTCCCGGGTCCAACGCGAAGGTGAAAGTTAGGGTGACGGTCGGGGTTATGGTGGAAGTGGCTGTTCCGGGAAGCGTCGGGGTACTTGTTCCAGTGGGGGCTGTAACCGTCCCGGTCGCGGTGGAAGTGCCGGCGGGTGTGTTGGTGGCCGTGGGGGGAATAACCGGCGAAGCGGGGTTGTTAAAATTCCTGCTGCAAGCATGGAAGAACGCAGTCCACCCTAAACACAGAATGATTAAGCCTAACGAACGGATTTTCATGGGTTCCCCTTGCACACTCTAGACGGTAAAAAGAGGAATTATTCCTTAAAAACCTCAATTAGTTTAAAAAGCCTATTATTTAAAGGCTTTAATAAGGTTGGATTTCCAAAGAAAATCTTGAACAAAGCGGTCAGCCCGAACTTTACCATTTCTGAATAACGGGTTTGGACGTATCGAGCCTGAAAGGCCTTGGTGGAGCCCTGGGCTCCACGAAGTCCAAGCTTCGCTTGCCGTACCTTCGGTACTGTCGCCTTTCATCCCCGGACAAGGCCGGGAATTGCAATGCGGCGGCTTTCACCCCGTTCGCGTAAACACCCCCCAAGCGGTCCCCGATTTTCATGCGCCACTCTTTTCCTTGAAATATCAAGGGAATAAACGGCCTCTTGGAAACATTATTAATAGAGGTTGCCAACCATCGTCAAAAGGGGACTAGTTATGAAAAATAAGCTCTTTTTATTGATCGCATTTCTTTTGGTCGCAACCACTTCCTGGGGAGAAGATTCCGATCCAAAGTTTGAGATCGCGGTCGAACCCGCTTTGCGGATGTTCCCCTACACGCCTAACTATGGAACGGGAATAGGCGCGGGGCTTTTCATGGGGCTAAGGATGGACAGCCAATTCTCGTTGGGAATCGAACCGGGGATCTACTCCGTACCCTGTGTGTCCTCGAGTTCCACTAATCCGATCCTCAACCCGAACGGTGGAGTGAATGACCTGGAGTTCGCGGTCGTACTCAAAGAACGTTTTGGGAAAGGGCCGGTCAGGTTTTTTCTGGCGGGGGGCGGGGGTTTTTCGATCTTTTCGGATAATTCCTCTTACGATTACCAGGATTTCTACGGAAGACACCATGTTTCCCGTAACCTGTCGGAGACAGACCCTATCTTCAAATTTGCGGCAGGCTTGGATTTCAAGATGGGGGAAGGTGCCAGCTTCAGTTTACCCCTGGGCTTTGATTGGATTTCCGCAAGTAATGTAAACCTTATTTCCCTTACTCTCCAACCCGGGTTTGACTTTACCTTTTAGATCCATGTGCCAAACCTAGGACATCAAAAGGAAAACTAGGGGGTCTTGGTAAAGAAGGAGGAGTCCAGCGTAAAATAACCCGCCACCTGGGACGCAGAGGTCCCTGTGGTCCAGATTCTCATGGCCCGGACTGTTTGCGGATTCGGGAGGTTTTGAGAATGGAAAAAATAATTGATACCGCCGGGAGTGGTGCTTGCCGAATCGGGGGCGGTGAAGGTCACCGGAATATCCACTAAATGCCATCCGATCCAGTTTGCACGGACGCCGTATTCGAAATAACTGTCTGTCGTGTCCAATTGGTTGTTCCCATTGATGTCTTCCGTAACCCAACTTGTCCCTATGCCCACGTTTTGCCCTTCTTGGGTAGGCCCGTTCGGGACGGTCGGCGCGCCGATATAGCCCCAATTCCCACTGGCATCTTGTTCAAAATTTAGGGTTGTGGCCCCCGAATAGGCCCAGGGTGTTCCCGGGGCGTAAAAAGTCGGAATACCATAAGAAGGAATAGCCGGTTGGGAACTGGCACGGGCCGGATCGACGTCCAGAATCGCATTCCCATTGGAATCCTCATTGATGATTCCGAAGTCGAAAAGTATCCATTTGTCGATGCCATCGTTGTAAATCCAGGATTGGAACCCTTGGGCGGAGGAAACATCCAAACCCTTCGGGGAAAGAACCTGGCGGACTCCCGCCCATCTTTGGCTCGTCAGGTGTGAATAGGGAAACTCCAGCACTGAAACCCTGTCCGAAGCCTGTCCCGTTTGGGCGTAAAGATGGCCGCCCCCTCCGGCTATTCCCCCGTTATTGTCCTGAGGGGTGGTCGTGTTAACCTGAAAATCCACCTGACTCGTGTCGTCAAAAAAACGGACTCGGTTGTTGAAGGCGTCAGGGCCGGAGTCATAAATGGCACCTCCGAGGAAAGCCGGCACCGGTTGGGGCGCCGAGGAAACCAACCAAGCTGTGGCATTGATTGAAATTCCAGGAAGGGTATTAATTTTTTTGGCGAAGCGGGGAATGTACGGGCCTTGGGGAGAAGAACAGGCTATTGGCAAAGCGAGAAGTGATATGAACCCGATTAAATAAAAGCCTTTTTTCATAAAAACCGCCGAAGAAAAGATAAAGAAAATATGCTTGGATTTTAGCAAAATTGAATCACCAAAGGACCCGCAATTCTTAGTAAACCAGAGCCAAGGTCCGGAATGGTTTTGCTCAATCGCCTTCAAAAGAACATCCCAACCGTCGTTTTACAGTTCCAAAGCCCCGTTTTTACTCCCTCCGTTGCCGACACTTAGCCTCCCGCCCACCGTCCAAACAGAGTAACGCATAACCGGTCCGATCAAGGGCTGGAGATAGGAATACACTATGTCGATCACCGAAAAAGTCGTGGTCAAGGACCCTTACGGCCTTCATTTGCGGGCCGCGGTGGGGCTGATCCTGGCCGCACGAAAATACAAAAGCCGCATCACCCTCAAGAAGGGGCTGGTCATGGCCAATGCCCAAAGCATCCTGGGGATTATGAGCCTGGGAGCTTACCGTGGAACGGAGTTGGAGGTTGTTTCCGAGGGCGAGGACGCGCCGGAAGCCCTGGGCGAAATCCGGGATTATTTCAACTCACCCCAGAACTGGTCTTAGAACTCTTTAACCTCGCCTTTTTAATAAATCGTTCCCAACCCGTCACGGGAAAGGACGCGGGGATCGTTGTAAAGCGCGCGCAGGTCGTAGTGGGAATTTTGCCGGTCCAGGTAATCGCACCAAATCATGAACCAGGCCCATTTCGTCTGGCGCTTGAGGATGCCGGGGGCCGGCACCGGGCCTATCTCGCCCAGGGCCACGGGCCTGCCTTCGGCCACCTTCACCAACTCCTCATACTGCTTGTCCCGGTAGTCGCCGTGGTAGATGTCGGTCGCCAGGATATCCACGCAATCGTGGCCCGGGTAATAGTCCTGGTAAGGTCCCGCGTTCCCCTCGTCGTTCACCTTGTTGGCGTTCCAGACCCAAAGCAGGTTGTCCAAATGGTACTTCTTCGTGAAGACCTCGAACATCAGGCGGTAAAGCGCCTGGGTGCCCTGGGGGCCTGGCCGGAAACCCCACCAGAACCAGTCGCCGTTCATCTCGTGATAGGGACGCCAAAGGACGGGAATATGCTCGTCCCTCAACCGGGCCAAGTGGCCGGCCACCACGTCCAGTTGCCCCAGCCAACGTTGATGGAGGACCGTGCCGGGCGTGATGAGTTCCTTCCATTGGGCGTCGGTCAGTTTGTCCTGGACGCTTTCCTTCCACCCGTTGGGCTCATCATCGGTGGGCCTCACCGCGTGCCACATGAGGGTGATCAGGCTCCCCTCGCGGTGGCGCCGGATGGCCTCCCCCATGTTGGCCGCGCGGACATGGATGTTGTCCTTGCCCGCGTTCGTGAACCCAAAATCCTGCCCCCAGATGGCCGGGATCTTCCCGGTGATCTCCTGGACGCGCTGGGAATAGCCGGATTGGAAGCCGGGGTAATTGTGCTGGCCGGAAAGGGTTTTCTTGCCGGAAATGGAATAGAGGAATTCGAGGAGTTGACGGGCCTCCAGCGAGGCCCGGGGATTTGCGGGTTCAAAGGACATTGGTTTTCCTAGGTCGTTTTCTTCCAGAAGTAATAGGAGCCCATCAGCAACAGGAATAAGGTGAACGGAATGGGAACGTGGACCGTATCGCCGGCCAGTAAATGAGACGCGGTCGCGCCTAGAAACATGAAGGCAAAACCAGCATAAGCCCATTCCTTCATTAGCGGGATTCGGCCTGTTAAAATCGCCAATGCCCCAAGTATTTTCGAAAAGCCCAAGATCTTCATCAGGTAAAGCGGATATCCCAGCGTATGAAAGGCCTGGATGACCGGGGCCGGGCCGCTCGTAAAAAGTTCCGGGATGCCCGAACCTGCGGTAGGCGCCAGGACCAGGATGGTCAAAACCCAGTAGATGATTTTGTTTCGTTTGGTTGCGTCCATAAGAATATCTCCTTTGTTAGTTTTGTTACCGACGCGTGCCTATACCATAAGCAGGGGGTCGGTAAAAAGATAGAACCATAAGGGTTAGGTCTTTTTATCTGATTCGGTTTTCAAGACCCGCCCTTTTTGTTCGCCTTCCTTTGCTCCAAACCCATATCCCCTTAATAGGGATTCCCCCACCTCGCCCCCCTTGTCGCCTGATTGACAATTATAGTAAAAATACTATAATTTTAGAATGATCCCATTTGGACATTGCTTACAACTGTGGCGCAAAAAAAGGGGAATGAGCCAGGCCCTTTTGGCCCAAAAGGCGGGCGTTCCCCAGCCTAATCTTTCCGCCATGGAACGGGGGGAAAGGGAAGTTTCCTTGCGTACCCTGAGGGCCTTGGCTTTGGCTTTGGATATCCCCGCGGGGGTTTTGGCTGATGGCGTGGGGCCTGATATCGAAAAGCCTTTGGTACTGACGAGGGACCGGTTGGAACGCATTGCCCAGGCGGTTACAGACGGCAAAAGCCTGGCGGACCCTCAGGAAAAAAAACTGGCGCGGGGGGCCGCGCTGTTGGTGAAGGGCCGGCTTCGGGCCGCAGGGCACCGGGGAAAAGGATTTATCCCGGACGTTTCCACGAAAACCCCATGGCGGTCGATCGCGGCCGCCTATCGGCCGGAAGAGATTCAAAGCCTAGTCGAGCGCATATCGGAAAAGGCGGCTGTTTATGACCCCGGCCCCCGGGGTAAAAACAAATGAACCCCAAAGAAATAGAACGGTTTTTTAAAGGGATCGCGAAGGATTTTCCGGGGGACGCCACGGTTTATTTGACCGGCGCGGCGGCGGGAGCGCTGATGGGTGGGGTGCGCCCCAGCTTGGATGTGGACTTTGGCGTGGAATTAAAAGGCGCCAACTCGAAGCGGTGGGAACAATTATCCGCCGCCATCGAAAAGAACAAGATGTTAACGGGGTTAGGCAGCAACTATGACGAGGATATTGACCGCTGGGGCATGATCACCCTGATGGATTATCGGAAACACGCCAAGCTCTTCAAACAATTCGGAAAATTGAAGGTGAAGGTTTTGGAGCCCGCTTATTGGTCGATCGGGAAAATGACCCGTTATCTTCACCCGGATATCGCGGATATGGAAATGGTCTTCCGAAAGAAAAAAGTTCCGGCGGTTCTTTTGACGGAGGTTTGGGGAAAAGCGCTGAAAAGCAGCCCCCGTTCGGCTTCTCTTTTATTATTCCGAAAGCAAGTGGAGGATTTTTTGGTCCATTCGGGGCCAAAAATTTGGGGTAAGTCCTTTGACCCCGCCGGGGCGATCCGGAACTTTCATCGAAGCGCGGGTATGTAAGAACAAGGGAAACAGGCCTTCGTTTTTTTACGCTTGATTACTCCGATTAAAATGACCTTTTAGGAATTATTTAATTAATAAACGTGTCGCCGAAGCTGATGTTTTGAAGCAATCCATCGGTGGTGGGCGTCACCGGCCCCAATTCCAAGTAGGGGTCGCCCGTATCGAAAAGATTGTCACCGTTGGCGTCGAAATAAACCCTCAAGTAAAGGGGTGTTAGGCCCGTCCCACCCGCGTTCAAGTTCGTCACGAAAAAGTAGGATCCGTTGTTGGAGCTAAATCCCGCGGAGTAGGGGGCGGGGATGGAATAGGCCGCGTCCGTAAAGGCATTGAGCCTCAAACCTCGGCAATATTGAACCGTTCCCTTACTTCCGGTGTAAATGACGCTTCCGTATATGCCCCAATAACTGCAGGAGTCGTCGATGGTGAGGTTCGGCCCAACTAGGGTCGTGCCCGCAGTGTTTGTAATGGTCACCGGGTAGGTAGTGACCGTCACCGGTATGAAAAGGAACCACCGTTGGAGTAGCGCATCCCGATCATCTGCCAACTATTGAAGTAATAATTGACGGCCAAGTAGTAAACGCCCGGAAGACAGGTTCCAATCACATAAGTCCCACCGTTCACCGTTACACTTGCACCCAAAAGACCGAATCCCCCGCTCACGACGATAGGATGAATGCCATCAACCGTTCCTGACCCGCTATAGGTGATTGTTCCCGACATATAGGTCTTGGCGCAATAGGTGGCGGTGGGGGTGCAGCAAGCCGTACAGGTAAAAGTCATCGTTAAACAGTTGGTGAAGGAGGAAGTCGGGGTAATGGTGGGTGTGTTCGTGTACCAAGTTCCGGTGGGAGTGGGGGTAGAGGTAGAAGTGAGGGTGGGTGTAATGGTGGTGGTGGAGGTGGGCGTTTGCGTAGGGGTTAGGGTTGGAGTATAGGTGACGGTATTAGTGGGACTAGGGGTAATGGTATTCGTAGGACTTGGGGTGGGTGTGTTAGTGGGAATGCCGGGGGTATTGCTGGGGGTTAAAGTGGCGGTGTTGGTAGCGGTGGAAGTGGGTGTGAAAATTCCAGGCGTGCCAGGGGTATTACTGGGGGTTAGGGTTGGGCTATTAGTAGCGGTGGACGTTGGAGTGGGATTTACGGGCGTGCCGGTCACAGTATTGGTGGCTGTCCAAGTGTTGGTCATTGCCGGAGGAGGCACGGCGGGCACGGTAATATGGCTGGTGCAGCCGGTTCCCCATAGGCAAAACCCGAACAAGATGAGTCCAAAGAAAGTTAAAAACACCCAAGATGTTAATAGTCTCGACTTCATATATAGGGCTCCTACTAAGGTTACCCTCTAGACGGGGGAGAGGTGTTTTAATCCAAAAAGAACAAACGAAACAAAGGGGCCAGGCACCACTACCCATTTTGGCTGAAATAAAAAGAACCCAGCTTGGGAACAAGCAGGGTTCTATTGTTTTATCTGATAAGAGTTATAAGCCCTCAGTTGCGGAGATATTAGGGGCAGGTGCTCAGGTAACCCATCATATAAGCCTGCCCGGTGCCCGATGCCGGGTTGGGGTTGGCCTGGGCCGCGGAAACAACAGCCGGCATGATTCCCGGGATGGAAGTCCGTTGGGCCGCCGAACCTGGGTCCGAAACTATCGCAATTGATCCGCTGATGGTGGAAACCGCGATCCAGTAAGTTCCCGCTGGGACCGAAACCCCTCCATAAGGGAATTGGGTGATATCGCTATTGCTATATGGATAGGCCAGTTGGGGCGGGGTGCTGTAAATCAAGGTCGAGGGTAAACCTCCGTTATCCGCGTAAACCCCCAATTGGATGGTCGTGCCCGTCGAGACGTAATTAGCAACCACACCAACCCACAACAATTTAGCGGGCTGGGAAACCACATAGGATTGGAATAGGGTCCCCGAGGTGTAGGTTACGGCGAGAGAACCTGTGACTCCCCTATCGGCCCAGGGGATGTAGGTCTGGCAGGGGGTCGGTAATGTGGCGACGATGGGGGTGTAAGTATAGGTAGGGGTCGGGGTGTTGGTGGGGGTATTAGTCGGGGTGTTGGTTTGAATGGGCACGGGGGTGCAATGGTATAGGGTGAGGGTAACCGAGGACGAGCCTGAGGCTGTCGTTAAAGTTATTGGGTACAACTCCGTGGGTATGATATTCCCAATAACCACGCCAGGGAAACTGATCAAATTCGTCGCGGGCATTGAATAACTCACGGACGAGCCGAGTAATGTAACGTTCGTCACGTCCGCGAAATTGTTCCCCTGGACGTAAATGGTGAAAGGGTTTTCGTTATAACAATAAGTGGAGGCATAGACGCTGGTAATTACGGCTAGCGGCACGGGAGTAATGGTGGGCGAGAGGGGAACCGGTGTTGGGGTATGGGTTGGTGGAACAGGGGTGGGTGAGGTCGTGGGGGCGCTGGTCGCCGCCGTGGTGGGCGTGTGAGTCGGCGCGACAGGGGTGGGGGTGTAAGTAAAAGGTACCCAGGGGCCTATCGTAATGGGAGACCCGCATCCCGTGATAAAGGAAAGAATCAAGCCGCCGACCAAGACCGGAATGATATAAATTGTCTTCAACATAAGCCGCCTCCC
>PLZG01000042.1:22684-44209 GCA_003152075.1 candidate division FCPU426 bacterium
GGGGGAGCATAGAATTTTTGTGATTTCCCCCCATGTTGTATCCTATTTACGAGCCTGACCCCTTAATGAAAATTGTTTTCGGAGTATGAATATGACCGACCCTCCACTCGACCTGCGCATCGACCAAAACGAACTCAACCTGGTGGACGGGTTCCGGCAGAGCCGAATTACTTCTGTTCTCACCATCATGTTCACCGATATCCAGGGCTTTACCCGGTTGACCGAAGAGCGGGGGAATGGATTTTCCAACGGGACTACCTGCTCCCGGATATTCGCGGTCAATGTGACGACGGGAGCCATCAAACAAGTTTCCAACGTGCCCTGCGGCACTTGGCCTGGCGGCATCTACATGAAGAATTGGGAATAGCTTTTTAAAAGGGGCTGGGATGGGAAGCCGTCAACATTGGTCGATCATTTTTGCGATGTCCGCGGTTTTGGCGGCGGGGATGGTTGGATGCACAGGAAGTTTTAATGTCTCGCCCCTGCCAGCCATTGTCCCGACTTTCACTCCCACGCCCATTCCCTGTCGTGCTTGGACCTTCGAGGACAATACCGCCGATGGCTGGTCCGTGCCTTACTGGAATCCCATTTGCTCCTCCGCGACCGTTACCAGTTTAAGCCTTCTCGGCGCGCCGGGCAGCCTGGGCAATTTCGGCCTGGACATCATCCTGCCCCCCGCGGGATGCGGAAGCGGGACCAACGACGTTCAAGCGCAGGTTAGCACCGGCTCCTGCCCCGCCTTTCCCATTGACTTCCAATCCCTCGGAATAACCGGGGTGAGGTGCCAGCTTTGGGCCAATACGGATTTGTTTTCTGTCAGCTCCAGCGAGTCGATCGTGGCCTGCCCCTATCTGGTGACGGGTGGGGGGAGATTCGGCGGCTGTTACAACGGTTGGCCGGCGCAGACCCCACAGCAGATCCCCAGCCCCGGTGGACAATGGATGGCCGTAACCCTCATCCCAGGCGGGGGGACCTGGTCCACCGACCAGACCAACGTGACGGCGGTGGGCATCGAAGTCAACGAGGCCAGCGTCAACCAGCCGCCCCTTGCGGATGTGGTGGTGGACAACGTTCAGCTTTATTAAGGCGAAAAGGGTATACCTCAAAATTAAGATTTAATTCTTTTGAATTTTTAAGTCGGACCCCTTTGCTCTTATAATGAGGGCACGGATTTCAAGCTTGGAGGGGTCGTGAAACAAGTACTTCTTTTTATCCTTCTGCTGATCATCCTTGGGGTCGGTTACCTGGTGGGAGCCCACGGTCCTGACCCTACCCAATGGTTCGCCCCACCGACGCCCACCCCAACCTTCACTTTCACTTCGACTTCTACGCCCCTTAATACCGCCACGCCGACCGCTACCTTTACGCCCATTCCTCCGACGCCCACCATGACGGCCACCCCCGTCCCGAAGAAAAAGAAAGCCAAGAAGCCCCCCAAAAAACACCCTAAGAAGGTTGTCGTGGATCACAGCAATGACGTGACGGATGACACTGAGGAACCCGCTCCGCCGCCCAAGAAACCCGAGCCGCCCCAACCTCCCGAACGAAAACCCATTTGTAACTCCGCGGCTTTGCCGAACGCCATGGTGGAGTTGGAGCCCAATGAAACCTTTATGACGGCCCAGACCCTTGGGTCGCTGACTTCCCAGGGACTTCAGGTCCACGGCACCCTCACGAAGGTGCTCAACCTGACGGACACGGCCTCGGCCGACGCCTACAGGGTCGATCCCAACCTGGAAAACGCCGATTTAGACGTGGATGTCTATTCCTTCTCGACCACCACCCCCTTCCTGGCGGTTCTGGATTGCTACACCCATGTGGTGGGAAGGCCCAACCCCCTTTACCAGGAGAACAACTATCAATTGGAAATTTATAACGAGGCGCTCAAATTAGTCGGGAGTTCCACCCAAAATGACCCCGTGGAGTCGGTGGAGGTCGAGGAGACCGGCAGTAAATTTTATGTCGTGATCTACGGCGTGGACGGCACAGGTGGAAACTATAGGCTTACCCTCACGCCCAAATGATCCCGAAGAATTTCAATGATTACGTGAGCCGCTTTCCGAATGACGTTCGGCCTCTTTTAAGGAAGATACGCCTTGCGATAAAACGGGCCGCCCCCGCCGCCACGGAAAAGATAAGCTATCGAATGCCCGCATTTTTCCAGAATGGGATTCTCGTCTGGTTCGCGGCACACCAAAACCACATTGGGTTTTATCCGAAAAAATCCGGGATTGTGGCCTTCAAGAAAGAAATTTCTGCCTATAAAAACGCCAAGGGGTCGGTTCAATTTCCCTTCGACAAACCCCTGCCGCTGGGCTTGGTGAGCCGTATTGTGAGGTTTCGATTGAAAGAGAATTTGTCCAAGAAGAAAAAGTAGCCTTCCTCTTTTCGAAGTCGTAGGAGAGGAACCGAGCCCGGGAGAGGAAGTGCAACCCACTGTCCTAGCCAATGTCCACCCTGGCTGTGGAGCGGGATTTACTTTCCCCTTGCCTCTTTTATTGAGTTTTTTTCCATTTTACTCGCTTTTTATTTAAGCCTTCCTCAAATATGAACTGCGGTATAATTCCAATCTATTCACTTTTGGGAAAATCCTTATTTGCGATTGGTATGGGAGGTTTCATGTATTCCGCTCCGTTTAAATTATCCTTAACCCTCCTGGCCCTGGCTGGAGTGACCTTCTCAAGTTTTTCCTGTTCCAGTAATTTAACCCTCGTGGTTCCCGTCGTAAATAATACGGCCACCAGCACACCCACCTTGGCACCCACGAATACCGCCACCAAGACTCCTTCTTTCACGCCCACCGGTTCAAACACCCCCCTGCCGACCGCCACTCCCACCATCACTAAAACAGCTACTTCAACCCCCACGCTTACAAACACCCCTACCATCACCAACACTCCCACGATTTCCTCTACCGCGACACCTTCCCCGACGATTACCCCAACCTTTTCCCCCACGAATACCCCTACCATCACCCCCACTTCCACCCCTTCCAATACCGCGACCAACTCCCCGACCCCCACCCCTACGCCCACCATCCCTCCCATGAGCGTCATTTGCTCCACCGATTACATCAACTACCCCTCTGTAACCAGCGGAAAATTCGGGATAAATTACGCCACCACCATGGTTCCCCTTTGCAGCGGCTGGATGCTATACGGGGACGTAAACAACAACAAAATCCAAGCGGTCAACGCCATGTACCAGACCATTGGGACCAGTTACTCCTTGTCCGCGGCGCCCGGCGATATGGCCCTGGACTCGACCAACGGGCTTCTTTACGTGGCGATGCCAGGCTATCCCTACCTTGGGATTGTAAACTTGAATACCAGCGTCGTGAGTTATGTCCTCTTGGCGGGTCCGGCTGTTCATTTGGCGGCCACCAATACAGGTTATGTGTTCGCTTCCTTATCACAGGTCGTTAACCCGGGAACTGAGTACATTGACTATATCAACGGGATGACCGCTTCGTATGTCGCGGGCGTTACAGTCACTTTCTTCGGCAACAACGCTTTCCTGGCCTGCAACTCCGCGGGGACGACGCTGATTGTGGGGGCTGACGGATGCGGTAATTGCTCGACCTATGAATACTCTTTTAACACCGGTACTTACGCCTCCGCTCTCCTGTACACGGGTCCCGGGGCCTATACCACCAACGGACAGGAAATGGAAATGTCGGCGGATGGGAACCACTTGGCCTGGGTTAATGGAGGTGGGAACGGTGTGGCCGCGCCGAACAACTATTCCATATTGGACCTCTCCGTTTCCAACATTACCAACAATACGGGTTTTTGGACCACAGCGCCCTATCCTCGCTCGGCGGGTTTTAGCCCGAATTCCGCAAACATCGTCACCACGAACGGAACTGACCTCCAATGTTGGGGCGTCGCGTCCCACTTCATCAGCAAAGCCACCTGGTTTGGCGCTTCAGCGGCGGGAAACCTGAGAAGGACCCGTTTTTCCGGAGGGGGTAACATCATTCTTGGCTTGGACGTCCCCGGGTCTTCTTCCACCCCTACCACCATTCTTTGGGAAACTTTTCCGTAATTAGCGGCAAAGCCGCTTAATCGATTTTGCCAAAACAAAAGAACCCAGCTTGGGACCAGGCCCGGTTTTTTTGTTTTTCAGGTTTTCGCGAGCGTTATTCACACACATAATCGCTTAAGAACGATCACTGTGTATTTGCGTTGTAATTTCTTTAGGTTTTTTTGGAATTCTTTGTGGGCTTTTAACATTCTTTCGGGTCCAGGGTTCATCCCAAAACAGGGGGCGGGAAGGAAGCGTATCTCCCTACCCGAACCATCCATCAGCTTATTCCCCCGGCAAACCGCCTTTAAATACAACAAGGCTTCCGCGACGGTTTTCGCGTAAGGCTGGCTGACCCGGTTTTGGAGGGAAACCCCATCGGGGAGACAGTCCGCCAAGAAACCGGTGTGTTGGGCCGGCGGGTCTGTCTCGCCCCACTTGGCATCAAACTCGATACAACCGGAGGATAAAAGAGTGAAAAAGAAAAGGCCTAAAAACCTGAAATGAATTTTTTGAATGAACATTTATTTTTCCAAATGGCGGAATTAATTTCCCCTCACCCTACCCCTCTCCCTAACAGCTCTCACAGGGAAAATCCCCTGTGTGCCCGCAAAACCAAAGCCAAGGGGAGAGGGGGGGCAGAGGAAGAAAGGCCTTTACGGCATTTCTGGAGCATATCCAATCGCCGGGAAGGGGTTGGGGACTTGGACCCTCGCAAAATCGTAGTAGATGACCATGGCCTGGGAGAGGGAATACATCCCGGTGTCGTAGTCGAAGTTCACCGTGGTGGTGGGGTGGGATTCAGCCTCGCCCATGCCCGTGCCCGCTTGTTCTTGGGGTTCCGCCCTTCTGACTTTTTTTGCCATGTTGCTATTCATCGCCTCCGGGGCCGCGGCCAAAGCGTCCGACATCGACATGCCACCAGCAACTTTGGAACGGTAATCGCTATAGGGCAAATAACTTTGGGTATTACGGTAGAGCGGGTGATTATCGTAATACTGGTCCAATTCCCTCTGGCTCCAAAAGTAGGCCGCGCCGATCACGCCGCAGTTGGCCGAAAGGTCCTTTCCCGTCACGTCGCCGCGCCACTTGGCGTAGGACTTGGGCTTGTCGGTGAAGAAGAAGCGCCGGGCTTCCCCGTCGCTGACCTGCCAGCCGGGGATGGTGACGGAACCATAGGCGTCGATGATCCATTTATGGCCGTCCGAGATTCCGCAGGGCTTGCCGTTGATGGAATTAAGCCCGTCTACCGTCAAGTTGACCGCCACCTGCACGGGCAGGGGATTGTAAAGCCGAACCGAGTAACGTTCCCCCTTGGTGGCGGTAATAAAGGGTCGCCCATTCTTGTAAGTTTCGGGCTTTACGCCTTCTGAATCGTCCAGGATTTCCACCCGGAAACCGTAGCTTTGGCGTTGAGTCTCGTGGATCCACCGGCCATCCTGCACTATCGCCTGTTGATATTTAACGTCATTATTTTTCACGGCGGCCATCGAGTTCGAGGCCGCTAAGGCCAACATCCCCACCAGCAACTTCTTGTGCAATCTCATGACAAATCTCCTTGTTTTGATATGAACAACCACTTACCCATAGGACACAGATCCGACGAAAAGGTTCCCGGGTTGAGTGAGGATTGTTTAGGGGCAAGGAAGGTCGGTTTAACCTAAAAGGGAATAGGCGAAACCAGGGCCAGAACCTATAATCATTGGCAAAACCAAGCCAATTTCTTGGGATAAGTCAATCTGGGCATCGTCACTTGGAGGTGTTGGATGGCTAAATGGGTATCATCCTTTGGACCCATCCTATCGAGGTTTTTGATTGTACTGGTTCTTCTTCCTGTCCTCATCGTTCCCTCCGTTTCCTGGTGCGCCCATAAAACCGTTAAAACCGCTGTTGAAGACCCGGCCTCGGATGATACGGAGGATTTGACCGAGCCCACCCTCGCCACCGAGGACAAGTCCGACAACCTGGAGACCTTGAATAAAACCGAGGTCGTTTACGCCGCTTCCAAAAGCGAGCAGCAAACCACCGAATCCCCCGGTTCCACCACCATCATTACCTCCACGGAAATTAAGGTTGGGGGATTCCGCACCCTGGACGACCTTTTGAATTATGTCCGGGGCTTTTTCGTCAACTCCGACCGGGATTACACCTATGTGGGTCTTCGTGGGTTTGGAGCCCTGGGGGGCTATAACTCGCGCATCCTGTTGTTGGTGGACGGGCACAAGATCAACGACAACATCTACGGCCAGTTTTACTCCGGCCAGGACGCTCCGGTCGAAATGGACACGGTGGACCACGTGGAAATCATCCGGGGCCCCGCTTCCGTCCTTTACGGCAACTCCGCCGTCTTCGGCGTCATCAACGTGGTTACCAAAAAGGGAAATGACGTCAAGGGCTTGGTCCTCTCCACGCAGGGCGGAAGCTTAAATACTTTTGGCGGTGGGGCCCTTTGGGGCGGAGAAGACAAATCAGGGCTCCAATGGACCGCCCAGGGTTCGTCCTATACCAGCGGCGGGGAATCCAGCATTTTTTTCCCCGAGTACAACGACCCCTCCACGAACAACGGCGTCGCCCAAAATGTCGACGGGGAAAATAGCCAACACGCTTTTCTGTCCCTCGGGCTCCAGGACTGGTCCCTCGAGGGGGCCTTCATGCACCGCAACAAAACCATTTCCACGGGGGTTTTCAATACCGCCTTCAATAACCCGAACAACTACACCAATGACGTGGATATGTTCGCTGAAATCAATTACCGACACGGCGATCCGGAAAGCGGCCAGTGGTTAGGCCGGCTTTCATTGGACCTGGCGGATTATTGGGGAAATTACGTATCAACCGGAACGGGGATACCCAACATTGACATAGGCAACGGGGCTTGGGCCACCGCCGAACTCCAATATGTTTTCACGCCCCTCCCCCGAAACAAGGTCACCTTGGGCACAGAGTTCGTTGATAATTTCCAGCAGTACCAAAAAAATTACAACTTGGGCGGCGCCGTCAACCTGGACGATTCCCGGCAGTCCACCCAATGGGCCCTCTACGCGCAGGATGAGGTCAAACTTTTACCGAACCTGTTCCTGAACGCGGGGGGGCGGTACGATTATTTCTCAACTACGGGGGGGCAATTCGTCCCGCGGGGCGCCTTGGTTTGGGAACCGGTTGAATCCTCGGTCCTGAAACTGGTGGCGGGAAAGGCTTTTAGGACTCCCGACAACTACGAGCTTTACTACCAGGACAACGGCGACAGCCAGGAAGCCAATCCCAATTTACAAAACGAAAGTTTCCAGACTTATGAATTGGACTGGGAACAATCCTTTCTCACCAACCATCGGGCACTTCTTTCCCTCTACCATTACGCCGGACAAAACCTGATTTTGGGGGTGCCGGACCCCGCTACTTCCCTGTTGATTTACGAGAATATCGGCCAAATTTCCATCAACGGATTGGAAGTGGAATACCAATTTCAAAACGCCGGTGGGATCCAGGCCAGGCTGAGCTGGGCCTACCAGCGGGCCCAGGATGACTTGACGAACTTGGTGCTTCCCGACTCGCCGCAAAACCTAGGCAAGGCTAGTTTACAGATCCCCTTAGACGCCAAACACCTCACCGTGGCGGGGGAATGCCAATTCACCGGGGCCAGTTACGGCTTTACCGGCGCTTGGGCGCAGGGTTACACGATTTTCAACCTGAAACTTTATTCGCCCCACTTTATTTGGGAGAACCTGGAAGCGAACCTGGCTTTCTACAACCTATTTGACACGCGTTACTACAACCCGGTCGCGAACCAGTTCGTACAACAGGTTCTCCCCCAAGAGGGGCTCGTAATTTGGGCCAGGTTGGGTTACAGGTTGTGAGAATCATGGGAAGCCGCGGCGCGCGTAAGCCACTAGGTTGGCTGCCCGTTCGACTCCCTCTGGTCGCCCAGGGATTTCGCAAAGGGGATTTGTTCGTGGGAATTTTTAAACCATACCTGTTTATGGTCCTATTGGCCCTGGCCTGTCCGGCCCTGGGCGCGAATATTTCCGAATACGCGCTCAAAGCCGCCTATTTGTCCAATTTTGCCCAATCGGTGAAATGGCCGAAAGCCACTTTTGCCGACGACAATTCACCCATCGTGGTGGGGGTTTTGGGATCGGATCCCTTCGGGAGCACCTTGGAGGACGCTACCAGGGGCAAAACAGTGTCCGGCCGTACCCTCGTCGTCAAACGCTTCAACAATTTTGATAAGGAGAAATTGGATGAACTGCGAAATTGCCAAATCCTCTTTATTGCAAACTCCGAACAGGATAACGTCCGCGAAATTCTCGAGGGTTTAAAAGGCTCTCCGTTGCTGACAGTCTCGGAAATCAACCAGTTTCCCAAGTTGGGCGGCATCATCCAGTTTATTCAGGAAGGCGACAGCATCGGTTTGGCAATGAATCCCAAGACGGCGATGGGCGTTAAATTGCGGCTCAGTTCCCAATTAATGAAGGTCGCGAAACTGGAGATGGATGTGGACGCGTCGAAAGTGAAGACCATGTATTTTGAGGGCGTTCAGCTTTACATGAACGGTGAGTTAAAAGAGGCCATCAAAAAATGGAAAGAATGCCTGCAAGAGGATCCGGGATACGCCGCGGCCCAGGATCAAATTTCAAAGGCCAAGTTTAAACTTAAGGCCATTTCGAACATCAAATAAAAGGACCCTCCAAACGATTTTGCGGGGAATCATCGGGTCCTCTTACATCCGGAAGTTTAAGCCGGCCTCGATCGGGGCATAATCCGCCGAGCCGTAGTTGGTGAGAACGGCTTCGCCTCGGCCTTCCAGAAATAAAAGCATGTCATGACTAAGCGTTAATTCCAATCAAATCCCGGCTACCGCGATGGGGAAAAATTGCGAGCCGAAGGAGGAAGAATTGGTGTTCGGAAAATAAAGTGACGGACCGTTTTGATAGGTATAGGTTGTGGTTTCGGAGGCGGATAGGTGGGTGAGGCCGATCCCGGCTACCAGGTAAGGCCTGAACCCATTTCCGTCAAATTTATATTTGATGGCGGCCACGAGTTCAAGACTGGATCCGCTGGTATCGTCTTTCTCCAATTCGATGCCCTGGGCATTACTTTGGGTGGTATAGGGATAAGAATAGGTAGTGGAATACCAGGTCAAATAATTATGAAGCATTCCCCCGATCCCGAAATTGGAATCGAACATATAAAAACCGCCTACACCCGCGCCGTAGGCCAGGCCGGATCCCAATCCGAAAGCGATCCCCAGGGAGGGATTTAATTCGAAATGCGCATCGGCAACCCCCGAGGCCGTCTTTAATATTTTTTCCACCTCCGCGTCCGAATATTTTTTCTTTTCCGTCGTTTCGCCAGCTTTCATTTGGGCCCGAAGTGATTGGACAAAGGAGACCAACTGGGGATTGTCGGGATGCAGGTTTAGGGCACGTTGATAATTCGAAAGGGCTTTGGGTTTGTCTCCCTGGACGTAATAGGTGTTTCCAAGCGCCTGGTAGACTTGCCAAAATCGGGAATTGATATCGAGGGCGGCGTTGTAGTAACGAATTGCCTGGGGATAGTTTTTCTGGCCATAGAAGTTATTTCCGGCCTGGTAATACTGCATGGATTGGTCCTGGGCCGCTGAATACCCGGCGAACGCCAGGAACAAGAGAAACGCCACGGACGAAAAGCCGGACCGGTTCATGATGATTGCCTTCCAAATATTGAGTAGATTAACCGATTCTTTTCGAAATACTCCTTAAAAGAGCCCGCTATACGATTTTGCAGGGAATCATCTGGTCCTCGTCGAAAGAATAAACCGCGCAGAGGCGGTGATAGCCATCCGCGATAACCACTTTGCCATTTTGGGGGTCCCTAACCAATAACAGTGGAGAAAGGGACTTGCCGTCCTTGATCTTTTGTTGGTCCTTGGTGACATGCGAATTGCTGACGCCCAGAAGCGACAGGCCCGAGGCCCGGAAGATGTCCTTGGCTTTGAACTGGATCACTTTGGCGTCCTTGAGTTTCCGGACCAGGCCGATGGTTTCGGTTTCGGTATGCAGAAGGCTTAAGTAGGATTGGGCCGATGGGTAGTCCTTATCCTCGGGCTCGGGAAGCCATTGAATCTTGGGTTTGTCATCCATTTTCAACCTCCTCAAATATTGTTTAGCGGGGCCCATTATAAACTGGCTTAATACCAGTATTTCTAAAAAAGCCCAGGGTCCTTTTCCGTCCATTTACCAAGAATCCGGCTTGGAACAACATGATTTCATCCCATCTTTTGTCGTTTGAAGAGAGACTCAAGGCCTGGCATGATATGTCCATTATTTGGCAAGGAGGGGTGCCCATGGCTTACCAATTGACGGTCCACCCGAAAGCCGGGTTCCTGCATTTCATCGTGACCGGCCAAAACAGCAAGGAAAATGTGGAGCAATATTTGGAAGAAATACTCCGGGAGTGCCAGTCCCGAAATTGTTTTAAAGTGCTCATTGAGGAACGGTTGGAAGGACCCCGCTTGAAAATGTTGGATGTGTTTGAAATCGTGTCAAAGGGAACCACGAAGGCCCGGGGAATCTTGCAGACGGTTGCCTATGTGGACGTCAACGCGGAGGGCGATTTGATGAATTTCGCCGAAAACGTAGCAAACAACCGCGCGTTACCCATGAAAATTTTTTCCAACTTGGGCGACGCCGAAAAATGGATGATGGCGAAAATATAATCGGGAGGTAAGACATGAAGGGTGCCCTGTTAAGTATGACGATTTTGGCCTGCGTTTGTTTTTCCGGTTGCGTTTACGACGCGGGTTACAAGGCTTACAACAATATGGATGAGGTTGGTTATCAACAGCAGTCGTTTGGCGACGGTGTCTGGGCGGTCGCCTTCGTCGGGGGTTATCCCGATTTCTGTAAGGAAGCCGCATTTTACCGTGCCGCCGAATTAACCTTTGAAAAGGGCCACCGTTATTTCAAAATCATTAAAAAAGAGGACCGCAGTACGAACGTTCATTCCGCGGGGCATACCACCGGGTTAGGCGGACAGGTCGCGGGTAGCTCCGTCTTTGTTCCCGTATATTATTACAAGATCCAATTTCTAAATGAGAAGTCCTTGAGCGCGAAGGTTGTGGATGCCTACAAGGTGCTTAACACGCACAATCTCCCCCGGAAAGACGAACCCTACACCGTAGCCCAAAGGAATAAGGATAAAGGGAAATAAGTCAGGTTGTTTTTTATGAGACTTCTTTCACGATATCCATGACCCGTTGGCGCTCGTTCGCCCAGGATTCCCAAACCGATTTATCCCAATTTTTAATCGCGGCCATCCGGTCCTCGGCTTCTTCAGCTTGGAGCGCGTCCCTAACGGATACAGAGCCTGGAGTTGTGGGAGGCGTTAGCCGGGGCCATTCCCGTCCCCTCGCGGCCAAGAGCATATGGACCCTCTGAACTTGGCGGCCGGTAAAGCCTTTTTCCACCGCCAAGTAGAGCCCCACCAGTGCGAAAAGAGTGTTGATGGGTTTGACGCTGGGGCCAGAGTGCTGGGCGGCGAAAGCATCCACTACGTACTGGTGAGGAAAGGAGGTGTCGGCAAGCCCCAACATATAAGCCGAAAGCTCCATGTAGAGTACCCAACATTCCCCGGAGGCGTTGAACCGGGGATCCGGGGGCATTCCCATGGAAGGCAGGCTCACCCCGCAACCGGGGCATTGAATCAGTTTTTCGTTTCCCATTGGATGGACATATTACCTTTTGTCCGGAATAAAAAGAACCTAGGTTAAATCAAGAACGTAAAGGCCGTTTCGTCACAATTTCCCTTTGGTTACCTAGTCCAACCTGTGGCATCATTGGGGCCACTCTCGATTAAGGAAAAATCCAATGAAAAAACTCATTTTGATGGTTGCTACGTATTTTTTAACCGCTTTACTCACTCTTCATCAGGTTCAGGCAGCTGAAAAAATTTCATTGAGGGAACACCTCCTGATGGACTCGGGCTGGAGGTTTGCCTTTGGGCACCCTTCCGATCCGGATAAAGATTACGGGAACGCCACGGGGTATTTCTCTTACTTAACCAAGACGGGCTTCGGCGACGGGCCAGCCGACCCCAAGTTTGACGACCGGGCTTGGCGGCTTCTGAACCTGCCCCACGATTGGGCGGTGGAATTGCCCTTTGATGAGAAGGGGAGCTTCAGCCACGGCTACAAGGCCATGGGCCGGAACTTTCCCGAGAAGAGCGTGGGCTGGTACCGCAAGACCTTCTTTATCCCCAAAACCGACCAGGGCCGGCGGATCAGTATCGAGTTCGATGGGGTCCACCGGGACGCAGTGGTGTGGGTGAATGGCTTTTACATGGGCCGGGAATCCAGCGGCTACAGCAACTTCCGCTATGACATCACCGATGTCCTGAATTACGGCGGAGACAACACGGTGGCCGTGCGGGTTGACGCAACCCTGGAAGAGGGCTGGTTTTACGAGGGCGCGGGCATTTACCGTCATGTCTGGCTGACCAAGACGGCCCCCTTGCACGTGGATTATCACGGAACTTTTGTCTCCACTGAAGTGTTGGAAGATTCGGCCGATGTTATTGCCCAGACCTCGGTAGCCGACGAGGGAAAGGAGAAGGCTTCATTCGTAATCGATCAAGAGGTGTTGGACTCGGCGGGGAAAAGTGTCGCCGCCCGCCACCTGATGGACCTTTCGCTTTCACCCGGAGGGAACAGGGAATTCACAAATCATATAAAAGTTCCCCGTCCTAAGCTCTGGTCCATGGAATCTCCTTATGTCTATAAACTGGTGACCAGGGTTATGGTGGAAGGCGAGGTGGTGGACCAAACCGAGACGCCTTTTGGTGTCCGCACCATCGAATTCGACCCCGACAAGGGTTTTTTCCTCAACGACAAGCATGTGGAATTGAAAGGTACTTGCAACCACCAGGACCATGCCGGGGTGGGTTCGGCTCTGCCCGACTCCCTGCAGGAATTCCGAATCAAGGCTCTCAAGGAAATGGGCTGTAACGCCTACCGTTGCTCCCACAACCCGCCCACGCCGGAGCTATTGGACGCCTGCGACCGGTTGGGAATGCTGGTGTTGGTGGAGAACCGCTTGATGGGGAACAGCCCTGAGCTTTTGGACCGCATGAAACGAATGATTCTCCGCGACCGCAACCATCCCTGTGTCTTCGCCTGGTCCCTAGGCAACGAGGAATGGGCCATTGAGGGCAATGAAAAGGGGGCGCAAGTGGCGGGCCCCACGCAGGATTTCGTGAGGCGCCTGGACCCTACCCGCCGGATCACCTGCGCGGTAAGCGGGGGATGGGGAAATGGGATCTCGACGGTTATCGACGTGATGGGCTTTAACTATATGGACCACGGGAATATCGACGAGTACCACCAAAAGAACCCGAAGCAGTCCAGCTTCGCCACGGAAGAAAGCACTACCCACCAAACCCGGGGCGTCTACGCCGACGACGGGGTTTATGGCCATGAGGTTCCCACGGACCGTTCGGGCGGCACGGGCATCGAGAAGGTTTGGAAATACTATTTGGAAAGACCCTTTCTGGGAGGGCTCTTTTTATGGACGGGCTTCGACTACCGGGGCGAGGAGAATCCCTTTCACTTTCCCGCCATCAGCTCCCAATACGCCACCCTAGACCTCTGCGGGTTTCCCAAGGACGCTTACTATTATTTGAAGACCTGGTGGGGAAGCGAACCGACCCTTTTCATCACGCCCCATTGGAATTGGAAGGGCAAGGAAGGGAAGGACATCCAGGTTTGGGTGAGGAGCAACTGCGAGGAAGTGGAACTGTCCTTGAACGGGAAGAGCCTGGGGAAGAAACCCATGCCGGTTAATTCCCATTTGGAATGGGTGGTTCCCTATGAGCCGGGGGTCCTTTTGGCCAAGGGGTTTAAGGATGGCAAAGAAGTCATGAAAGAAGCGGTTGAGACAACGGGGGATCCTGTGGCCATTGCCCTGGTACCCGACCGCTCCACAATCAAGGCGGACGGCGGGGATGTTTCGGTGGTGACCGTCGAGGTTAAGGACAAGCAGGGAAGGCCGGTTCCCACGGCGGGGAACGAGATCGAGTTTTCCTTAGAAGGTCCTGGAAAGATTATTGGCGTGGGCAACGGCGACCCCGTTTGCCATGAACCCGACAAGTACATTGAGACCGTGTCCCAGGTGAAGATCGAAAACCTCAAGATGAAGGACGGCGGGGACTTGGGAAAGAGGCCCGAGGTGGAGTTTGACCAGGATGATTCCGCTTGGCTCGCTCTTTTCAGCGGGCGGAAGGACGACGAGGGCAATGTTTCCAAGGAAAAGCCCGCGGTTCGGGTCGTTCGGGGCTCTTTTGACCTTCCCTCGCTGGATCAATACAGTGAAATCATTCTTTTCCCCAAAAGTTTAGTGGAGGGCCAGGCCGTTTACGTGAACGGGCATTTGATCGCCGAAAAGATAGGACGGACGGATTCGGTGAAATCTTACCCTCTCTCCAAGTCCATCCTAAAAAAGGGACACAACGTCTACGCCGTTGTGGGAAAAGAACTCATGCGGCGTTGGAAATGGGACGAGCTGAACATGAATCCTGGCTCCATCCGAACGGTTGTCCCCGCTCCCCAATGGAAGCGAAGCCTTTTTAACGGTCTGGCCCAAGTGATTGTGCAGTCGGAAAAGAAGGTGGGTTCCATTGTTTTGAAGGCTAGCGGGAAGGGCCTGGCCCCGGCGGTCTTGAAACTGCAAAGCCAAGCCTTGCCTTTAAGTCCCGCTGTACCTTAATTAAAACCAGTTAACCACCAAGGGCGCCAAGAAAAGCAAAAAGTGAGTTTTGAGAATTTTTTTTTGAAGCCGTTTTTTGACGCGATTTTATTGATTTAAACAATAGTTGGTGGCCTTGTCTTACTTGATGCCCTTGGTGTCTTGGTGGTTCAACCCTTGTTTTTTCAATTTTTTTTGGAATAAATCCTGCATTTCCCGTCTATAGGTTGTCAGTCGTTATAAGAACAACGCCTATTAGGGGGTTATTTATGAAAAAGGGATTGTCAAAAAGATGGAAAATTGGCTGGGGTGTACTCTTTTTGAGTGGATGGGCGGCTGAAGCCGCCTGGATATTTGAAGTTTGCGGTAAATGACGACTGTTTGATTCCAAACCTAACCTCTCCTTTAGCACTAGGCGCGCCTCCCCAGGCGCGTCTTTTTTTTAAAAGGCCTTTTGGATACCGCTCAAAACCATTGAAAAGTAAAAGAAATTTGGGTCGTGGAAAAGATCATTTTGAAAAGGGAATTAGACCCTTCTCTTTTTGGTTTTTATTCAGGAAATATAAGCTAACGAATTATTCGGTTAAATGGAATAAATCGCCCTTGGTTTCATCTATAAGCCAGGAGGATTTATATGAAAAACCCATTTCGGCTGATTTTATTCACCTTTTGCGTTTTGTTACCCCTGTTGTTCCAATCCTGTACCCGCAACCTTTCTCCCTCAAGCCCGGTTCCAGTCGTTCCATCAGCGAACACCCCAACATCCACCGGCACTTCCACGGCAACGCCCACGGTTACAGGAACCATTACGGTCAGTTGTGTAGCTCAAACTATCCTATCCTTTACCGGCAATCTCAATTCAGCCCAAAGAGCCGACCAGCCCGGCGGATTATTGCAAATGGGGCCCGACACAAACCCAGTCTTACCTTTTGGTTTTATCGCGACTTTTGTTAATTTAAAGATCGCTTCTATGCCTTACCAATCGGGGACCGCGTTATTTCAACAAGCCGACTTCAGCATTCCCCTGGATACCGATTCCCAGGCCCTGCCAAACCACACCACGATTGTGATGAATGTGGCCATAAACCTGAGCGGCTCCAGGGCGGTTGGGACTTCCAGCTACGCCTGGAACCAAGGGGGTGCCTACCCACCCGCTTGTACCACGACCAAAGTGGTGGTCGATTCCCTCGGGAATAGCCGTCAAATCCAATTCCTCTTTTATCAGGTCAACGATATTGGCACGGCCAGCCCAGCGGTAAACCCTAATCCACCCCATCAAACAGCCTATGCCTGGTACGCCTTCGAAACCACCGGCGGTCTTCAACCGGGTAACAACACCCTCATCGGGGGAACAGGGGTTTATGAGGGAGATGTTCCCTCAAAGGGCGGTCAATGGCAGGGCCGTTGTACCAATAACTGGTATTGGGACGACCTTCTTTACTTTAACAGTGACGGATCCTTGGCTTCGGAAGGGGGAGTGGTTGTTTGGGCGGGTGAGCCGAGTGGAGTACAAGACAAGGCTTACCTATACCTTCCCTTGGATGGCAACTATTTTTCCTCTAATCCTAACAATCCGGAATATGTGGTAGAGCTGAATTTCGGAACTGCGGGAATGTTGGGTTATGGAAGAAGGGATGGAATCACAGGTGATGCGGCCCCCAGCTTAGTGAATTAACCCGCCGAAAGGGCGGGAAAATAAAGGGATTAAAAGTTATTCAAGGCGCGCCAGAAATGGAGCGCCTTTTTTATTTAGAGAAGGGCGGCCCATCGGGAGAAGACCTTTGCGGAAATGTCCCCTAAGGATTTGGCGTTGGAGGAAAGATTGGATTCAATCCGCTCAGGGCGATTGGGGCCGCCCTGGGGAGTTAATTCCTTCGCGTAAATGGAGGCCCAACTGTTCACCATTTCTTCCGTCACTTCCAAATGGCATTGAAAGCCGTAGGCGTTGCTGCCCACCTTGAAAATCTGGTTGGGGTAGTAATCACTGCCGGCCAGCCGGGAGGCGCCTGAAGGAATGGTGAAGGTATCCCCATGCCAATGGAAGGCGTTGAATTCGGAAGGGAGGCCCAGCAACATGGAATCCAGGTGGCCCTTAGGGGTAAGTTTGATCGGATACCAACCCACCTCGGGCAAAGCGCCCCGGAAGACCTGGGCCCCCGCCGCGTGGGCCAGCATTTGGGACCCCAAGCAAATGCCGAGTACCGGAAGATTTTCCGCCAGGCATTTTCGGATGGCGTTTAATTCCGCCGTCATCCAGGGAAACTTGTTTTCCTCGTAGACTCCCATGGGTCCGCCCAGCACGATGAGGCCATCTCCCAAGCGCTCGGGAACGGGATCATCCTTGAAAGGCTTGAGGATTTTGACGTCAACCATTTTGGATTTGAGAATTTTTAGAAGGGAACCCGGACCTTCGCAGTCGATATGTTGGAAGCAAGTGACACGGGGCATAAAACACCAGTTATGAATTCTAAATTTTGAACTTTAAATTATCGAGTCATTTTGACCATTCCCAAGGGGAAAATCCATGCTTTATCGCTTGCTGATAACGATAAAGTTCCGCTAAGATAAAACTGTTTTCAACAACCTTAGGCGATGGAGTTCGCCACAACCGTCTCTTGAGAGACCGATAACTCCTATCCCCTTTCGGGGATAGGAGTTTTTTTATTTCAGGAGAAAAAAGGGGGAATCGATGGATAAATATCTCATTATGGCCACAGGCGCAATCCTGGGGGCTTTTAGCCGCTACTGGATGGGGAATTTCATCGGGGACAAGATGGGGACCCATTTCGCTTATGGGGTACTTTTGATCAATTTGATCGGTTCCTTCATTTTGGGATTGTTCCTGACCATGAACCTGGACCGGGGGTTATTCACCCCCAACGCCCGCCTCTTCGTGGCCGTCGGGTGGTGCGCTTCTTTTACCACCTATTCCACTTTTAGTTGGGATACCTTCCGCTATATACAGGAGGGAAACTTGAAACTGGCCGCCGCCAATGTTAGTTTGACGCTCCTGGGATGTTTGGGGGCCACTTGGGCCGGCGCCACCCTCGGGAAGATCGTATGAAGGAGAAAACCATGAAGCTCCAGGGAAAATGCAAAGCGCTTCGGATCTACGTGGACGAGGATCTCAAGTTGCATAACCAGCTTTTATACCGCGCCATCGTGGAAACATTGCTCAACAACGGTTTGGCCGGCGCCACTGTCTTCAAGGGAATCGAGGGATTCGGTTCCTCGGCGCATATTCACTCCTCGCGGATTATGGAAATCACCGAGAACCTTCCGATGATGGTTGAGGTGATCGACAGTCCTAAGCAAATTTTAAAGGCCCTCAACGCGGTGGAACCCATGCTGCCCCAGCATTGCCTCGTGACGGTGCAAGATGTGCGAGTGATCCACTATCACGCCCCTAAGGGTAAGCATTCCAAGTCGACAAAATTGGATTGAACATGCCAAACCTTGGTTTTCTGTTAAAGCATTTTGGTGAATTTTGCCCCTGAAAAGCCTCATATAGCCCTACGTAGTGGTATATTTATTAAACCTGATTTAGTTATGCTTTTGGCCCCTGTGAAACAAGCTGAAACTTGTTTACCACAGTTTTAATTCGAATTTAGGTTAAGCGATGCCAAACCCAAGAACTTTTTTTAAAAATATTTTTTTCTCACTTGGTCTGAAAACGTTTTTTAAAAACGTTCCTTTCTCCATTCTTTTTTTAACCGCTTTCCTCATAACGATTACAACTGCCGCCCAAGCCGCGTCACCTATGTTGAGCATTTCGGGAAATCAAATCGTGAACAGCAATGGGTGTACCGTCCGCTTGAAGGGTGTGGACGTTTCCGGAATGGAATATAGTCCCACCGGTGACGGCGGGCCGGGAGCTCCCACCACCACGATTAGCGGCACCACCATGACCGATTACGTTTCGATCATTACCGAAGCGGTTCAGGTCTGGCACGCCAATTGTATCCGGTTTCCCTTTAACCAGGATATGTGGTTTGGTGGTTGTGGAAATGCAAAAGCCGCGGGGGAAAACCAGGCAGCCTATAAAGCTATGATCCAGGCGGTTGTTAATTACTGCTCCAACAACAACGTGTATTTGGACCTGGACCTGCATTGGTCTGGACAAGCATCCGCGGCTACCGCTCCCTGTGGCGCCGGTTGGGGAGGGTCCACCGCCCAGCAGCCCATGCCCGACGCCAATTCGGTGACACTCTGGCAATCGGTGGCTTCGGTTTATGGCGGCAATTCGGCCGTGCTGTTCGATCTTTACAACGAACCCTTTCCCACCACCTGGGCCATCAATAAAAACGGAGGAACGGTCGCGGGAACATCGGGCAATTTCACGACGCCGGGCCTTCAACAGATCGTCAACGCGGTACGTACCGCTGGGGCCAACAATATCTGTATCGTCGGCGGGCTGGGCTATGCCTATGACCTCTCCGCCTTGAACACCGCCGGGAACGCCGTCACCGAGGCTTCGGGTAATGGAGTCCTTTATTCTGCCCACGTCTATAATAACAAGGGCGTCACCGCCGGCGGCTGGGATCCTTTCATCACGACCGTCACGGGCACTTACCCGGTCATTATTGAAGAGTTCGGCGCGGCGGCCACCGATCCCGCCAACTGGGATACCCAGACCATTGCCTGGATCAACGGAACCAATAGTAATAATTACGTCTATTCAGCCATGGCCTGGGCCTTCAGCTCAGACGTGGGCCCGACTCTGCTGACCAGCTTCAGCGGTTATCCAACGACTTCCTATCATGGCGCCCCGGTTTCCCAATGGTTGTACAGCTTGAACCAGACGCCGACCCCCAATTGTTCCGGGGGCGGGAATACACCGACCTTCACTTTCACTAGGACAAATACTCCCACCAATACCATTACCAACACACCAACCCTTTCCAACACACCCACTAACACGCCGACCAACAGCCCCACCCGAACCCCCACCCCGACTCCAACGAACACGGTGGGAAACACAGCCACGAACACAGCCACTCGAACCCCCACGGCCTCACCCACCAACACGATGACCCTCACCTTCACGCTAACCCGTACCAATAGCCCGACCAATAGTCCCACTAACACGGTGGCCAACACTTTGACCAATACTCCTACCAATTCCACCACCCGAACCCCAACCACAACTCCTTCCAACAGTCCGACCAACACCATCCTTAACACGGCCACCAATACCTTCACGCAAACGACAACGAGAACGCCTACTTCCACCCCTTCCCCAACAATAACTAATAGCTTCACGAACAGCCCGACCCGGACCCCCACCAGCACGCCCACCAATAGCCCGAGCCGTACCCCCACTCCGAGTATTACCAATACCCCTACGAATACTCCTGTGATCACGAACACCGCAACCTGGACCCTTGTGTTCACGTTCACCGCCACGAATACCCCTACGCGAACAGTTTCGAATACGCCTACCAACACACCGGTTAATACCTTGACCAATACAGCTACCAACAGTCCCACACGGACGGCTACCAACTCACCCACCAACAGCCCGGCGAATACTTCAACCAACACGGCTACCAAAACACCCACGAATAGTCCCTCCAACACCGCTACCCCGACCATTACCAATACTCCGACCAACACGCCTTTGATCACCAATACGGCCAGCAATACACCGACCAATAGCCTGACGGCCACGCCTTCTAATACTCCCACCCGTACAGCGACGACTACTCCTACGAACAGTCCGACTCATACCCCCACTTCGAGTATTACCAATACCCCTACGAATACTCCTGTGATCACGAATACCGCCACCTGGACCCTTGTGTTCACGTTCACCGCCACGAATACACCTACGCGAACCGTTTCGAATACCCCGACCAACACTCCCTTGATCACCAATACGGCTTCTCACACCCCGACCAATAGTTTGACGGCAACTCCTTCTAATAGCTCCACCCGAACGGCCACTACTACACCTACCAATAGCCCCGCGAATACTTCCACCAATACCTTTACCAACACGCCGACAGCAACGGCCACTCCCACGCCGGTCACGGTCTCGGCCAGTCTGGGTTCGAACTCCCCGGTTAATTCCAACCAATTGCCGGGTGTGACAGTTCCTGTCCTCCAATTCCAGTTAAACAATCCCGGCAACAACACGGCTACCATTACCAGCGTGACCTTGACGGGTTCGGGCACGGGTAATTTCCCCACGGGAATCACGAGCGTGAACCTCTACTTGGACAATAACGGGAATGGCCTGGTGGATGGAGGGGATACCTTAGTGGGAACGGCGACCTATTCCGGGGGAACGGTGGTTATCAATATTTCCACATCCATTCCCGCTGGATTGACCAAGACCTTACTGGTTACTTATGGGTTCTCGAATTCGGCTCCGGCCGGGAGTTACGCAACCAGCCTGACGGGAGCGACCGGCACCAATGCTACTGGTGCCCTTCAATTCAGCGGGTTGCCTATGAATGGGGCGATGATTTCGATCTTCACGGCTACCTCGACCCCCACGAATACTTCCACCTCCACGACTACCTTTACCCCCACCTTTACCTCAACGGCCACACCCAATGGAAGGCACGATCCGGTTATTTACCCCAACCCCGCCCCGGGAGGCATCGTCAATATTCTTCCGCCTGCTTATCCAGGTTCATCGAATGTCACCGTGAGGATTTTCACCAGCGCCTTCAGGATGGTCCAGGAAAAGAAATTTGACAGCGTTCCCGCGGGGACAAGCGTGCCCATCAATCTCACCGATAAGTGGGGAGCTCCCTTGGCCAGCGGCCTTTACTAC
>PLZG01000055.1 GCA_003152075.1 candidate division FCPU426 bacterium
CCCAATAGTTCCAAACTGATAAGGGTAAGGGTATGGGTTCCTAAAGCGATCCATGCCCTCTCGTGGGCCTGGGAGTCGGAGGACCATAAAAGCTCGGTAACCGGGTAAACCGTCTTCGCGATTCCCGCCAGGTTCACGAAAAACAAGCCCGAATAATCGTGCGTGGTCACGATCAATCCCCAACCTAACGCGTCCACTCCGGCGGTCGACCAGCCGTAGATATCCGAATGGTCCTGGAACATTTCAGTGTAAGCCCAAACATAGTAATCTCCCACGATGATGGGCACGGCGATGAGCTCATTTTTCGCCGGGGCCTCCCTAGGGAAAATCGCCAAAAACAATAAGACCATTAACAATCCTTTTATAACTTCCTTCATTCATCCTCGCTTTCAGGGGTGGCGGTGGGTGTTGGTGTTAATGTAGCCGTTGGTTTGAGCGTGGGCATAAGGCTTGGAGTCGCCGTTGGAGTGGGATAAACCCATAGAACGTTCATCGGCAAGCTTATTTTGGAATAAATATAAATGAAGACCGGGTAATAAAGCGGGGGTCCGCAATCGGTCCCTTCCAAATATCGGTAAAGCGGAATGGTGATGGTGTAGCAGTCCGTGTTCATTTCATCGCCGAAAGGCAGCGTCTTTTGGCAATTGCTATCAATGGGCACCACCAGGAAATAAGCCATATCCGAATCCCAATTAATGATGGGTTTTTGGGTGAGGGAGGAAGTGGTGACGTTACCCATATCCACGGAAGAAAGATAATTCCACATCCCGTCAAAATCCACTTGATTTCCAATAAGTTGAGGCCCGTTTTGGCCCAGCGGCGAAGTTTCTCCGATGAGGGCGGTAATCAAGCGGTGAGGATTGGTATGTTGGGGGCATTTATCCACAACATTGTGGGCGTAGGGATCGACTTCCCCCGGATGTTGGACCTGGACCCGGGTATCGTTAATATCGACGCAACCCGAAAACCAAGCGGGGGCCAAAATCAAGCCGCTGACAAGGACTAACTTTTTCAAATGAGTAAAAGTATTTTGGATTCGAATCATTCATTCTCGCTTTCGGGCGTAGGCGTGGCTTTCTCTAAGCTTGTCGGACGGGGCGTGGCAGTGGGTGTAGCCGTCGGTAGGAGCGTGGCTGTAGGAATCGGCGTGGGATAAACCCATTGACCTATCACCGGTAAATTGACCTTTGGATAAATATAAATGAAAACTTGGAATGCGCTCGGGGATCCGCAATTGGTCCCTTCCAGATACCGGTAAATGGGCATCGTAATGGTATAACAATCCGTGGTCATTTCATCCCCGTAGGGTTTAGTTTTTTCGCATGAATTACTTGCCGGTATCACATTAAAAAAGGCCACCTGCTGGCTCCAATCAACAATCGGTACCTGGGAAAGGGCGGAAGTTTGTGTCCTCCCGTCATCCAAAACGGAAACATAAACCCACCATTTTTCAAATTCGGCCTGGGAGTCCATTTCATGACTCCCTAATTGAACCAGTGGAGAGGCGTTTCCTGTTTGTCCCAGGATTAAACGGTGGGGATAGGCTTGCGGCGTGCATTTATCAATAACGTTCCTGGAATAGTTTTCGATCTGGCTCGGCGCCTGCACCTGAACTTTAGCGTCATTGATGTCCACGCAGCCCGTGAACCAGGCAAGGGATGAAACCAAGCCGCAAACAAGTGAAGTTTTTTTCAAACGAATAAAGGAATTTGGGATTCGAGCCATTATTTCGCCGATCATGAAACTGAGGTGCGGGTGAAGATTTGGACGCTGCCCAGGGGGCCGGAGTGTCAACCCCAGTTACCGCGTTTCCCTTACGGGCCGACCGTCTAAAACATAGACCTTTCCCTCCGATAACACCCATTCCACCTCGGTGAATAAATTCCACCGGGCCGCCAAATGACGGGTCAAGGTCACGATTTCAAACAGCTCAAAGCCCCTTAAAGGAAAGGATTTAGGGAAATAATTCCAAGGGGTGTCCAACAATCCCTTGAATAAATTTTTATTGGGCGTCAGGCGCAAAATTAATTCTTCCCCCCTGGGCAAGGATGTCACGCGGATTTCAACGTCCGATAAATGAAACCCTCTTGGAGGAAATGTTCTGCAGACCCCTACCGCCGATACTTTGAGGGCTTTTTGGGCGATGAAATAGCGCTTGGCGGTGGTATTAAATACCGTTCGAATGATCTGCTCAAAGGAAAGTGGCTTTAAGGCCATCAGGGTGCTTCGCTTGGAACCCGAGGTCTCGGAGGGTCTCAACCAATATGGGCCTTCTCCCACATCGCCCAAGGCCTGGCGAAGAGGTTCCTCCCCACGGTTTCTCGGTACTCCGCCGCAGATAAGACCCGGTGAGGTCTCGGCCCCCAATAACACCAGCTCGCTTAGCCTTCCCGCCAGTTTGCCATAATAATCCCCATAGCCTTCGGTGAGGTTAAGAACCCAAACCCGGGGCGGGTGAAGAGATCGGCGGAAGGCCCCCGCCAACACTTCCAACCTTGGCGCCATGGCGGCGCTGATACCGGCCAAAACCCCGCCGCTGATCAAATCAGGAAAGTAATGGAAACCCAAGAATAGGGTGGAACACCAAATCCCCAGGGTGAGCGGAACTCCCCAGATCAGGGCCCGCCGGTCGTGATTCATCTGCCAGAAAAGTAGGTAGGCCGAAATGGCCCCGTGCAGGCTGGGGAAAACATCGAAACGGGCACTCAGTTGGTTGATGAAAATTTCGGAGATTTTGAAGATCACTCCCCCCTGAAGCCAGGTCCACTCCTGGGGGTAAGCGAAGCGAGGGCCGATGGCGGGATAAATGAGATAGCCCATGAAGCCGCCGATATATAGAAGAATGAGGCCTAGCATGAACCTTTGGTAAAGCCCCCTGCGCAAATAACTGTGATAAACCAAAAGCCCCACCAGCCAAACGAAGAGAGCCAAGTATAAAAGGATAAAAAAGTCCGTTAACTGGGGATGGCCCACCAAAACCTTCTCCCATAGGGAAGGGCCCTTTCCCAGCAAATGATAGTCCAGGCTGTGCAAAGCGGCGTCATAAAGCTGGGGATGCAGGACTGGAACCAGGGGCTTCATCAAGCTGTAACACAGCACCAACCCTAGCCAAGGGCCTAATCCCCGAAGAAGGCCTAACCATCCAAAGGGCGGGGGCCGCCGCAACGCGACGAAATACATCCAACCCAACCAAATCAGGCTAAAAAGGGAGGACAACCCAAAAGCGGTATCGGACCCCGGCCTCTCCGCGAAACAGGCACCCATGGCCAGGAAGAAAAAGATGAGGAAAAGGACTGAAGTCAACAATTCGGAGGGGGAAAAAACCCAAAGGTTTTTTCGAAAGGTTCGGGGCAAGGAAGAAAGCAAGTAAGACTCCTTCAAGAGTTCAAGCGGCGCTTATTTTAGCATAGCCAGGCGGTCTCAAAAGGTTCATCCGATCCCAAAAGCCGCTTATATCAGTAGGGTTAAATTACGGTTGGATGATTGACATTTGGGCCCGGGGTTCTCAATATAAACACTGCCGATAACATTCCAAGGAGGAATTTCATGGGGCTTTTAACCCAAGACCAACCAATCGCGTCGAGCGTCGTTTCCGAGGACGGCCAAGCACGCCTTTCTTTCATTCAAAAAGTTTATTCACTTTTTCTGTTGGGACTCTTCACGGCTACCGGAGGCGCTTTTATCACTCTCAGCAACCAGGATTTCGTCATAGCGGTCATATCGCATATTTGGATCGGCTTAATCGTTTATTTCGGCGTTTTCTTTGCCTGCATGGCTTTGCGTAAAACACCGGGGATCAATGTCGTCGCCCTACTGGGCTTCACCTTCGTCAGCGGGGTATTTCTTTCCCCGGCCTTGTTGGCGGTCGCCGCGAGGGCGGGCGGGTCTTATGGGATTGTTTATGAAGCGGCCCTGATCACCGGGTCTATTTTTATTGGGTTAACGGCTTATACCTTCATCACCAAAAAAGACTTTTCCTTCCTGGGCGGGGTGGTCACCATCGGTTTATTCGCGGTAATCGGAATCAGCCTCGTGCTTATGTTTTTTCCCAGCGAATCGGCCAATTTAGCTTTGGCATGGATCGGGTCGGTGCTTTTTTCCCTCTTCATTCTTTACGACACCTCCCGCATCATGCAAACGCATGAGAGCGATGAATATGTGAGCGGGGCGCTCTCACTTTACCTGGATTTTATCAACCTATTCCTCATGATCTTGCGGATTCTTTCCAACCGTCGTAATTAATTTTCCCTTAAAATAAAAAAGCCCCAGAGAATCTCCGGGGCTTTTTTCGTTTTGAAGAGGTGGTTATTCTTCCTTCCGAAAATTCTTTTTGTTCACGATCACGCCACAGGCGATTCTCGCTCCCGCGTTACCCGTGGGTTGGGTCTTGTAATCATCCACTTTCTCATGAATGATGACAGCCTTTCCCAGGATACTGTCTTCCCCGGTCATATGAATGGTTTTGTCGCTTCGCACATACTCCGCGACGCCTTTGGAGTTGGCGTTCAGGTTGCCCAAATCCCCCGCGTGACGCTCTTTGGCGCCGGGGCCTCCATGTTGGTGTTTTCCGGGGTTGAAATGGCCCTTAGCCGAGCTTCCATCCGGCGCTGAGCAGTCGCCACATTCATGAATATGGAGCCCGTGCTTTCCGGGCGTCAAGCCTTCCACATGAGCCCAAACCATTACCGAATTCTTTTTTTTGGTGAACTTCACGAACCCCTTCACTTGATTGCCCTGGGTAGCCTTTAGCTGGCAAATGGCTTTCATGGATTCGGCTTCCACTACGGATAAAGGACCGCTTCCGAGTAAAACCGCGCCCGTCAAAACCATCTCACTCAAAATTCTAATCATTTTTTTACCTCTTTGATTTGTTTTGAGTTATTGCCTATAAACCGCCAATGAACATTCTACTTTTCCGGGTTTGGCGACAAAAGATAGGAAAATTCCAGCAAGTTGCCGTCCGGATCCGAAATCACACAAAAATAACCCCTCAAGTGTCCGCCATAAGTCGCGGGTTCTACCAGGCAATTATCAGTTTTAGCCTTGGCGCTGATTTCCTCCACCGGTTTCAAATCGGGAAGCCGGAAGGCGAAGGATTGCAAGCTGGCGGTGAGGGGAACCGGATTCCTTTTCAAATGGGTGTCCTCCGCCAGCACAAAGAGGGGGGCATAGGGATTTTCAGCGAATCTCAACCAGACCCATCGGTTTCCCTCGGTGTCCCTTTGGTCCTGGACCGCGGCCATTCCCAGGTATTCGCTGTAAAAACGGATCGAATTATCCGCGTCCCGAACCTTGAAAAGGACATGGTGCCATTCGGCAAAATGGGAAACAAATTCGAGAACCAAAATAAACCTCTTTGGGAATTATCAATTATGAATTTCGGAGATTTTTAATCTTCGATTAAAAATTATCAACAATTCAATATTTAAAATTCATAATTCAAAATTGTCTTTTCAGGAGCCGATTTTCCAAACCTCGTCCACGAACTTAGCCCGCGCGGCGGGCTGATGGATGCAGGTGTGGATCAGGCGGGCCAGGGGGGTTTCAACCGTGGCGCCGACTTTCTCCAGGATGACATCCAATGTCCTGACTCCCTCGGGGACCACCCCGCCTATTTGGGCGACAGCCTTGTTGTATTCCATGCCTTGGGCCAGAAGCTCGCCGAACTTTCGATTGTGGGAATCCGCCGAAAAACCCGTGGTAACCAGGTCGCCCAACCCCGCCAAACCTTCCAGGGTTTTCTCTTGGGCGCCCATCTGTCTGGTGATGTCCTTCATTTCTTTCAAGGCCATGGTGACGAAGGCCGCTTTTAAATTGGAACTTCCATGGTCCAAGCCGTCCAACAGCCCGAAACCCAGGGCGTAAATGTTCTTCACCACCCCTCCCAATTCCACCCCCGCCATATCCGGGGATGTTTCAACCCGAAAGTAAGGGTTGGAAAGAACGGTGAAGGTTTTTTGAAGCGCCGTATGGTTCGAGCAGGCTATCACAACCGCGGATGGCTTTTTACGGGCGAAATCATTGGCGATGGAGGGGCCGGAAAGGGCCACGAAATGATCGGCGTCATGAAGGGCCACTTCAGCGTAGACTTGGCTCATGCGCTTGCCCGAACCGGATTCCAAGCCCTTGGCCGCGCCCACCACCACCGCCTGGGGCATGGCAAATGGTGAAAATTCCTTCACGATGTGCCGGAAATAAAGGGAAGGCACTGCCACGAAAATGATTTGGGCCTCGCGCACCACGTGGTTCAAGAGAAGGTCCGCCGTGACGGTTGAAGGAAGGATGATGCCGGGAAGGAATTGTGTGTTTTGGTGGTTTTTGCGGATATCCTCCACCACTTCGGGGATGTGGTCCCAACAAACCACCGTATGACCATTGTCCGCCAATAGGTGCGCCAAAGCCGTTCCCATGTTGCCCGAACCGATGACCGCCGCTTTCATAATTAAAAGACCCTTCGCTAGTTAAATGGGGAAACCGCTATTGATTATAAACCATCCAGGTCTATCCCGATGGTTTAATCCTTTTTAATCGAAGGGGTGGCGAAATAAGAAAGGCCCAATTCGCCGGTGGGAACCTGGGGTTGGGACTACCGGCTTAAGGTAAGTGAAAGGGTCTTGGCTTGGCCGTCCCGGACTAAAATCAAAATCACCGGCTCTCCCTGATGACGCCCGACGATGTCGAAAAACTGGTCCGGGGTCTGGATTTGCTCGTCCGCCAGGCTCATCAAAACATCCCCCTTCAAAACATCGGCCTCATAAGCGGGAGTACCCCGGATGACGACTTCGACCATCACACCCTTGTTGGTTTGGAGTTGTTTCCGCTGGTCATCGGTTAAGGGTTCCACGAGGACCCCTATGGGGGATGGCTTGGCCTTGGCCCAGAAGGTGGCCGAATATTCGTAATAATCCATATTGACCGGCACATAAGTGGTTTGAAATTGCCCCTGGACCGTCTGGACAGTTTGGTTTTGTAAAGTCACGGGAGGTTTGTTAGGGTCTCTCTGAATTTGGGCAGTCTGCTCGGTCACCGTCGTTTGGTCAGGTGTCCACTGGCTGAAGGGCACGCTTTCCGTCACCGTGTTGACATATTGGTGGGACACCAAAACCATCCATGCGCCCACGGCCTTCGCTTGTTCAAGAGCCTCGGACTCATCCAATTTGGGGTCCCGGAATTTCGCCCGGCCCAAGAGAACGTAGCCATCTTCCAAAAGGCTATGGGAGTCGCTTTTCATGTTGTTGGAGGTTACCAATTTAGGCTCGTCCTCGGGTTTCAAAACACGACTCGCCACTCCCCCTGGCCACTTCTGGATAGTGCTTAGGTAATTCTTATGGTAGGGATTCTCACAGCCCGAAGCGAAAAGGAGAATGAGGGCACACCAGGGACTAATTCTCAGGCTAGGACGAATATCGGTAGTTTTCATAGTAAACGCCTTTCGATTGATTGAAGTCATTCAATCCTGTGGGCAAGCCATTGTCAACCCACGGGCTTAAAACAAGTGGCTTTCCTCTGTTTTGACGGACATCAACAGGGTTTTCAGCCGGAAGTTGGTTCATTACCGCATTGATTTGAGAATTTCATTGGCGATTCTTTCCGCCGATTTGCGGGCCGTATCCACGGTGATATCGGCGTATCTTCGGAAGAGGGGCGCCCTTTCGCGGTGGAGGGCGGGCAAGTTGTTGCCACCCCGGCAGACCACTCCCCGGTTGGACCAGTCAGGCAAGCGCTTTTTTAATTCGGGCAAGGCCACCTTTAGGAAAATCCGAGGTCCCAGGCTCTTGAGATGTTTCATGCCCTGGGGATAATAAACAGCGCTGCCCCCGGGCGAAATCACGCAATGCCGGTAATGAAGCTTTCGCAAGGTCTCATCCTCCATTCGCATGAATTTTTTCATTCCCAAATCATCCAATACCTTTTGGAGGGGTTTCCGGAACTTGCCTTCAATCAAATGGTCCACGTCCACGAAGGTATAGCGTAATTTTTCAGCCAGGATCTTCCCCACCGTGCTCTTGCCGCTCCCGAACATGCCGATGAGCACTAAATTTTCCGGAAATTCTTTTCGTTGGATGATTTTTTTCATTAAATTCCCTCTAAAAGGAATAGGTGATGGACAGGCCCAATCGGTTTGGCACCAGCGCCAAGGGCCCCGGCACGGTGCCGATCTTCAACTGGCCTTGAACATCCAGCTCCCAAGATTTCTCGAAGCCCCAGGAGGCTTTGGGCCAAAACAGGAATGGCCCTCCCTCGATTCCCTTCACCAAGGCCGGAGAAATTTTCCAGTCCCCGGGAAAAGTCTTTTCTATCGAGGTATAAAAGTAGGTGGCGTTGACCGTACCGGCTGAAAAATCCCCTAAGACGCCTCCCGTCTCATCCCGATAAATCTCCACCGAATAGGCGATCCCCTGTCTCAGAGTGGAAACTCCCGCTACCCATTCGGCTCGGGCGGTTCCGTCGGGGAATAGCCAATCCACTCCTTCCACTCTCAATTGGAAATCAGGAAATGTTCCTGACAGCTCCACACCCATTCCGTTGCGTCCAAGCATGCTGACGAAGCTGGGCGTCACCGTGATACCAATGCCTTTGTTCACCAAACGCAAGACCCATTCCCCGTTTCCCCCGTCCAATAAACGGCCCGCGCCTTCCAGGCTCAAATCGTCGAACAAAAAGAAAGTGGCGTCCAGGCCATCACTGGATTCGGGAGGGTCCTTCTGCCATTGCAAGGGTTGGATGGGAAAAAAATAATCCGTGGGTTTATAAAAATGGGAAGAGCCCCAGTTCGGCTTGAAAAGGCCGCCGGTGACATCCAACCGTCCCGAGGTAAAATGAAGGCTCGCCTGGTAAAGCTCGAAGGAATAAAAGGGACCGTTGGAGTTGCTGATTTCTACCGGGATGAGGTTACCCACTGGAAACTCAGGTTCTGGGGGAGGCGTGGTCGCGGTGGAGGCCTGCCATTTGGCGTCACCTTCCAAGGCCATGGTAAAGTTCGGCGCCACATCCAAATGACTTTCCAATTCGAGGCGTGAAATTTGGTAAGCCGAAAGGTCTGTCCCGGGAGCCTGGAAGCTTCCTCCCTCAACTCTCAATTCGCCGGAAAATGCCTTTTCGTCCTCATCGGCCGCGCAAGGAATCCACGAAAAAAATATTGGGATTCCCACCCAAAACCAAAGTGAAATTAAAAAACATGCTGAGTGTTTTCTTTTAATCGACTTCATTTTTTATTAGTTTCTCCCGCAGGGATTTTAACGCTTCTCCCGCCCCGGCGTGAATGGAAAGCGTGACTTGGCCTGAAAGGGGTGTTTCCTCTGGGTTAATCTCAATGACCAGCTTTCCCAACCTCATGGGTCCCTCAGGTAATGCGGCGGCGGGATAAACCAAAGCCGAAGTGCCGATTATCAAAAAAGCGTCGCAATTCCGGGCGGCTTTTTCGGCCTCAGCCCAGGGCTCGGGCGGAAGCCCTTCCCCAAACCATACTACCCCGGGCCGAAGAAGGGCCCCGCAATGGGGGCACTTAGGCGGCAAATTCACTAGTTCATGCCGGTCTTCCCACTCGCCACAGCCCCCCACGCACCGGACCATCCATATACTCCCATGCAGTTCAATGGGGTGGCGGCTCCCGGCCTTTTGGTGAAGCCGGTCCACGTTTTGGGTGACCAGCGTGACTTGGGGGAAAAATTCCTCCATCCAGGCCAGGATCTCATGCCCCGCATTAGGCTCGGCTAGGGCTAATTGCCTCCGCCTAGCTTCATACCATTCCCAAACAAATTTCGGGTCCTTAGCGAAAGACTCGGGGGTGGCCAACTTCATGGGATCAACCTTCTCCCATTGGCCCCTAGCGCCGCGGAAAGTGGAAATGCCCGACTCGGCCGAGATTCCCGCGCCTGTCAACAAGACCACCTTCTCGTACTTTTTAAGTTTTTGAATTATTTCATCCGGATACAAGGAATCCTCTAATGGTTTTGAGATTTAGATAATTAAAAAGCGAAGCTTTTCTCCCTAATTCAAAATTCATAATTTCTTTTCTTATTTGTGGCTATAGGTGGTTAAATCCGGCACCACTTTGTGAAAAGGCGGGTAGCCACCTTTATCGGTGTGCTCGCTCCAATCCACCACCTTGCCTGTTTCCGCGTTCAAAAGATAAATGACATCCCGGGCTCCCGGCCCCCCCGGCCAGTGGACGGAGGCCATGATCAATCTCTTGCCGTTTTTCTTGTAAATGAAAAGCCCGATATCCTGAAAAGAGGAGCTTGGCGCGAAAGGCAGGTGGGTTTTCCAAACTTGTTTTTTACCCGGGTCGAAACAAATAATAAGGCCATCCGCCCCCTCGGCAACGTAGGTTTGTCCCCAGGGACCCCTGACGGCGTCGCGCACGTCCTTAAGCCCGTCCTCCTTTCCGATGGACCACACCACCTTGTCTTCCTGATAAAAAATTTCCTCAACCGTCGAGTCTTCGAGAACCGCCAAAAAATGGTTGCTGTCGGGGCAAACCCGGGCCGAAATCGGGGGTGAGGGAAGCTTGAACTCCCAGCGGATCTTGACTCCCTTGGATTTTCCCTCGGCCAGGAACAACCTTTGTTTCAAGGCGTCAGCGGCAAGGATGAGGTCCGGATCTCCGGTCTCGTTCCAGTCCACTCCAACCGCGCTTTGGATGGAAAGGGTGCCTAGCTCGCTCCAATCCCAAAGAATTTGGCCGCCTTTCCAAACCCTTCGAAGCAAAAGGACGTTTTTGGATCCCCCCGCCACTAGGTAATGGCCTGAGGGTTGGGGTTGAATATCCAAGGGGGGGCCGTCGAGAGTGTAATCCCAGTCCAGTTTTCCATGGGAATTCACATGGGCCAAAGCAGGGCGTTTTTTCTCGCAGATCAGAAGGGCCGGAAGGGGAAACTTGGCTTTGGGCTTCGGTGTTTGACTGTGGCCCATTCCCGGTAAAAAAAGGATTACCCCGAAAAGAATGAGGGTTCGCCGAAAAAGCCGTGGCTGCCAGCTGTCAACTGTCGACTGCCGACTGTTGTTCACGTGCACCAAAACCGGATGATCTCGAAGCTCCGATTGACGGCCCGAATACGCGAGCAAAGCGTTACCACCAATAGGTCCTGAATTCGAAGGGCGGTGGCTGGCTGTTCCCTTTCCAGTTTTTCATAGTCGTCTTGGGCGAGGTGATAAAGGACCGAGTTTTCCTCCGCGATGGCGTCCGCGGAGCGCGGCGCCCCATCCACGAGCGCCATCTCGCCGAAAATGTTTCCCGCGGTGAGAACAGTCAAAAGATGCTCCTGGGGTGTCTTCTTTCCCTCTGGGACAACTTGCTTGCTGATCTTTATTTTCCCTGAACGGATGAAATAAAAACCGTTCCCCGGGTCGTTGTCCTTGAAAATAAAATCACCCATTTTTGCGGAGGACTCCTGGAGGACTTCGGAAAGAAGCTTCCAATCTGCTTCCTTGAAGGCTCGGTAGGGCGCCGCGTCCTTGAAAACCGTCAAATCAACGGGCATTAAAATTTCCCTTTTAAATCGTTGATGAATTGCCGGGCGGTGCGGCCTGAACGGACATTGTTGGACTTTTCCCACCGGAGGGCCCGGACATGCAATTCCTGGGCGGGCATCCGGATTCCTTCATGCTTGGCCCAACTCTCTACTATCTTAAGATAAGTGTCCTGGTCCGGCGTGTAAAAAGAAACCACCAGCCCGAAGCGGTCGGAAAGGGAAAGTTTTTCCTCCACCGTGTCCTGGCCGTGGACTTCCCCGTCCTGATGGATCCCCCCTACCCTCTCGGCAAAAAACTCCTTGATTAAATGCCTCCGGTTGGAGGTTGCGATCAGGATGACATTCGAGGGCGTTGCTTCCACCGTCCCCTCCAAAAGAGCCTTCAATCCCTTATAAGAGGTTTCGTTCTCCTCGAAGGACAGATCGTCCACGAAAAGGATGAACCTTTCCCGGCGGCCCCTCAAAGGTTTCAGAATTTCAGGATAATCCTTTAATTGATCCGGATGCACTTCCACCACCCTCAACCCCTTGTCCCCATAAGCGTTTAAAAGCGCCTTCACATGGGAAGACTTACCCGTCCCCCTTTCCCCATAGAGAAGGACGTTGTTGGCGGGTTTGCCCGCGACAAAGCCTTCAATATTCTCAATAAGAGGCTGGCGGATCTCATCGTAGCCCACCAGGTTTTCCAGCCGGACCGGGTCTATCGCTTGAATCCCTTCCAAATTCCCCAAACCTTCCGGGGAGTTCGCCCAACGGAAAGCCCGGCTGCTTCCGAACAGCCCAAATCCATTTTGGTAAAAATAATTCCCGATTTCGGAAACCAACTGAGTGTCATTGATCCTGTCCGAAAGTATTTTTTTCTTCATTCCCGCCCGGGCTGGCGTGGTTTTGGAGGCTTCCAATTGAGCGTTTTCTTCCAAAGAAGGTAAGGCCGACCCTTTGACCGAACCCAGGGCCTTTTTCACTTCTCCCTCCCAATCGGTTTTCAGGATGCTTCGAAAGACCGCCAATTCCCTCTGGTAAGCCTTTTGAAGGGAGAAGCTAATTTGAGGGAGGGGGACCAACTCCGCCTTGCGGTGAAAGGGATTGGGGTCTTCCAAAAGGCGCTCCAACCAATAGTCCTGCAGGTCATTGCCCACGATCACCGAACCTGGAGTTTTAGGGGCTTCCATCACCTCCCGCCAGAGCTGTCCATAGCGCTTTTGGCCCTTTGAGGCTTCCATCTCCCCATCCTTGAAAAGCCATTTCAAGAGGCGCACAAAAGCCTCCCCTACGGGATCCAAGAAGAATTGCGAGAAAAGAACCAGAGATTCCATGGATTCCAAGGTCCGCGCCGCGGCCTGAAATGGTTCACTTGATTTCTTTTTGTTATTTTGAGTTTTCGATTTTTTCATTCGTTCCCCGTGAAAAAGAAGTTTATTTTACGTCTTTTCCGTCCCATTCCCCACCTGTTTTTCCCGACAAAGGGTGCCTACAATAAGCGTTGAAAGAAGGTTGTGATGTCTCCCACCCTTACCCTTGAACAATTGCTTACCAAACGCACCGTCGAAGGCGTTCTCTTCGAAAAGCTCCCGGATCACCGGGTGAAATGTTACGCCTGCGCCCACCGTTGCCTGATTCCCGAGGGTAAAAAAGGAATCTGCAAGGTCCGTTATAACGAGGGGGGATTGCTCCAGGTGCCTCGCGATTACGCGGGGGCTCTCCAGGTAGATCCCATCGAGAAGAAACCTTTTTTTCACGCCCTTCCCGGCACCCGAGCCTTCTCATTCGGCATGTTGGGTTGTGATTACCACTGCCGCTATTGCCAGAACTGGATCACCAGCCAGGCACTGAACGACCCCGCCTCCGAGGAAGCGGGGGCGCGGCCCCAGGATGTGACGGCTTCCGAGCTGGTCAAGATGGCCCTTCAAAATAAATGCCAGACCATCACCTCCACGTATAACGAACCGCTGATCACCAGCGAATGGGCCGTGGAAATTTTCAAGGAAGCCCGCCAAAAAGGATTGCTGACCTCCTATGTCTCCAATGGCAATGCCACAAAGGAAGTTCTCGAATTCATTCGCCCCTGGGTGGATCTTTACAAAGTTGATTTGAAGGGCTTCAACGACAAACACTACCGGCAGACCATGGGAGGGACCCTAAAGCCGGTGCTCGAAACTGTCGAGCGGTTGAAAACCATGGGCTTCTGGCTGGAAATCGTGACCCTAGTGATCCCCGGTTTTAACGACAGCGAGGAGGAACTGCGGGGGATCGCCAAGTTCATCGCTTCGGTCGACCGGGATATCCCCTGGCATGTCACCGCTTTTCATTCGGATTACAAGATGATGGACACTCCCGACACCGAATCCGAACAATTGAACCGGGGTTTCCAAATCGGCAAGGAAGCGGGGTTGCGATATGTTTATTCGGGCAATCGGCCCGGTGAGGTCGGAACCACTGAGAATACCTACTGTCCTTCTTGCAACGAGCTTTTGATTGAACGCTACGGTTTTCAAGTGATGCGGAACGTTTTAGGTTCCAACGGCAAATGCCCCAAGTGCTCCACAACCATTCCCGGGGTCTGGAAAATCCCATCCCGTGAAACCAACCGGGTGACCATCGTGGAGAAAACACTCAAGGCGGAAGAAGCCCTTTCCCAACTTCAAAAATCATAAAAAAAAGAATAAGATAGCCGCCGCCTCACGAACCCTTTTTCCGAAGGATTTCCTTTGTTCATCACTTTTGTGGAAGACACCCCCGCGTCTAAGAAAATCCCTTGGGCCAACACGGCCATGATCATTCTGAACGTGGTCATCGCCTTCAATACCCTGGGTCGTCCGGATTTTCCTTCCATTCTAGGCCAATATGGGTTTATTCCCGCCAGGCATTTGGGGCTGAATGTCTTGACCGCTCCCTTCCTGCACAGTAGCTGGACCCAGCTGGTGGCCAACATGACCTTCCTTTTCATGTTCGGCAAGGGGATGGAGCAAAGCTTTGGAAAGTCCAGATACCTGATGGCTTATTTCCTTTGCGCCTGGGCTGGGGAGTGGGCCCATTGGTATTACCACCCCCATAGCACCCTGGCCCTCATTGGCGCTTCCCGGGTCGTGACCGGCCTGGGGATCATTTACCTTTTGCTCTTTCCCTGGGGCAGGATGAAATGGATCATGTCCTTTTTCGGGGCCCCCCTCTTGGAGTTCCCCTCCCGGACTGCCTACGTGATGGGGCTTTGGGCGGCGGTTCAGGCGGCCCTGGCCTTCCTACCCTGGGCCAGGTTGGCCGCCACGATCAAAGCCTTCTCCAAGCTGGGCGGGACGGTTTTTACTGTCAACCCAACGGCTGGCACGGCCTGGGATGCCCACCTGGCGGCTCTAATCATGGGTTCAATTCTGTTCCTCATCATGCCCAAGAAAAAGAAAGCCTAAGCCATGTTCTTCGTTCTCCCCTTCGAAGAGGGAAATCCTCCCAAAAAAATCCCCTTCATGAACATCCTTCTCATCGGCTTGAATATCTACGTCTTCTTTAAAACAGCCATGCGGGTCAACTTCGAGCAAATTGTCCTTCACAACGGATTTATCCCGGCCCACCCTCATTTACAAGACGTGGTGGTTTCCATGTTTTTGCACGCGGGGCTACTCCACTTAATTGGCAATATGTACTTCCTTTATGTCTTCGGGGACAAGGTGGAGGAAAAATTAGGGGGGATGACTTACCTTTGCGCTTATTTCGCAAGCGGCTTCGGGGCCGCCTATCTGCAATATTCGGTGGACCCCCACTCCATGCTTCCCATGATCGGCGCCTCGGGCGCTATTTCGGGGATTTGCGCCCTCTATATGCTGAGTTTCCCCTGGCAAAAAATGCGCCTGCAATTTTTCTTTATTATTTTCCCCATTTTTTCCATCGGGGCCCGGGCTTTATTCGTGGTGGGTTTCTGGTTTCTGGAACAGTACTTCATGGCTTCCCTATCGCCGGTGCATATGGGAGGGGTGGCCTTCTGGGCTCATGTGGGCGGCTTCCTGACAGGAATCGCGATGTTTCCTTTTATTTATTCGAGTAAGAAAAGAGCCGCCTAAGGCGGGCCGATTCATGGAAGCGCTTTCCTGGAATGGCCGCTTGTTATTCCTTCCTTTCCCACCTAGCATTTCACTTTCAAAACCAAACCGGAGGAAACCACTATGCTGTCCGCCAAAGCCTACGCCGCCCATAAAGCCAAGGAAGCCTTGAAGCCCTTCACCTTCGATCGCCGGGACCCCGGACCCTACGATGTGGTCATCGACATTCTTTTTTGCGGTGTCTGCCACTCCGACCTGCACCAGGTCCGGGACGAATGGGGTTTTGACAACGCCTATCCCATGGTGCCAGGCCACGAGATTGTGGGTCGGGTGGAGGCCGTGGGATCCTCAGTGAAAAAATTCAAGGCGGGTGACATGGCGGGGGTCGGCGTATTGGTGGACACCTGCCGGACTTGCGGGTCCTGCCAGGAAGGCCTGGAACAGTATTGCGAAGGGGTCATTATCTGGACCTACGGCGGGGTGGAGAAACAAACGGGCAAGCCCACTTACGGCGGCTATTCCACCAAGATCGTGGTGGATGAGAACTATACCTTAAAAATTTCCCCCAAGCTTAAACCCCAAGAGGCGGCTCCGCTTTTATGCGCCGGGATTACCACTTACTCCCCCTTGAAACATTGGGGCGCGGGGCCCGGCAAGAAGGTGGGCATCCTGGGCCTGGGCGGGTTGGGCCACATGGGCGTCAAGTTGGCCGCGGCCTTGGGGACTGAAGTGACGGTGTTAAGCTCCTCCTCCAAGAAAAAGGAGGATGCCCAGCGCCTGTGGGCCCATAAGTTCGCCGACATGTCGGACCCGAAAAGCTTCCAGGAATACGCGGGATACTTCCACCTGATCATCGACACCGTTTCAGCCCAGCACGACTTCACCAAGTACATGGACCTTTTGAAACGGGACGGGACCTTGGTCCTAGTGGGCCTTCCCGCCACGCCCCCCTCTATCGTTCCCTTCGCCTTGACCGGCAGGCGCCGAGCCATCGCGGGCTCCCAGGTCGGCGGCATCAAGGAAACCCAGGAGATGCTCGATTTCTGCGCGGAAAAAGGTTTCGGAGCCGACGTGGAAGTCATCCCTATGGGGAAGGTTAACGAGGCTTTTGAGCGGATGCTGAAAAACGACGTGCGTTACAGGTTCGTGATTGACATGGCGAGCTTGAAGGGCTGAATGGGTTAAAAATTTTTTTCAGCTGAACAAACTTCCAACCTTGGCTGCTGACTCAGGCGGAACCGCAGCCACTTTCAAGTTTTCCTCCACGTGTTCTTTCTTTTTCATTCCCACCAAGGCCGCCGTTACCCCGGGTGTGGAACGGACGAATTGAATGGCTCTTTGGGCGTCGGTTTGAAGGCCGGTGAAGGTTTGGGCCACCACCGGAGGAAGGTTTTTCGAGAGCTTGGACTGAAGGATAGAGGCGCTGGTGAAAACCGAGATGCCATTGGCCTTCGCGGCCTGCAAAAAAGGGACGGTTTGGGAACCTAACACCTGGTTGGCAAAACCGAAAGCCTCCGCCATGCCAATGTTATAAGGTAACTGAACGGCCTTAAAATGGTGCGCGCTTCCGCCCGCCTTTTCGGCGGTCTTCAAGATATCGGAAAGCGACAGGTACTCCTGGGAATGGGAATCAACCCGATACCCGTTCCAAGTCGCGGTGCCATAAGCCCCTATCTTCCCTTCCTTCACCAGCTTTTCCAATTCCTCGAAGGCCCTTTCCAGCCGGAAAATAAATTCATCCCTCGGAACCTCGTCCAACTGCATTTCAGGGTTGTGGAGGTAGTAAAGGTCGATACAAGCCAATCCCAAGTTGTGGAGGGAACGCTCCACCTGGTTGCGGATAAAGGATGGCGCCATGCAGTGGCACCCCGCGACGATCTCCTTGGCCTTACAAATTCCAGTCTTGAGGTATTCCTCCTCAAAGTACTTGGAAGGATTTGCCGGAGGCGCTCCGTCAAAGGGGATGAATCCGCCTTTGGTACAGACCACCACTTCCTCCCGCCCGATTTTCCCCTGGGTGATAAGCTTCCCCAAACCCTCCCAAATATTGCGCTCGCTCCGCATGCAACGGTAATTGATGGCCGAATCGATAAGGTTGCATCCCGAAAGCAGGGCGGCTTGGATGGCTTCTATATAAAGTTTATCGTCTTGTTCGTTCTGATTGCCCAAGTAGGTCCCCAGGCCCAGGGAGGAAACTTTTAACCCCATGAAATCCCGGTAATGCCCGGCCTTCTCAAACTCGGGATATTTTTGGGCGTACGACCGGGTACCTTCCAGCGTGGCGGATTGGCTTGTCATCATTCTCTCCTCGAATTGTTTCTTAAATCGGTCCAACGATAGGGAACCAGGCGGATCTGTTGGTCAACCACATCCAGCCGCTTGATACCCGGTTCCAATTTCCCGCCCATTGACTCATAAAATTTCCGGTAAGGGCTTTGTTCCAGGACCCAAACGATCATGTTGGTCATGCCCGACCGGATGAGGCTGTCCACCGCCGCCTTAAAAAGATCCCGGCCAATGCCCAGGCCTTGGAATTCCTTGAGAAGATAGATAGCGTAAAGCTCGGCCATTCCACTTTCCGGATGGCTGCGCTCCTTGCCGCCGTCCGCGAAACCGACGATACGGCCTCCTGGCGCCTCAGCTACGTGAAGGAAATAGGAATACTGGTTAGGTTGAAGGCTGTCGGTAAATATCTTAATGGCGGCCTCGACAGTCATGCCCCTCACGAAAAGGTCCGGCACCAACCCCTCATAGGTGGTTCTCCAGGACTCGGCATAAGCCTTTGAGATGGCCGGCACATCGGCAAGAACACCAGGCCTGATTTTGAAATTTTCATTGTTCATATTTGTTCAATCCCAATACCTTCAAAAATATACAGCGGATTTCGAGTCTCCACCTTCTTCCTTGCAGGGAGAAGGATGGGATGAGGGTGGTTTAAAAAAAATTGCACCCCTCACCCTACCCTCTCCCTCAAGGGGCGAGGGTAATTTTTATGCGTTAACCCCAGGGGGTTACTTATTTCAATGTTCCAGCACCCCTTGTTTTTCGATTTCATCGGCCATTTGGATAGCTTCCTTGGACAGGGTGAGGTTCAAAGAGGCCGCTTGTGCCTTATAAAGATTCTGGCGGGCCTTCCCCATTTCATTCTTCCGCAATTGAATGCTCCCCAGTTTGTAATAAAGATGAGCGGCAGGATAGCCCTCCGTGATGGCTTTCTCAAGGGAAGCCACGTCCGCCGGGTAATTCCTGTCCCGGTATAGGATACCCTCCACCTTTTCCCAATAGCAGGCTTCCAACAAGGGGTCCCCGGCCAGCAGTGGCTTTACCCGGGCGAAGTCGGCCAGAAAAGGCTCACCCTTCACCCCATCGGCCAGGTTAAGCCAGTGCCAGTCCAACTCCCGGAAAAAAGGATAGACCCGGACCCAATTCTCAAATTCGGTCTGGTTGCCAGCATTTATGGGGATAATCCCCAACATCAATCCTCCATCCGGCAGGTTCTTGTCCTGGTCCAGGTAAAACCATTGGGCATCGGGAAATCTTTTTTCAAGGAAGGGTTTTTCATTAACGTTCAGCATCAAGGCTGCCCACTTGACCTCCTCATTCCTCCGTTTTGGATTAATCAATGCGTTGAAGCCATAGGTCCCCACCGTCAAGGTCTGGTCATAGGGCGAGGGAGTAAAGTCCGAAAAAAAGAGCCCAGGTCCTTGGGTTGATTGCTTGAGCAAGATTTGGAAGGCAAGGTAGCTGTTCAAGGGTTTCGCCGGATGGGCCCCCAACAAAACGCCCTGGGAAAAATCGATCGGATGGGGCCTTAAGCGGTTGAGGTTGCTCCAATCCAATCCTAAAGAAACAAGCATGAAGACTGATAAAACCAGGACCCGGTGTTTGGAAGGCAATTCCATCAACAACCGGTGAGCCCCTAGCGCCGCTCCCGCCAGCAAAAACGGGAGAATGAGGATGACCCTGTAAAGTTCCACATTCAGGGTTAAAAATCCTGGGGCTAGGCATAAAAGCCCTCCCACCCAAGCCCACCTGACTACCCCACGTGACCGGTTCAAGTAACTTTCCAAGGCCCCGATAAAAAACGCCCCCGTCAGCAGGGGATTCAGCATTCCTCCCCAGAGGGCGGTATAGGCGGGTGCATCCTCAAAACAACCCCAGAAAGGCGTGGTTAAATAAGAGAACCAAGCCGTGATTTGGCCGGACACCGGGACATATCCTCTCGCCGCCGAAACACCCCAGATATGGTGGCCAAATCCTTCCTGGAATATCGCCCAAAGAAACGGAACGTTTGTAAGGAAAAAAACGGTTCCGAACCAAAGGAAAGGCCCCCAACTCTTGGATCGCTGGAAGAACCCTTCAGAAAATATCAGGATGAAAACCCAAAGCGCGAAAACCGGCCAAGGGGTGAAGGTAAAGGAGCCCAACCCAGTTGCGACCCCCAACACAACCGCCGAAGTGGTCTTGCCCCGGACATCCTTGGCCTTGAGAAAGGAGCCTAGCTTCCATAACACCAGGCAGGCCCAGAGGGGAAGCAGAACCCCCTCGTGGCAGAACCGACCGTAGTAAAGGGGCCAAAAGGACAATGCCCAAAATAAAAAGAAGATAAAGGACATGGACTTTGAAAAATAAGACCGGGCCGCTTGGTAGCTAAGAAGTACGGCGAGGAAGGAAAACCCGGCGGGAACCAGCCATAAACCCGTCAGGGGATTTTCAGTATTTGGAACAATAAAGGATAGAACCCAGATTAAAAGGGGCGGCACCTGGCCAAAGGTGTAAAGGAAGTGCCAGTTCCAATGGCGGGCCAAGTCCAGCGCGAACCAGCCGTTTATTCCCTCGTCGGTGTTAAGCCATAGCGCCAAATCGGTTAAGTTGTAGAACCGGAGGATAAAAGCCGCGAGCGCCACCAACCCAAAAACCCATAAAGCGGGTCGAGGTATTAATTCTTTTTCATAAAGGGGAATGACGGATTTAGGGGATAGCCGAGCCACCCAGAAGGCCAGTAAAAAAGGAAGCGCCAGTCCGAATAAGCCGATAAAAAGTTTGGAAGCGATCGAAAGCGGGGTATAGGAAAGGACCGCGCTGACTAGGGCGAAGAGGAAAAAAGTGGGCCATGGCCGGTAAGAAATCCGGATTTCAGAGTCACCCTTGGCCTTTTTCAAACCCACTTCCTAACAGGCGTTCTTATTTTTTCTTTCCCTTAAAACCAAGGCCGTCATCGACCATGATTCCCTTTTCCAGCCACTCATAGCCCTTTTCCATGGCCTTGGCGGCGACCTTGCCGTCTTTCAGGTCCGTGTTCCAGCAAACCCCGCAGAAATAATTGTAAACACGGATGCGGGACTGGCGGCAAAAAAGGTCGGCCAATTCGCGGGGGCCGGAATCACCCGGGTTTGGTTTTTCCAACGAAGTAACCTTGGTGCAGGCCGTTGCCATGGCAAAGAGTTCGGTGCCTATTTCCACTAAACGGCCCAAAATCATCTGACGGCGTTCCAGCTTGGGCCCGAATTTGATCATCTGGTGAAAGAGAGTACGGGCCAGCTTGCGGGAAGATCGTTCGATGAAGCGCATATGTTTACCTAGGGAACCATAACCCGCGTACCTCGGCCAAAGGCCGGTGGGCAGCCACATCCTGACGTACCAAAAGGGATAAAAGAGGAGGCTATTCACCAAGGCGCTCATCTTTTTACCCAAGGGTGCCTTGGGATTCAGCAAATCCCCCGCCAGGCTCATATGCTTGTCCAGGGCCTCACGGGCGATGAAGAGATGCTGTATTTCCGATGTGCCCTCGATGATGCGGTTGATGCGCGAATCCCTCATCATACGCTCCACCGCGTAACCCTTTTCGCCTCGGGTCCGCAAGGATTGGGCGGTCTCGTAACCCCGGCCACCTCGCAATTGCATCAGGTCATCCACAATTTTCCAAGAGGCCTCACTGCAAAAAAGCTTGGCCATGGCGGCTTCCAGGCGGATGTCGGCCCCGCCCTTGTCCACTAGAGCAGACGTGTAGTAAGTCATGGATTCTTGGGCGAAGGTGGAAGCGGCCATGTTGGCGATCTTCACGGCTCCCGGCTCATGCTTGCCAACGGGCTGGCCCCACTGCACCCTTTCCTTGCCCCAGTTGCGGGCGATCTGCAAGGCTTGCTTGCTCATTCCCGAGGAAGCGGCGGGCAGAGTCAGCCTTCCCGTGTTCAGCGTGATCAAGGCCAGTTTTAACCCTAGCCCCTCTCCCCAGAGAATATTTTCCGAGGGGACGACCACGTTCTTGAAATTGATGACCCCGTTCTGGATGGCGCGGATGCCCATGAAGTCACAGCGGCTCGCGTACTCGATGCCCTTGGTTCCCTTTTCCACGATGAAGGCGGTGATTTGTTTTTTCTCTTTGCCGTTCACCATCTTGGGAGGCGTGCGGGCCATGACGGCCATGACATCGGCCACGAGGCCGTTGGTACACCAAAGCTTGGAACCGTTAATCGTCCAGGTCTTGCCGTCGGAGGAGGGTTCGGCGGTCGTGGTCATTTGCGCTGGGTCGCTCCCGACGCCCGCTTCGGTCAAGGCGAAAGCCGAAATGGCTCCCTTAGCGAACATAGGGAAGTATTTTTTCTTTTGGGCGTCGGTGCCGAAAAGCTTCAGGGGTTGGGGCACGCCAATGGATTGGTGGGCTGAAAGCCAGACGGCCGTGGAACCGCAGTAGGAAGCCACCAAAGCCACGGCCCGGTTGTAATTGACCTGGGACAACCCCAGACCGCCGTATTCCTTCGGGATCTTCATCCCCCAGCAGCCCAGCTTGGCCAAGCCGTCGATGACTATCTTGGGCAAATCCCCGGTCTTATCCACCTCATCCGGATCTAAATTATCTTTCAAAAAGGCTTCCAACCGCCCCATGAACTCATCGCCGATAGCCTTGTCCTCGGGGGATTGCTCGGGATAGGGGGAAATCAGGTCCGTCCGGAACTTGCCCATGAAAAGCTGGGCCACAAAGCTGGGCTGGGTCCATTCGGTTTCACGGGCCCCCTCTGCCACATCCAGGGAATCTTTTTCCTTCTCGGTCAGGTGTTTTGCGGTATCGGTGACGCTCATGAGGGCCTCTTTTTATTTAGATTTCGGCAAAACCAAAATAACTTCATTTTTAGCCTAAACCCTGTTTACCTAGAGGAATATGACCCAAATCCTAATTCCCAGACTCTATTTTAGACCTTTCTATATAAAGATTAAAAGGTTCCCAAAAAGATATTCAGAAGGTTAAAATACACACATGAACCCATTCGCCAAAGAAGAGGAAACCAGCCCCTATTCCTGGCCGGAATTTCCAAAGCCGGAATCGGAAATCACCGAGTACACCAATATGGAAGGCGTTCAGGCTTTCAGCCTGAAGGGCTTCAATCCGGGCGACCCCGCTTATAACCCCGCTGAGGACGCCGTCCCCGTCGTCCAATTGGCCATTTTCCAGGATTTCAAGGAAGTCTTCGCTGCCACCCAAGGCTAAAGCTTTTTTTCTCTAGCAGGCAATCACCAGCCAAATAACCCCATTCTTTTTAGAGCTTAGGCCCCAAATTCAATCCTTATAATCAGGAGTCGATAGTGACCAGATTTATGGGGTGTTTGGTTTTATTCTCTTTAACCGGATTTTGTTTTTCACTCGAGGTATTTGCCGATGAAGCAACCCACCCCAATAACATGATTCCCCTTCCCGCTGAAATCATTTGGCAAGAGGGCAAACTACCACTCAATGCTTTCTTACAACTGACCCTAACCGGAGTTAAGGAACCTCGGGTTGAAGTCGCAACCAATCGCTTTACGGACCGCCTTGCCAAAAGAACGGGTAATCTTGCAGGCTCAACTGAAGGACCAACTCTAACAATCGATTGCAAAGCAAAAGGTCTGCCCATTCAATCAGTTCGGGAGGACGAGTCCTATAACCTAACCGTGACCCCTAAAGGAGGTTTCCTTTCGGCGGCCAATCCCCTTGGCACCCTTCATGGTTTGGAAACTCTGCTTCAATTAGTGGAGAAGGGGGATCAGGGCTACTCCATTCCCTGCGTGACCATTCACGACAAGCCCCGATTCCTTTGGCGAGGGCTATTGATCGACGCCTGCCGCCATTGGATGCCCATTGAAGTCATCAAGCGAAACCTAGACGGCATGGCCGAAGCCAAGATGAACGTGTTCCATTGGCACCTCTCGGAGAACCAAGGCTTCCGGGTGGAGAGCAAACTCTACCCCAAGCTTCAGGAAATGGGTTCGGACGGAAACTTCTACACCCAAGAACAGATCAAGGAAATCATCACCTATGCCCGCGACCGGGGCATTCGGGTCATTCCCGAATTCGACATTCCGGGCCATACCACCGCCTGGTTCGTGGGTTACCCTGAATTGGCCGCCGCCCCCGGATCCTACCAGATTGAGCGCAAGTTCGGCGTCTTCGACCCCGCCATGGACCCCAGTAAGGAGGAAGTTTATAAGTTTCTCGACGGCTTCATCGGTGAGATGGCCGGGCTGTTCCCCGACGAGTATTTCCATATCGGCGGCGATGAGGTCAACGGCAAGCAATGGAACCAGAACCCCGAAATCCAGCGGTTCATGGCCAAGCAAGGTCTGAAAACCAATGAGGATTTGCAGGCTTACTTCAACAAGCGCCTGGAAAAGATACTGGCCAAACACCACAAAAAAATGATGGGGTGGGACGAGGTTCTGAACTCCGACCTTCCCAAGGACGTTCTGGTGCAGTCCTGGAGGGGGATCGACGGCTTGGCCGACGCCGCGAAGAAGGGCTATGACACCATCCTCTCCAACGGTTACTACCTGGACCTGGCCCTACCCGCTTCCATTCATTATGCCGCAGACCCGCTGCCCGCCAAAAGTGACCTCACACCCGATCAAAGGGCCCATGTTCTGGGCGGCGAGGCCTGTATGTGGAGCGAGTTCGTCAACCCCGAGACGGTGGATTCTCGCGTTTGGCCCCGCACCTTGGCAGTGGCCGAGCGGCTTTGGTCCCCCGCTTCCGTCCAGAACTTGGATGATTTCTACAACCGGATGGAAGTGGAAGGCCCGCGTTTGGAGGAGTTGGGCTTGACCCACCGCTCCAACTACCTGCCGATGCTGAAAAGGCTGGCGGGCAACACGGACGTGAACCCGTTGAAGGTTCTGGCGGACGTGGTCGAACCCCTCAAGAATTACCAGCGCCACCGCTGGGGGGCCTATAACAGCGATTATCCCTTGGACCGGCTGGCCGACGCGGCCCGCCCCGAAAGCGATAGTGCCCATCTCTTCCGTAAATCGGTGAACTCTTATTTAAAGGAGGCCCCTGCCTTCGGTGATCTCAAAGATTTAATTGCCCCGCTTGAAAACTGGAAGGAAAACCACCAAGCCCTGAAACCCTTGCTCGAAATGTCCGACCTGTTAGTGGACGTCCTGCCCCAATCCCAAGACCTTTCTTCCGCTGCCCAGGTGGGCTTGGAGGCGATCCACTATCTTAAGTCCGGCCAACCGGCCCCCGCTTCCTGGCAGGAAAAGGCGAAACAAATATTGGACCGGGCCCAGGAGTACCATGCGGAAGTCCAGATCGCGGTCATCCCCGCGATCCGCAAATTGGTCTTGGCGGCGGGGCAGTTGGACAAACTCAAGGGAATGTCTGTAACGGATTGGAACAAGTCCCTCGACGATCAGGTCCAAGCCGCAAAACCCAAGGAATGGGATTAGGTCTTTTATACGGCTTTTCTGGCCTTTTCTATTTTCACCTCCCCAGTTAGTATGTGAACCGCTTTCATTCATCGCAGTCATTGCGAGTTGATGCTCCAATCGGCGCGGTTATCAACGTAGCAATCTCAGTTAGAGATTAAAAGTCATAAAAACCTGAGATTCCCACGTCGCCAATCGCCCCTATCGGGCCTGCTCCTCGGAATGACACCTAAGGAGATTATCTTGAAAACACGAATTCTATTCCTGGTCCTCAGTCTCTTCGCTCTGGCGCCAACCGCCTACGCCAAGCTTCAACTGCCCGCCATTATCGGCGACAACATGGTTCTCCAGCAAAAAACTCCAGTGGCCATTTGGGGTTGGTCCGATCCGGGGCAAGTCATTAATGTTTCCCTGGCTGGTAAATCCGCTACAGCTACCGCCGACACTGACGGCAAGTGGAAAGCTATCTTCCCCCTTTTGAAAACTGGCGGGCCCTACGAGATGGTAGTAACCGGCTCTGAGTCCGTTACCGTAAAAGACATACTCGTGGGCGAGGTCTGGATCGGATCGGGCCAATCCAACATGGAACTGGCCATGCGGGTCACCCATGACGCCGCTACCGAAATTCCCGCCGCCAATTACCCCAATATCCGCCTCTTCACCCTGGAGCGCTCCGCCTCCCACTCCCCGAAAGAGGATGTGGTGGGCAGTTGGAAAGTTTGCACCCCTGATACCGCCAAGGATTTTTCGGCCGTGGCTTACCACTTCGGCAAGGAAATCCATAAGGCCCTTAAGGTTCCCGTTGGCTTGATCGTGGCCAGCTGGGGTGGGGCTCCAGGGGAAGACTTCGTTCCCCGTCCAGCGTTGGATAAAAACCCCGCCTTTACTTCCCTCCTGGATCGGATGGACCACGACCCCTCCCAAGTGAATACCTGGACCAAGGGATATGATTTCGAGTTCGTGGTTTCGGACCTTCATTTCGTCACCAAGGACGGCGGAAAACCCGTCCCGATAAATTTATCGAAGGGGCAAAAGGGCTTCGGCGGCGAATGGGCAACCTCGGCCAAGCCTGGCTCGGCGGTCACCTTCACGGCGGGCGGCAAATCTTTTTCAGGTTCCGGCACAGCCGCTTCATTCACGGGGCTCATGGAAGGCGGCTCCTGGGGTTCGGTTATGACCAATTTGGATTCCAAACCCGCTGACCTCACCCCCTATGAGGCCATTGAGTTTTATGTGAAGGGTCACGGAAAATTTCAGATGAACGTGGGTCAAGCCTCGATCTCTGACTACGATTTCTACAACTCAGGACAGTTTGACCTTTCAGCCGATTGGAAACTGATGCGCTTCCCCATCAAATCCCTGAAACAAGGCGGTTGGGGCTCTCCCAAGCCATTCACCCCGGACCAGATCCAATCCCTCTCCTTTTCAGTCCAGCCCCCCTATTGGCCCGAGGTTCCGGCACTCATCTACAACGGCATGATCGCCCCGCTGACCCCTTATAAAATGCGCGGGGTCCTTTGGTACCAAGGTGAATCCAATGTGGGCCGGGCCAACCAATACCACGAGGTACTTTCCACCTTGATCAAGAGCTGGCGTGAGGCTTGGGACGAGAAGGATTTTCCGTTCCTCATCATCCAGCTTCCCAATTACATGCAAACCCTTCCCGACCCCAGCGAGAGCGGCTGGGCGGAGTTGCGGGAAGCCCAGTTGAAGACGCTGGATGTTCCCCACACGGGCCTGGTGATTACTATCGATTTGGGCGAGGCCGGGAACATCCACCCGAAAAACAAAACTGACGTGGGGAAAAGGGCGGAATTAGAGGCCCTGGCCGTGGCCTATCACAAACCGGTAGTGGGATCGGGGCCTCTCTTCACTTCCGCCTCGGTGAAAGGAAACAAGATGGTGGTGAAGTTTACGCAAGTAGGCCGGGGATTGATGACCAAGGATGGCGGCCCGGTCACCGGCTTCGCCCTGGCGGGCAGCGACCACAAGTTCCATTGGGCTCAAGCCGAAATCGGAAAGGCCGGCACGGTGTTCGTTTCCAACGACCAGGTCCCCGAACCGGTGGAAGTGCGTTATGCCTGGGCTGACAACCCTGTTTGCAACCTTTACAACAAAGCGGGTCTGCCCGCCTCGCCTTTCCGATTCAGCACCCAACCCGTGAAGGAAACCCAAGCGGCACCTTTAGCCAAGGGCAAGGCCCTGACCGCCACCGATGGCAAGGTCCTGGTGGACGATTTCGAGTCGGGTAAACCTCAGAATCTCTTGGGAGGGCCCTGGCAAGTGCAATTGGACAATGGCGGGTTGGGAACCTTGGTGAAGAACAAGGACCAATTTCTCGTGAAGGACGGAGCCAACGGCTCCAAGTTCTGCGCCAGGATTTTCGGACACTTTGGAAAGATGGTGGCTCCCTGGCCCTACGCCACCCTCTACACTTCCCTGACCAATGAGGAACCTATGGACATGAGCGAATTCAAGGCCATTGAGTTTTGGGCCAAGGGTGACGGTAAAAATTACGATGTCATGGTCTATCCGTCCCAGGTCACCGATTACGCCCAATTCCGGCACGCTTTCACCGCGCCCAAAGCCTGGGCCAAGGTCCACATGGACCTGGCTACCTTTTCCCAACCCGATTGGGGCGCCAAGGTTCCCCAGGACTTTTCCTCGGTGAAGGAAATTCAATTCGCCCCCTCGGCCATGAACGACGAGGATTTTGACCTTTCCATTGATGACGTAACATTGGTGAAATGAAAGCGGTTTCACGGTTGGGTTGATGGGCGGTTTGACTCCACAGGTCCACTAATCCTAATTAGGGGGCCGTTTTCCCTGAACCAACTTTTCAAAATTCTTTTAAAAAAATTCTCCTCCGGGGAGGTTAGGACTCTCGATTTCCCAAAAAACCGTTGTTTTGCTGACCGCTTAAACACTTTAGCCTATATATTGTCTTCGTCGCGGGGCTGAAATCCTGAATTGAATGGAACCAATGGAAAACATTTCGATCGAGATTGCCCATCATCTTCACCATCCGGAAGTCGCCACACTTAAACTTAAAGGTTTCCTTTACGCCAACACCCTCCCCGAATTCGATAAGACCTTGCGGTCGGTCATCGACCTCGCCAAAAAGAAACTGATCTTCGACCTAAGCGAAACCACCTATATTAGTAGTGGCGGTTGGAGCATGTTTCTGGTCAGCCTAAAGCGGATGAAGGATTTGGGCGGCGATCTTATCCTGTCGGGAATGACACCCGAGGTTCGTGACGCTTTCGAGCTTTTGGAATACGACAAGGTCTTTAAACTGTTCCCCTCGGTGGACGAGGCCTTGAAACAAGGTTTTGCCGCCGCCGTTTCACCCGCTTAACTTCTTCTCGAAATTTCCTTAAAATCAAGTTGTTCTCTTTTTTTATTCCTCGATGTAACCAAAAACCCTATTCGGGGTATATTCTTTTTAGGGAGGCCTTATGACCCAATCCAACAAAGTTATTCTTTTCCTTCTAATCTCTCTTTTTTTTGTTACTAACCCCGCCTTGGCCAAAATCAATACCGCGACCTTTGCGGGGGGATGTTTCTGGTGCATGACGCCGCCCTTTGAGAAGCTGGAAGGGGTATTGAAAGTAACCGCCGGATATACCGACGGCACGGGACCAAGCCCCACCTATGACGATTACGGCGACAAGGGCTATACCGAGGGCGTTCAAATCACTTTCGACCCCACGAAGATCTCTTATAAACAGCTGGTGGAGGTCTTCTGGAAACAAATCAACCCCACCGATCCCAATGGTCAATTCGTGGATAGAGGCCCCCATTATCGGGCCGCGATTTTTTTCCATAATAAGACCCAGAAAGAGGTCGCCGAAAAATCACGGGATAACTTGAACAAATCCGGGCGTTACGACAAGCCCATCGTGGTGCCCATTAAGAAATATGATAATTTCTTCCCCGCGGAGGAATATCACCAAGACTTCTATAATAAGAACCAAGTCCATTACGAGATGTATCATTCCAATTCGGGCAGGGATGAGTATCTGGACAAGATCTGGGGCAAGGGAAACCACTAGAGGCAGTTGACAGCTCACAGTCCACAGTCGACAGTTAAGCCTCCAAAAACCAAGGAAATACCCTTAATTCAAATCAAGACTTGCGTCATATTGGAAAAATGATTTTTTTGGTAACGTTTTGGTCAGGAGAATCGTCTAAAAGGCATGAACAAACTACTCGCTATTTTGGGACTTTCACTTTTGCTTATATCCCCTCCCATTCTCTGGGCCGCCGGGGCCCAGGACTATAAAGAGGGGGGCATGGCTTTATTTCGCGCCGGCCAATATGGCAAGGCCCTGGTCTATTTCCAAAACGCCGTTCAAGCCGACTCCAACGACGCCGAAGCCTATGAGGACTTGGGAAATACCTACGCCAAATTGAACGATATCCCCAACGCGCGGAATGCCTACGAAAAAAGCCTTCAGATCAATCCCAATAATTCCACCCTAAGGGTCCTGCTGGACAACCTCGGCTCCGCCAATCCTCCACCTTCTTCCCCCGCTCACCTGGAGGATTCCAATTACACCGCCCCGGCGCCAGCCAACCCTCCCCCATCCACGAAAAAATTCGATGAGGATGGTCCTATAACTAATAACACCCCCTCACAAAAACAACTGGGGGGTATCAACCGGATTGACAAAGCCAAGCTTTGGATCAAGCTTGAAGGCGCATTGAATTATTCGGTACAGGCAGACTTAGTCAACAGCGCCACTGCCCAGAATCAATTTATCAAAGCCTCCCCAGGAGCGACCGGCTCAGCCCTGGCCGATCCCCTTGGCGGAATGGCCGGAGCGGAAATGGGCCTTCTCATCAATCCCAACAGCGGTATCGCGATTGGGTTGAGGGGAATCCGAACCACTGATTACTCGAGCAACTTGAATCTGCAGAATGGCCCCGCGACGGTGGCGGGCACGGTTTACGATTCCGACTTTGAGAACGAGACCTTTACCCCTTCCGTTTATCCGCTAACCTTGGATTACTACTTATTCCTTCCAGACGCGGGCGGCCGTTTCTTCATCAGCGGCGGCGTGGGTTATTACTACGGGCTGGTGCACGTGGAGGATAATTACAGCTATGTCATTTACAACAATGATCCGAATGTTTCCGATACCTTCTCGGGAGACCTGACCTCCGGCAACGTAGGCTTCCAAGTCAGCATCGGAAGGGATTTCGCGGTGGGCCGGGACTTAGCCCTCTCGATTTTCGCGCGGGGCCGTTACGCTAGGCTTACCAATTTCCGCGGAACGATTTATAACCCCAATACCGGCGGCAGCGCCAATGACGGGCTTGCTGTTTACTCGGATGGCTCGGTTCATTCCACGGATGTTTCCAATATCGGAAATAATGGCGTTACTTACGCCAACATCGACTTCTCGGGGTTTGACCTGGGTGTGGCCCTAACTTTCTTCTCCTACTAAACCAACAACCTCTTAGAATAAAAAAGCCGGGGATCATTAATATCCTCGGCTTTTTTGTTTAACTTCCCGTTTTATATTATTGAACGATGAGAGTTACGGCCATGCCCGTACAGTTTGTATTAGGACAAACCGTATTACTTGCGCCCAGGTTGCATGAGCCATGGTTGCCGCAATGGAAGTGATAGGTCCCAATACCCAACACTTGGGTTGTGGGAAAGGAGAGGTTCCCCGCAAGGAGACAACTTGACGTTCCATTGTCGAGGTAGAGCGGGTGGATACCCGCGTTGGAACTGTCCCAAACGGCGGACGTGCCGACACTGATCGTGACAGGAGCGCTTACGGTGACCCCAGTAACGGCGTAATGATAACTTGGGGAAGAAAAAATCACTCCAAAGGTAACCCCAACCGGCACAGGTGTGTTCGTCGGCGTCGCGGTGGGACTGTTGGTGGCTGTGGGTGAGCCGGTAGGAGTGAAAGTAGGGGTAAACGTAGGGGTGGAATTCGGACTCGGGGTTGAAGGGTTGCTGCTACAAGCCAAAGGAATACCTGCCAAGACAAATAAAGCCAAAAGCGCGAAAGATAATTTCATGGTTTACCTCACAGTCGATTTACTAAAAAGAAGAAAATCCCGCCTGCCAAGTCATGCATTGGAAAATGAATACATTGTTTTATTGGACGACAAGGGTCGCCGCCAGGCCTGTACAGGATCCGTTTACGCAAGTAGTAGCTGGCGGACTTGAACAGACGCCATGAAAGCCGCAATGAAACCGATAGGTCCCGACTCCCAAAATTACCGTCGTGGGAAAACCCGTTCCCTGGTTATTGATCACACAAGAGGAAGAATTATCCAAGTAAAGAGGATGAATGCCCCCATTGGAATTATCCCAAACAACGGACGTAGTAACGCTAATTGTTATGGGGGCGCTAACCGCCGGGCCACTGGTTCCAGTGGTGCTGTAACGGTAGACACCGAGGCTTGGGCTATAAACACTGAAGATAACCCCAACCGGTAATGGTGTGTTGGTGACGGTGGGAGTCGGGCTATTGGATGCCGTTGAGGAAGGGGTAAGAGTTGAAGTTACCGTGGGACTATTGGTTGGGGTAGAAGTTGGCGTGGTCGTGGGGCTATCGGTAGCAGTGGGTGAAATGGTAGGAGTCGGAGAATCGGTTGGTGTTTGTGTGGGAGTGGAAGAAGGAGTCATGGTTGGGGAATTGGTTGTCGTGGAGGAATGGGTGGGCGTTGGGGTTTGGGTTGGCGAGGAGCTGGGGGTTCTCGTGGGCGTTTGCGTGGGGCTGTTGGACGCGGTTGGGGTGATGGAACCCGTGGGAGTTTTAGAAGGGGTCGAGGTAGGAATCGGGGTAAAGGTGGAAGTGGAATAAGAAGTTGGATTCGTAGTGTAGGAGTTGCTTCCGCAGGCCCATGGCAGGGCGCAAAGGATTAAAAAAAGCGAGATAAGAACAAAAGGTTTCATTTTTTCTAACTCCAGGTTGGGGTTAATTGAAAGGCGGCTAACTTGCCTCCCAAGCATGCATACGCACTTAACTAAGTAGCCCGTTAGGGGGCTAAAAGTTACTAAAGCTAGGATATACATGTTTTTAGGGATAAAGAAAGCCGGTTGCCCGAGGTTTAATAAACCTTCGGTTTACTGTTTCCCCAGGTTTTGCGCTTGGGGCGGGGGCATTTGGAAAGCCCCAGCAGGGGCAAAGGGCATGGTCTGTTTCCCAGCCTTGGAAAGGTCCGGCTTTATTCCGTTGCCCAAGGCCGCTTGCATTTTGGTCACGTGTTCCTTCCAGTAGGGGCAATTGGGGTCCTTGACAATGCATTCGGCGACCGACATTTTGCAGTTACAGGCGCAGGTTTCGGTATTGAAGGCCGAAATAACCTCAGCCTTTTTGGTGTCCGAGACGCTTTTGAAGTTGATCATGGTAAAACCGGACTCGGGAACCGGAATCGGCGTGCCCATAGGGACCGGAGTGGGTAATTGGGAATAGGGTGTTGGTTTCCCGGTATTCATTTGGACCGAATAGCGGCCACCCACGAATGACGCCGCTATCAGGATGATGATGCCAGTGGCGTACAGGATTTTTTTCTGGGCCTCGGGCGGCAGGACTTTTTCTTTGGGTTCAATCTCGCCTGGCGGGTTATCGTCGATCATACTTCCCTCTCTTGAGCTCTGATTAGCGGCTTAGCAGGGAGATGATACCTAATTAGGGCCAAAATCGAAGGGTTTTGTGATCTTTTTTATTAGGAGACCCAATAAACAATAGAAAGTCGGGGAAACCGAAATAAAGTGTTTTCAATTATCCGGCGATGAAACAAGCGCGCTCCCACCAAGCCATTCTCCCGATATAATGAGCCACCCTTTACCCAGCTGCCTTTGTCGGAAATCTCGATTAAACGTCTTTAAACCTGGAGGCTTTTGAACAATTGGCTATCCCTTTAACTTTTTCCTATGGTTACAAAAATAACCGTTTTATTTATTTTTTAGTTTTCGTCGTTACGAACGGGTTAATCTCTTTTCTTAATCTTCCAGCTTATGTCCAATTGGGTTTAGGGTTAATCGGATTGGTTTTGCCTTTTTATTTCGCCATTCGAACGAACAAGCCGTTTCAGCCCGGCCACCCACCTATTTACGCTCAAGAACTATTTGGAAGTTTTCCCTTAATCATCTTGGTTTTATGTTTTTCAATTTTTGGATTTTTGAGATTTTACAAATTAGAATCACTGTTTGTTTGGCCAACTGGGGACGAGGGTTGGTTTGGCACCATGGCTATCGAATTAAGCCAGCACTGGGTTTGGAAGTTCTTTTATTCATCCGGCCAGTTACCACCTTTGTCGACCTGGGCGGCGGCGGGCTTATTGAAGCTGGGTTATTCCCCCCTTTTCTGCCTTTGGTTCCCCTCGGCTTTTGTTTCATTAATGACGGTAGTGGTGGGGTATTTTGCCGCGCGCCAATTTTTCTCAAAGTCTTTTTCCTTGATGGTGGCGGGCCTTCTGGGTTTCAGCTTTTGGCCCCTTTTTCTTGGACGTTTGTGCCAGCCGGGAACCTGGCTTCCCCTTTGGGAATGTGGCTGTTTTTTATTTTTGGGTCGTTTTCTTAAAACCAATTCCACCAAAAACCAGGCGAAAAAGGCGTCTCTTTTAGGATTCGTTACGGGTTTGGGTTCTTGGACCTTCACTTCCTGGCCGGTAGTCGCTTTATTAATGATCTTGACCGTAATCAAAAAGACCCTTTTTTCCACCGAAAAAAACATTAAAGCCTTCTTACTTTTCTCATTCTTCCTCTCCCTTTCCCTCGGTCCATTTTTGATGGCCATTACCTCGGAGGGTTTTGGAGATCACGCTTCGTCGGTCGCGGCTTGGAGCGGATGGTTTCCTTGGAGGCATCAAATACCGGTCGTAATCCATTACCTGACTTCGCCCTTTTGGGGGACTTTTGACGCTAGCGCGGCCTACACCCCGCCCTTCTGGGGGTTTTTAAACCCACTCTTGTGTTCCTTTTTTTTCCTCGGCCTGTTGGAAATCCTTCCCTATCGCAACGCGCCCCTAATTCGTTGGTTTTTTTTCGCTCTTCCTGTTTTTTTTCTCCCCGGTCTTCTGACGATGAACATTGAGGGCTTTCGCATAGTCCAAATTTTTCCGTTACTGATTTTTATGGCGGCCGTGGGTTTTGCGTCTTTTCTTTCTTTATTTTCCCCTTCGCGGAGGTATCTTTTTCTTCTGGCCGTTCTTTTGTTTTCAACCACCCTTGACCTTTACCAACTCACCCAGCCGTTCACAAGTTACGAGGGTCACCCTGAAAATTTACGGGACGGAAGGTCTTTGGAAAGTTTTAAGGCCTACCAAATTCTTTTGTCCATGAGTCAACAGAACGGCCCCGGTTTAATTTTTACCGATTTCGATTACGATTGTCCGAACAATACGACGCTTTCGGTCATTACCTATCCCTTTAACGCGGCCCGGAATCCCCGCCTTGATGCTTCCCAGGTAAAATGGGCGGCTCTTTTTATTAACGTCAATTACCGGCCCTATCTCCAAAAACGCTTTCCGGATTCCCGGTGGGAGTGGGTGGCCGAGGATCTCAACGTTAATGACGGAGGGTACGCCGTGGTTATCATCCCCATTTCCGCGGAAAATCGCGGAGTGATCGACCAATGGACTAAGGCACATTCCCTCATGCAAGAAACCAATTTGTTGTGGTATTCCCAAAGCCGCTTAAATTGGCCCGCGATTTTTCAATCGTTTCAAAGCGCCTATCCCCTGTCGCAAACCGATCCCTTTTTGGAAAGTATCTATTGGGAAAAAATGGCGGCCTATTATTATAAAAAAGTTGATTTCAAGAATTGTATCAACGCTTATCTTCAGGCGATCAATCGAGGTTATCCGACTGCGGGATTATGTTTTAAACTGGGGGACTTACTTTTGGCGCTAAAGCTTCCCTCAGACGCGGTTAATGTTTTTCAAAAAGCCACTCAGGCGCCGCTGGATTTGACGAAGGCTTCCGCCGGCCTGTTTCAGTTGCAACACCGCTAAACTCCCTCAACTCTTTCAGAAACCAAGTTGGTATTTAACGGGAATGAGTCATATCGTCTATATTATTAAAGGGATTTCTCTTGGGATAATTTCGGCCAAACCAAAAGGTAAAAATGTTTTGTTTGGGGTAAACTGTAAAAAGAAATTTCAAATCATGTGCGAATATGATGGTTTCCGCTTTCTTATCCAAGGCCATAGGTTCTACAGGTAACTAATTTAATGAAACTCAATCAACGTCAAAAACTCACCTCCTTCGCGCTTTTGGGCATGACTTTTTTATTTTTCCCAATGGTTTCATTCTCCCAAACCTCGACATTTACGCCCACCCCAACCCCCACGAATTGCGGGGCGGGGACAGCTTTAACCCTGAGCTGGAGTACCATGGCCCCCATGCCTACCGCTCGCAGAAATTTAGCGGTGGGCGTGATTAACGGAATCATGTACGCGGTGGGGGGTAATACCGGATCTACATTTTTAAATACCTTGGAATCTTATAATCCTTCTACCAACAGTTGGACCACGGGATTGGCCAACATGCCCACCGCCCGCGATGAGTTATCCGCCGGGGTGGATGGTATTTTGTATACATTAGGCGGCTACAACGGTTCGGATTTGAGCGTGGTGGAAGCCTATGACCCTTCCACGAATACCTGGACAACCAAAGCGTCTATGGCGATGGCTCGGCACGGCTTTACGGCGGGTGTGGTAAACGGAGTTATTTACACAATAGCGGGCTACGCTGGTGGCTATACGGCTCAAGTGGAAGCTTATAATGTCGCGACCAATACCTGGACCACCAAAGCCCCCTTTCCTCACCCTAGTAGTGAAATAGCCGCGGGAGTAGTAAACGGAATTATTTATGTGTTCGGCGGGTATGACGGGACTTATTTGAATACCGTGTATGCCTATGATCCCTCAACAAATATTTGGACAGCCAAGGCTTCCATGCCGACCCCTCGACGAAGCGCGTCAGTCGCGGTGATAAACGGAATAATGTATGTCGTGGGGGGTTATAACAATTCCGGGGAATTGAATACGGTGGAATCCTATGATCCTTCCACCAATACATGGAAAACAGGTTTCCCACCCATGCCGACCGCCCGGGATAACTTGTCAGTAGGAGTGATCAATGGGGTAATGTATGAGGTAGGAGGCGGCGGTACCTCTGGAACCAGTATTCTCAGCAACAATGAGGCGGCGTCATTTTTTTGCGCGTCCTTCACCCAAACCGGAACCCTGACCCCCAGCAACACCCCGACCATTACTCTCACGCTTACCAATACATTCACCAAGACCTTTACGCCGACCTTAACCCCGATTAATACAATGACGTCGACCATTGATCCAACGCCAATCCTCACCAACACACCGACGCTTACAGCCACCAAGAGCCCGACCAATAGTCCTACCAATTCACCGACAAGTAATTCCACGCCCGCTTCCAACTGCTGCCAGGTAGCGGTAACCACTTCTGCCGGTCCCGGGGGCAACCTTAGTGCGGTTGGAGACCTCACTATAAACGGCTCAACCTTATTTGTGGCGGATTTTGGAAATAATCAGATTCAAGAGTTCCAATTGCCCAGTCTGGCACCCTTGCCGGGAGGAGTCATTTCAACCCTTCCCAACCCCTACTCGGTAACGACTGACTCACTCGGAAATTTATACGTGGGGTCTTTCGGCATTAACGCGGTGCAAAAATTCAACAGCGCCGGAGGACCCATCACGACACTGACAACAGCGGGCTTGGCCATGGGCGTGGCGGTGGATGCAAATGGGGACGTTTATGTATCAGAACAATCACCAGGGGAGGTACAGATATTCCCGTGGACCGGGGGCGGTTATGGGCCGGTACAAACGATTACATCATCAGTTTTTGGTCCATCGTTAAGGGGTACTTTGAAAGTGGGAAATAGGCTTTATGTGTCGGATTTGAACAACAGCCAGATCTTTGAGCTGGACGAGACAACACCCTATATCTTCAGCGCGCCCCAGACTGTGATAAATGCCGGATATCTTCTTAATCCTACCGAACTTATAACGGACACCTCGGGAAATCTTTACATAGCTTCGGCGAATAATAACTTGGTGGTGGAATATAACGTCCAAGGGGCAGCGGATACACCGTTTACTTTAAACCATGCCTGCACCGTGACGGTAAATGAACCTCAGGGGGTAGCCGTAGATTCACTAGGGTATGTTTACGTGGCATCTTCGATCCCACCCTATAAAATCGCCCAAATCGCCCCTTGTAGTGGAACCGCAACTCCAACCTTAGCCTCCACGAAGACACCCACCAACACACCTTACCCCACCCTCACCAACAGCCCTACCAATAGCCCGACCCTTACTTATACCCGGACCGCAACCAATAGTCCTACCCCTACGGGAACCCCGCCGCCCACCAATACGACCACCAACAGTCCCACTCAAACCCCGACCAATAGCCCCACGAACAGCGCCACCCCAACCCCCACCATCACCCCTTCTTTCACCGCGACCAACTCCCCGACACAAACAACTACCAATACCTCAACGAATTCCCCGACCATCACCTCCACTGTTACCCCAACCAACAGTCCTTCCCAAACCCCGACGAATACCCTTTCTAATACCGCGACCAACTCATCCACCCCAACGGCCACCTGCACCCCGACCAATTCGCCAACTGTCACATCCACCAAAACCCCGACCAATACTCCGACCCAAACCTTTACACCAACCTTTACCCGGACCGCGACCAATTCACCCACCAACACGCCGACGAAGACTCCGACCAACACTCCCACTTGGACCTACACTTTCACGGTAACCAACACCCCCACCAATAGCTTTACCCCGACCGACAGTTTCACGCCGACCTGGACACCAACGCCCACTTACACCTTCACTATCACCTGGACGCCGACGAAGACCTTCACCCCCACGATCACTTTCACGCCGACCATCACTTTCACCCCCACCAACACCCAAACTTTCCCCACGGATTGCGACACCTTTTATGTCTCGAAAAACCTTTTCAACCCTAACCAAGGGCCAGTTTCCATTTACGTGGTCTATTGCAGTGAAATTGGCGGGAATTTTTCCTTGAACGTTTACAACTCGGCTGGTGAACATATCCGCACGCTGGACTCACGCCCTACCAACGGTCCCTTTTATTCCTCATACCTATGGGACGGAATCAACAAGCGCGGGGAACCCTGCGCCAGCGGGATTTACATCCTCCAAGAGGTGAATCCCTTCAAAGCCAAAACCAGAAGGGTCCTTTTGGTCCGCTGAGTTCTTTTTTTGACATGCTGTTCAAGAACTGTTAAACGTCTTAACCCCTGTAATTTAACGGTTTGATTTTTCCGCAGAAAATCTGACTTGAAATGGGGTTTCACGCCCGGGAAAAGACCTGTATCTTATCTTTTCTCGAAGTCTGGTCCTTGAAGGGACCTGATAACAATTTAAACCACGCCTTTTTTGAAGAAGGGGCATTCCCGATGTTTTGCCGTTTAATAAATCTGAGGCTCGGGCAAGTGGCTTTTTTAAGCCTCCTTTGCCTGTCGCCCGCCCAGGCGGGTCTTTCGACCACCAGCGATTCGGACACCTATGTCCCGGGGGAAATCCTGGTGCAGTGGCAATCCGGCGCTACGGCGACCGACCAGGCCCGTGTGGGTTCAACCCTGGGAAATTTCCAAAAACTCCACCACCGCCCTGACATTTCCCACTTCAAAAAACTATCCACCCTCTCGGTGGAAGAAGCCATCCGCCGGGCCCAATTGGACCCTTCCGTGAAATGGGCCCAACCCAATTACCGCTATCACGCACATATTTGCTCCGCCCCCACTTCCTTGACGGACCCTTATTTCACCAGTGCCACCCTCACCCGAAGCTGTGGTACCAACCTGGTTAACCCCAATTGGCCCTTCACCCAAATCAATGCGCCCCAGGCCTGGGCCGCCCTGTCTTTTGCCTGCCCTCCCAGCCAAACCGTGACCGTAGCGGTGCTGGACACGGGTATCGCTTCCAGCGTTTCCATCACCCACCATCCCGACCTTCCCTCTTCCATGTTTCTCCCGGGATTTAATGAAATCGCCGGTAACACCAATACCATTGACGACTATGGCCATGGCACCTGGGTGGCCGGGATTATCGCGGCCCAATGGAACAACGCGGGGGGCACCAACGCCTGTACAAGTGGAACCGTACCGGCTGGGAATTTCAACGGAGGCATGGCGGGGGTCGCGGGTTACCCGGGGCTGGTGAAAATCCTGCCCGTCAAAGTGCTGGATAACACCGGCTCGGGCACCACGGCGGACGTTATCAACGGCACCGCTTTCGCCGTTGCCAACGGCGCGAGGATACTGAACTTCTCCCTTGGGGCAGCGGCCTCCGACCCCCTGGAACAACAGGCCATCGAGGCCGCCATTTCCGCCGGATGTGTTGTCATCGCTTCCGCGGGAAACGAAAGCACCACCCGCCGTCAGCACGCGCTGGACTTTCCGGCCGGATATCCTGGCGTCATCTCGGTGGGGGCCGTCAACGTCAACAAAACCATCTCGTTTTATTCCAACGGCGGAACCGGATTAAGCTTGGTGGCGCCTGGCGGGGCGGCCAGCGCCGGATTCGACCCGGCCAACGATATCTTCGCCTCCATGCTCAATTGTCCCTCGCCGGGCACGGCCGCCGCCAACGGCTTCAACATCGATCCTTGCGACAACAACTACGGCTCAGCCGCGGGCACCTCGGCCGCGGCCCCCTTCGTGACCGGCGCGGCGGCCTTGCTTTTGGCTGAGAACCCTTTACTCACCAACGGCGACGTCACTTCCATCCTGACCAAGACCGCCACCGACCTGGGAACAGCGGGTTGGGACGGAACCTTTGGGTGGGGACTCTTGAACCTTCAGGCCGCCCTTTCCACCGCCGTGACTTGGGTTTCCACCCCGGGCACCGCCACCCCTTCCCCAACCGGGACCCTTTCCTCGAAATCCACCGTCACCTCTACCGCGACCCGGACGCCAACCCGGACCCCGACCGCGACAGCCTCCTTCTCACCCACTACCAGCCCAACCCTAACAGGAACCAACACGCCCACCAATGCCCCAACTAAAACTCCCACTATGACTTCCACCGTTATTCCGAGTAGCACCCCCACCAACACGCCAACAGTCACTTTCAGCCCAACTCCCACGCCCTCTCCAACGAATACCCCGACCCTAACCGGGACTAATACCCCCACAACTACTCCTTCCAACAGCCCGACCAATAGTCCCACAAACTCACCCTCAAATAGCCCAACCTTTACCTCGAGTAAGACCCCAACTAACTCACCCACCCAATCACCGACTCCAACCCCTTCCAACTCACCCACGAATTCCCCAATCCTAACGGGAACTAATACCCCCACAACTACTCCCACCAACAGTTTGACCAACAGTCCCACGAAGACACCCTCAAATAGTCCTACCTCCACCCCAAGCGATACACCAACCAACTCGCCCACACAATCGCCAACCCCAACCCCTTCCAACTCACCCACGAATTCCCCAACCCTAACGGAAACTAATAACCCCACAACTACTCCCACCAACAGTTTGACCAACAGTCCCACGAAGACACCCTCGAATAGTCCTACCTCCACCCCAAGCGACACACCAACCAACTCGCCCACACAATCACCAACCCCAACCCCTTCCAACTCCCCGACGAAAACGCCAACCCCAACAGGAACGAATAGCCCTACGCTGACGACCACCAACACACCCAGCGCGACAGCCTCCCCGACTCCAACGAATACTTTAACTTTTACGGGGACTAACTCCCCCACAAGCACCGCGACTTTTACGCTGACGTCCACCCCAACGAGTACTCATTCAAACACACTGACGAATACTCCAACGCGGACCCCGAGCAACAGCCCAACCACAACCCCTACTAACTCCTCAACCCTTACTCCCACCTTAATCCCGACGGAAACAGCCACACCCTCTCCCACAAATACCGCCACCCTTAGTCCATCCACCACCTATACGGTAACTTTCACCCCTTCTTTTACTTTTACGTCCACTAAAACACCCACTAACTCTCCAACAAACACCCCTCAGAATACTTTGACATTCACACCTTCAAACATTTCCACCTTCACACCAACCTTAACGCCAACCATTTCCCCCACATGGACTTCAACTCCCAACTCCTCTCCTCTAACTCCTCTCTTTATTATTTCAAACGCCTATCCCAACCCTTCCCATGGAACCCCAATCCAGTGGGACGTCCAGGCAACCGGGACCTGGACCGTGAACATGGGGGTCTTTACCTCGAGTATCCGAAAAATCCGTCAGGAAACCTTAACCATCAACGGAAACACGAGTTTGGCTTGGGATTTAAGGGACAATCAGGGAAACTTGGTGGCGAATGGGATTTACTTCGTCCGGATGAAGGCAGTTAACGGCGCGGAAATTGTCACCAAAATCTTCAAGGTGATCGTGGCGCTTTAAAAGGCTGATTGGTAAAGCCAGAGTAAATGGGGGGATTACCCCAATGGCTTGTTGAAATGATTAAGGCTTCAATTGGCTTTGGATATCAGCTTCGATTTGCTCAGGTTCAACTTTAGTGTCGAAACGCTTGACCGGCTCCCCATTGCGGTTGATAAGAAACTTAGTGAAGTTCCAGCCAATGTCTCCCTTGCCTGATTCGCCCGGCAAGGCTTTTTTCAAGTAACGATATAGCGGATGGGTATGGGCCCCGTTGACCTCGATCTTCCCGAACAAAGGGAACTTAACGCCATACTTGGTGTCGCAAAAGGCCTTGATTTCCTTTTCCGTCCCGGGTTCCTGGCCCATGAACTGGTTGCAGGGAAATCCCAGGATGAGGAACCCCTTGTCCTTGTATTTCTCGTAAAGCTTTTCAAGCCCCGCGTACTGGGGTGTGTGACCGCACTTGCTGGCCACGTTCACGATGAGCAGGGTCTTTCCCTTGTATTCGGAAAGTGAGGCCTTCTTTCCATCGATCGTCAGGGCTTTGAATTGATAGAGGGGAGCTTCTTTTTCTTTGGAATCCGCCGCCAGGGTTAACCCTGCCGTCAAAACAGCCGCTCCCAATCCTAAAATCAGCCCCATTGATTTCTTCATGTCAGCCCCCTTTTAAATGTCTCCGCGTTCTAAGCTAACTTGAAGCGAGCGAAGGAATCAATAGCTCTCCAAGTATTCCGTGCGTTTTTCACATCATCAATTTCCAGTCGTGTTACCCCGGGGCCCGCCCCGTCCCTCACTATGGCTAGCCCCATGATCTCCGCCATGACGTCCTCCAAGGCCTCTAGAATGTCCGAATCCGCCAGCGGATGCGAAATCCCCTTGGAAGGGGCCAGGGCCGCTAACAATCGCGCCGGGTCTTTCACCTAAATCCGCCGATGCGATTGCGCCATTAGCTTCGTAGGGATAATAACTCCCATCCAGGTATAACCGGACCTGACGGGGCGATTGTTCATCTTCCCACCACCATCGCCCCCGCGCCTGGTACAACCACCGGCCCGCGTAGGAATCGTTCCACCAAAACCTGTCAGCTTTATAAAGAACCCAATGGAACCGGCGCAGGTCCACCCAACCAAACCAATGATTTCCCTCAAAGTCCCGGTAATGGCAGAAATGCCCTCCCGGCGAGGTGTGCCAGTAAAACTTTTTGAGCTAACGTTCCTCGTGGTTCAATTTTTCGATATTAGAAATGGGGGCGTTCGCCAAGTACCCTAAAATCTCACCCCCCGGCGCCGCGATGTCATCGGTGACATCCAAGAATTTTCCATCGGCTCCCAGCGCGGGAGGATCAGGAACGACCAAACCGTTCAATTGAGGAAATGTTTTTTTTCTCCCTGGGAAAAAGAAGCCAGGGAATTTTGAGCGGGTTGGGCCATGGCGCCGCAAACGCCTAATAAAACCGCAGCAATACTTAAGACGGGTATTTTTTTCATCTTCAACCTCATGGTGTTCACCACCTGATGAAGTTTAGACGTTCACATGGGCGGGCTTGTGTTAAAGTGGAAATTCATGAAAACAATGGCTTTTTAGTTTCGTGGGTCCTGGTAAAGAGTCGTGTAGTGCTTCTTCTGCCCGGCGGGCCAAAGGGTCACGGGTTGGCCATTCTTATCCACTAGCAAGTTTTTCCCCTGGGCCGGCGAGAGTTTGACGGCCCCTTGATTCGAAACAGATTTTTTATCGTTCGAAGAGTTGTTCAAATTTTTTATTTTCCCCGCCCTTTTCGAAGGCATGGTCTTGCGGAGTTGTTTACTCGGTAGTAGTCCCAGTTCACGTTGGGTTTTATCCTTGGGATAAACCAGGAGCTTACTTGGGTAATTTGGCGAATCCTGAGCCAGGGCAAAACTAATAATGCCCATCCACAAAAAAGCTACCATTCCTAAAAAGCGCTTCTTCATTTCATGACCACCTTTTATCTTTTTAACCAACGTAGGGATTACGAGTTTCAAAGCGAGGGGATTTTCACATGGCCTTCGGATTGTCCCGGGTTGTGATTTCAATTTCATAGGTATGAGTCTTCAGGCTGATGTGGGCGTAAATGATCAGGGGGTGCCCAAAACCCCATGCGTCTTTAAGTTCATCGGATTCTTTTTTCATTTCATCGATGTAATCATCCAGTCTTTTCTGGGCATATTTCTTGACCTCCTCCAACCCCTTTTGGGTGGGCCGCCCATGCCCAAAATGGTCCGTGACGTCTTTTTGGATGACGGTCTTTAATTTTACGATAATCTTTAAAGGTTTATAGTTGTCGTCCATGGATCCCTCAATTGGTTAAATGACGGAAATAGGATAACCTACCTCTCCCCTTCAAAAAAGGCCCCGGCTTTATCAATTTCCCCCTTACCTAGGTGTAACGCCTTTTCAGAAAGCAAACCTTCCCTTTTTATTAAAAACCCTTATCTTGTGGTGTAACTTTTGAGGAGTTTACCCATGGCAAGGCAAGCGCAGGAAGTAAAAGAGTATAAGGAACTGGGTTCCCTGATGCCCGTGGGATTTGTGGGCCATGGCGCCCCCACCCTGGGGTTGGAAAAGGAAGGCCCCACCGTGGAGGCTTGGAAGGAATGGGGCCAATCTATCCCCCGCCCCAAGGCCATCCTGGTGGTGTCGGCCCATTGGCTTCAAAGCCCGCCGCGCTTGGGGCCAATTAATTCCGTTCCCCTGACCTACGACTTTTCCGGATTTCCCGACGAGCTCTACCAGGTCCACTATCCCGCCCCGCCGGCGCCGCTCTTGTCCAAGGAAGTTCTCCACCTATTGACCAAGATGGGAATAAAGCCGGGGACCTCCTCCGACCGGGGCCTGGACCATGGGGCTTGGGTACCCTTGATGCATATGTTCCCCAAGGCCGACATTCCCGTTTTGCAGATTTCCATCGGGACGAATGTGCCCATGAGCGAGCACTTGAACTTAGGCCGCATTTTGGCGCCCCTTCGCTCCAAGGGAATTTTTATCCTCGCCAGCGGCAACATGACCCACAACCTGAGGATCTTTAAATTCGAGGACCGGTTCGGGGAGCCGGAAAGTTGGGCAAAGGATTTCGACACTTGGTGCGCCGGTAAGCTGGATAAGTTTGAGTTGGATGCCTTAGCGGATTATCAAAAGCAAGCGCCTGAACCGCGCCTGGCCCATCCCACCGACGACCATTTCACGCCCCTGCTGGTGGCCGCCGCCGCCTCAGGCAAAGAAGGCAAACCCCAGATGCGCTATCCCCACACGGGTTTTGAGTACGGAACCCTTTCCATGCGCTGCGTGGAGTTTCAGTAAAGTCCAATAAAGCATTTTTATCCCTTCCCCAGTTCAATAACGAAGTG
>PLZG01000071.1 GCA_003152075.1 candidate division FCPU426 bacterium
TGCATATTTCGGAGCAAAGCGGCCACCCGTTTCGGACCAATCCGGCCACCCATTTCGGAGTCAAAGCGGCCACCTGTTTCGGACCAATCCGGCCACCTTTGCCGGTTAGTTTGTTGAGGAGCTTTTAGGCCCAAGTGACGTAGGGAATCCTTACCCAAGTGGTACGGTAACTCCCCGTTGGACACTATCAACGGGAGGCACCATGCCAAGAGGAAGGACACCTATGCGCCAGATTCGTGAAGTATTGCGGTTGAGATTTGAGAAAAACCTCAGTGAACGGCAGATGGCCCAGGCCATCGGATCTGGCCGGTCAACCATCCAGGAATATCTCAAAAGGGCGGCTCAAGCCCTACTCACTTGGCCCCTTCCACCAGAATTGAACGATGAGCAGCTGGAAAAACTCCTTTTTCCCACAGGGCCTTTGAAATTTGAAAAGGGCGTCTCAAGGCCCCTTCCGGACTTTCAACATCTCCACCAGGAACTCAAAAGGAAAGGCGTTACTCTCCAGCTTTTGTGGGAGGAGTACCAGCAGGCCAACCCTCAAGGCTACCAGTACACCCAGTTCTGCGAGCATTACAACCGATGGGCGAAGACCTTGGAACCGGTGATGAGGCAGACTCACAAGGCTGGTGAGAAGTTGTTTGTGGACTACGCCGGAATGACTATGGGCGTGGTGGATCGCCAAACCGGCGAAGTGAGGGAGGCCCAAATCTTCGTGGGGGTGTTGGGGGCCAGCAACTATACCTACGTGGAGGCCACTTGGACCCAGGAATTGCCCAACTGGATCGCCTCACACGTAAGGATGTTTGCCTTCATCGGGGCGGTACCTGAATTGTTGATCCCAGACAATTTAAAGTCGGGAGTTACCACTAGCCATCGGTATGAACCTTTCCTCAACCGCACCTACCAGGAAATGGCCGAACATTACGGCATCGCTATTCTCCCGGCCCGTCCACGCAAACCCCGGGACAAGGCGAAAGTAGAAGCGGGAGTGCAAGGGGTGGAGCGCCGTATCCTGGCTCCTTTGCGGAACCGTACCTTCTTCTCCCTTCACGAACTCAATGAAGCCCTTTGGGAACTCCTTGATGCCTACAACCAACGACCCTTCCAAAAGCTTTCTTCCAACCGACAAACCCTCTTTGAAACCCTGGAAAAGCCCCTTTTGAAGCCGCTGCCTCCACAGCCCTACGAATACTCGGAATGGAAAAAGGTACGGGTGAACATTGACTATCACGTTGAAGTCGAAAAGCACTACTACAGCGTGCCCTACCAACTGATTCGTCAACAACTGGACGCTCGGCTCACTGCCAGTGTGGTGGAAATCCTCCACCAAGGCAAAAGAGTGGCCAGTCATCCACGATCTTTCATGGAACACAAGCACACAACGGTTTTGGAGCATATGCCTCAAGGCCATCGTGAGTATGCCGAATGGACGCCGATGAGATTAATTCAATGGGCGGGTGAGTCCGGCGAAGCCACTAGGGCCGTGGTAGAGAAGATATTGGCTTCTCACCTCCATCCTCAGCAGGGTTACAGATCTTGTCTTGGAATTATGAGGTTGGGCAAAAAATACGGCAAGGACCGCCTGGAGGCGGCTTGTCGCAGGGCCTCGAACATTCCTTCTCCCCGTTATCACAACATCGAGTCCATCCTCAAATTGGGACTAGATCAAAGTCCTCTGGAGTCATTACAGCCGGTATTACCCGCCCTCACCCATGAGTTTGTGAGGGGCGCGGAGTATTACCAAACTCAAAACTAAAGGAGAATATATGTTGGCTCAACCGATGTTGGAAAAGTTGTCCGACTTACGCCTGGAAGGAATGCTGACGGCCTTCAAGGAGCAGAAGGAAAACAAGGAATTCAAATCCTTGAGTTTCGAGGAAAGGCTTGGACTTTTGGTGGACCGGGAGATGACGGTCCGAGAGAACAAAAAGCTCAAAAGCCGCCTCCGCACGGCCAAGCTTCGCTTGAACGCCTGCGTGGAGGATTTAGATTTCAAACAACCTCGAGGCATGGACAAAGGTCAGATCATGTCCCTAGCTTCCTGCCGTTGGATTTCTGATCACGACAACTGTCTGATTGTGGGACCCACAGGGGCGGGCAAGAGTTACCTGGCTTGTGCTTTCGGCCAGAAGGCATGCCGTGAAGGCCATCGGGTTCTGTACTTGAGGTTTCCACGGCTCTTTGAGGAATTGGCTATCTCCCGGGTGGATGGAAAGTATTTGAAGCTCCTTGCCAACCTGGCCAAGTTTGACCTTTTGATTCTGGATGACTGGGCTTCCATGCCATTGGTGGATGAACAACGGAGGGCTTTGTTCGAGATTCTAGAAGACCGCTACGACCGAAAGTCTACTCTAGTGGCCGCCCAAATTCCGGTGGAAAAGTGGCATGAAGCTTTGGGAAACCCGACGCTCTCCGACGCTATCCTGGATCATTTGGTGCACAACGCCCACAAGATCACCGTGAAGGGAGAGTCCATGCGAAAAACCCGCCGGGCGGGTCGAAAATAATGGGAAAAAGGATTATACGAACGGAGGAATCAGACAAACCATTTCAAACTGGGGTAAATCGGACTATCATCCCTGAATAATTTGGTTTCAAACACGGAAAGATCTACGGGTCTTTCCAACATCAAGAGGATAACCCTCGTCGCTTCGCTCCGGCTGGCTATGCCAGCTGGCCGCTTTCAACCGAAACAAGTGGCCGGATTCATTCCGAAACGAGTGGCCGCTTTCACCGAAATACGCACGAATTGGAAAAAGAAGTTATTTTTGATCAAAAGTTCACAAAAGCTTATTTTCCCGATTCTGAAATTATGGTTGATTTTGACACCTGGAAGAAAAAATTAAAAACTAGTGTTCCAAAGAAATACTCCATTCATTTTTTAACCGAAGATATTTCTAAAAATTATTACAAAGAAATAGCACAACAGACTAAAGAGGACCCTTGCGGCGAGTGCAAGGAAACAGACAAAACTCCGCGTGGGATTTTGAGATTATTGTGTGACTATAGAAAAATTTTTGAGTTCATGAAAAAAGACATAGAAAAAAACCAATAGAGTACTTGGAAATTATCTTCAGATCAGATAATTTATTTTACCCCAATCCCATATTTCCTGATCTTCTGATAAAGCGTCGGTCGGCTAATTCCTAACCTCGAAGCCGCCTGCTTCTTGTTGAAGTGGGATTCCTGAAGTACCCGCAAGATCAAATCCTTCTCGCCCGATTTTAAAACCCCCGCCTTGGGCAAAACCAGGGGAGAGCCGGAAGCATACCCGGCTGGATGGTTTCCTGTCATTTCGACCGGCAGGTGCTCGGGCTTTATCACTATGTCGTCGTTCAAGGTTACGATACGCTCAATCACGTTTTCCAGTTCTCGCACATTTCCGGGCCAGCGGTATTGCCGCATGATCTGGAGGGCCGGTTCCGAAATACCCTCGAAGCGGGTGGACTTCTTGGCCTTCATCCGGTCGAGGAAATACTTCACCAACAAGGCCATGTCCCCTTCCCTCTCCCGCAAGGGCGGCATCTCGACCACAATGACGTTGAGGCGGTAAAACAAATCCTCCCGGAACTTTCCCTGTTGGATGGCTTGCTTCAAGTCCCGGTTGGTGGCGGCGATCACACGGACGTCAATCTTCACGTTCTCGGTTCCCCCCACCCGCTCGAATTCCCTTTCCTGCAAAACCCGCAGGAGCTTCACCTGGGTAGACAGGGATATCTCGCCGATTTCATCCAGGAACACCGACCCCTGGTTGGCCGCCTCGAACTTACCGATTTTCTGGCCAATGGCCCCGGTAAAGGACCCTTTTTCATGCCCGAATAGCTCGCTTTCTAATAGGGACTCGCTTAAGGCCGAACAGGCAATGGGCACGAAGGGCCCGTCGTGCCGGGCCGATTGCTGGTGAATAGCCCGGGCCACCAGTTCCTTGCCTGTTCCATTTTCACCCAGCACCAAAACGGTGGCGTCGCTGGCCGAGGCGCGCTTAATCAGGTCATGAATCCGGTTCATGGCCGGGCTGTCGCCAATGAGTGTGGTTTCCTCGGTGGGAATTCCCTTTTTTGCCGAAGCCGCCGAAACCATGGACTTGGAAAGGGAAAAGAGGATGGAGGCGGCATTCTTCGAGGATTTCACGAACTCCTCGTAATCCTGCTTCATGTGATCGGTCAGACCCTCGTGGTAATAAACCTGGCCCAGGTTATAGATGGCGTTCACATGGTCCGGATTCTTCTTCAGGACACCTTTGAACTCCTCAACGGCCTTCTCCATCTCGTTCTTCTTAAAGTAACAAACCCCCAGGTCGTTTTGGATATTCAGCCTTTCCTCCCCCTCGGGCAGGACTTTCAGGGCCTTCTTGTAAATCTTGATGGCGTCGTCAAACCGTTCCAAAGCCATGAGGCAGTCCCCCAAGCTTCCCAGGGCCAATATGTTTTTGGGATTCACGTCGATAACCAACTGATATTGTTCCAGGGCCTTTTCCAATTCGCCCCTTTCCTTGAACAGGGTCCCCAGGTTCAGGCGGCATTGGGCAGTAAGACTTTCGGCCGTATGGAAAAGCCCTAAATAATAACTGCCGGGGGCAAGCGGGTGGATCATGTGAAGGGTTTCCATAAAAGCGAACATGGCGTCGCTGACATGCCCCCGATTCATATGGATGAGACCGAGATTGAAGTGGGAATCCAATTGGTTGGGTTGGATTTTCAGGGCCTTCTCATAAAATTCCATCGCGGGGCCGAAGTCCTTTAAATGAAAGGCCGCGTGCCCCACGTCCCGAAGGGCGAAGGCGCTGAATGGATTTTTCTTGGCCACGGATTTGAACAACTTGAGAGCCTTCTCGTACTCGCCCTCCTCGAAGGCCCCCATGCCCTCTTCCGTTTCCTTATCCAAGGGTTCATGGGCGGCCCCGCAAACGGGACAAAAACGGTGTTCCGAATCGAGGGAATTTCCGCATTCGCGGCAGATGAAAGGGGCCATGGCTTAACCCCTTTCCGGGTTCGTCTGGGACGAACCTTTTTTGGGGGAGGCGGCTTTTTTGTCTTTTCCCTTGGACAGCTTCCGGATTTGAAGGGTGGCCAATTTACCGGCCTGGGGCAAGTTGGCGTATTTTTTTTCCAATTTCTGGTACCACTGAAGGGCTTCCGTGGTCATGCCTTTCTTTTCCAGCTTGTAGCCCTTACGGAATTCCTTCTCGAAATCCACGAAGCGCTGTTGGTCCAATTCGGATAAGTGGGTGGTCCAGAGATGGGCGAACTCAGTAAGGGCGGCCACGGACATTAAATAAATAAAATAAGGCGGGAAAACAAAGGTCGAGAGAAGGGCGACAATGGTAAGTCCGCCCCAGTTTTCTTTTTTCAACATCGTTTTTTGGGGAAGTGGTTCTTTCATCGAGAGGCCTCTCCATCAGCTGAATGGAAGTTAACGATGGAACTGTAAGTTTATCTTACACCACAGGACGAAAAAAAAGCTCCGGTTTCCCGGAGCTTTCTCAGCGTTCTTAAAGCTTCTTATAATCAGCGATGTTCAAGCCCAAGGCTTCCTTGCGGGAAAGCTTGATCTTCTTGGTCTTCGGGTCGACCCCGATACACTTGACCAAAAGCTCGTCGCCTTCCTTCAAGACGTCCTCGACCCGCTCAATACGGCGGTTGTCGAGCTGGGAGATATGCACCAGGCCATCGGTCCCCGGCAGGATTTCCACGAAAGCGCCGAAGTCCATGAGCTTCTTCACCGTGCCGAAATAAATCTTGCCCTCTTCGGCTTCGGCCATCAGGCCGTCGATAAAGGCCTTGGCCTTATCGATGCTGGCCCCATTGGGGGAGGCGATATGAACCGTTCCGTCATCCTCCACGTTGACATCCACTTGGAAGTCTTCCTGGATCTTCTTGATGGTGGCGCCGCCCTTTCCGATGATCTCGCGGATCTTATCGACCGGCACCTTGATGGTAACGATGCGGGGAGCGTAAACGGACATTTTCTCGCGCTGGGTGGAAAGCGTCTTATCCATGATATCCAGGATGAACAAGCGGCCCTGCTTGGCTTGCGCCAGGCCCTTCTCCACGACTTCGAAAGGAAGCCCGAAGATCTTGATGTCCATCTGAATGGCCGTGATGCCCTTGCGGGTGCCGGCCACTTTGAAGTCCATGTCGCCGAAATGGTCTTCCAAACCTTCAATGTCGGTCAGGATGGCGTACTTGGAAACGTCGGCGTTGGAAACCAATCCCAAAGCCACACCCGCGCAGGGCGCCTTCAGGGGAACGCCCGCGTCCATCAGGGACAAGGACCCGCCGCAAACCGAGGCCATGGAAGACGAACCATTGGACTCGAGAATGTCGGAAGTCACCTGGATGGTATAAGGAAAATCATCGTGCTTGGGGATCAAAGGCTCGATGGCCTTCTCGGCCAAGGCTCCGTGCCCGATTTCCCGGCGGCCGGGCCCTGACAAGCGCTTGATCTCACCCACCGAGTAGGGCGGGAAGTTGTAATGGAGCATAAAGGTCTTTTTCTGCTCGCCTTCCAGCTCTTCCAAAATCTGCTGGTCATCCTTCGTGCCCATGGTGGTAACGACGAGGGCTTGCGTCTGTCCGCGGGTAAAGAGGGCCGAGCCATGGGTGCGGGGCAATACGCCGACCTCGCAGTTGATCGGGCGGAACTCATCCAGCTTGCGGCCGTCCTGGCGCTCGTGGCGGTCAAGAATGGCTTCCCGAACGAGATCGGACTCGATGGCATGCATGATGCCATGGATGTCTTTTTCCTTCTCGGGGTACTTTTCAATCAAGGCTCCCACCGCCTCGTTGCCGACAGCGGCGATTTTATCCTGGCGCTTGAGCTTGTCCTTCTCGGCCATGGCGGTCTTCATCTTGGGAAGGGCAAAGGCGCGGACATCCTTGTCCAGGGCCTCGTCAACCTTCACCAAGGTCAAGGTGCGTTTGGGTTTGCCTGCCTTCTTCACCAATTGTTCCTGAAGGTCGATGATCTTTTGGCATTCCTTGTGGGCCAGTTTGATGGCCTCGAAAATGACGGATTCGGATTCTTCCTTCGCTCCGCCCTCGACCATGACGATGGCCTTGCGGCTTGCCGCTACAACCAGGTCCATGGTGCTGGTTTCCATCTGCTTAAAGGTGGGGTTCACCACCAGCTCGCCGTTGATGCGTCCAACGCGAACACAGCCGAACATATCGGCCACCGGGATGTCGGAAACCGCCAAGGCCGCGGAAGCGGCGGAAACGGCCAGGACGTCCGAGTCATTTTCCTGGTCCGAGGATATGACCGTGACATGCATTTGGACTTCGTTGAAGAATCCGTCGGGGAACAGGGGGCGGATGGGGCGGTCGATCAAACGGGAAGTGAGGGTTTCTTTGGTGCGGGGACGTCCCTCGCGCTTGAACCAGCCTCCGGGAATACGGCCCGCGGAAGAGGACCTCTCACGGTACTCGATGGTCAACGGGAAAAAATCCTTGCCCGGCATGGGCTCCTTGGCCCCGACTACCGCAGCCAGAACTACCGTCTCACCGAATTGCATCAACACCGCTCCGTCAGCCTGCTTGGCCATGCGGCCCGTCTCGATCGACATTGTCGAATGCGCGAATGGGGTACTAACACGTTCCATGAAAAATCCTCCTCTGGGTTTTGGGTAAAGCTAACCGGCAAAACTAAAAAAAGCCCGTCAAAAACTACCCCAAAGACACAAAGGCACAAAAACAAGCAATAGGCCCAAACGGCTCGAACTATTGCTTTTCTCTGTGGCTCCGTGCCTCCGTGGTTAACTAACTTCAAAAACCTTCCGCTTTACTTGCGAAGGCCCAAGCGCTCCAAGAGCGACACGTAACGCTTTACATCGTTCTTTTTTAAATAATCGAGAAGCCGGCGCCTTTGTCCGACCAATTTCAGAAGGCCGCGCCGGGAGGCGTGGTCCTTGGGGTGCGTCTTGAAATGGTCCGTGAGGTATTTGATGCGCTCGGTGACGATGGCGATTTGGACTTCAGGAGACCCTGTGTCTCCCTCTTTCTGCTTAAAGTCCTGAATCAGCTGGGTCTTCTTTTCCTTCGTGATCATCCTTGAATCTCCTCAAATAAAATTTT
>PLZG01000108.1 GCA_003152075.1 candidate division FCPU426 bacterium
ACTGCGCCTGTGTTCTACTCTGCGGGCAAACAATTGCATTGTAACTACACTGTAGGGTATACTTAGAACATGCTCGTCATTTGGGATCCCCAAAAAGCCGTATCTAATCAAAAAAAGCATGGGGTCTCGTTTGAAGAGGCCCAATCCGTTTTGGAGTCCGACGTTCAATTGGTGTTGGAAGATAGTGATCACCATGAACAAAGATTCATCGCGCTTGGGTATTCCAAGAAACTAAACCTATTGGTGGTGGTTTACGCGTACCGGGAAATGGATGTCATCCGAATCATCTCGGCCAGAAAAGCCACACGAAAGGAACGAGAAAACTATGAAAAAAGAATATGATTTTTCTAAAGCGAAGGTTCATAAAGGCCCTCTTCTAGCTACTAAAGGTTCTAAGATCCAGAAAACCTTTCGGTTGGATGAGTCTGTTTACCATTGGCTTATCGAGGAAGGCAAAAAACAAGGGATCCCTTACCAAACTCTCATGAACTCCATTTTAAAGCGTTCAATGTCCGATAATTCAACCCTCGAAGAGCGACTTCGGAGAATTGAGCACAAATTGGGACTGAAGAAGACCGGATAATTGCCCCAGGCATTTTGACTTTTTGGTATCGAGGGGTTGTCCACGATGGGGACCCGTCGTGGACAACGAAAAAGTACCGATTTAGGTGTAAAAAACACACATCAGGGCTAGGCCAACATTCAACACTTTACAAGCACTTTGCCCGATAGGTTTGGTTATCGACCGGCGTCGTTCAGTTAAAGCTCTGAATCCCATTTCTGTCGCCGATTTTTTTTTCGGATTCATCCAACATTTGGTTTAACTCGACTTTTTGTTCGTCCGTCAGTTGTTTTTTTCCGTTTTCAGCGTAATCGGCTTTTATTTTATCCCGGATTTCCTTCAAATTGTCTTGAAGAACGGAGGCCTGTACCGCGGTCAACTGGCCTACTTTCGAGTAAGAGTTGATCCGGGCCCATTGGGCACTAACTCGGGCCTTTATTTGCGGTCTCGTTGTGGATGCGCCGGTGAGCCCAGGAATTGTCGGAACCACCGTGTTAACCGGCATCGCGATATTCGGCGTATTCGTGGCCACGGGGATCATCGTAGCCGTTGGGATCGTGGATTGGGCTAAAGCAAGCCCCGCCGCTCCCGTCAACCAAACTGAAACAGCTAAAAAGGTTAAATCTTTCATAATCTTCCTCCTCTGAATTTTCTCACCAGCCATTTAAAGCAAGTTTGATACCCGCAGAGATTCGAGGGAAAAATAGCTTTAGCTCCCTTTCTTCCACTGAAAAGGGCGTTTTGGCGAGGGATAAAATTTTAAGAAAGGGCCTGGCGGCGGATGGGCATCAAAACGATAGCCGCCTTCTCGGTTTGATATGGAAGGCGTAAGATTTCCCCAGGGTCGGCGAACCACCAACAACAAAAAAGGGCCTGGCCACCATTAACCACTTTGATGTTACCTGTCCACGAAGGGGACCCCGAGTGGACGATCCTTTTGACGCCAAAGAGGTAAAATAGGTTCGTTTAGGTTGTGCGCTCAGGGGACCCGCCGTGGACAAAGAGGGGAAGCTCAAAGGCGTTGCCTGGTAATGGGAGTAGATTTTTTTCAATTCTTCGTTCTGGAAATTATTTATTTTTTTTGTAAGTAAGGATTCTTCCGTGAAATCCAGTCTTCTTTTATTCCTGAGACAGATTTCCCCTGTCTTCCTGGCCGTCCTTAACTTATTGCCTCCAGCCTCCCATGCCCAATTATCCGCTTCCGTCACCCTGAACGCGGGCTTAACCGTCACATCCTTCACGCCCGTTAAAGTCTTCGGCATCAATACGGCGGCGTGGAACTCCGTTGCCCAGCATAAAGGGGCGGAGCCCAAGGTGCTGCTGGCGGGGAATTGCGTGCTTAGGTGGCCGGCAGGTTCGGCGGACGACGTCCATTGGAACGGAGAGGGAAACTGGAACGATAACGGCTATTGGGTCCCGGATGACACCCAATATAAACGGGGGTTCCAGGGCGGCCTCCAGTTCATCGGCACGACTACGTTATATGGAATGGCGTCCCATTTGACCGATGGAAGCGACGCCACCACCTGGATGTCCAATGTAGATACTGATTTTCCGAAGGCCCAGTGGGTTTACCTGGACCTGGGGACGGTTAAGACTGTGGACGCCGTCACAATTCACTGGGGAAAACCCTACGCAACCCGGTTCACTTTGCAATATTGGGACCCCGCCGAGGGCAACCAATGGGCGCCCTATACGGACTCGGTGAGCCATTGGATCAACAGTTCCGCCGTGAGTGTGAAAGGCCCGGGCGGAGTCCAGGGTGTGGGTTTTAAGGAAGTTTCCAGCCGGTTTATCCGTGTCCTGATGACCGCTTCATCGGGAAAGATTACCGCCCATTTGGGAAGCGTAACGGTTATAGGCCCGGCCTATGCCATCGCCGAAATTTACGCTTATCACGGTTCCACGCAGTTAAGCGTGAACTCTCCCGACAATTCCACCCAAACCCAGGTGGTGGCATCCAGTACGGACCCGGCTTCCTCCAAAGCTTGGTCCCCCGACATGGATTTCGAGTCTTTCATGGGGATAGCCCAGTCCCTCTCGCCCAACGTTCCACCCTTGCTTTCGGTCAACCTGGGAACGGGAACACCCCAGGAGGCCGCCGCCTGGGTGCATTACGCCAACATCGTGAAAGGCTACGGTGTTAAGTATTGGCAGATCGGGAATGAAATGGAGGGAAGCTGGGAATGGGGTGGGCCCCTCAACACGGAAGATTACGTGAGGCGCTACATCGAATTCTACGACGCCATGAAGGCCGTGGACTCCAACATCGTCCTCACCGGGCCGGTGGCGGGAAACCCCAACAGCGCCTCCGGGCTCTACGACGGAAAAAGCGCATTGGAAGATTTTCTTTACTTCCTCGACGCCAAGGGCAAGGCGGCTTATGTGAACGCGGTGGATTTCCATTGGTTTCCCACCTGGCAACCGGTGCCGGAAGCATCGGTTCTCGCGAGCCCCGCCCAAATGAAAGGGTTCGCCGCGAACCTTTCGGGGTGGATCGCGGGGACGAAGGTGGATCCGAACGTCCCGGTCATCATGAGCGAATACAACCTGGGTACGGGTAATCTTCCCATGCTCAACCAATGGGTCAACGGGCTTTGGCTCGCCGACAGCCTGGGGCAATTTATCCAAGCCTTCGGCAACCGTGGCTTTTCCAACTTCTTCGGCCTCTTCGCGGGCTCCCATGATACGACGGACAAATCCCAAGGCGACTTGGGCTACCTGCAGGTGGAGGACGGACCCTACCAATACCAAGAAAGGGCGACCTATTGGGCCACTCAAATGGTGGCGGCGAAATGGGCCATCGCGGGGGATTCATCCCTTCATCAACTCGTTGCCGCCGACAGCTCCCAAGGGCTATTGATGGTTTATGCCGACAGCCGGCCCGACCACCTGCTGTCGCTCCTGGTAATCAACAAAGACCCGGCCAACTCCTACAAAACGAATCTTACCTTCCAGGGCTTTTCCCCGGGCGCGATAGCTTCCGGCTGGACTTTTGACTCCTCCCATTACGCTTGGGACACCAGCGTCCCTCCTTTTCACGCCAACCCCGACAAACCTCCCAGCCCTGTCAGTTTCAAAGATGTTTCCCGTTCTTTTACGGTTACCTTCAAGCCCTATTCGCTCACGGTTTTGCATTTCACCGATTCGATCCGCCTTAAACACGAGGAGACCCATAACCGTTAAAATGAATAAGGAATTGGAATCTATGCCGTCAGGCGTCGTCCACGACGGGGACCCGTCGTGGACAATAACGGGAGGCGATTTGAAGAAAATTCTATGGTTTTTATTTGTAGTTGGGGTTTTGCTAAATATTGTCGGTTTTTTATTGTACTGGGATATTTTGATTCCTACCCGTCAAGTGACTATGTCGGACCCCGCAGCCAGAGCCTATAAAATAGACAAAGATCATCTTTTTGTTGATTGGGACAACGATGTCTATGTTGTGAATTTGAAACTTAAAAGTGTTGCCAGGCCCAGCATTTATGGACATCACTTCTTAGGAATTTGGATATGGCCGAGAGGTATAGATAATTATTTAGGTGTGCGAGTTGGAGATATGGTGAAAAGCGGACCAGGGGGATTCTCTTTTGTAAGGAATACCGTGGTTATAGAAAATCCACCACAACACAAAATAACTCTTCGAATCAATTGGTGAAGCGAATTTTAGCTGTCCACGACGGGGACCCGTCGTGGACAAGGTTTTAGAAGCCGGCGTTCAATATGGAGATGTAAAAATGGATTCAAAATATTTGTCATTAGTCAATGATTTCGCCAAAGGAGCTAAAGGATATTGCGATTTGGTAGATGAATACAAATTAAAAACACGATCAGAATTTATTTATTACGCTTTTTTGTATATTACCGATCTCTGCAACATGGCGATACAACTTCCCAGGATCAGCGAGGTTCAAGACATTGATATTTCGCGTGATAAGAACACTGATCCCAAATTTGACCAGATGAAAGTTCTTTGCGAATTCCTTGGGGATTGGGTCTATTCCCGTCAGGTGTTCGACGGAACGGCTCCCGAAGGAGATAGGCAAGGGGATGTGGTGACGGCCGATCTGGCGGATGATCTTACGGACATCTATAGGAACTTGCGGGACGGTCTCAAGTATTTTGATGAAGGCGATCCGGATGAAGCGGTTTGGCAATGGAAATTCAGTTTTGGGATCCATTGGGGTCGGCACGCAACTTCGGCCCTTCGCGCTATATACTGTCGATTGGCCAAAGGGGAAATGGAACTTTAATTATTATCCACGACGGGGACCCGTCGTGGACAACCTAATTTCATAAAGATGTAAAATAATGGTGCTTAAATTAGTTTAGGAAGGTTATGTTTTGAAATATTTTCTTTATTTCTTAGGTGGCTTGGTTTGGTTTTTTAGTGGTCTTTTACTTGTGGCCTCTTATCCGATCAACCTCGCCATGACTTATTTTGAGTATCGCGGTCAGGTCACGGAGGGCGGTATTCGGATTTGGAGGAAATTCGAGAAAAAGGATAGGTTCTTAGAGTGGAAGGAAATCAAAGAAATAGAAGAAAAGTTTGTTACGCTCGCTCCTTCTTTCTTTATCCATTTAATTTCAGGCGAAGTCCTTAATTTGAAATTCGTAGTGAATGGATCTGAGAAATTGAGAGAACAAGCGAATATCCATAACATCAATTCGAAGTTTTTGAAAAGAAGTTAGTTTAGCTGTCCACGACGGGGACCCATCGTGGACAAGGAAAATTCACGTTAGTGCCGTCTTGAGATATCAGAAAATAGATGGTATAACTGTTATACCGGAGTGTGGATGCGGTTTAAATTCGACAAACACAAGAGCGAGAGCCTCCGCCGGAACCGGGCGCGTGGTATTGGCTTTGAAGAAGTCCAAATACTTTGGGAAAGCCCTTACTACCTTGATCAGCGTTCAGATCTACCGGAACAATGGCGGGCCATCGGCTGGGTGGTGGGGAAGCTTTATACCGTTATCTAT
>PLZG01000059.1:0-141 GCA_003152075.1 candidate division FCPU426 bacterium
CGGTGGATTCGGTCATCAAGGATTTACTTCCACACCTGGACAAGGGCGACTTGCTGATAGACGCGGGCAATTCCTATTTCAAAGATTCGGACCTGCGCGCCAAAGCTTTGGGAGACAAAGGCATCCAATTCCTCGGCGTAG
>PLZG01000059.1:194-41642 GCA_003152075.1 candidate division FCPU426 bacterium
GGTCCACAATGGCATCGAATACGGGGTCATGCGATTGATCGCCGAGACCTATGACTTGATGAGACGCGGGTTAGGTTTAAACGACGATGAAATCCGGGAGGCCTATGCTTTGTGGAACAAGGGCGAGCTCAATTCCTACCTCCTGGAGATCACCAGCAATATTTTTTCTAAACAGGACGAAAAGACCGGAAAGTTATTGATTGACGAAATCCTTGGGGTGGCTGAACAAAAAGGAACCGGCATGTGGACNNCGATCGATCTGGCGGTCGCGATGAGGGACTTATCGGTATTCGCTAAGGATAGGGAAAAGGCCAACGTGATTTATCAGCGGCCCATAATGCCTTTCAAAAGTAACCGCGATACTTTCCTCATGGAACTTGGCCACGCCCTTTTTGCAGGTTTGATAATTACCTACGCCCAAGGCATGGCGCTTTTAACCGCTGCCTCTGACAAATACGGGTATTTCCTTGATCTTGAAGCCGTGGCGCGAATTTGGCGGGGCGGTTGTATCATCCGAGCCGCATTGCTTGAGGACGTACGCGCGGCCTTTCGTGCAAGTCCCAAACTTCCAAATTTACTTTTGGATCCCAATCTCTCACGCAAAGTAATGGAGCATCAAGAAGATTTACGGCGGATAGTTTGCCATGCAGCCGAGTCAGGGGTGCCGGTCCCGGGACTGATGGTTTCTTTGGGTTATCTGGACGCCTACCGGAGTGCCTGGCAGCCTTCCAATCTTATCCAAGCGCAGCGCGACTATTTCGGCGCCCACACTTATGAACGAATTGATGCCAAGGGGACCTTTCATACGGAATGGGAAAAGAAATGAAAACCATGAAAAAGAAGGACCAACTCGAACCGACGGTTTTCATCATTTTTGGCGGAGCGGGGGATTTGACCTGGCGGAAACTTGTGCCGGCCTTGTTTGACCTCTCCAAGGACCGGAGCATGCCAGCTGATTTCGCAGTCATCGTGGTGGACCGCGTCATGTTAAGCGACGAAAAGCTTCGCGGGCGCCTCCACGATGGTGTCAAGAAATTCTCCCGCCAAAGAAAGGTTAAAACTAGCCAATGGGCAGAGTTTGCAGGACATTTTCGCTACCAGCAAGGCGATTTCAAAAAGCTGGAAACATATAAGGGCCTGGGCGAACAATGCGCAAAGTTGGAAAAAGAATGGGGCACCAAAGCCCATCGCATCTTTTACATGGCTACGCCGCCGAGCATGTTCGCCGAAATCCCGAAATACCTGGGCCAGGCCGGATTGGCGAGTGACCGGGAATGGGCGCGGATCGTGGTTGAAAAACCCATCGGTTATGACTTGAAATCCGCCCGCTCCCTGAATGCCATACTCGCCGCCAGTTTCCAGGAGTCCCAAATCTTCCGGATAGACCACTATTTGGGCAAGGAGACAGTGCAAAATATCCTTGCCTTCCGCTTTGCCAACCCGCTTTTCGAGCCAATTTGGAACCGGCGTTACGTGGATTACGTCACCATCACCGTAGCCGAGGAAGTGGGAATCGGGCACCGGGGGGGCTATTACGATCAGGCGGGGGCCTTGAGGGACATGGTGCAGAACCACCTCATGCAGTTGCTTTGCCTTGTCGCGATGGAACCAATGGTTTCCTTCAAGGCCGATGAGATCCGCAACAAAAAAGTGGACGTGCTCCATGCCGTGCGGCCGATCCGGCGCGAGGCAGTCCAAAAGTGCGCTGTGCGCGGACAGTATGGCCGGGGAACGCTTTTGGACAAAAAAATGCGTGGTTACCGGCAGGAAGACGATATATCTCCCCATTCGAAAACCGAAACATTCGCGGCCCTCAATTTGTTCGTGGATAACTGGCGGTGGGAAGGTGTTCCTTTTTACCTGCGCACCGGCAAGCGCTTGCCCCGGCGGGTTTCGGAGGTGGTCATCCAATTCCGCGCGGTTCCGCATGAATCTTTCCCGCCCGAGTCCAAGCAGGATTGGCACCCCGCCCGGCTCGTCCTGTCAATACAGCCCGAGGAAGGCATTGTGATGGGTTTTCAAGCAAAGTATCCGGGGCCGAAGATGCTGCTGCGGCCGGTAGAAATGCGGTTTGCTTACCAGGACAGTTTCTCGGTTCCCTCACCTTATGCCTATGAGACATTGCTCTGGGATATCATGAAGAACGATGCGACATTGTTCATGCGCGCCGACCAAATCGAGGCGGCCTGGCAAATTCTAATGCCGGTGCTGGACGTCTGGGCAAAATCAAAACCCCGAAATTTTCCCAATTACACCGCAGGCAGTTGGGGCCCTCTGGCGGCAGAGGAGTTGCTCGCGCGCGAGGGCCACACCTGGGGGACCATCGAATGAAAATCCTAATCCTGGACGTGGGCGGCACGCATGTGAAGATCTTGGCCACGGGTCATCAGGAGAAGATTGAATTCCCATCTGGCCCGAAAATGACTCCCGTGAAGATGGTGGCCAAAGTGAAAGAAGCCACAGCCGGTTGGAAATATGACGCCGTCTCCATCGGCTATCCCGGGGCGGTAGTCCATGGCCGTCCCCTGGTTGAACCGCTCCACCTGGGATCGGGCTGGGTGGGTTTTGATTTTAAAAAGGCCTTCGACCGGCCGGTGAAAATTGTTAATGACGCGGCCATGCAAGCGCTTGGCAGTTATGAAGGGGGTCGGATGCTATTCCTTGGTTTGGGAACAGGCCTTGGCTCGGCGATGATCGTGGATAACGTGCTGGAGCCAATGGAACTGGCACACTTGCCTTATAAGAAGGGCCGGACTTATGAAGACTATGTGGGGAACGTTGGATTAAAACGCCAGGGGAAAAAGAAATGGCGTCATCAGGTGAACAAGGTCGCCCAGCAACTCAAGACTGCGTTACAAGCCGATTATGTGGTGCTAGGAGGAGGCAATGCCAGGCTACTTAAGAAACTTTCGTCCGGCACACGCCTGGGAAACAATTCCAACGCCTTCAGAGGCGGATATAGGCTTTGGGACAAGCTTTATGTCGATTCAGCCCATCAGCGGTTCGTGCATTAAACCGTGAAAAGGAAAAAAAACCTGGCCCCGGTTCCAGCCAAGACTGTTTTTCTTTTCGACGTTGACAACACCCTGCTGGACAATGACCGCGTTACGGCGGACCTTAAGCATCACCTGGAAAAGGAGGTCGGACTTGAAGGGTCGCGGTCCTATTGGAACATCTTTGAAGGGTTGCGGAATAAGCTCGGTTACGCCGATTATTTGGGCGCGCTCCAACGCTACCGGGTCGAGAACCCGCGCGACCCGCGTCTCATCGCCGTCTCCCGTTTCTTGATCGATTATCCTTTCGCGAAGCGCCTGTTTCCGGACTCGCTCAAAGTCCTCCACCGGGTGGAACGATGGGGCCCGACCGTGCTCCTTTCCGATGGGGACGTGGTTTTTCAGCCGCGAAAGCTTGAGCGATCGGGACTATCCGAGGCGGTACACCGCAAGGTCTTGATTTACGTGCGCAAGGACCGACAGTTAGGCGACGTCGAGCGACGTTTCCCGGCGGATCATTACGTGATGGTGGATGACAAGGTACGCATTCTGGCCGCCGTTAAAAAAAACTGGGGGCGGAAGGTGACGACAATATTCGTTCGCCAAGGGCACTATGCGTTGGACAAGAAAATTCTTACCACCTATCCGCCCGCCGACGTGAGCATCGGGCGTATCGGAGCATTGTTGGATCTCGATCTCATCAAATTCACGATAGGGGCGAAGATAGCCCGGGAAAGGGAGATTGACAGATATGAATCCAAATGACAATTCCACCGCGTTCGGTGCTCCCGGAATTGAACCGCGTTGGACGTCCAGCGCTAAGGAAGGACTGGGCACCGCCTATCACACCAGCTGCCGGGTCTGGTTCACGCTTAGCCACGGCATTGTCAATGAAATCTACTTCCCGACCGTCGACCAGCCGAACACGCGGGATTTCCAGTTCCTGATTAGTGATGGTGAAACCTTTTGCCACGAGGAAAAGCGAGATTTAGATCATCAGATCGAATACCCAGAAAAGGATTGTGTTTTCTACCGCCTCACCAACTCGGACCTCAAGGGACGCTATCGGCTGATCAAACAAGTCCTCACCGATCCCCACAAGTCTGTGATCCTCGTGCATACCAAGCTCGAAGTGCTCGATCCATCCTTGCGCGGAAAATTAAAACTATACGCATTGATCGCCCCACACTTGGCCCGACATGGGGCGGGCAACTCCGGATGTTGTTCCCAAATCAGCGGCCTCAAGCTTCTTCACGCCCAACGGGATGACACCCATTTGGTAATGGGATGCAGTGTGGATTTTTCCCGCCGCTCGGTTGGGTATGTGGGTGCGAGCGACGGCTGGCGGGACTTGATGGATAATTACAAGATGGATTGGGAGTTTAACCGGGCAGAAAACGGGAATATCGCACTGACCGGCGAAATCAACCTGGGGGACAAGGATGAATTTACCATCGGAATCGCCCTGGGCCGGAGTTACCAGAGCACCGTCACGAATTTGCTTCAATCGCTGGCCGAGTCTTTTGACTCAAAGCGCGAAAGTTACGTCCGCCAGTGGCGGCAAACGGTGGCCAAGCCAGAATTCGATTTTGCAACGCTTACGTTCGATGGGGGACATTTGTACCGATTAAGCCGCTGCGTGCTGCTCGCGCACGAAGACAAGAATTTCGAGGGCGCGCTCGTGGCGTCCATGAGTATCCCCTGGGGTGAGACCAAAAACGACGATGATTTGGGGGGCTATCACCTGGTTTGGACGCGCGATTTGGTACAAAGCGCGAGCGCCTTGCTGGCCTCGGGCCAGACTGGAACCCCGCTTCGCGCCTTAATTTGGCTGGCCTCGGTCCAGCACACGGATGGCAGTTTCCCCCAAAACAGCTGGATTAACGGCACCGCCTATTGGTCGGGTTTGCAATTGGATGAAATCGCTGTTCCTATCCTGCTGGCCTGGCGTTTACAACGAGAAGGGGTCGACCTCGGTCTGTTCGAGCCCTGCGTTATGATTTTGCGGGCGGCAGCCTACCTTATTCGGCAAGGGCCGGTCACCGCCCAGGAACGCTGGGAGGAAAACTCCGGTTACTCACCCTCGACACTCGCCACGATCATCGCCGGACTGGTTTGCGCCGCCGAATTTTCCAAAAAGGCATCCCACCCGGCCACGACGGATTTTATTTACGCCTATGCGGACTGGCTGGCCTCCCATATCGAGGACTGGACCACCACGACTCGTGGCGAATTGGTCGGGGGCTTGCCGCGCCACTATATCCGCCTCAACCCGGCGGATCCGGAGGCGCCGGACCCGCACACCGATCCGAATACGACAATGATCCAAATCAAAAACGGTGGCGGGCTCTATCCAGCAAGGAATGTGGTTGGCGGCGACTTTCTCCAGCTTGTGCGGCTGGGCATCCGTTCGGCGGACCATCCCCTCGTGCGGGATTCGATCGCGGTTGTTGACCATCTGCTTAAACATGACCTGCCGCAGGGCCCGGGCTGGCGCCGTTACAACCACGATGGCTACGGGCAAAAAGAAGACGGAAGCGCTTATGATGGCACGGGCATCGGCCGTTGCTGGCCGATTTTGACGGGCGAACGGGGCCATTACGAGCTAGCGGCGGGTCGGGACCCCAAGCCTTTTATTTACGCGATGGAAAAGTTTGCCAACAAAGGCGGCATGCTCAGCGAGCAGTTGTGGGACGCGGATGACCTGCCGGAAAAGGAATTAAGACGCGGCGGACCCACCGGCGCCGCCATGCCGCTTTGCTGGTCTCACGCGGAATATATCTCCCTCGTGCGCAGTACCCACGACGGGGTGTGTTTTGACCGAGTTGAACCGGCTTTTCAGCGCTATGTTGTCAACCCTGTAAAGAATCCGCGGGAAATGTGGAGCGTAAGGCACCCGATCCGCCAAATGGCGGCTGGAAAACTACTGCGCTTGATCATCACGGCGGATGTCACCATCGTCTGGTCCGTCGATAACTGGGCCACCACCCAGAAGACGGAACCCGCCCACATCAAGGTGTTGGATCTGTGGTTCGCCGATCTTCCCACGGAGAGCCGTCCGGAAGGTTCCGTTGTCGAGTTCACTTTTTTCTGGAAAGAGGCCCAACGCTGGGAAAGCAAGAATTATTCAATTGTTGTCGGGGGAACCCATGAATGAAGCCCTCAATTCCGTCTTTCATTCCGAATCCCCGCAGGCGGAGGTCATTTCCGGATTGTTCATCCTTGTGTTAATTGTTTGCGCGGTCATTCTTCTTATTGTGGCCGCCATGATTTTTTCGAGCCTAGCTCGTTTCCGTCATAAGCCCGGTGGGTTGGACCCAAAACCCCGCCACGGGAATTGGAAACTGGAAACGGCGTGGACGGTTATCCCTTTCCTGATTCTTATTTGGTTTCTTACACTCACCGCTAAGGGTATGAAAGAGTCGAATCCCCCCTCGGACCAAAAGCCAGATCTTCTCGTCATTAGCCACCAATGGTGGTGGGAGGCGCGGTACCCACAATCGGGGGTCCTAACGGCCAACGAAATCCATATACCGGTTGGGGTCCGGTGGTTGGTCGGGTTGGAATCGGCGGACGTCATCCATGATTTTTGGGTACCTCGGTTGGCGCCGAAAATGGACGTCGTTCCCGGGCACCCGAACCGTCTTTGGCTGGAAGCGGATAAACCGGGAAATTATCTTGGAACCTGCGCGGAATTCTGCGGAGCCCAGCACGCCCAAATGCACTTCCTGATCATTGCCCAGAGCCCTCCTGAATTCGAGGCCTGGGTGGAAAAGCAGGGGAAGCCCCCCCCCCGGGGGTTGACCGAAGGGGAGCAAAAAGGCTCCCGGCTCTTTCAATCCATGACCTGCGTCAACTGCCACACCGTCAACGGAACCCCGGCGAAGGGCCAAGCGGCCCCTGACCTGACACACTTTGCGAGCCGGCAAACAATAGGCGCTGTTATTCTCCCGAACACACCGGAAAACCTTGCGCGATGGCTTAAAAATCCCCAGGCCGTCAAACCCGCCATCCTGATGCCCGACTTTAAACTAACCGATGCCCAAGTCTCCGGTTTGACATCCTATCTGGAATCGCTGAAATGAAAGGAACCACTTCCCACCCGCCCTCGATCGAAATTTTCCACGCTCAAAAGGCGGGGGAGGGTTTTTTCAGCTGGGTGGCAACGGTTGATCACAAGCGGATCGGTATCCTTTACTTGCTGACCGCCTTCTTTTTTTTCGGTGTGGGCGGGCTTGAAGCGCTGGTGATGCGCGTCCAATTGGCCAAACCCAACAATACCTTACTTTCGCCCGACGCCTACAACCAGCTTTTCACCATGCATGGAACCACCATGATCTTTCTGGTAGTGATGCCGACCCTGATCGGTTTGGCCAATTATTTTGTTCCCCTGATGATCGGCGCCAGGGACATGGCTTTTCCCCGGTTGAACGCCATGAGCTACTGGTTTCTTCCTTTTGGCGGGTTGCTTTTACACTTCAGTCTTTTGGCGGGGGGGGCGCCTTCGGTTGGATGGTTCAGCTACGCCCCCTTAAGCGAGACACCCTTTGCCCCCAGCCCCGGCGTTGACTATTGGATATTGGCCTTGTTCGCATTGGGAATCGGCTCCATATCCACTTCCATCAACCTGATCGCGACCGTCCTGGCCCTTCGCGCGCCGGGAATGTCCATCCGCCGCCTGCCTTTGTTCGCCTGGATGGTTTTCGTCAATTCTTTCCTGCTCATAATGGCCCTTCCGGCCTTGAACGCCGCCATCATCATGCTGTTCATCGACCGCCAGCTGGAGGCCCATTTTTTCCTGCCCTCCCACGGAGGTTCGGCCATCCTCTGGCAGCATTTCTTTTGGACTTTCGGGCATCCCGAGGTTTATATCATGGTCCTTCCCGCTTTCGGGATCATCTCGGAAGTCATCCCGGTTTTCGCCCGAAAGCCCATTTTCGGCTACGAGTTCGTGGCCGCTTCCACCGTGGCCATCGCCATCCTCAGTTTCGGCGTCTGGGCACACCACATGTTCGCCGTGGGGCTGGGCCAGCCCATGGACCTCTTTTTCGCGGCCTCCAGCATGATGATCGCCGTTCCCACGGGGGTGAAGATTTTCAATTGGAGCGCGACCCTTTGGGGTGGATCCATCCACTTGACCACTTCCATGCTCTTCGCGGTGGCTTTCCTTTTACAGTTCACCCTTGGGGGTTTGAGCGGAGTGACCTTCGCGGTAGTGCCAATCGATTGGCAAGTCACCGACACCTACTACTTGGTTGCTCATTTCCATTACGTCCTATTTGGCGGTTCTTTTTTCGGGGTTTTTGCCGGACTTTATTACTGGTTCCCCAAGATGACCGGGCGCCTCCTGTCCGAATCCATTGGAAAAGTTCATTTCTGGCTGACGGTGATCGGTTTTAATATGGCGTTTTTCGTCCAACATTTTTTAGGGCTCATGGGGATGACCCGGCGGGTTTATACCTATCCCGATTATCCCGGCTGGGGTCTTTTAAACATGGTCTCCACTATCGGGGCATTTATCCTGGGATTGTCGGTGTTGGTATTGGTTTGGAATATGGCCGTCAGCCTGCGCCGGGGGACTCCGGCGGGAGACAACCCCTGGAACGCCTGGACTCTCGAATGGGCCGCATCGTCGCCACCCGCGGAACATAATTTCGACCAGCTTCCGCCCATCCAAGGACGCCGACCCCTTTGGGACCTTGCCCATCCGGAGAATCCCGATGAACCAGAGGCATCGGGTGGGGAACCTGAATCGAAGAGGTCAGATAGAAACAAGACCGGCATGATGTGTTTTATCGCTTCGGAGGCTTTTTTCTTCATCATGCTCCTGATCGCTTACATATTTTATAATTTTTCACAACACCCGAACCCTGGCGCCCAATGGCTGAATCCCTTGAAAACCGGCATCTTTACTTTTTGTCTATTGGCAAGCAGTTTCACTTTTTGGCGGGCGGAAAAAAGGTTGGGGGCCAAGGACCACACCGGTTTTCTCGTTTGGCTGTTAGCCACTCTGGCTCTTGGAGGCGTCTTCCTGGTGGGCCAGGGCATGGAGTATTTTGAACTTTTCCTAAAAGGCCTGAGAGCCGGTACTAATCTCTTCAGCGCTTCTTTTTTTATGGTAACGGGCCTGCACGGGCTCCATGTCTTGGTCGGCTTGATATGGCTTTTGATCGTCTTAGGGTTTGCCCTGGCCGGTGATTTCAAAACAGGAAAGACCGAATCGGTTAAGACCATGGGCTTCTATTGGCATTTTGTGGACGTGGTTTGGATTGTGGTCTTTACGGCCATTTACCTGGTGGGGCCTGTGTCATGACCACCCACGAATTCCTTTTAACCGCCTGGGATTGGAACCCCTTCGTCCTTGCCGCTTGCGTCATAACCCTCCTTCTTTACGGCCTTTCCTGCCGTTGGAAGTTTTCCGGTAAATCCTTTTTTTTCCTAGCTGGCCTTGTTTTGTGTTTCTTAGCGCTTGATTCTCCCGTTAGTCTCTTGGCGCGGGGAACCCTTTTTAGTGCCCATATGCTCCAACACCTTTTACTGGTCTTGATCGTTCCGCCACTTCTCCTGATGGGCTTGCCTGGCAGTGGCGCCCATGGTCAAATTCCGGGACGGCTCTTGCCTTGGGGAAATAATCCCCTGATTGCCTGGTTTTCGGGTGTGGGCGCTATGTGGATTTGGCATGTGCCGGCTTTGTGCGACGCAGCTGCTTCGAATGGATCGGTGCACGTTTTACAAACCTTTTCGCTTTTATTCCTTGGTGTGCTCTTCTGGCGGCCTATCGTAAGCGCCCGGAAGGAGGACCGGCTTTCACCTTTGGCAGGGATACCCTATCTTTTCACCGCCTGCGTGGCTTGTTCGCTCTTGGGGATATGGATCAGCTTCGCGCCGGTGGGCGTTTGTCCGGTTTACATGAACCCTGTAGATCAATTAGGTATCCTGCCTATGATCAGAAACGGCTGGGGGTTGACCCCTATAGCCGACCAACAAATCGGCGGTCTTTTAATGTGGGTTCCGGCCTGTTTGATTTACCTGGGCGCCATCATGGTTCTTTTGGGCCGTTACTATCGCCGTCCGATAAAAGAAATGGAGATAAAGAATGCCCGAAAAAAATAACATTGAAACCCCGCCGTTGCGCCCCGGCTGGGTCCGCGTTCCGCTGGAAAAAATGCCCAAACCTACCATTTGGCCCGCAGCCCTGGCTTTGGGAACGGTACTTCTTCTTTGGGGTTTAGTAACTTCATTCATTATGACAGTCACCGGCTTGACCCTCTTAGCTATCTCAGTGGCGGGCTGGCTGAGGGAAATGCGCCATGAGTGAAAATAACCTTCTCATTGATAGCGGGGAACGGGGGAAGATGTCGCGGCGAACCTTTTTGGAAAGATTGATTTTTATCCTCGGAGGTTTGATCTCGATGATGGTGGGAGTCCCTTTGGTGGGGTTTGTTTTCAAGCCTCTTTTCAAGGCCTTGCCCCCAGTCTGGCGTTCTGTCGGCAAAGTTGATTCGTTTAAGGTCGGTGAAACGGTGGCCGTGACCTTTCTCCAGGCTTCACCCCTGCCATGGGCCGGGGTTACGGCCAAGACCGCCGCTTGGTTGAGAAGGGAAAGCGACAACAGTTTTACGGCTTTTTCAATTAGTTGTACCCATTTAGGTTGTCCGGTACGTTGGAGGCCCGATGCCGAGTTATTCATGTGTCCCTGTCACGGGGGTGTTTACTACAAGGATGGTTCAGTGGCCGCCGGGCCTCCGCCCAAGCCTTTGTCTCGTTATCAGGCGCGAGTCAATGAGGGCCAAGTTGAAATTTTATCCACTCTTTAACGGACAAAGAATGCCCTCTAACGAACTTTTGAGCTAAAAAAGGAAAATCTTGTTAAAAAGAATTTTTGAAAAAACATATCAATGGCTGGAGGACCGCACCGGCCTCTTCAGCTTTATTGGACATATGGCCCGCCACCCGGTGCCCAGTGGCGCCCGCTGGTGGTACGTTTTTGGAAGCGCCACTTTATGCGCCTTCTTGATCCAGGTGGTCAGTGGGATTGCCCTGGCTCTCTACTATATCCCTTCAGCGGATGAAGCCTATGCCACCCTTAAATACATCACACACGACACGGCATTCGGGGGATTTGTCCGCGCCCTCCATTATTATGGTGCTTCCGCGATGGTGCTGATGGTGGGGGCTCACATGGCCCAAGTGTTCCTGCAAGGCTCCTATAAGTTCCCAAGGGAAATGAACTGGCTGACAGGTGTCCTTCTTTTAGGTTTTACTTTGGTGATGGGTTTTACTGGACAAATCCTGCGTTGGGACCAAAACGCTGTTTGGACGGCTGCGGTGGCCGCCAAGCAAGCAGCCCGCGCGCCCTTTATCGGTGGCTGGCTATCCACGCTGATTCTCAGCGGTCCTACGGTGGGGGGCTCCACCCTCAGTCGGCTTTTCGTCGTTCATGTTTTTCTCATTCCGGCTTTAGTTTTTGCGTTTGTTGGGCTTCATTTGATGTTGGTTCTGCGCCATGGAATTTCAGAACCTCCAATACCGGGTCGAAAAGTGGATCCGAAAACTTACAGGAGGGAATACGAGGATTCGCTTAAGAAAGATGGAGTTCCTTTCTGGCCCGATGCGGCCTGGCGGGACATGGTTTTCGCGGCTGTAATGGTTTTAGCCATCGTTCTCCTGGCCATCGTTTTTGGACCACCCGAACTTGGGCATCCTCCTGATCCAAGCTTGATTGATGCAAATCCCCGGCCTGACTGGTACCTGATGTGGTATTTCGCGGTGCTCGCCCTTTTGCCTCATGGCATCGAAGGTTTTTTTATGGTTTTCGCGCCGATTATAGCTGGGGCACTTTTGATTTTACTCCCTTTTATTTCCAATCATGGGGAACGAAGTCCTAGTCGCCGCCCCTGGGCGATGGCGTTTGTTCTTATGGTTGTCGTTATGATCGGGGCTTTTTGGTGGGCAGGTGTGAAATCCAACTGGTCACCCAATTTCAACGTCAAACCCTTACCCGTTGAGGTGGTGGGCGCTGCTAACGGCCCTGTATTCGAAGGCGCCCGACTTTTTGAATTGAAGGGTTGCCTCAACTGTCACATGATTAAGGGATATGGAGGCAAACGGGGCCCGGATTTATCGGAAATAGGAAACAAGCTTTCGGCGGATCGGATGATATTGTTGATTTCAAATGGGGCGACCAATATGCCAGCTTATGCCGCCAACCTTACCCCGAAGGAGATGGACGAGTTGGTTTCGTTTTTACAATCACGCCAATCGGATTGGGAGCCACCGAAGTAGAAAGTTCCCATTGGTGGGCCTATCTGCCCTTGGTTTTTAAGGAGATTGGACGCGGATGAGAAAAAAACCTATTATCCAAACGAATAAAACCGAAGCGCACCGAAGCGGACGTGTGGGGTGGTTGCGCGCCGCGGTGCTGGGATCGGACGACGCGATCGTATCGACGGCCAGCCTGATGATTGGCGTCGCGGCGTCCTCGGCGTCGACTGGCGCCATACTCGTCGCCGGCGTGGCGGGACTTGTCGCGGGGGCGATGTCGATGGCCGTGGGCGAATTTGTTTCAGTCAGCTCCCAACGGGACGCGGAGCGGGCGGACATCAAGGTTGAAAAGCGGGAGCTCGCGAGCCGGCCGCAGGCGGAACTGCGGGAGCTCGCGATGATTTATATGAAGCGGGGAATCCAAAAGGGCCTCGCGATGAAAGTAGCAAGGCAATTGAGCGCCCACGACCGGCTTGGCGCGCATATGCTTGATGAGCTTGGGATCAAAAAAAAATCCCTCTCCCGCCCCATGCAAGCGGCATGGATCTCAGCGGCAAGCTTTGCGACATTCGCCATGATCCCCATCGTAGGTCTTCTCGTCTCGCCGGTTAAGGTGCATATCCCCGTGATCGCGGCACTTTCGTTAGTGAGTCTCGCGGTTCTTGGCGCTCTGGGGGGCCATCTCGGCGGAGCGCCGCTGGGGCGCGCTACCTTGCGGGTTTTCCTGGGGGGAGCCCTCGCGATGACCGTAACTGCCGTCATCGGCCGAATTCTCGGGGTGTCCATTGGGTAGATTTGACGCAAAACATTAGGGTCAGGCCCCCGCCTCAGAAAGCGGGCCTCTTTGTAACTTTTTTTGGTTTTTTCTGGAGTTCGCCAATCGATTAGCTTCTTTAGCGCCAAAGAATCCAAGCCAGCAACGAAACAATGACGAGGGTTAAACACCCGACCAAGATTCTTAAGGATTTGACCTTTCTTTGAAGGTCACGAATCACCTGGTTATCTTTCCAATTTTTATAAATCTCGAATCCCTGAAAAAGAAGGGGGCTGATAACCCTGAATAAAGAACCTAGGCTGAACATCTTGCTCGCTCCCTGTGAAAATCCGTCGGAGATTAATTTGAGGAAAAAATCGCCTCTTTTTGCGGCTCTTTTCCGGTTCTTGGTGGTTCACTGGGGCCCTGCCCACGGAGAGCCACGAATCCTAAGCTTTGTTTACCCATCCTTTGGAGGGGACGCCTTTCATCCCCGGTTAGAAGCCGGGGAAGTCAATGCTTCGGCCTTAACCTCCGACTTGGCCAGGTCAAAGAGAAGAATCTCGGTCGCTTGTTCGGCGGCGATGGAGACGGAACTTTCGTCGGAAAAACCGGCGCCATCCCCCGTCTGAAGGTGAAGACCGTTCGCAAGGATCCCGCCTTTTACCACGTGAAGCCAGGCGTTTCGACCGGGGTTCAGCTTATGCACCAGGTGTTGCCCGGCACGAATGACCGCTGAATACATAAAAACGTCCTGTTGGATGGGAAGGGAAGCCGCCCTTCCGTCCGGGGAGGCGATCAGCTTTAAAATTCCATGCCGGTCCGCGTGGGTAAAGAGTTTTTTTCTTCCTCCCGGCTCCATCGAATTAAAATCCGCGGTAAACCCGCTTTGAAAGACATGCGTATAGCCGGAGAGTATGGCGTTGAAATTGTATTCGTGATCCTCGGGAGAAACGTTGATCCTGTGGAAATCCCCCTCCTCCAGCATATCGCTTCTTTCCAACGGGCCGTGATAGATGATCACGCCTTCTTCGACATAGGTCACGATCACCATGGCTTTGTGCGTGTGGGTGTGGAGCATGATTGTCCTGCCGTGGGGAAGGATTTCCTCGTTGAGCATTTTGAGTGAGCCGAAACCGTCTCGCAGGCGATCAGCCTTGTTTTCCCTGTCAAAGGTCATCCAAGTGGTTTGATTCTCCTTGCCGGTGTGACGGCGTTCCGCTGATCTCCTTACGGTAAGCATTTTATTCCTTTTCCGTTATTTCCAGATAACCTCAAGGGTCGCGGTCCCCTTGAGGGAAACGCGGGCCTCAAGCCCCTTGTTGTCCGCGTAACCGTCCAACACCTCGAAAGAATTCACCTGGGTCCTGACATGGGCAAAGCGACCCAAAGCCCTGTTTAATTTCTTATTCATTTTATCTTTAAGTATGTCCATCTTTGAGCCGACGGGCACGACGGCAATGCGGCGCAATTGGTCCCTAAAATCCGATTTCAAGACAAAATCCGCAATTTGAAGCAGCAAGTCGTTGGACTTGATGTCGTATTCCAGATCGGGCAAATCGAAAACCCGCCGTTTCGGTAGATAACGGGGAGTGCCCCGGAGATAAAGGATCAAATATCCTGGCTTGCTGTCCAAAGTGATGACCGGGGGATTGTAGTGTAGCTTCGCCTCGACGATCACTTTGCCGCCCGATCCGTATACCCGGAGTCCCACGATGGTCAGTTTTCGGTCTCCTGAGCCCGCCAAAACCTTTCCCATGATCTTCATCCGGGGGTCCCGGAAATAGCGGTTGGCGTCCTCATAATTAATGTGGGTATTGGTCATGGCCTGGAAGATTCCCGGCCCAGGCTGGAAGGGCTGAAGGGGTGGCATCGGTACGGGAGTGGTCAGGGGCATGGGTCCGAAAAGTATCTCGGGAGAGGCGACCATTTCCAAAACAGCGTGCATGGTTGAGGCTTGCTTCAGGTCGGTCCTCATCTTCCCGACGCTTAAGGATTGGGGCCGGACTAAAAGCCAGAGATCCTTATCCATGCGGATAGGCGATTCCATCTTCGCCCAGAGAGCCTTCATGCGGGATTTCAAAATGGTTTCCTGCGCAATTTGCTTCAGCCCGCCCTTGACCAGGTCGGCGATATGGTGGAAGGCGTCACCTCCGGGGGGAAAGGTCACCACCACCGGCAGGCGGATTAGCCCGGGTTTGACGGGCGGGAAGCACCTGGCTGGCGGCGGCAGTACCATTACTTTTACATCCGCGTTGCGCGATGGAACGGTGCCGCATCCGGCGACCCAAAGGGACAGGAGGATAAAAAGAAGGCCGCGCCCCAGCCTGGTTTGACCCAATCCAAAGGGGAGCTTCTTATGGCTCAATTGATCCACGGCGGTTGTTTCCTGTCTTTTTATTTACTCTCATAATCGTCAGGCCGCAATCCTATTTCTTCGCGGCAACCTTTTCCCCTTCGCCGATCCTCAAAATCTCACGGATCTTTTCCTTGAGGATCTTCATGTTGACGGGTTTCTGGAAAAAGTTTTCAATCTTGATGACCTTCTCGTTGAAATTTCCGACCATTTCCTTGTAATAACCCGATATCACAATGACGGGCAAGGCAGGATATTTTTGCTGAATAATTGAAAGGGCGTCCAAACCGCTGATGGGACCCATTTTCAAATCGGTGATGAGCAAATTAACCGGTGTGTCACTTAACTCGGCCAGCATCCTGGAGCCGCTTTCGACCAAAATCAATTTGTAACCTTCCGCTGAGAGGGCTTTCTGATAAATCTTCCGCTCGCTCGGTTCATCTTCCGCAATCAATAAGGTGAAATCCGAAGTCCTCATTAAACGCCCCTTTTTTTTATTAAACAAACGCATGAACCAGCAACCCTGGTCATTCTTAGCCCCTAAGCTTTTCGGTTTTAATTTTTTGTGTCAGGTGGTTCCTGATATTGCGTCACCGGCGAACCGTAATAACAGCGTCCGCCATTTTTTCCATAGAAATGCCTGTGAATACAGAAGCTGAAGGCGGCGGATATTACCAAGCCCAGGATCAGCCCTTTCCAGAAGGCGCCGCAATGGCAACAACCCCTCAGGCCAGTCCCGCAGACATGGTTGGCGCAGGCTTTGCCTTCGCCTTGCGTTTGGAGTCCCTTGACGGTCTCATACCGTAATTTTTCCTCGGCGATGATGCGTTCTTTTTCCTCGTGCGAGAGTTCCATGGTCTTCCTTAAAATTTTTTATGAGTTTCAATTCAAGTCATGTTTAAACATTTGAAGGTAATAAGAAGAGCAAGAATCAAGCCCCGGGCCCGCAAAGGTTTTCGGCTTTATTGACAGTTTTTTTCCGGAAAAGGGAATCAAAATGAAAGGGATGATTATCATTTTGATCGTTCGATAAAAATTTTCCTGTTTTTAAAAAGAACCCGCCCGCTGTATCAATCCGTTTTCGGCTAAGCGTAAGATGATTGTCCACATCCCGGGGGCAGGGAATAAATTCCAGGAAAGAAGATTTGAAATGAAAAAAATGATGACGGCTTTGTACTTGCTTTTCTCCCCCGGGATGGTTTGGGCCGATGGGACGGCTAATATCCCCGTATCCCCCCGGATAGCGATGTGCACCCTGTCGCCCGCTTCCAACAGCCAAGCGATGGGTTGGGTTAAATTCACCCAACGGAAAAGTTATGTGAGGGTTGAGGGCGAAATCACGGGATTAACACCGGGCAAGCACGCCTTTCATGTTCATGAGAAGGGCGATTGTTCGGCTCCGGACGCGGTCTCGGCCGGCGGGCATTACAACCCCACCGACAAGGTCCACGGAGCCCCTACCAGCAAGGACCGCCACGTCGGGGATTTGGGAAATATTATGGCGGATAAGGATGGGACCGCGAAATTCAAGTTCACGGACAACGTCATCCGGCTTACAGGCGCGAATTCCATACTGAACAAGTCCCTGATTATCCACGAGGATAAGGATGATTTGAAAACCCAGCCCTCCGGGAACGCGGGCAAGCGGGTCGCTTGCGGTGTCATTCGATTGTTGATGAAACAACCAGGCTTAAAAGGAGATGGAACATGAATGGATCGGCCGTGCTGGAACAAAATCTCGGGTTCAAGAAATGCGCGCCCCATCAAAAAGGGGAGCGTCCATTGAGTCCGGCGTTAATCAAGGGGTACCTGTCCCAATTGTCCGATTGGAAACTGTCGGGCAAGGAGATCGTCAAGACTTTCGAGTTCAAGAATTTTTACGAGACCATCAACTTCGTCAACGCCCTGGCATTCATCGCGAATCGGGAGGACCATCACCCGGATTTGGAAGTGGGCTATAAGACCTGCAAGGTGCGTTACAGCTCCCACGATGTCGGGGGCCTGTCGGAGAACGACTTTATTTGCGCGACAAAGATCGACGATTTTTTTGACGGAGTTTCTTAAAGAGGAACCTTTCAACAAAAATCTATTTCACCACCAAGTACACCAAGATCAGCGAAAGGCAAAAGTTGATTAAAGACCTTTTAAAACCGATTAGATTATTGTCCTTCTTGGTGAACTTGGTGCCCTTGGTGGTTCAAATTGTTTTTGTGTTTGATTTTTCTTGAATCTTCTAAGTTAAAAAAGGAGAAAACCATGAACGAAGAAATCCTGAAGAATTTCGGCCCTTTGGGGCCCCTGGAAGGAATTTGGGAAGGGGACACCGGCGACGACGCGGCTCCCGGGACCGACCGTCAAAAGGTCATCAATAAATTCCGGGAAAGGATGGTATTTGAACCCCGCGGCCCTGTCTCGAATCACGAACAGAAACTGTATGGATTCCTTTATTCCACCCAAGCTTTCCTGCTGGGGGAGAAGGACCCTTTCCACGACGAAGTCGGCTATTGGCTTTGGGATCCGGCCTTAAAACAATTGACCAGGAGCATTACCATTCCCCGGGGGATGGTTATCCTCGCGGGCGGGACGGCGGAAGCGGACGCCAAGAGCTTCAAACTCAAGGCCGACCTGGGTTCAAAGACCTATGGTATTTGTTCCAATCCTTTTTTGGACGCCGAATTCCAAACGGTTAAGTACGAGATCGAAATGAAATTCAACGCGGACGGAAGTTTTTCCTACGACCAAAATACCTTCCTAAAAATCAAAGGTCAGGAAAAGCTTTTTGAGCACCGGGACATTAATACCTTGCGAAAAGTTAGCCCAGCTAAATAAAAATGAAAAAAATCCTGGTCCTTATTTTTTGGTCGGTCTTGCCCCTTTCCCTTTGGGCCCAAGCGGACTTGAACCCAAACCAAAGGTGGGTGGAACAGATCGACGGCAGTTTCGCCTTTCCTTCCCTCTCCACCACGGCGGAAACCAACCCTGGATTGGGCGGGGACATCAATATCGGCTACCGCCTTGATCAAAACTGGGCCCTTTTCGCCGGGAGCGGTTACTACCAATACAATCTTTCTCCCGCCACGCCCAACACGAGCGCCCTATTGGCCTATGTCCCACTGGTGGGTATTTTACGGCTGACCTTTGGGGACGGCGCCCTTCACCCCTATGTCTTTGGTGGTGCGGGGATCGCGTTGAATACCTATACCCAAACCAACGCTCCCGGGAGCTCTGTCTCGAAAATCAGCAAAGCCGAAACCGATTTCTATTTGGCGCCGGGACTGGGAGTCCTTTACCGGATTTACAGCGGAATGGCGCTGTTCCTGCAAGCCCGGATCGACCTGGATTTTACCTCCCCCAATGGCTTGGGTATCCCCTTAGCGAATCCCTCGGTGTTTATTCCGTTGCAGGCGGGCATCAGTTTTTTCGCGCTGTAATATACCGCCCGCCCCCATTTCTCCACCTGTTGAGCGGCGGTCCGAGACCTTGAGGTTAGCAGGATGCTGAAAAAGACCACCTGCGGCGGATTTTTTCGGAAAATATTCAAGGTAACCCCGTGATTCCCGCGGAATCTTTGGGGTACCAGGCGGCTTTGTAGCTCTATTTTTATTTTTTCAGCAGCCTGTTAGAGGAAAAATGAAACCAAAAATAAGCTGGGGAATTTTGGCCACCGGGCATATCGCCGGGGTGTTCGCGAAGGGAGTCCAGGATTCTAAAACCGGGACTCTCGCCGCGGTGGGGAGCCGGTCCATTACCTCCGCCCGGAAGTTCGCGCGCCAGTTCCACATTCCACAGGCTTACGGAAGCTACTCGGAGCTTCTGGAGGACCCGAAAATCCAGGCGGTTTATATCGGTACGCCCCACCCTTTCCATGCCCAATGGGCCATCGCGGCGGCCAGGGTGGGAAAACATATCCTGTGTGAAAAACCCCTAGCCATGAGCGTTTCCGAGGCGATGAAGATGGTCCTGGCCGCCAAGCGGCATAAGGTCTTTTTGATGGAAGCCTTCCAGTACCGCTGCCATCCCCAAACCGCCAAAGTAGTTGAGCTGATCCGAAAAGGGACAATAGGGAAGGTCTATCGCATCCAAGCTTCTTTTTGTTTTCCGGCGCCTTACAAACCCAAAGGACGGCTTTTTGACCGAAAGTTAGGCGGTGGAAGCATTTTGGATGTGGGTTGTTATACCGTGTCCATGGCCCGGTTATTGGCGGGAGCGGCGCGGGGAAAAAAGTTCCTGGACCCAGTTCAAGTGGAAGGCACGGGCTACATCGGTAAAACCGGGGTGGAGGAATGGGCTACCGCGACCTTGAGATTTCCAGGGGATGTCACGGCGGACCTTCTTTGCGGGTTCCGTTTTATTGATGAAAGGACCGTCCGGGTTTTGGGTTCCAAAGGCTCCCTCGTCTTGCCTGCCCCCTGGAAACCAACGGAAGCGGGGATTTTAACCCAATTGACCGGCTCGAAAAAGACCCGGGTTATCCAAGTGAAGATCAAGGGCCGCCTTCCCGCGTGGGAAGCGGACACCGCGGGGAGATGCATTCTCCAAAAAAAGTTGGAATGCCAAGCGATGACTTGGGAAGACAGTCTGGGAAACATGAAGGCTTTGGAAGAATGGCGCCGTTGCGTCAAAAGATAAAATTTATTTTGTCGTCGCAGCCCCCCCTTTTCTAAAGGGATTTAAATATTTAACTTCCTCTGCCAAAGGGAAGGTAATTTAAAGGCGGTTTGCCGTAAAAAGTTAACCTCCCACTTTGAAAAAGGGGGAGCGAGGGGGATTTAGATGGGCGTCTTTCGCCGAAAGGCTAAATCCCCCCTGTCCCCCCTTTTTCAAAGTGGGGGAATATTTAAAAGTGTGTGTAAAAGGGACCTAAATATATAAGTCCCTTTCTAAAGGGGGGCCGGGGAGGATTTGGGGAAATCAAAGACTAAATCCCCCTTTTTCACCCCCGTTTTATCTTTTGGAGGGAGGACAAGGAAAACGGGGATGTCCCCATGCCCTCTTTTGTTCATCCAAAAAGAAGCATGGGGGAAGTGAGAAAATTTTCACGCTTAATGGAGTGAAAAGGTTTGCCGAGTCAGTAACTCGGATAAGTTTTTGGATAGGAATAAAAATGAGGCACATTATTAAAAACATCCTGATCCTAACCATCCCATTGATCACTTTGACTGAAACCATATCGGCCTGCCCCCGGTGCCGGGCCCAAGCGGCGGCGGGTATTTACAATGCTGATTTTGGACTCAATTTCTTTTTCATGCTGCTGCCCATCCTCATCCTGGCGGCTTTGGGTTTTGGCCTTTATTACGTCGATGATCTCTTGGGAAATCCCGGAAGGAGATAAGAAATGGCGGAAAATCAGCGGCAGGGTCCGCTCATCAGCGCGGGCGTGTTAATGGGGGCTGGGCTTGGCGGATTCGTGGACGGCATTGTCTTTCATCAAATCCTGCAATGGCACCATATGCTTTCCTCTTATACGCCGCCTTATGACCTGGTGAACCTCAAAGTGAACATGTTTTGGGACGGAATCTTTCATGCAGCGGTCTGGGTCATGGTGGTGGTGGGGCTGGGGCTTTTATGGCGGGCGGGACAAAGAAGGGATGTCCCCTGGTCGGGACGAACTTTTCTCGGTTCACTCATGGCAGGTTGGGGGCTGTTCAACCTGGTGGAAGGTCTCATCGACCATGAATGGCTCGGCCTCCATCACGTGAATGAGTACACGAACCACCACACGGCTTGGGACATGGCTTTCCTCGCGTTTGGGGCGGCGATGCTGTTGGGCGGTTGGGGGTTCATCCGCGCGGGGCGCAAGGATAGTTCTTTTCCGCGGGTGTGACAAAAGTCATAGGCTAAAAAAAGAGGGTGCGCTAAAAAGAGAGGGTTTTCAAATCACATTCGGGGGGAGACCGACGATGGAAATTTCCAAGGTATGGCGGCACGCGGCACTCCTAGTGGTGATTGTTGGTTTGACAGTGCTTCTGCTCATGGGACGAAATGTTTATAAGGGCGCACCGCCCATCCCCGAAAAAGTGAGCGACGTTTCCGGCAAGGTGCTATTCACCGGGGAAGATATCCTTCAAGGCCAGGGCGTCTTTCAGCGATACGGTTTAATGGATTATGGATCGGTTTTTGGCCACGGGGCCTACCGGGGCCCGGATTTTACCGACGATTATTTGCACCGTTCAGCCTGGATTCAAAGGGACATGAAGTCCTATAAGGAATTCAAACAACCCTACACCCTACTCCCCGAAAAACAAAAGGCCCAGGTAGACCAGATCGTGGTGTCCGACGCCAAGACCAACCGGTACGACGAAACTTCTAAAACCCTCCTCCTCACCACCGAACAAAACGCGGCTTTTCCCTTACTGGTTACTGTTTATGAGGACATGTTTTTGAATAGTGGCGGCGACCAAAGTCTTCCCAAAAACTACATCAAAAGCGCGGAGGAAGTCCGGCAGTTGACCTGCTTCTTCGCCTGGACGGCTTGGACCGCTTCCGTGGAACGCCCTGGCAAGGATTACAGCTACACCAACAATTGGCCGCCGGAAGAGGCGGTGGGCAACCGGCCCACCAAGGCGGTTTTCCTTTGGAGCGTCCTATCCCTCATCTCCCTCCTGTGCGGGATCGCCCTGGTTCTCATGTTCTTCGGGCGCTTTGACTACCTGGGTTGGGGAGGGGACGAACCGGCGATCAAGAAAAGCATTCCCTTGAAGGACTTTAAGATCACGGCCAGCCAGTTGGGTACTTATAAATATTTCCTCGTCGTGGTGGTCCTCTTCGCGTTCCAAACCCTGATGGGCGTGGTCACGGCCCATTATTTCGTGGAAGCCACGGGCTTCTATGGTTTCGACACCCGGGAAATTTTGCCCACGACCATCACGCGAAGCTGGCACTTACAGCTTTCCATTTTTTGGATCGCCACGGCTTGGCTGGCGGCAGGGCTTTTCATCGCGCCCTTCATCGGCAAAAGGGAACCGAAATACCAGGCCTTCTGGGTGAATGTTCTTTTCGCGGCGGTGGTGCTGGTGGCGGTGGGATCTATCGTGGGCGAGTACCTTGGGATTAAGGCCAAGTTGGGGCAATATTGGTTCTGGTTCGGTCATCAGGGCTGGGAATACCTGGAATTGGGCCGGTTCTGGCAAATGCTATTAACGGCCGGCATGGGTATCTGGGCTGTGCTGGTGCTCCGGGCCGTGTGGGGAAAACTCAAGGGCCAGGACAAGGGAAGCCTGCCCTATCTTTTGGTCTATGCCATCATCGCCATTCCGTTGATGTTTTCCTTCGGCATGATGTACACGCCCCGGACCAACTTCGCGGTCGCGGATTTCTGGCGCTGGTGGGTCGTCCACTTGTGGGTGGAAGGGTTCTTTGAGCTCTTCACCACCATCGTGGTGGCTTACTTTTTCGTCATCCTCGGGCTGGTGACCAGCAAGACCGCCATTCGGGTGGTTTACCTGGATATCATCCTTTTCCTGGGATCGGGCATGATCGGCACCGGCCACCATTATTACTGGACGGCCCAACCGGCCATCAACCTGGCCCTCGGCTCCTTTTTCTCGGCCATGGAAGTCGTGCCGCTCATGCTCCTTACCTTGGAGGCTTATGACTTCGCCAAGCTTCGCCGAGGGGAAGCCGGCACCAAGGAAGCGGACGGATTTTTCGCCCACTATTGGGCCATCATGTTCCTCATCGCGGTGGGATTTTGGAACTTCCTAGGCGCGGGGGTTTTTGGGTTCCTCATCAACCTGCCCATCGTCAGTTACTACGAGCACGCCACCTATCTCACTCCCAATCACGGCCATGCGGCCCTGATGGGGGTCTACGGCAACCTGGCCATCGCGGCCTTGGTGTTTGTACTCCGGTTCCTGGTGAAGCCTGAGCATTGGTCCAACGTTTTGTTGAGAATTTCCTTTTGGTCCCTCCAGATTGGTTTGATGCTCATGCTTCTATTGGATATTTTCCCGGTGGGAATCCTGGAAATGGTTCAAAGCTACACCCATGGTTATTGGTTCGCCCGGAGCCAGGATTTTTGGAATCAACCGATCGTGCAAAAACTCACTTGGGCCAGGGTGGCGGGCGATTTGACCTTTGTGGTGGGAGGGGTTTTGCCGCTCCTTTATTTCACCGCGCGGTCCATGTTTTACCTGAAAAAGGCCGATCCCTCTTGAGGGGGCGGCCGGGAAAGACGACAGTCTTCCTGGCCTAGTTCCCCTTGTCGAACATCCAACGCCAATTCCTTGTTCCTCTGGAATTGGCACACCCCATTCTTACCTCCCGGCTTGCATCCATTCCAGTGGAATGGATAGGAAGTGCCTGTTACCAGGCACACCACCCTATGACTCGCCTGGTAGGCTCGTCACAGGACGGGCAGGATAAACGCCCTTACTGGCCTCCGTTCCCTTTGGTACTTCGGGATCAACTTAAGAGTAGCCCTTCTTGTAAGCCGTTAAAAAAAAGCTCCGGAAATTTTTAACAAAACAATCGATATCAAAATGATCTTTTTTTCTTTTCAATTTGATCGAAGGTAAGCCGCGCGACTCCCGAATCATTGGGTTATTCGCAAGGCACGATAGTTGCTTTAACTCACCTCCATATCACTATTGCGTGTAGTGGTTTTCAATAGGGCCGGGAAAGCCGGCCGACCACAAACCCGCGAAAAGAAAAGAGGATTCATGTTTCCAAGGACAAAGAAGGTTTTGCAAATCGTGGACAAGAAGGTTCTTTTGACGCTGTTTCTGTTGGTAAGCCCGATCATTCTCGCCGCGAACGGTTGCGGACCAAATAAGGATACCGGGCCAACCGCAGGGCCAACCATGACGGCCACGCCGGTGGCAACTTCCACGGCCTCGAAAACCGCCACTAATTCGCCCACCAAAACGCCTTCGGGAACCCCCACTAACTCGCCCACCAAAACACCCACGGGTACCCCCACTAACACGCCCTCGGCCACCCCGACGGTAACCAGCTCGGCGGCCTGCGCCAATCCAGCGGCCGTCGTCCTAGGTCAGGCTGGAAGTTACGTGATCCTGGCGGAGACGGGCATCACCGACGTCCCTTCCTCGGCTGTCACGGGGAATATCGCGAACGCCGGTACGGGCGCCCAAATCACTGGGGTTACCTGCCCCGAAGTGAACGGGGTCATCTATACGATCGACGCGACGGGTCCGGCTTGCCGTACCATCGACGCCACCAACATCGGCATCGGCGTCACCGACAAGGGAACGGCCTACTCGACCGCCAACGGACTGGCGAATTGCGTCATCGACCAGAGCGCCGGGATCCTCAGCGGGCTGACCCTGACCCGTGGAAAATACTTTTTTAACACCGGTGTTTCCATCCCCACCGACCTCCATTTGGACGCCATGGGCGATCCGAATGCCCGTTGGATTTTCCAGGTCAATGGAAACCTCAGCGAAGCCTCCGCGGTGAACGTCATCCTGGACAACGGCGCCCTAGCCCAGAACGTCTTCTGGACGGTCACGGGTTTCACGGTGATCGGGATGAACGCCCATTTCGAGGGGATCCTCATGGGAGCCGATTACATCCAGCTCGTCACGGGCGCGTCGTCACACGGCAGGCTGTTCAGCCACACCTATGTGGCATTGGATCAAAACGTCGTCACCGAACTCCCTTAAGACGGAAGTCCGGCTTGCTGTAAAGGAAGGGACGGGCCTTTGGGCCCGTCCTTTTTTTTTAAAAATTCCCGCTAAAGACCTGTTCCGCGGAAAGCCAGTTCACGCCAGTTGTTGATTCGTCCGTTGGCGTTAACCGCCCGCAGAGGCGCATCTCCCCGCCAATTTTTTGAAGACTCATGGCAGGGGACAAGTAAACAAATGGCGGGCGAAGGGCTCGGGGAATTGGGAGGCCCTTTTCACTTCTTTGCGTGGCTCCCCACGGGCTTAGCCCGTGGCACCGCCGAAGTCCAGGCTTCGCCTGCCCATCCTTCGGCTGGGCCGCTTCTCTTCCCCGGGCATAGCCCGGGGAAGAGAAGCGGCGACTTTCAAACCAGCGTCGGAAATTTTTATCAAAACAATCGAGATCAAAGTGATCGTTTGATGAGTTTCATTTTGATAGAAGTTATCCCCCCCAACCCCCGAATAACTGGGTTATTTGTAAGGCACGATAGTTGCTTTAAGTCATCTTACTTAAACATTGCGTGCAGTGGTTTCTATAGGGACGGGTAAGCCGGCCGACCACAAACCCGCGAAAAGAAAAGAGGATTTATGTTTTCAAGGACAAAGAAGTTGTTACAGATCGTGAATAAGAAGGTTCTTTTGACGCTCTTATTGGCGGTAAGCCCGGTCATTTTCATTACGGCCGGTTGCGGAACCTGGAATAAGGGTGCCACTAGCCCAGTAGCCGGGGCAACGTCGACGAACACGCCCACGATAACCGCCACGGCCACGAAGACGTCCTCGGTAACCCCCACGAAGACTCCCTCGTCAAGCCCCACTAACACGCCCACACGAACCCCCACGAACACACCCTCGGCCACCCCGAGTGCGACCAGCTCGGCGGCTTGTCCCAATCCGGCGGCAGTCAGCCTGGGCACGGCCGCTAATTACGTCATCCTGGCGGAGACGGGAATCACCGACATTCCTTCCTCAGCTGTCACGGGAAATATCGCGAACGCCGGTACAGGCGCCCAAATCACAGGGGTAACTTGTCCCGAAGTGAACGGAATCATCTATACGATCGACGCGACGGGACCCCCATGCCGCACCATTGACTCGACCGGCATCGGTATCGCCGTCACCGACAAGGGAACCGCCTATACGAACACTAACGGATTGGCGAATTGCGTCATCGACCAAAGCGCCGGCATCCTCGGCGGCTTGACCCTTACCCGGGGAAAATACTTCTTCAACACCGGTGTCTCCATACCCACCGATCTCCATCTCGACGCGCTGGGTGACCCGAACGCCCGTTGGGACTTCCAGGTCAACGGCACTCTCACCGAGGCCTCGGCCGTGACGGTCTTCCTGGACAACGGCGCTTTAGCGTCGAACGTCACCTGGACAGTCACGGGTTTCACGCAAATTTCCGGGCATTTCGAAGGTGTGATCATTGGCGCCGATTATATCCAGCTCATCACGGGCGCGTCGGTACACGGAAGACTGCTCACCCACACCTATGTCGCGCTGGATCAAAACGTTGTCACCCAGCTTCCTTGAGTCTGGGTTGGGGTAAAGGCAGAAGGGGGACGGGTCTTTCGGACCCGTCCCTCAACAGGTTGAAAGCTGAAAATTAAACACTGAAGAAAAGAGGATTGAGATGAAAAAGTTACTTTCGAGGGTTTGGGTCGCGCAAATAACGAAGGTGGGGTTGTTGGCCTTGGTTCTTCTTCTTCCCCAATCCGCCCGCTCGGGGGTCAGGGAGGGAAGCTTCGAAGTAAGCCCTTTCCTGGGCTACAATTTTTTCTGTCCCCAGCAAAACCTGAAGGACAGCCTGATCTACGGTGGACGGATCAGCTATAACTTCACGAGCCATTTCGGATTGGAAGGCGCGGTGGATATGGTCAATACCAACGTCAACGACAAAACGATCACCGGCGCGGCGAAGGGGCAGTTCCGGAGCCCCGCCGATAAGGTGAACCTGTTCTTTTACCACCTCGACGCGGTCTTTACCTTCAACCCCGATGATCCACTTAATATCTTCGCCGTCGGCGGTTTCGGAGCCGTCAACTACAGCCCTTCCATCGAGAGCGGGGACATGACTACGTTCGACTTAGGGCTAGGCGCGAAATACTGGCTCGCGGAAAATTTCGCCCTTCGGCTCGACGTCCGGGACGATATGGTCACCGAAACTCTCCAGGGAGCCTCGTTGTTAGCGAATGACTATCAAAACGTCAACGCCACCTTGGGATTGGTAATCGCCTTCGGCGGGGAACCTGAAAAGAAAAAAGAAGCTGCCCAAGCCGCCACCCTGACCCCAACCCCAGTAGTTGTTTACGTGGCGGAGGAGCCCAAAGTGGAGGAGAAGATAGCGATCGTCGCGACGCCGACCGACGAGGAGAAAGTGGTGGTCCTCGCGTTTGAGGATGTGCATTTCAAATTTGACAAGTCGAGACTTTCGCCAGAAGCGAAGGCGATCATCAAAAGGACCGTCGAAATCCTGAAAGCCAATCCCAAGGCCCATATCCGCATCGCCGGATATACCTCCGAGGCGGGCACGGAGGATTACAACCAGAGATTGAGTGAGAGAAGGGCGGAAGAAGTCGAGTATTACCTGATCAAAGAAGGGATCGCCGCAAAAGACCGGCTTACCACCATCGGATATGGCGAGACGAAACCGGCGATGTACGAAGCCGCGCCGAAGCAACATTACTCGAAGGCGGCCAAGGCCAACATGAGGGTTCTATTCGAGGTCATTGTTAAGTAAGGCAGGGAATTCCATCCGATAGTAAGCGGACGCGATTAAAAAAGTTCATCGCTTTGACGGCGGAGGTCCCCAGTGACCTCCGCCAGGGTGAACCTCTCTCCAAGATCCCATTAGCTTAGCGAAGCCCCGCCTTTTTTTTAAAGCAAATCCCTAGCGACTCTTTTCATTGCCTCTCCAATGCGGTCGCAATTCGCGGCCACCTCCTTAAAATTCGGTAGTTTTTGTCGTCCTTGGGCCGCCCCCAGGCCCGATGGGTGGCTGTGCCGGACAAATGGTTTTTAAACAGCATTCCACTAACCAAAGGAAGGGTATTATATTTGGCTTCTAGGCGCGGGGCCTTGTAGAATATTTTCAAAGCGGTTTATGCCTATTCAATCAAGAACGGGCCGAATGAAAAAAGTCTTTACCCTCCTCTTGGCCCTTTGCCTTCCCATGGCTAACGCCTCGGCGGACGATTCCGTCATGGTCGATTACCTTCAAAAATTGGACAAGTACTATTACAACCTCTCGCGGGATGGGCTGAAAAGCTTTCAATGTAACGCGACGGCCGCCTTTTCAGGGGAATTGCCGCCCGGCTTCCAGGCGGCGTGGAAGGACTTCAACTGGAAGAACAGCCAATGCGCCTATGACTTTTCCTATTTGGGGGGCGGGGTTATGCCCTTGCTTTCCTTTTCCTCAGGCGGCAATGACCCCCAGGCGACACCCGAAAAAATGCGCAAGGCCTGCAACCTGGTGAACGCGTTCCTGGAACTTTGGGGGATTTTCCTGACCTCGCCCCTTTACTCCCAGCAACGTTCCGGCCATAGCCACCAAATCACCCGTGGGGCCGATTCCACCTTTTCCATCACCGAACACGCGAAAAATATAACCTACGTCATCTATTTTGACGCCCAGTCCCTTGCCACCCGGTTTGTCGGGAAGAGTCCCAAGGGCCAAACCGATTTCAAGCTCGGGTTCGTGGCCTCGCCCCAAGGCGCGGTGCTGAAGCAGATGGAAATGGAAATCACTACCAAGGGGGGTGTCCACGCCATCGTGGACCTTTTCGCGCAGTACTAGAATATCCAGGGGTTCCAGCTGCCCTCGACCCTCACGATGTTTTTCAGGATGCCGGGCAAGCTCTTCTGGGCGGATTTCACGATGTCGAATTACCAGCTTCAAACCATCAGCCAGGTTGGGGCCGCGCGGGACAACGGTGACACCCAGGTGGTCCCCACCTCCTCCGAAATCCCCGGGACGAAACATTTTTTTTGGCGGGCGAAATCCCCCACCGCCACGGTGTACTTCATGGGCTCCATCCACATCCGCAAAAACACGCCGCTCCAGGTTCCGGAAATCGTGGAAAAATGTTTCGACGAATCCAACTACGTGGGGTTCGAATATGACCTGACCCAAGAGGGGCAAATCCGAAAAGCCGCCGGGCCCTATATCCAGGCCCACGGCACCTACCCCCCGGGGGACAGCCTGGCCAACCATCTCACCCCCGCCCAGTGGCACCAACTCCAGATGATGCTCAAAGAGGAAGGGATTAAAGAGGAGACGGCCTCGCGTTTGAAGCCCTTTTACCTGTCCGCGACCCTGTTCGGGAACTCCGCCCAAAAGGGCGGGCTCAGCTACGAAAAGGGGATTGACGAGATATTTTGCCGTAAGTCCCAGGCCGCGAAAAAACCCATTTTCGGAATGGAATTTTGGTATGAACCCCTTGAGGCGACGGAAAGCCTGACCGACCAGGAACAAGCCTCGTTCCTATTCAGCACTTCGAAGGGGGCGACCAACAGTAGCCGCTTTATGGACGAAATCCTGGCGGACTGGAAAACCGGAAATACCACCGACATGGATTCGTTGGTCAATTCGGGCGTCTCGCCCGGGGATAAGGCCATCATGGATAAAATCATAAAGTTCCGAAACGAGAAGTGGTTGAGGCAGCTGGACCGCGTTTTCCGGGGCAGTGGAACCTATTTTATCGTGGTGGGGAGCGGACATTTGGTGGGTGCCTACGGACTGCCGAGTCTTCTGGTTCAAAAGGGATACCAGGTGGAGCAGTTTTAGCTGGTGAGTGTTCGTGGCAAGGCTTTGGCCGGGAAACGAAAGAACCCAAGGCCGGGTTGGGTCAGGGTTTCATCGGATTCCGTGGAAAAGTCCAGCAACTCCCCCGGACAAATATTTACTCCTAAGGGGTTATAACCAAGATTGCCCCCGGTTTTAAACCATTTTTTTTATTGAGGAAAGGATGAAAAAACTCTTAGCCAAAGTTCCACAAGAAGAACCGGGATTACAAGAAAAGTGTCCGGCGTTGGATTTAACCTTGGCTTATCCCATCACCGGTTGGATGGGTTGAACACCGGATTGGTTGCCTCCAGTGGGGAGCCCGGCCTCAAACCATTCCTGGACACCGCCTGGATAGTTTTCCGCCTTGAATCCTTGGATCCGCATGGCATGGGCCGCGCTGGCGCCGTCCGCGCGGCTTAAGCGGTCACCATAAGTGATGAAAAACTTTTGCTTCCCGTGCCTCTTCTCGATTTCCTGGAGGAAGCCGCCGTAATCCAAGGTCAGGGGCAGGCTCTGGGAACCTTGAATGTGAAGCCTTTGGTAATCCGCCTCGGGAAGGACATTCAGGACAACTACGCCTTCCTCCTTCATTTTTTCCAGTACTTCTTCCTTTGTCAGTGACATTTACTTTTTTCCTTTTCGTTTTAATTGGGGCGGCACGGGGTGGGGGACGGCTGGTTCGGACTGGTTGGTCGGCCAGCCCGCCTGGGACCAATCCTTAAGCCCGCCCGGATAATTGTCCGCTTGAAAACCGTTGCCCACCAACAGCTTTGCCGCGTTCAAACCTAAAGGACTGTCCTTGTCCGCCCCGTAGGTGATAAGGAAAGTTTGCTTTCCAAATTTCTTTTGGGCCGCGGACTCGAAAGCGCGGATGTTGGGGCCAAGGGCTAGGCTTTGTGAATCCTTGATGTGAAGTTTTTCGAAATCCTTCTCGTGCAATACGTTCAGCAGGACCACGGCGGGATCCTTCATTTTTTCGACGACTTGTTCTTTGGTGAGGGGCATGGGGATTCCTTCTTTCGGGAGAACTTCTCGGTGTTCCCTACCCCTACCATAGTCCTTTGGGCTTTTTATTGTTGGGTTTAATGGGAAAATCACGGACACCCAAAGGCGCTTTTATGCGCTTTCAGGGTGTGGGGAGGGGATATCTCCCGACCGCGGCCTGCTAAACTGAATCCCAATGAAAAATCCCGGATCAACCACGGAAATCGTGGTGGCTTACCATGAGCGAACCAAGCACCACTATGACCGCTCGGCCGCGTCGCTGGGTTATTTGGATTGGGCCACCCAGCCGGACCCCTTCCGGCGGTACGAAGGCGCGCCCCTGGTACGACTGCCACTCCCCCCGGAAGGCCGGGACCTGCCCTACTGGCGCCTCTATATGAAGGGCGGCGTCAGTTCCGCCCCGCTCACCAAAGAAACCCTCTCGCTTTTTTTCCGCTACGCCCTTTCCCTTACCGCCTGGAAAAGCATGCCGGGCGCCACATGGTCCCTGCGGGCCAATCCCTCCAGCGGGAACCTGCATCCCACGGAAGGTTACGCGCTCCTGCCGGCTTTGGAGGGACTTCACGGCAATCCCGGCCTTTACCACTATGCCCCCAAGGAACATGGGTTGGAACGCCGCGCGGAGTTCGATCCTTCCGTGTGGGAAAAGCTGTCAGCCCCTGTACCGCCGGGTTCTTTCCTGGCGGGGCTGTCGTCCGTTTACTGGCGCGAGGCTTGGAAATATGGCGAGAGGGCCTTCCGCTATTGCCAGCACGATACGGGCCACGCCCTGGGCACCCTGCGCTTGGCCGCTGCGGCCCTGGGTTGGAAACTGAGCCTGTTGGAAGGGTTAAGCGGTCCCGCGGTCTCGCGGCTTTTGGGTTTGGACCGTGACGCCGACTATGGGGAGGCGGAAAGGGAAGACCCGGAACTTTTGGCGCTCGTCACGCCCGGGGAGTTTTCCCCCGCGTCGCGGTTACCCGAGGAGGCCTTAAGGGAATTATCGGCGAGGGGATGGGCGGGAAAGGCGAATATCTTAAGTCCCCATCATGCCGCCGATTGGGATGTCATCGATGAGGCGGCAAATGCTTCCACCTTAAGCGGGAAGGTGCTTGAGGAGGACATGACCGGGTTTCCGACCGAGGCCGAGGTCTTCCAAAAGCCTGTCCGTTCCGGTTCCTTCACGGCCGAGAAAATCATCTTAGGGCGCCGAAGCGCCGTCAGCATGGATGGCTCAACCGCCCTCCCCGTGACGGACTTCTTCCGCATGATGGGCCGTCTCATGCCCACCCAGGAAGGTCACCCTCCGTGGGACGCGATTCCCTGGCGCCCCCGGCTCCACCTGGGACTTTTCTTGCACCGGGTAACAGGTCTGTCCCCGGGGCTTTACGCGCTTGTCCGTGACCCCGCCAAAGTCGAAACCCTTCGAAAGGCCATGGCGCCAGATTTTCTCTGGCAGAACCCGCAAGGTTGCCCTCCTGGCCTACCGCTTTATCTTCTTAAAGAAGGGGACTACCGGGGCCAAGCCGCGGGGGTTTCTTGCGGCCAGAATATCGCGGGGGATGGGGCCTTCAGCCTGGGGATGATCGCGGATTTTAAGGAAAGCCTGGTGTCCCACGGCGCAGCCTTCTACCGGAACCTCTTTTGGGAATCGGGCCTGGTGGGACAGGTGCTCTACCTGGAAGCGGAAGAAGCCGGCCTGCGAGCCACGGGCATCGGCTGTTATTTTGACAACCCCGTCCACCAGTTGTTCGGCCTCACCTCAAAGGACTTCCAGGGCCTTTACCACTTCACGGTAGGCGGACCCATTGAAGACAAGCGGCTTAGCACATTGCCCGCTTACGAATTTTGAAATAATCCCAAAATGTAAAATGCAAGCCTGGACTTAACCATCCGTTCAAGCCGATTCCCCGGGTAGCAATCGAAGCCATTAAAAGGTATAAGAAGTCCCGCGGAAAATGTTTTCCAGGGTTTTGGGAGGAAATAAGAAAATGGGAACCAAGGCTAACCGGGATTCAGGCATCAGCTCTTTTGTGGAAGACCTGCTGGAGAGGGAAGGCTTGGATCTCTTTGAAAAGTGGTTTGAGCAATTGAAAAAGACGAACCCTCCCGACCAAAAGGTCACGGATTTCGCGGTTCGCGATGAAATGCTCGGGGAAATTTCCTCTTTAGTCACCCAGGATAATTCCTTGATTTTGGGCAAGAAAGACAAGCTTTTGATCGAGGACCTTTTAAACCGGTTTTTGCTGAAAGCCCACCTTTTGCGGTAGGGCGATTGGTTCAAGGAAATGCACGGCGCCGTCGCGGGTTTCCAAACGGTTCAACCGGAAGGGGAAGAGGCTAACCAGCAGTTCATGTCTGAGCCCCAGTGGGAGGCGCTTCCATCACCCTCGAATCCGTTGGAATCTGGTCATGCCTTGAGTATGTCACCAATCGTATATTGATACTTGGCGTCAAAGTAATGACGATCCCCGGATTTTATCACAGTAATCATTTTATCTCCCCGGACTCCTGTCCTATTACTGGCAAAGAAAGCTTCCCCTAAAGGCTCCCCAAAGGACAGGCAAACCGAAGACGGGCTTATAATTTATTCGTTTTTATCCCCAATAGGTCCTTGCCCTTGTTAACAGTATCCTTAACGGCACCACTTAATTTCTGGGCCTTTCCCTTTGCTTTTTGCATAGAACCTTTAGCCTTCAGTTTATTGTTACCAGTGGCCCTTCCAATGCCTTTTTTTAAACTTCCAACGGCGGTATTGATCGACCCTTTCAACTTGTCTTTACTTGAGTTCATCGATATTTCCTTTTTGGCTTTTGAGGGCCATTTTTTTGAAAAAAACCAATATTATTTCTACCGACCGCTAAAGCCCCGTTTTCATTTGAAAATATCAAAATGGAAAGGGAGTTATCCAGATAACTACCATTCAACGAAGGATCAAAACAATAATAACTATCAACAGTATCAATCCTATTCCGCCGCCAATATACATAACCGCCTCCTGGAGAAATTTCCGCGTGAACAACCTCAGTGATATAAGGCAAGGACCGTGCCTTGCGAAAGAAGGGGAACGGGAACCAAAACCATCTTTTCGCGTGTGGAAACGGCCTATTCCGGCGATCTTAAAATTCAATAAGTTTGAAGAACCGCGGCCCCGATCAAAATGATTAAAGTTTTTATCGTTTTGATCGCCGCCGATCAGAAGGAATGTTCAGCGGATATCCGGCAAATAAACCGGCCTACCTTCACAAAACTGGCATCACCCTGGTGTTTTGTGATTTCAAGGATGTTTAAAAAGGTTGTCCGCGACGGGGCCCCGTCGTGGACAAAGAAATGGCCCCTTTAAACTTAGGCGGCTCGTAACATTTCGGAGGAAATGTTACGGGGATTACGGCGGCCAAGGGCGGGGAATCGGGTCACTTTTCGGTTCGTTAGTTTTTGACCCGCTTGGAATACTTTTGAAAAACACGGCGATTTGGGATTTGTTCCTCTTTTTAGATTACGAGAGTCGCGGGAGCTGTTACGTTTAAAATAACCGACTCAAATCAATTTGATAAAGAGGGTTCAATTTGATATGAGCGAATAAGCGGCGGCCTTAAAAATGGGCGGAATCCGGTTGGAATTCACGCGAAGGATGGGCTTGTTTCTTGCTCTTTTTAAGGGACCGCGTCAGCGTCAACCGATAAAGGAGATTAACCCGTGATTAATAATTTCAAAGTAGGGGATTATGTCGAATGGAAAGCCGAAGGGGCCCGTGCCCAGGGATCTATCCTGAAGAAGGTCGTCACGCCCCTCCAGTTTGAAACTCAAACCGTCCACGCCTCCCAAAAAGACCCCCAATATTTTATTAAACCGATAACCTCCGGGATCATCGTGGTGAAAAAGGCTTCTGCCCTCAAACCCATTGATGAAAAGGCGGGCATGGCGGCTAAGCGGGCGGTTAAAGCCCTGAAGAAGGGCTTAAAAAAACCACCTATCCGATGAACGGCGGGCACGTGAAAATGTAACGGGAGAAACCAATGGAAATCACAGTCGCCGAGCAATTGGTGGAAACACTCATCGCGGCCGGCGTAAAACGGGTTTACGGCATTGTGGGCGATTCTTTAAACGCGGTGACGGAGGCCATTCGTCAGCGTCAGGACCAAATCCAATGGATTCAGGCGCGGCATGAGGAAGCCGCGGCTTTTGCCGCCGGCGCGGAAGCGGCGCTGACCGGATCATTGGCGGTTTGCGCGGGGAGCTGCGGGCCCGGTAATTTGCATCTCATCAACGGATTATTTGACTGCCACCGAAGCCGGGTGCCCGTATTGGCCATCGCGGCGCATCTTCCCGGCAAAGAAATCGGCAGTTCCTATTTTCAGGCGACCCACCCCGAAAATTTATTTCTCGAATGCAGTCATTATTGCGAACTCATTTCGACCGCCGCCCAAATGCCCAGGGTATTGGAAGAAGCCATTCAAGCCAGTTTGACCCTGCGGGGCGTGTCGGTTGTGGTTCTGCCGGGCAATGTGGCTTTTGAAAAGATGGAAAAAACCATACCCCGCCTACCGGCCCTGCGGGCGGTTTCCCATCTGCGTCCCTCGGAAGAAAATTTGGACCGCGCCGCGAAAATTTTAGATTCGGCGCAAAAAGTAACCATTTTGGGCGGCGCTGGATGCGCGGACGCCCATCCGGAACTGATGGCGGCCGCTGAGAGGCTGCAGGCCCCCATCGTGCATGCCCTGAGGGGAAAAGAATTTATTGAGTATGATAATCCCTATGACGTGGGCATGACGGGTCTCCTGGGTTTTCGCGCGGGTTTTGACGCGATGAAAGACTGCGATGTTCTTCTCATGCTGGGCACCGATTTTCCTTACGGGCAGTTCTATCCCGAAAAAGCCAAAATCATCCAGGTGGATATCCGGGGCGAAAACATAGGCCGCCGCGCCCGGGTTGAGGTCGGCCTAGCGGGGGGAGTGAAAGAAACGCTGGAGGGCCTTTTGACCCGGCTTAAAGAACACAAAGACAAGGCTCATTTGGAAATAGCCCGTAAAAACTATCAAACGTCCCTAAAAGAAATGAACGATTTAGCCCAAGAGGGTTCGGGTAAAAAACCAATTCATCCCCAGTTCGCCGCGCGTCTCATTAACGAGTTGGCCGCCCCGGACGCCATTTTTACCTGCGATGTGGGCACGCCCACGGTCTGGTCCGCGCGGTACCTGCGCATGAATGGGCGGCGCCGTTTGATCGGCTCCCTCAACCACGGTTCGATGGCGGGCGCGATGCCCCAGGCCATTGGAGCGCAGCTCACTTTTCCCGACCGGCAAGTGGTGGCGTTGTGCGGTGACGGCGGTTTTTCGATGTTGATGGGCGACCTGCTGACTATCCGCCAGCTCAAACTGCCGGTGAAACTGATTATCTTTAACAACAGCACCCTGAGTTTTGTGGATCAGGAAATGAAAGCCACGGGGCTTCTCAGTTTTGGCGTTCATTTGGACAATCCGAACTTCGCGAAAATGGCCGAGAGTATGGGTATTCCTGGGTTCCGAATTGAGGAACCTGAAAAGGTTCAATCCCAATTAACCGGGGCCTTCCGCTCGACGGGGCCGGTTTTGATCGATCTGGTGGTCAACCCGGTGGAACTGGCGATGCCGCCCCATATCGATAAGGAACAGGCTAAGGGGTTTGGGATATTCATGCTCAAAGCGGTCCTAAACGGGCGCAGCGACGAGGTGACGGAAATCATTAAGACGAACTTCGACAGATAAGGGCGCGCGGAATTATGAATTTTGCCCTGGCCCTTTTTAACCCTTATGGCCTGAGGCATATCCTTCGTAACTTAAATCGGTTAAAAAGCCATCACTAGTTAAAAATTAGGTTTTTTTTAAACAACCATTTCAAACCATCGACGAAATTTAAAGCATCATGTCAACCGAATCGCAATGCCCGTTCCCGCACGGGGCCATGAAACAAACGGTGGCCGGAGCACAGTCGAACGCCAACTGGTGGCCCCATCAACTGAACCTGAAGATCTTGCGCCAGCACTCCCCAACGTCCAACCCCATGGATGAGGATTTCAACTACGCCAAAGAGTTCAAGACCCTCGACCTTGATGCCGTAATCAAGGACCTCAAAACATTGATGACGACGTCCCAGGAATGGTGGCCCGCGGACTACGGGCACTATGGGCCTTTATTCATCCGCATGGCGTGGCATAGCGCGGGCACGTACCGTATCGCCGATGGCCGCGGCGGCGCGGGAAGCGGGGCACAACGATTCGCGCCCCTCAACAGTTGGCCTGACAACGTAAGTCTCGACAAGGCGCGCCGGTTGACCTGGCCGATCAAGCAAAAGTACGGCCGGAAACTCTCCTGGGCCGACTTGATGATCCTGGCCGGTATGGTCGCGATGGAGTCAATGGGACTTAAAACATTCGGCTTCGGCGGTGGACGCGAGGACATCTGGGAGCCGGAAGAGGACACTTACTGGGGGCCTGAGAAAAAATGGCTGGCGGACGAGCGCCATAGCGGCGAGCATCAGCTCGAAAAACCCCTCGGCGCCGTTCAAATGGGCCTGATCTACGTGAACCCCGAGGGGCCCAACGGCAAGCCCGATCCGGTCGCGGCCGCGCGGGATATTCGGGAGACGTTCGCGCGCATGGCGATGGATGACGAGGAGACGGTCGCCCTCATCGCGGGCGGACACACGTTCGGCAAAACCCATGGCGCCGCCGATCCGGTCAAGTATGTCGGTCCCGAACCTGAGGCTGCCCCCATCGAGGAGCAAGGCCTTGGCTGGAAAAACAGCTTTGGCAGCGGCAAGGGCGGCGATACGATCTCCAGCGGATTGGAAGGCGCGTGGACCACCAACCCGGTGAAGTGGGACAACAACTTCCTGGAAAACCTCTACCGTTATGAGTGGGAACTCACGAAGAGCCCCGCCGGCGCCCAACAGTGGACTCCCAAGGATAAATCCGCGTTAGGGACCGTGCCGGATGCCCACGACCCGTCGAAGAAACACGCCCCCACCATGTTGACCACGGACCTCGCGTTGAAAATGGATCCGAGCTACGCGAAGATCTCGAAACACTTCCTGGATCATCCGCAGGAGTTCACGCGGGCTTTCGCCAGGGCCTGGTTCAAGCTCACGCACCGCGACATGGGGCCAATCTCGCGTTATCTGGGCCCACTTGTTCCCTCCGAACATTTGATTTGGCAGGACCCCATTCCCAAAGTGGATCATGAATTGATCGGGGACCAGGATATCGCTTCCCTAAAGGCCAGGATACTAGCCTCCGGTCTTTCCATCCCCCAACTAGTTTCCACGGCCTGGGCCTCCGCCTCCACGTTCCGGGGCAGCGACAAGCGCGGCGGGGCCAACGGCGCGCGCGTTCGCCTCGCGCCGCAAAAAGATTGGGAGGTCAACCAGCCGGCCGAATTAGCCAAGGTTCTTCAGGAGCTGGAGGCGATCCAGAAAGATTTCAATGGCGGGCAGTCCGGTAAAAAGAAGGTCTCGCTGGCCGACCTGGTCGTTTTGGGCGGCTGCGCGGCCGTCGAGGAAGCCGCGAAGAAGGCCGGGAATGCCGTGAGGGTTCCCTTCTCGCCGGGGCGCATGGACGCGTCCCAGGAGCAGACGGATGTGAACTCGTTCGCCGTTTTGGAGCCGACCGCGGACGGATTCCGTAACTACCTTCGGAAGGGAAACGAGGCGGGGGCTGAGCTGCTGGTGGACCGGGCGAACCTGCTGACGCTCACCGGTCCCGAGATGACGGTCCTGGTGGGCGGCCTGCGCGCGCTGAACACGAACTTTAGGCGTACCCAACATGGTGTTTTCACCCAACGGCCCGAAACATTGACCAATGATTTCTTCGTGAACCTCCTCGATATGAACACGAAGTGGAAAAAGTCCGCCGCTTCGGAAGGAGTCTTGGAGGGAATGGATCGGGCGACAGGCGGGCTCAAGTGGACGGGCACACCCGTCGACCTGGTCTTCGGCTCAAACTCCCAGCTCCGGGCCCTCGCGGAATTCTACGCGTGCGGCGACTCGCAGCCGGCATTCGTTCGTGACTTTGTGGCGGCCTGGAACAAGGTGATGAACCTAGACCGCTTCGACCTCAAATGATCTCAATTTGAGCTTCTTGGTTGGCGCGGGGTAATAGGTTTAATTGTTTTCGCCGTTTCCACTGATCAGTTTATAAACAGCCACGGTTGTCCACGGCGGGGACCCTGGTTGGACAAAGAAAAGCTTTGATTAAGTCGTCTTATTTGAAGAGGGGTGTTTGATGGGTCAACATAAAAAAGTTATTTGGGCTCTTGGATTCTTTGGCCTGACAGTCATTCTTGTTTACTGTTTTGAACTATACAAAAAATCGGAACATGGGTTTAATACCAAAAATTTATGGGAAATCACAGAAGCGATTTTCCGTTTCAAAGCGGATCATAGGTCTCCACCTAATAATATGATGGATTTAATTCCGCAGTACCTTTCCGAAATGCCCAAAACAAGATTAATTGGGTATGGACATTGGAATTCTTCCTTGGTGGAATATTATTCTTTTTTGGATTCTAGAGGAAATGCAGATCCAAAGAAACTCAAGGATACAGGTCACTGGATTTACGATTCTAGCACTGGGAAAATCACTATCGATTGTACTCATAAATGTTTTGCTGGATTTCCTTACTATGACATTAGTAGGCAGCTAGGCTTGGCCAATACGGGGATGCATTTTTGGTAAGCGAATTGTTGTCCACGACGGGGATCCGTCGTGGACAGCTCAGTGGCTTGAATATGTGGCCCGATTGTGCTACATTTCTACTAGTCCAATAAAGGGGGTTTGACATGTCCAAAGAAGCGACGGTACGGGCTCGGTTAGAACCGCATTTGAAAGCCGATACAGAAAAATTGTTGCACCAACTGGGACTTACGGCAAGCCAAGCCATCTCCATTTTTTACAGTCAAATTCTACTGAGGCGAGGGCTTCCTTTCGAGGTCGCGCTGCCAAATGCGAAAACGAAGGCTGTTTTCAAGTCTACGGATAAGGGGCACCATCTGGTCCGAGCCAAGAATGCTGAGGACATGTACCGTAAACTCGGCATCTGATGCTCAATCCTTCCTACACCAATCAATTTCAAAAAGACCTTAAGTTAATGCTTCGGCGCGGCAAACCAGTTGAAAAGTTCAAGGAAGTCGCCAATCGTTTGATCGCCCAGAATGTTTTGGACGCTCGATTACGGAATCATAAACTTTCCGGGAACTACAAGGATCGTTGGGAATGCCACCTGGAGCCTGATTGGCTTTTAATTTATAAACTTTCTGAAAGTGAAATCGTTTTTGAAAGAACTGGGACGCATTCAGATTTATTTGTATGACCAAAAAGGGTTGTCCGCGGCGGGGACCCGTCGTGGACAAGAAAAAGTATCGATTAGGTTGTCTAATGTGGGGAGGCATCGGTGAAGCTTAATAAGATTTCATTTTCCCAAAGTGCCTTATTTTTATTGTTCCCGCTTCAGGTTTTGGCGCAATCCCAAGCTTGGGATTGGCGCCAATCCGTGGCTGGCTCTGAGAGCTATGTCGGAAGCGAAGTTTTTTTGATGCCCTGGGGCAATAACAGAGGACAAATTCCTAAACACAAGGAAAAGATTGGAACAAATTATGGATCGGGACATCCCGAATTCTGGAACAACCAATATTGCTTGGCGGCCTTATTTATTGGAGACGATGGAAGCATTTATGTTTTTTCTGATTCCGGCGGCAAAAAAGCTTTTCGAAAAATGTCAAGGACCGGCCGCGTTTTGTCCGAAGACGAGGATTTGGGGTCCGAGGGTGATTTATTCGGCCCCTTTAATGAATGGTCTTTTAATAAAAATGGATATCTGGAAACATTGGACTCCCAGAGAGAATCGGTTTTCAAAATCAATATTTTCGATGGGAAAATCATCCACCATGCCATGATCAATGACCCCGATTTTAAAAAGGACAAAGCCTTTGAGGAATCCATGAAAAATCAAGGGCTCCGGGAAAAGATCGTCCAGGTCGGTTCTTCTATTATGGGAAAGTTTGCTTATCTGGACCCCGAAACCAATAAAACCCTTTTTGAAATATCCGAGGAGAAAGTGCCTGGAGAGAGTCTCGATTGGGTGAAAGTCATTGCCACCGACAAAGAAAAAAATATTTATGTTATTGCGAATTTAAGCTTCGACAACGGCGGATCGCGATCCGAACCGGCTTATCTCATTTATAAGTATTCAATTGATGGAACCTTGCTGACCAAAATTAAATCCCAATTTGACAATTATTACCAAGAGCAGGGGTGGGGGAATTCCTGGGTGGTGGTGAGTTCCTTGGGAGCGCGTATCGCCGTGGATGGGGACGGGAATATTTACCAGCTTCACGGAACCCCCAAAGGACTGGAACTTTACAAATGGACAAAGAAATAAAGGTTGTCCACGAAGGGGACCCTTCGTAGACATCGTGCCAGAGGAGGGTTTGTAGAGCCAGCAGGTGAGGGACTAGGCCGAAGAGGGTCAACCCAAGTCCTGACCAGGTAATCACCAGAGAGCCTGAAAGTCAGCCCCCGGCGTAGGATCGAGAGGTTCTGCCCGAAACGGGGTCATAAACCTCATTTAGTGAGGGAACAATCCAGCAGTCCGCAACATAAAGTGAATCCTGCCGCTTCGTGAATGGGACACCGAAAGGTGCAAGGGGAT
>PLZG01000098.1 GCA_003152075.1 candidate division FCPU426 bacterium
TCGAATGCGTCTGACTCGAAATCAGATTTACGAGCAATCGTAACGGGGGTTCGAATCCCTCTCTCTCCGCCATTTTTATTAAAAAGATTCAATCTTTTTTTATGAAACCATATCCCAAAACTCTTGACTCAATTATCTTTGATTTAGATGGAACTCTTTGGGACACCATGAACGCTTGTGCTATTGCTTGGAACCGAGTGATTCAACGCACCCATATTCCTTTTCGAAACATTCTTCCCGAAGACATTCGTAAAGTTACCGGACTGGCTCATGAACAATGTGTCCGCCGCGTATTTCAAGGTCTCCCAGAAGAAAAACTTCAAATCCTTATTCAGGAAACCATGGAAGAAGACAATCGAGTTATCGCTGAAAAAGGCGGCGACCTTTATCCCGGCGTCGAAGACGGGTTGTTTAAACTCAAAGAAAAATATCCCCTTTTTATCGTCAGCAATTGCCAAGCGGGCTATATTGAAACCTTCCTGAACTGGTCTAAATTTTCCTTCTTTAAGGATTTTGAATGTTGGGGTAATACCGGTTTAACGAAAAAAGAAAACTTGAGAAACTTGGTTATCCGAAATCATTTAACTTCTTCAATTTTTATTGGGGACACAGAAGGCGACCAAGCCGCCGCGGAAGCTTGTAAGATTCCCTTTGTTCATGTGGAATATGGTTTTGGCACCTGTGTTAACAAAGATTTTGTCGTTAAATCCTTTGAGGAATTAACCCTAAAACTTTTGGATTCTGATTAGGAAAAATTCGAGGTGAAAAAATGTCCATTACCCCTTTCATCTTAGGCCGTGGCATGGCGGGACAGGCCTTCCAGAAAAGTCTGGCCATCCTCGCCCTCCAACATCCCGACTGGGGAATCCAAGAAACCGTTCCCCTCAGCCGGAACCAAAAACCGGAAATTTCCACCCAGACTCCCAACCCCGTCTTGTTCATCGCCAATCCCCATGGCCTCCATGCCTCCTCCATTCTGGAAGGGGAAAAAGCCGGGTTCAAAGCCGTCGTGGTGGAAAAACCCGCTTGCGTGAATTTAAGGGAAGTGGGATCACTGAAGGCTGTCCGGATTCCCGTGGCGGTCTGTCACGGTTATCACCAGATGTGGGGGCCTCAAACTTTAAAGCAAATGTTGGAAGCCGGGGAATTCGGCGAGCTCATTTCCATCGAGGGACACTACTGGCAGTCCTCCGCGGCCCAAAAAGCGTTGGGACTTTCCCCCAAACCCCATCCTTGGAAGAACGATCCGAAGCTCAGTGGGGGCTCGGATGCACTGATCGATATCGGCGTCCATTGGGTGGAAACAGCGGCCTTCCTGATGGGGGAACCCAGCTTCAAAGGATCGGCATGGCTTTCCTATGCTAACACGGAAGCATCACACCGGGACACCCATGTACATCTGAATCTGGAGTTTCCACAAGGCCTGCGGGCCCTGGGTTCCATTTCCAAAACCTTCCATGGCGCGGCCAACGATTTTGAAATGAGCCTGATTGGCACCAAGCAGTCGGCAACCTGGAACTTCATGAACCCGGATGGGATTTGGGTCGGCAATGGGGGCTCCCGGACATTCCTGCCACGAAAGGAGAACAGCTTGGGCTCCCAACAGCCCCCCTTCCATGCCCTGGGCTGGCTGGAAGGCTATATTGAAATCACTCGTCAGCTTTTATTTGAGCTTCTGGGTAAGGGTGGAGGAAATTACCCACGCCTGGAAAACAATTTAAAAGTTCTGGAGTCCCTTTTTTCCTTGGAGACGATCCGCCGAAAATAATGAGACCACCGATTTATTTCTCCCCGCAGTAATTCTTCAAAACGTCCCATTCTTCTTGGGTCATGATGGGTTGAGTATTCTCGTTCTTGAATTTCTCCACCATTTCGATGCGTTCTTGATTTGAAGGGTGGTCCGAAAGAAAGACTGAACTTCCTTCATGTTTCCCCATTCTCTCGAAGAAGCTCTTGAAACCTTGATTGTTCACATGAGCGGCTTGTAATCGTCGAAGGCCTTCCTCGTCCGCCTGCCGCTCTTGGCCCTTCGTGAAATCCATATTGAGGAGATATTTGGCGAAGCCCGCCGAAGATGACGCATCCCCAAAAATGAGATGGATACCTTCGGCAGTGAAGAGATGAACCAGCGCTCCCTCCATGATATGACGGTGATGAACATGCTCGATCTCATGCGCCAGGACGCCCGCGATTTCCTCGGGGGATTCGGACTTATTCAAAAGCCCTGAATTCAGGGTAATGATCCCGCCCAAACCAGCGTAAGCGTTGATGATGGAGCTATTGGCTACATGGACTTCGATGGGAAATTTCTTATCGTCAGGCTCAACAGGGTAAAGACGCTGGACAAGCCGTTGGAGCAGGGCTTCCGCCTCGGGATCATTCCGGCATCCCTTTCCGGGCAGGTCCAACCGAACCGCTTCTCCAAGGTGCTTTTCCCAACTCCAGGGGATGGCGTGCGCGAAGGGCCTGACTCCCACGGCGAAAAAAATCCCGAAGGCGCAAGCCACCCCAACCCAGATTAAACCCTTGAATTTTGAGGCGTGGTCTTCCATTAGTGGTGAAGGAAAAATTTCAACCAAATGTAAAAAATAATGAACACAATGGTAAGGATGAAGGAAATGGGTCCCCTTTGCGTTTTCCCGGCCGAGGCCGCGCGGGATTCGGTCATGGTGACATTTCCGCCTTGGGAACTGTCCACAAAGGTCTCGCGGTCCTGGATGATGGCTTGTGGCGGCAATACCTTGCTGACGGTGGTGACTCCCTTTACCTTTTTAACCGCCGTGCCGATGACCATGAACTCCACCAATCCGCCGCCCAGGTCATAGACCCTTGTTTTGATGCCGATCACCTCATCGGCGCCGCATTTGTCCGCGGCCTTTTCAATGCGTTCTAGCGCCTTTTCGCGGGCCTCATAAAGCACCTCGGTGAGTCCCGTCACTTGGCCGCCCGCCAGGCTTTTCAAGCCGGCCATGATCCCAGAAGTGAAACCCAGGGAATAAACCGAAACGCCCATCACCAGTTGGATCGGCAGGTAACCCAGGTTGACCATATTCCACAATTCCTCATTGGTCATGTCGCAGGTAACGGGATCGTCGGCGTAATCCTTTAGGTCCGGATGGCTGGAGGCCGTGCCGATCATCATCATTTCCTGCACTCCCAACAGGGGCATGATGGAGGTCTCGATACCGATGACCGCGTTCGCTTTCATGGATATGGCTTCCTTCTTGATACGCGTGAGCGCCAAATGGCGGGTCCGATCGAATATTTCCGAGTATTGCGGGACTTCCCCGCGCCGAAGCCCCCGAAAAGCCCCCCGGATGTTCCCGCCCACGCCGATGGAATAGGCCACGTTCCCGAACACGAAGCCATGGGGGGTAAAGCCCGAGTCGATCTGGCAGTAGAGCTGCTGGCCGCTGGCGGAAGTGGAAAATTTCATTTCCTCGGATTTGGAATCCTGCTCATGGACGGTCGAGCCCAAGGCGATGAACTCGATATTGCCGCCGTGATTGATCATGTCAAAGGAAACGCCCGCCAGGCCAATCCCACCCTCTTCCTTGGCTTCCTTGACCATCCGGTCATAGGCGTTCTCCCGGCCCTCATGGACCAACTCGGTGATCTCGGTAATCTCACCGCCCGCTAAATTGGAAAGCCCCGCCCCGATCCCGCGGCCAACACCCAGGGCCACCACATTGTTGCCAAGGCAAAGCTGGCCGGCCTTGTATCCCAGTTTGTCCAAACAATAAATTTCGTTACCGGAAAATCCGGTGATTTTATTGGTGTTGCCTTTGGTTGCCATAGCTTCTCCTTATACTGGTTTTCTGATAAAAATATTCCGGAATTGGAATTTAGCATACTTGAAGAATATTTTGAGGGAAACGAATATTCTTGGTTCCCGGGGACACTCGGGGCGGTCTTCCACCCTTTTCTCGCCGTTTTTATTTAATTATTAACTCTGTACCTTGATATTAATCATGCCGTTCTTCAGCGAGCCGTACAGCCTCACCCACATTCCCATGTACATCTCCTGCCCGCGGGCCGCGGAGATATCCCCCAGGTCCATGATGTCCGTCCACCCGAAGGACTTTAATAGTTCCGTCACCTTCGCCTTGGCCTCCGGGTCGTTGCCCGAAAGGAAGATAGTATGGTCACCGCCCTTGAGCATCTTGGGATTAACCATGATGGGCGCCGTGAGAGTGTTGAAACATTTCACCACTTTAAGATTGGGAAAGGCCGCCTGGATGTTCCCCGCCACGGAACGGGTTTCGCTGGCCAGTGCCATGGGAAAACCCTTGCTGAAATCCAACTCGTTGGAAGTGTCGATAAGGACCTTTGTCCCCACCTTATCCACTCCGGCCATTTTCAAGGCCTCCACCGAAGCTTGCCCGTGAGTGGCGTTGATGAGAAGTTCGCCGTGGACAGCCGCTTCCTTGAAGGTAACGATCTTGGCCTTGTTTTTGACTGCGGTCAGCCATTCATTAAGGGTTCCCGCCATGTTCTTTTTTTCATCCAACTTCTTGGGATCCCGGGTGCCCAGTACTACGTCATGCCCCAGTTCCACCAACTTGGCTCCCAGTGTTTGCGCGACCACCCCTGACCCGATGATTCCGATTTTCATGCTGACTCCCCTTATTGATTTAAGACCTGGCAAGTCTAGGAAGGGGCTTACAAGGAATGCAAGATAGGGATTAAATTTAAGGCACCACCAACAATTGGTATTCCCCCTTCTCCCTTGACGGGAGAAGAATGGGATGAGGTTGGAAAAGCCTTGTTTTAATTACCCCTCACCCTATGCCAATTTTGGATATTCACCCAAAATGTGATTGGCATAATACCGCCCACCTATAAGATTTATAAATGGGCAGCATACCTTTTCCCGCAAGGGGCGAGGGTAAATAGATTTCTAGAAGTGTCCTTTATTGCTTGAGGGTACTGGTAATAATTTTTTTCAAGGCTTCCGCCGCGGGGGATAGCTTGGCCTTTTTCCGCCAGGCCAGGGACAAGGTCCTAACCGCCTTGGGTTGGGAGATTCCCGCGTAGGCCACACCGGGAAACTTGGCCACCATCTGCGGCACCAGGCTGATGCCTAAGCCCGCCGCCACCAACGCCTGAACGGTTTCAATGCCGCCGCTCTCAAAAACCACTTTCGGTTCCAGACCCCCCTTCCGGTAAAAATCCAAGGTGATCTGGCGGAAGCCGTGGCCGGCTTTCATCAAAATAAAAGGTTCCTCCGCCACTTGCTTGAGTGCTAGGGACTTCATCCCCGCTAGCGGGTGTTTGGCGGGCAAGGCCAGCAAGAGTTCCTCGGTCAGGATCGTTTGGTGGTCCAATCCAGGCCTCAAACCCGCCTCGTCCAGAATGGCGAGTTCTATTTCCCCTTCCTCCAGGTCGCCGGCTAGATCCGGAGAGGATTCTTCTTTCAATTGGACTTGGATTTTGGGATAAGCCTTCCGGAAGGCGGTCAGGATCGCCGGAAGAAGATGGGCCCCCGTGGTGGGCATGCATCCCAGGCTGACCTTTCCCAGGGTAAGACCGGATTGGGCCTTGGCGTCTTCCCGGGCGAATTCCATCTCCCCCAGGATCGTTTTAGCCCGGGGCAGGAAAGTTTCACCCCGCGCCGTGAGTTTTCCGCCCTTTCGATTACGGTCAAAAAGCGGCCCGCCCAATTCGTCCTCGAGTTTTGCGATTTGGATGCTCAAGGAAGGTTGGGACACGTTGCAAGCCTTGGCTGCGCTGGTAAAGCGGCCCGTCTGGGCGACGGCGAGGAAGTAGCGAAGTTGGTGGGTTTCCATAGTTATTAACTATATATAACATAGTAACTATATCTTTTACAAATATAACCAACGAGAGATATATTACTGTCATTGCGAGGAATGATCCCCGAATAGGGGATCGAAAATGACGAAGCAACCTCAGTTGAAATACGCCTTTTCCCAATTTTTTTAAACTGGGGTTGCTTCGTCGTAACCGTCCGCCTATTCGGCGGCCACTCCTCGCAATGACAGCAGTTAATTTAATTCAATGAGGTTTTCATGAGCAAAGGCACCCTTTACAACAAAGTCTGGGACTCCCACGTGGTGGACAAGCTCCCCACGGGCCAGTACCAGCTCTTCATCGGCCTCCACCTGATCCACGAGGTCACCAGCCCCCAGGCCTTCGACATGATCGCCGAGAAGGGCCTGAAGGTGGCTTACCCCAACCGGACCTTCGCCACGGTCGACCACATCGTCCCCACCAAGAGCCAGGCCCGGCCTTTCCAGGACAACGAGGCTGAGTTGATGATGGGCGCTATCGAGAAAAACGTGAAGAAGTTCGGCGTTCCCTTCTACGATTTCAACTCGGGCAACCAGGGCATCGTGCACATCATCGGGCCAGAGATGGGCCTCACCCAGCCCGGCATGACCATCGCCTGCGGGGATTCGCACACCTCCACCCACGGGGCCTTCGGCACACTGGCCTTCGGCATTGGCACCACCCAGGTTCGGGACGTGCTGGCTACCCAGTGCCTCGCCATGGACGCCTTGAAGGTCCGGCGCATCAACGTGAACGGCAAGCTGAAACCCGGCGTGACGGCCAAGGACGTGACCCTCTATATCATCCAGAAGCTGGGGGTGAAGGGCGGTATCGGCTACGCCTATGAGTACGGAGGTTCGGTTTTCGACGCCATGACTATGGAAGAGCGCATGACGGTCTGCAACATGGCCATCGAGGGCGGCGCCCGGGTGGGCTACGTGAACCCCGACCAGACCACCTTTGATTACCTGAAGGGCCGCAAATACTCGCCCACCGCCGACAAGTGGGACAAGGCGGTGGCCTATTGGAAATCCGTGGCCTCAGACAAGGACGCGGTTTTCGATGATGTGGTGAACTTCGACGCTGCCGATATCGAGCCTATCGTCACTTGGGGCATCACCCCCGACCAATCGGTGGGCGTTAACGACAAACTGCCGGAAGTCAGCCGCTTTTCCGCTGACGAGGTGAAGACCGTGGAGCTGGCTTACAAGCATATGGACTTAAAACCGGGCCAATCCATCAAGGGCACCCCCATCAACGTGGCCTTTATTGGTTCCTGCACCAATGGCCGCATCAGCGACCTGCGGGAAGCCGCCAAGGTGGCCAAGGGCCGTAAAGTTTCAAAATCCGTGAGGGCCTTTGTGGTTCCAGGCTCCCAGCAGGTGAAAGCCCAGGCTGAGAAAGAAGGCTTGGATAAAATTTTCACCGAGGCAGGTTTCGAGTGGCGCCAAGCCGGCTGTTCCATGTGCCTGGCCATGAACCCGGACAAGCTTCAGGGCCGGGAGATTTCCGCTTCCTCGTCCAACCGGAATTTTATCGGCCGCCAGGGCAGTAAGGACGGAAGGACCATGTTGATGAGCCCCGCCATGGTGGCCGCCGCGGCCATCGAGGGAAGAGTCGCGGACGTAAGAGAACTGATGAAAAACCTTTGAACCACGAAGTACACGAAGTTTAAATCTTGAAGATTTTTAAATCAAAATTCTTACTTCGTGACCTTCGTGTACTTCGTGGTAAAAATTCTTGGAGGTTGAAATGAACAAGGTCACCCAAATCGAAGGAAAGGCCGTACCGGTCGAGGGCAACGATATCGACACGGACCGCATCATCCCCGCCCGCTACCTGAAAGAAATCACCTTCACGAACATGGGTAACTATCCCTTCTATGACGAGCGTTTCGACGCCGAGGGGAAACCCAAGGGCCATCCCTTCGACCTGCCCCAGTTCCAAGGCGCCCACCTGCTCTTCGTGAACCAGAACTTCGGCTGTGGCTCCTCGCGGGAGCACGCCCCCCAGTCCCTCATGCGCTGGGGCGTCCGCGCCATCATCGGCGAGTCCTTCGCGGAAATCTTTGCCGGAAACTGCACCATGCTGGGCATCCCCACGGCTACCGTCAACCATGGGGAAATGATGAAGCTCCAGACCCTGGTGAAGGAAAAGCCGGAAACAAAATTCATGTTGGATTTGGAAAAGAAGACCTTGCTAAGCGAGGGGAAAGAATACCTGAAATTCGATATCCACGAGTCCAAGCGCAACGCCTTAGTCAACGGCACCTGGGACTCGACGGGCTTATTGCTGGGCAACGCCGGAAAAACGGCCGAAGTGGCAAAAAAGCTCCCCTATGTGGCGGGGTTTTAATCCCTCAGTCATAAATCATGCCTTACCCTGTTATCACTTAATCAAAAACGGGCAACAGTTTGCAGTTGACCTTAATTTTCAAGATTTTTACTAAGGTTTAGCAGCCCTATCGATGTGTTATCCTGATGGCCATCGCCAACCTTTTTTAGTCCTTTATTTGAATCCAGTTATTCCATCGGAGGGTATATGCGGAAAATAGTATGGCTGCTTGGCATTGCCGGTTTAACCCTCTTAGCCGCGCCACTTTGGGCCGATAGAGTGACCGCCGATGAACCCATCGAAAACCCAACCCCTAAGCCGACCCTTGCCCCGCCTATTGTTCCGACCCCTGCCCCGGCGACCGTCTCCCCGGGCGGTTTAAGTCAAAAGGATTTCTCGATTGAGGTATCCCCCTTTATTTCTTTCCCCGCAAGTGGCAACACGGCCAATCAATTCAATATGGGCGGGGGATTCGAGGCATTCCTCAACTTCGCCGCCGATAAAAATTTATTAATCGGCCTGGATGGCGGTCTAGAGGACTTTCCGATCAATAACGCCTTTGTGGCTAAAACCTTCCAACAAACTTATGGGATAGCCATTCCACCGGGCGTGACGATTACCGGCGATTTGAGCTGCATCCCCATCCTAGCCATGGCCAAATATTCGATCGGTAATAACAAGGTCAGGCCCTACCTGCTATGGGGCATGGGTTTCGGGTTCAATAAGGCCAACTCCTCGGTCAGTTACAAAAATCAAACGGTCATGATCGCCGCCAGCGAAACATCTTTTTTCATGACGCCCGGATTGGGGCTGACCATCCCCCTTGACGTGTGGGCCGAATTATTCTTTCAGATACGGATCGACCTGGACTTTACATCCCAAAACAACAGCGACACCGCTGTCATTACCCTGCAGGGGTCTACCGCCCCTCCCCAGACCCTGAATGGAAACCTAACCGACGACAGCCCCACTATTTTCATTCCGCTTCAAGTCGGGATCCGGTTGTAATCTTCGGTTATTTTTTCGGACAAAAGGGCAGTGACTATAATCCATTATTCTGCCTGTGGGAACTGGCCCCAAAAACACCATAACCTCGATTACAAAATACGGTATCCGACTTCCAAGGAAAGAACACTGTTGTTGGGCGAACCGGTAAAATTCGTGAATAGCGTGTTGAAACTAAAATCGTAGCGAACATCCAATAAAAACTTATCGATCTCGATTCCGGCGCCAACGATCCATCCCAAGTCAAAATTGTCCCGAAGGTGGACGGGGAGGTTTCCCGGGGCGGGGTTGATGAAATGAACCGATGAGCTTAGGGCGATGGCCGGCGCGGGACCGGTGAATAACCCGGCTTTCACTTGGGAACCTAGGGAAGCTTTGGCCTTGAGGAGCAACGGCACTTCTAAATAATTACTTGTATTGGTATAGGTGTTATCGATATAACCCACTATTTGCCCATATTGATTAATTTCGCCGACATGATGGTATGTGATTTGGTTGCCCTTCATGGTGAAATTGGCTTCCGGCTGGAAGAACAGGAAATTATTCAGCCCCATATCCACAAAAACTCCCCCGGTGAAGCCAAACACCACGTCATAGGAAATGAGCGGACTGGGTACATACAAATTGGATACATAACATGCCATATCCAACCCGCCTTTTATCCCAAACCCCACCGGATCAGCAAAAGCGCTATTAAGCGGACTCAGGCATACCAAAATAAAAAACATGAACTTTTTCATTTTTAATCCTTTGAAATGAATATCAAGAACCAAACAGCCTTTGGCCAAACCTGACCAATTCTACTCCCCTCCCTTCCTCGCTCCTTTCAAATCCTCCAACTATTTGCCCCTTCAAACTACCTTGTATTTAACCGTCGCGAGAAGGGCGCGGGACTTCTCCACCTCTTCCTCCGGGACAAGCAGCCTCATTTTATAGAGTGGATCGAACCAAAACAGGAGCCTTCTATAACCATAGGCTTGGATGTAAAAAGAGATTCCTTCTGCTTGGAAAAGGCCCTTTAAATAGCTGGCCAAATGCACGTTGTCCATCTCCAAAAGTTCCACGCCCGGTCCATAAAACCGCCAAAATTCCCACTGGGCCCAAAAATCCCGTACGACCGCCAAAAGAAAAATGAGAGAACCTAAACTTGTGATTCCATAAAGAGATCCTATGTTTTTATCCAGCGGCATCCAAAAAAGAAACGATCCCGCCAAAAGAACGGCAATACCCTTGAGAAATTGTTTATCCAAAATCTTTTCGCGCCTTTTCAAATAGGTCGGTAGATTCCCCACCGAAAGCCCAAAAACATCAATATCCCCATAAATCCAGTTGTAGAAAAGCAAACCCAGAGGCACGATTAGGACGCATTCAAAAGCAATGTGGGGCCAACCTTGTTTAAGCCAATGGGGAAAAATCTCGGCGAAGGTAAAAAAAGCGTAAGTAGTGGAAAGGGTGGTAATGGCGGCGTAATGAGGTTCCAAGCCGGAAGGAAAGGGTGATATTTCATACCACAACCTTTTTCTATCCGCTAATTTCATCGGAATCCTCGGAGCCTTTGCGATGAATTTCCAGAGAAAAACCGCTATAACCGCGAAGAGGACGTAAATCACTAAGACCATAAATCTCTCGTAACCAAGTGTGCTTAATACAACAAATTCCCCCAAATGTTTGGACACATGCCTGCATAGACCTTCAAACCATTCAGCTAAAAGGAGAACCAAGAAACCGTTGCCCACTCCAAATCGGGTGATCAGTTGGGCGATCCAAAGGGCCAGGAAAGTACCGGCTGTTAAGGTAACGACATTGAGAAAATGAAAAAGGAGCGGGGAGGAATAATAGGGTGAATAGGAACCCACGAGCACCTTAACCGAATAACTGTTTCCCAAGGCTCGAATGAGGGTAATGACCAAGGTGATTGCGAAGGCGCAAAAATTTATCTTTTCCCTGCCGGTAGTCCCTTCAAGCCGCCAACGCGCCATCGGTTTGATAATCAGGGAAAATATTTCAGCGATTAAAAATCCATCAATGATCGGGCCAAGCCCCATGGCGAGGATGCTGATTTGAGAAATCTGGTCGCCCTTCATCCTGAATAGGACACCGTAAATAGAAACAGCCGTGGGAAGGGGGACCCAAAAAAGACCCATAAAGATGGCCGCGAGAGCGAGGGTCCAGAAGAAGGAATTCCCGTAAGATTTAGTGTTTGGAGTCATATCATCCTTTTTAAAATACCCGACCAATTCTACTCCCCCTCCCCCGCGCCCCCTTTTCAAATCCTCAAACTATTTGGTTCTTCAAACCCGCCTCAATGAAGGCCGTTTGCGGTTAACAGAATTGCCAAAAACTTAAACCTACAATTTTCCCGATATTAATTAAGGCACCAATAATTCCATCCTTTGCCTTTTGGGATTAAAAGGCCTTGCCATACGGAGGTTGCTGGGAAGCGGCCCACCCTTCCAATCCTCCGGAGTCACCACATAAAGGTAATGTTTCCCGGGAGTTAGGGAATCCAAGGCCCCTTCGATATAGTTCTTCCCTTGCGGTTGATTCGAGTCACTATCCAAACTCCAAATACCATCCCCAAATTGAAGGGCCGCCAAGTCGGCGGGGCTATCGGCCCACAATGCCGCCACTTTTCCCGAATTATCCAACCGTAGGCCTTGGGACAAGTAGGGCATGCCGCTAATTGGGGGATGCGCGTGGGTCGCCGCCCCGATCCAAAACTCAAAGGCCGATAACAAATGCCTTAAGGCCTCGGGAGTGGCGCATTGCACGAGGAAAGGCCGTTTCATTCCGTTGACCACCAGGCCCAATTGGTACAACTGTTTGGCTTTTGTTTTTATCTCATCGCAATGGATGGCCTTCACGTCCTCCCAGTAAAACTCAATCTTCCCGGGCCCGCCCAGGATGCCCTCGATGGGCAATCCGCCCCCGTAGGTCAGGGTGAAGCCGGTCATGGCCGGGGAAACCGACAGGACTTTTTGCTTGTCATGCCCCACGATCAGGGAATATTTTTCCGGGTCCTGCAGGTCCCCCAGCCTCTTGACGGACATATCCGCGCTCATGATATCGACCTGGAAAGTCACCATCTTGATCCGGGCGGGAAGTGGAATGGCCTCCATTTCGGCTTCCAAATAACTTCGGTCCTCGATGTCGGAATTCCAAGGAACGGCTTTTGGCGAAGGTGAGGAAACAACTTTTGTAACAGGTTTAAAAGTAGAAAGGTGCAAAGGTTTTGAATCTTTGGGATTAGTGGAAGTTGCCTTGGCATCCCGGTGCATTGGTGGTTCCGCCAAGGTTGTTGTGGTTCCATTACCAATTGTTTCGTCTTTCTTGGCGATCGTGGCGTCGTGGCGGTTAAATGCTGTTGTCGTGCTGTCGCCTGCTGTTGGTAATTTCTCCGTTCCCCATCCCCTCCCATAAAACCAAACCGCCCCCAACAGCAAAACCAGTAAACCCGTGCGGAGGGGTTGCTTAGCGAAGGCCCCGAAAAGACTAAGCGCCAAAACAACCCCCAAGAAAATAGCCAAGCCCAAATGTTCCTGGGCCAGGCGCCAGACCCAGGCCGGGAAATCCACCGCCACCAGGTAAGCCAGGAAGCGGAAGGGATATTCCACCCAGGGCTTGAGGACCGGGGAAAAGCGTGCGGCCAGGCCGCCCAGCACGACCCACCAGAAAACCAACTGGCAGAGGCTATAGACCCCCCAATGCAGAACCACGGGAACCGGATTGGTCAAACCCGAACTGGCGCCTCTATGTTTATGGCCGGATGCATGGGACTGATGTAAGGGTACGACTTGATTAGCCACCCACTTGAAGACATAGTGGAGGTGCTTCAAGGACCAATGCCAGAAAATCCGCGCTACCCACTTTCCGTTTTTCACCGTGTCTTTAACAACTGCTTTTAACTCGGGGTGCTTTTTGGCCGCCTTGGGATGTTGGGAAGGCTTTGGGATGGATGGGGACCCCACCAACAGGGTATCAATGGCCGCGCCGACACGCTGGCCCCAGCTTCGGGCTGGCAAGGCGGGGGTATCTGTCGGGGTAAAGGTCACCTCCTCTGCGGATTGGGGAGGTTCACCCCCGGAAAGTGGGGGTGTATGGTTTTCGCGGTTAGCTGTCGACTGTGGACTTCCAACCCGTTCGATGGACTCAGGGCCCTGAGGCTCTCGAAGGGCTGTCGACTGCCTTTTAACTTTAGGCCCAGGGGTCCTTTTGGTGGGGGTTGCCATGGGGTCAAACTCCCCCACCGGCTTACCGCTGACGATCCATTCCACCAAGTACTCGATTTGAATGGTTGTTAGTTCGCGGGTTAGGACCAGGTCCAGGGCTGGATGGAAGGCGCCAGGAAGATCCCCAACCTTGCCATTCAACCCAGCCAGGGCCAAGGCGTTTCGAAAGGACATGAAATAAGGCATCGCCGACCGGACCTTTTGGATAGCGGGAAGATCAAAACAATCATTTAATTTTAAAAACTCGTAAACTTGGCTTTTCTCGAGCTTTAAGGCCTTTTGAATTTCAGGGGTTTTTGAATTGGGTTTTGCTTGAAGGTGTTTCTTAAGGTCTTCCAGCCGATCCAACCAAACTAAAGATTTTGATTTAAAACCCATGTGAACCTCAAATTCCGGCAATGAGCCAAGTTTTTCCGACAATCAACCCGGTCTTTTCCGACAATGAGCCGGGTCTTTCCGACAGTCAACCCGGCTTTTCCGACAATGACCAAGGTTTTTCCGGCAGCAAACCCGGCTTTTCCGGCAATGGGCCGGTCTTATCCGGCAGACAACCCTGCCCCGGTCAATGAGCGATGCCTTGTGGGACGGGAGTAATTTACAAGAATCGAATTTTTAGCTTCAAGGGGAAGGGGGATGGAAATTTTACGGGGGACTGGAATTTATAAAAAACTGCAACCTTATTGACCTGCATCGGCTCCCGGTCGGCAGTCCGCAGTTGAAAAGAGTCAAATAAGGCGGTTCGGTGGAACAAAACCCGGTTCCCAGCGGATTTTATGTTGTCTGACTTCCCTATCGCGTTCCGCGCCAGAACCTGAAGATGCCCGCCAAGATTACGGCTTCCCCGGCGGCAAATAATACCCAGTTGTAATTCCCGGGTACAAAGTGCGAAAAAATCTTTTGGAACTCCCCATAGGCCGGGAGGGAAAATAAATCCTTGAAATGATTCCCTGACGCGATTAACCGGCCATAGTCGATGAGGAAAGTATAGAGCATCATGAACCCGCCCGTGAACCATAAGGCCCAATCTCCGGGCCGGGGGTTCTTTTCCGAACAGAGCAGGCAGTAAGCCAATAGGATCATCGTCAAGGACCCGATCACCGGCGCGAGGACCGGACCGACCCAGGGCCAGGGAATGAGGAATAACAGATCATAGGTCAGCAATGATTCCGGCCAGTTCAGGGCGGCCTTCAGCCAGATATAGTAAAAGAGGTCCCATACCGCGAAAGCGAACAGGAAATAAGCAAACCTGTTTTTAAGGCTGGAAGCGGCCAGATAAGCGACGCCCAGAAGCATCACCAGGGTTGAAATTTCCCGGAGCACCTCGATGGGAAGGACGTCCGGCCCCATGAACTTCTCAAAGGGAAAACCGAAGCCGTTCGGGCAATAGAGCATCCGCAGGTAAATCACCACCGCGCTTTCGAGGTAGCCCATGGCCACCGCGAAGAGGGCCACCACCACGATTTTTTTATGTTCCTGTTTCCACATCAAACACTCCTTTTAAAGGATCGGAAGGTTCCCGGTCCCGTGACCTTGAGCGGAAAGAATTGCGCGACAACATAAAAAACCATGGCCCAAACAAAATGGGACAAAGCCATCCCCAGGAGGAAAAGTAGGACCAATGTTCCCCAAAGGAGAAAATGACCCATCGGATAAGGAGGGGTTATTTTACTCCCGCTCCCCTTTGGACGCCGAATGGCCGAGCGCAGAAGAAAAAAGGCCCGGCCCAAAAAAATAAAAAGAACCCCATAGACCACCAAAGGAATGCTCCCGCCCAACTTGACCTGGATCCCCGGCAGGGGCTGGCGCGTCAGGTTGTAAAGAATACTGGCTTCTCCCACATAAGGCGCGTCCGTGGCGTTGGATAAAATTCGCGGTATTAAAAGCGTCCCATCGGGAAGCGGCCAGCTGAAGGCCAGCATTTCCGAGGCGACCGGATAGGCTCGGTCCATCCGGCCATTCACCCTGGCGGCTCCCACGCCAAAGGCGCAGGCGGAAATACCGTGCCCCGCCACGACCGGCCCCGAGTCCACATCCCAGTACCACTCATGCCCGCGAAGGTCGTTGGGGAATTCCCGGAACCCCGCCGCTCCCCAGCGGGTCTGCCAAAAATATTGGTCATAAGCTTCATATAGTTTTGACCCAAATTCCGGCCAAGCCTGGGCGGCGAATAGGCACAAATAGGAATTACTGCAACCCCGTGAGGGGCCCCAGGTTTCTCCCTGTTTGGAATCCGCCATGTAGGGCGGAAGTCCCCTCCTGTCCGCCAGGTTGCCTTGAAAACCCCTCATGGCCCTTTTCACGAAACCCGAATGGTCCGTGCCCAGTAAAAGATCCGCTTCCCGGATGTTCGCCACCGCGGCCACCACATCCGCCGGAAAGCATTGCTGGGGATAATCATCCAGCAAGCCGAATTTCGACCGGTCCACTTCGGTGGATAGGGTTTCCACCTGGTCCCGAAGGACCGGCAGGTAACGGGCGTCGCCGGTCAATTTTTGGTAGGTCGTGGCCGCCGAGATCATCAGCATCCGGTAAAAAATATCCTCCTGGTGGAGGTAGTTTTCCCCACCTCCCCAATATTTCCTCACCCACCCGGCCGTGTTGGGGTCCAGGATTAGGGCAGTAGAGGCCTCAATGGCCCCCCGGGCGTAATCATTCGGGGCCTGCGCCATGAAGTGGTCCCCCCCGTCCCAGGACTTTTGAAGGGATTCCACGGCCCAAAGGTAATAGGCGGATCCGAAGGGCGGCCACTCGGTTCCGGAGATATTGGCGCCCGTCAATGCGCCCGCGCTCCCGGAAGCCATCCGCTCCCTGGCCCATTTTTCGTACCTGGGCGTGAGTTTCTGGAAGAGATAAACCGCCGATCGGGGGATGCCGCCCTTGCGGATGGCGGGGTCCGATATCCCCCAGAGGATGGTGAGGGCCGGCAGGATGAGGAAATAAAGGGCCGCCATGATCATCAGCACCCGGTTCACCAGGGTAATAGTCCTGGCTTTGTTTTGAAAAACAGGTTTGGTTTTCATTTGATCCTCCTATTTTAAAGAGAAAATCTACCGGGAGGCCCCAATAAGATGATAATTAATATAATCATCATCAATACCGCCGCTCCGTAGCAACCAACCACATAAACCAAGGAGTATCCGATTTTGTCCTTCCAACCTTCTTCCCCCCGCCATACAAAGGGAACTCCGGCGAGGGGAAAATAATAAATCATCCCGTCCAAAATTAAAAATCTCCGGGGAATGCCAAAGAGTTCCCCAACCTGATCGCCAAAACAAGCCAGCACCAGGCAAACCAAAGGCGACAGGATTGCTCTCCACCACTTCACCATCCTGCGGGAGTTCAGTTCTTGGCACTCGGGACAACGCCAAAAGTTAATAGGTGAATTGGTTTCGCAGGCGGCGCAGGTCATGTCACTCCCCCATGACGCGGAACCAGTGGGTGAGGAAAAACACCTTCTCGTCCGCCAGGAATAATTTGGAGGTTCCCAAAATCGGGCGCAGGATGGTGCTCATTTGGAACGAAACCAGCAGGAACACGAAGGCCCAAAAGACCAGGCCTTCCGAATAGGCCTTCCCCAAAAGGCCGAAACCCGCGGACAAGAGCCGGAAACCGAAGCCCACCGAGATGACCCAGAAAATCAGGTGGATCCACCCGATAAACACGATGTTGTTGGTCGTCTGCGAGAATATCCAAAGAACCGGCGCGAATCCCGCCAGCAAAAGCACCACCAGGGCCAGCGCCAGGACCAGCAGGGAAAAAACGGTCCCGATTTTCAGGTCCGCCCCGTTGACGCAGGTGAAAACGTAAAGGCTGGGAAAAGTCAGCAGGGCGCTGACCATCAGGCCAAAGGCTATCTTGACCGGGGAAGCCCACAGCTGGGTGCCTCCCGAATAGCTTCCCATGATGAGCCCGTAAAAAAGGGCTCCCACGATTACCGTCAGGATCAAATAGGGCATCCACCTTCTGGTTCCGCCCGAAATCTCATACACCAATTGGGCGGGATGCTTCAGCAGGCTTTCCAAGGCCGAGGCCCAACCCAAGGGGCCCGCCACCTTTTTAAAATCCGAATCCAATTTTCCAAGGTACCCCCTTTTTCGATCCTTCAAACTGGGGACTGCCGCCGCTTCCTGATAGTTTTCCATGTCCGTCTCCTTTCAAATTTTTACTTTGCCAACCTTGAAACCTTTTCCGTCAAATCGTCATAAAAACTTCCTTTCACCAAGGCCTCGTCACAATAAAACTCCACCGGTATGGTTGGCTTTCCAATGAAGGGCCTCAAATACCACGACAATTGAGAGCCCAATAAAAGGTTCTCCGCCAGCCAGGCCAGGAAGATCAGCCGGGCGATGGTCTTGTCCCGGCAAACGCGCGAAAGCAGGTGGAACAACCGCACGTGGGAGGCGATCCCCACCCCGGCGATGACGGTCACTTGAAAGATCGTGATGATGGCGTGCCCCAACATTTTCCCGGGCCCGGTGGCGGAGGGAGCGGCCCAATCCATGAAGAGGCCGATGGGAGCCAGGCTCAGCAGGATCGTCACCATGACCGCGTAACCCATCAGCTGGATGACAAGGCTTTGGCGAAAGGAAAAACGCGCCCCCAGGAGGGAAGCCAGCATCCAATTGGCCGCCGCCGTTCCCGAAAGGGTGGCCGCGATCAAAACCGGCGATTTGATGGCCGCCCAAAGGCCTTGCAGTGGCGCGCGCCACAATCCGATGGTGAAACCGTAGATGAAAAAACCTCCCAAAACCCATCCCAGGCAAAAGAGGGACCAGGCCCTTTTATCTTCCTCAAGCCAATCCACGGCTTCCGCGCTGCCTTGGCAAAGTTTTTTCAGGCGCTTGAAATAATCCATGGTCAGCTTCATTTCTCTTTCCCCCCCTCAATACTTCAACCGTGAAAGGGCCCCGGTTAGGCCGCTGTAAAAACTCCCAGCGTGCCAGGCATTGCCATGAAAGAACTCCACAGGTTTAGTCGGGTTTCCCATGAAAGGCCTCAAGTACCAAGAGAAATGGGAACCCAGGAACAAATTGTTGGCCATCCAGACCAGCAGGACCCAACGGGCCACCGAACGGTCTCGGCAGAGGTATAGGATCAATTGAAAAAGCCGGACATGGGCAACCACGCCTGCCCCCGCGATTCCCACCACTTGGAACAAGCTAACGGCCACATAGCCTGTCCAAGCGTCCTTACCAAGGGCCGAGGGGGCACAACCATCTAAGAAAAGACCCAGCGGAATCAAGCTCATGAGGATTGTGACTAAGACCACATAACCCATGAATTGGACAAGGAGGCTCTGGCGCAATGAAAGGGAGATGCCCAAAAGGGACGCCAGCATCCAATTGGCCATGGCCGTGCCCAACGAGGTGACCACCATGAGAACCGGAGTTTTGATGACCCCATAAAAACCTTGTAGGGGCGCCCTCCAAACCCCCACGGCGAAACCGTAAATGAAAAAACCTCCCAAAACCCAGGCCAGGCAGAAGAGGGACCAGGACCTTTTATCTTCCTCAAGCCAATCCACGGCTTCCGCGCTGCCTTGGCAGAGTTTTTTCAGGCGGTGAAGATAGGCCAAATTAACTTTCATGTTGATCCCCCTTCCGGAAAAAGGCCCGTCCGAAAAGAAGACGGAATGCCGCCGAACCAAAACCTATCGGGGGTATGGCCATGAACCAAAGCTCCGTCAAACGAAAGGGGCTGTCCGAGTATCCTTGGTGGAACAATTCGAAAGCGGGTCCATGTGGATCCAGCCATGCCCAAACCCCGATCCAAAGGTTCGCCAGTAAAAAATCGGCCAAGACGAACCAAAGGGAACCTGCCATGCGCTTGATAAGAACCAGCTTGAGGAGCAAAGACCCGATGAGGTGCAGGGAAAGGAGCCTGTAGAAAAAAGTGAAGATCATGACCATCATTACCACAAAGCCCAAATCGCCCCAATTATAAGAGAGAAAATTATTTTGCTCAAAACCCGTGGCCAAAATCCCGGCTAAAAAATAGAAAGGGACTTCGCACAAAAGACTGAGGGCCCAAAAACCAAACCACTTGCCGAAACCTTTCAAGATGTTCAGGTACATTTCCATTTCTATCCCCCCATTTAAGGAACGGACTTTCACTTGATCACCGCCGCTTCCAGGCTGACGAGCGCCTGGTAAACTGCCTCGATCGTCTCGTCCAAAGTGGAGGTCCCCGCCGTCAACCCGATGGTTTCAAACCCCTTGAACCAATCCGGGTTGAGCTCCCCCTCCTTCTCCACTTGGAACGAGGGGACATGGCGGGATTGGGCTAGGAGGGAAAGTTGCCGGGTGTTGTTGGAGTTCTTTCCCCCCACCACCACCAAGGCGTCCACCCGGGCCAGGAGCTCCTCCACCGCTTCCTGCCGCTCCCGGGTGGGGCGGCAGATGGTGTCCACGAAGCGGATTTCCTTGCCGAAATTCCTGCGGGCGATTTTCTGAAAGAGGCGGTCCAAAAGGGCCGGCGGAGTGGTGGTTTGGCAGAGGATGCCGATCCGGTCCGCCTCGTAAATGCGGACATCCTCGGGATTTTCCACCACCGCGAATTTTTCAAGGTCGCCCGTCAGGCCCTTCACTTCCACGTGGTCCTTGCGGCCGATGATGACGACGAAGTAGCCCCGTTTAGCGAAATCCTTCGCCAATTCGTGGACCCGGCGCACCAGGGGGCAGGTGGTGTCGATCAGGGTCTTGCCCTCGTTCCGGAGGGCCAGGCGTTCCCGGTCGCTCACCCCGTGGGCCGTGAGGACCACCCTTGATTTAAGAATCGATGGCGAACGATCCGATTCCTCCACCATCGAAATCCCCTTCTCCTCAAGGCGGCGGGTCACCTCGCCGTTATGGACCAGCTGGCCGTAAACCGTGACTTCGTTGGGTTGGGGCAATCCCATCACCTTTTCCAAGGCGTCCTTCACCCCAAAACACATTCCCATCGCCTGCGCTCGTAAGACTCTCATAGCTCCTCCTTCAGTCACAAACCACTTTGCAATGCAAAGCTAAAGCACAAAAAAAAGTCAGGCAGGCGCCCAACTCGAATTTCCGCTCTTCTTGGAACCCTCTTCCCTTAAGACCTTTTCAACCGAGGCGTCCTTAACCACATTTCCCAACTCTTCCAGGTAATCCAAAAACCGTTTCCGGCCCTCTTTGCTCAGGCGGCAAAGGGTCTTGGGTTTTTTGCCCTCGTAGCCCTTTTCAACCTCAACCAATTTTTCGTCCTCAAGGACTTTTAAATGCCGGCTCAAATTTCCATCGGTGAGGGCGCAAAGTTCCTTGATGTCGCCGAAGGTCAGGTCGTCCTTATGGGTCAAAAGGCAGGTCATGATACCCAGCCTCGCCTTTTCATGGATGGCGCGGTCCAGCCCCTCATAGGCATGCCGGCCAGCCTGGGATCCGGTTGTTCTTTTCCCCGTCATGGCTTTTTCCTCTCAAGGTTGAAATAAAGAATGGAGGCCCCCGCTAAAAGCCCAAGGCTGAAATCCAGTCCCATACCCCAAGGGGAAAGACTTTGTCCCGAGGGAACCAAAGCCAGCAAGACCACCCCGCCCAGGAAAAAAGAGGCTGCCATCCAATGGATGGAACCGGGAAGGTAGGGTTTGGAGGCGTAAACACCCATTCCAAACAGGATGGACCAGAGGCCCGGAAGCAAAACGATAAAGGACTCGCTGGTCTTGCAAACGGCGAAGGTGAGGAAAGCCCCCGCGAAGAGGCAGGGCAGGAACTGGCCCAACGCCAAACGGGTTTTTTTACGTTCCAGGGGAGTTTCGTAAGCCACGTAATGGAAAAAAATCTGGCTTAACGGAAGCAACAAGTTAATAACACCTACCGCGACCCAGAAATAAACGAAGGAAAGGGGATGTTCGGCTGCCACAAAGCGGGGCTGAAAGAAAGCGGCGCCCAGGGCCACCAATCCCATCGCGGCCGTCAAAACCGACCGGTACCCCCGATACAGTTCCGAGCGTTGGACGTGATTGTGGATTTCTTCCAGTTGTTCTAGCGCTTCGTTGATTCCCATGAGAGAAATATACCCCACTTACTTTGCAATGTAAAGTACTTTTTATTTAATTTTATTAGAGGGTTATCGGGGCCTTCCCTATGAGGCGGGGTTTTAATCCGGTAAAATAACCCTTATGCGAGCATCCCCTAAAATCGCGTCCTGTTGGTGGCTTTGCGCTTTCGCGGTCTTTTTCTCCCTTCAAACTGTTCCCCGTATTTTCATTGAGTCCCCCATCAACGATGAACCTATCGACTTGACAGACGGTTATTTTTATTGGAAAGGGGATGTCACTACGGACGGAAGCCACCCTCCTTTTTTAAAAATGCTGCAGGCCCTCCCCTTGAGGGCAATGAACCTTTCGGATTCCGTCGACCCGAAAATGAAGCTGCCTTTAGAGCGCGCCTACAATTTCTTATTTGTCCAAAACAAGGAACATTTTGAGGGAATGGTTAGCCTCGGGCGTTTCACCACCCTATTTTTCGCCCTGGGCATTGGCTGGCTGATTTTTAGGTTAACCCGAAAAGGGACTTTGGTTGTTTGTATTTCGGCCATGATTCTCTGGGTATTCGAGCCTACCACCCTGGCCTTTTCAAGCTTATGCGGCTCGGACATCCCCGGAACCTTTTTCTTTGTTTCCGCCATCCTGGTATTCCAAAAATTTCTGGAAAACCGCGGGGTTAAATGGGGCTTGGCCTTAGGAACCCTAACCACGATGGCGGTTTTTTCGAAATTCTCGAACCTTTTCCTGGTTCCCATTTTCATCATCCTGGAGCTCGCCCAGGTTTGGCGGTTAAAAAGGCCAACCTTCCCCCGAATCTCTTTGATTCTGAAAAGCTATGGTGCCGCCCTCCTGGTTTTCTTTTTTTTTATCTTCCTTCTTTATCTACCGGGAACCTTGGGTGATCCCAGTCACCAAAGCCCATTCGCTTATTTGTTCCAAAATATAAGGGCCATCATTTTCATTTTTTCCCAACATCATCCCAATTATTTCCTGGGCTTGGGTTCCCGCCACAATAACTGGTTTTACTTTCCCGTGGCTTTCGCCTTAAAAACCACCCTGCCTTTTTTCATTCTGACGGCACTGGCCTTGGGTATGGGGTTGGCGAAAAAAATCACATTCCCTCCCTGGATTTGGATTCCTCCCCTTCTCTTTTTCGCCTTTATCCTGAATGTCCAAAATATGGGGGTTCGCTACCTTTTGCCTGCTTTCCCTTTTTTGATCTTGATGGGCGCCCTTGTGCTCGGACAACTTTGGAAATGGAAACCCCATTGGGGCGGAAGGGTTGGGAAAATTTTAGTGGTGGGCCTTCTGCTTTGGCATTCGGTGAGCGTCCTTTCCAATTACCCCAACATGATCGGCTATTTCAATGACTTCATTCCGGAATCAAAAAAAGTTTATTACCTGGGGGATACCAACCTGGATTTCGGGCAAGACGTGAAAAAATTCGCTCGAGCCGCCCAAGAAAAAGGCTGGAAAAAAGTGAAGTTAGCGCAATTCGGGGGAACCACTGACCCGTCCTTTTACGGCTTCGCCTGGTCCCCCTGGACTCAAAAAGATTTGGCCGGGCCCCAACCGGGTTGGGTTTACGCCGTCAACATGACCATGCTTCAATTAGGCCCGCTCTTCCAGCCCGATTTGACCCCCATCGCCCAAAGCTGGGTGATCAATCTTCCCCCAACGGGCCGAATTGGAAATAGTTGGATTTATTTTGAAGTGCCGGGTGAGCCCCATCCCGATTCCTCGCCCGCCTTGTCCAGCGTGCGGATTTTTTAATTCGCCGGCTTCATGATACGAAGCACCGGTGCTTTGTTGACCTTGGCTAGCGGGAAATAAACATAGTGGGTTTTGGTATCTATCGCCACTGAGTGGGCATTGTTGCCCACGGGATAATCCCCGAATTTTTCAACCTTCCGGTCCCTCACCCGGAACAGGGAAACTTCCCCCGACTCGGAAGCCACATAGAGGTATCCTAGGTTGGGGTCAAAGGCTATCACGTCCGGATCCTTCCCCACGTCCGAAATCCCAATTTCCTGGAAATTATTCAGGTCCATCACCACCAGCTTCTCATTCCCGTCGCAACCAATAAAGGCTAGGTGGGAATTGGTGTCCAGGCAGAGGCCATGGGGATGCTTTCCTCCGTGGATCGGGTAACGATTGGTAATTTTTTGGGTCTTGGGATCGATGACCACCAATTCATCCTTCGACTGAACATTGACCAGGATCATGTGGGAAGCGGGGTCATAACAGGTGTTGCCCACCTGCCCGTCCATCTTGATGGAAGCTACCCTTTTGTTTTTTTCGACATCGATGACCGTTTCCGCGCCGCCCATCTCGTCCGAAACGAAAAGCTCGTGGGTTTCGGGAACATAGGCCATGCCATCGGGGAAATTGCCCGCCGGAACACGGGCCGTTTCCCGTAAGTTTTCAATATTGATGAAAACCACCTGATGAAGACGGGTGACACTGGCGTAGAGGCGGTGGAGTTCGGGCACGACTAAGAGGCCCGTCACCCCGGGATAACCGGCCAGAGTGGCTTCCACCTTGCCCAACCGCGTGTTGTAAACAATGATTTGGCCCGCGCCCATATGGGCTATATAGAGGGTATCGGTGTCGGGGTCGAAAGTCTGGTAGTCAAAACGGGAAGTGCCGCCTGTGAGGGGCACATCGGATTGGAGCCGCAGGAAAGAAGGCGGGTCCGCTAAGGCGGCGGAAAACCCCAGGAAACCTAAGACAAGCGCGGTCTTCAAATGATAGTGGTTGGGCATATGGACGATTATTTTAACCGAGCTTTCATTCTTGGGAATCAATTAAACGGTTGATGATTTTCCACTCAGCCTCAGTGACCGGCTGAACTGACAGGCGGGAATACTTGAAAAGAGCCATGTTTTTCAGTCCTGGTACTTTCTTCAGGAAATCCAACTGCAGGATTTGCTTGCAAGATTTCACGTATTTCACATCCACCATGTACCAGCTGGGCCTGGCCGGATCGCTCTTTGGGTCGTAATGAACGTCCTTGGGATCGAAGGCCGTGTGGTCGGGGTATCCCTCTTTGGCAATTTCACCCACTCCGGCGATGCCGCTGGGCTTGCCGCCGGAATAATAGAAGAACATGCCGTCGCCCTTTTTCATCTTGTCGCGCATGAAGTTTCGGGCCGTATAGTTGCGTACCCCATCCCAGAAGGTGACTTTGTCCTTCTTCCATTGCTCGACCGGGTAAACATCTGGCTCAGCCTTCATCAACCAATGCCGATACTCTTTATCCCACACGCCCATTTTGATTTCCTTAATTAAATTTTTTCATTTTAAGGTAAAAGGCTGGATGGTTTTTTCACTTTCATAACCTTCCTCCCCGATCGAGGTGAGCGCGAAAAAATAAGGTTTCCCCTTGACCAAAGATCTCAAAATGAGTTTTTTTTCGGTGATGGGTTGGCGATTCAGACGCCTGTATTTTTGTCCATCAGTGGAAACATAAATATTATACCCAACCGCTTTAAGATCAGCCGCCCAGGAAAGTTCTGCGCCAAACCGCTCCTTTGTAATCGTTAATTGGGTTGGTTTCTCGGGGTTTGGTTTGGAAGTGGAGAATAAACGATATATCCAGGACCCTCTGAGTTTGGGATGATCTCCGGGACCTCCCAAATCAACTTCAGTTTCGGCTTCAGCCGAAGGAAATACCAGCCAGCCAACCAGAAGAACGGCTAAAAAAAAGAAGCCTTTCTTAACTGGCATAAGGCCGGACTCCCTAACTTTCTATTTTCTGGTGTTGCCGCCAAAGTTCGAAGCCCCCGGCGAGGCTATAAACTTTCTGAAAACCCTGGTCCATCAAGTAGCCGGCCCCGCCCTGACTGGCGTTGCCGTGGTAGCAGTAAACCACTATGGGGGTTTTTTTCTCGTGAGTGGAAACGAATTTTTCGATATTCGCGTCGGTCAAGGGGAGCGCGCCGGGAATATGGGCGGCCTCATAGGAAGCCGGGTCCCGGATATCCACGAAGGTGGCCCCGGATTCGAGCAGTTCCTTGGCCTGGACTACGTCAATTTGGGCTATGTCGTTCATGCTTCAAAACCTCATTTGAACTATCTAGCTTCGCTAAAGCTACGCCAGACAGGCAGAGTTACCTCCGCAGTAAATCTATTTCCGCTTCAGGATTTCTCTCTCCCATAGCTTAGCGTATTTACAGAAATCATGGAATGCCGAGAGGCCGCAAACCATGAACCCGTGCCAGCCGTCGAGAATCCCGCCCCGGGAAATATACATTCGTAAAAAGGTGAAAAGAGGGGCGAGTGTGACGTAATACATCCAAAAGGCCTTTTTCTTTTCCTTGCGCGCCACATCTAAGAGGTAAAGATCCGAATAACGGTTCATTTTCTTGAGGTATTGGCGGATGGTGTCATAGCTGTAATGGTTCATGGGCTCGTCCAGGTCGAGGGTCTTTCCCTTCACTTCCAGGCCCTCATGAACGGGTTCGTTGGTGAATTTTCCTCTACCCTTTTTGATCAGCCGCAACTGGGCGTCCGGCCACCAACCGCAATGACGGATCCACTTGCCAAGGAAAAAGGCCCGCCGTTTGATGAAATAGCCATCCACTCCCGGGGGAGTCTCTTGGACTTTTCGTTCGATCTCCTGGATTAACTCCGGTCTTAATTCCTCGTCCGCGTCCAGGGACAAAATCCATTCCCCCCGGCATTTCTCCAGCGCCCAATTCTTCTGGTCCGAGTATCCTTTCCATGCCCGCGTGAAAACTTTCGCGCCGAGCTTCCGGGCCGTGGCCACGGTTTGATCCTTGCTTTGGGCGTCCACCACGATCACTTCAGGCTTCGAAAAGACTTTCCCCGAAAATCGCAGGCTCTTTAGGCAGCGCCCTATATTGCGTTCCTCGTTCAGGGAAATAATGACCACCGATAAGGACAAATTTTTCATGCCCGTCCCTTTTTGGTGGAGCCCCCGGGCAAAGCCGGGGGGCTCCACGAAGTCCAAGCTTCGCTTGCCGTGCCTTTCAGGCCCGCTCCGCTTTCATCCACGGGCAAGCCCGTGGATTTCAATACGCTGACTTTAACTCAATGCCGTTCCTCACCACCACCAGCTGTTCTGGCTCAAACACGCCTGTTTCTTCCAGCATCTGTTCGCGGATATTCTCGCAAACCACCGCGCATCGGGGTCCATAAACATTGAAATTCCGGTTGGAAAAATGCAGGTGCTGGCGCCCGTGGAGGGTGGAAAGGTAGCCGGTCCTCGTGAACCGGCAGGCCCAATGGGAAACCCAACTGGCCGCGCGCGAATGAGCGTGCACCAGGTCAATTTTTTCGGCGCGGATGAGGTGAACCAGGGCCCGGACATTGCTTATCCGGCTAAAAAACCTGCGGTTGTAAATCGGGATTTTTATGAGTTTAGCCTTAACCGATTGGGAGAAACTTCCCGCGGCGATAAAAACCTGGTGGCCCTTTTGGCCCTGCCGGTGGATGAGGGCAGCCGTGGAAGTTTCAGACCCGGTCACCAGGTCACCGCTTAAAACATGCAAGATATTCATGGAATCCCTTAGTAGGCTCATGGAGAATGATGCCGGTATTATAGCCGTGAACCCCGTTATATATGGAAGCCCGATGAAGACGAGAAAAAATCTCAAAAACGAAGTCTTTGAGTTCGACCAACCCCTGACCCGCTGCGGACTCTGCGGGTCTGGGGACCTTTCGCTCCACCACGTGGATTTCAAGGGCATACACATTTCCCGTTGTGGTAGCTGCGGCGTCCAATTCATGAACCCCCAATATACCGATGGCTACCTGAAGCGTTACTATTCCCAATATGCCTGGGAGGAAGTGAAGGAACTGAAGCTGGAGGAATCACTCCAGTCGGGCCACAATTTCTATCTTTCGCTGGTGGAAAGGGCTCGTCCCCAAAAGGGAAAACTCCTGGATGTGGGAGCTGGAGCGGGCGGCCTACTGATGGCGGCCAAGGAAAGAGGCTGGGCCCCCACCGGGTATGACGTGGAGGGAAAAATCACCCGGCTTGCGGCGAAGCAATGGGGCCTACCCTATGTGTTCGGGGACTTCACGAAAATCAAATGGAAACCCCAATCCTATGACGCGATCACCATGCACCAGGTTTTGGAGCATCTGAAATCCCCGGTTTCCTATTTGAAATCCATTAACCGCCTCTTAAAGCCCGGCGGCGTCCTCTTCCTGGGTGTTCCCAATATCGGTTCCCTCTCCTCGAGGTTGAAATTCTTTTTGGAAAAAGCCAGCCTGCGGAAGAAAAAGGTGGGCTCCTATTACGACACGAACCATCATCTTTGGTATTTCACTCCCGCCCCCCTCATTCGGATCCTTTCCGAATTGGGTTTTGAGACGGTTCATCTCCGAAGCGGCCATCAAGTAAGGCCCGGCCAATCCCACTTGAAGAGGCTTTGGATGCGCAACGTGACCGAGCGCTTGCCTTGGAAAAGTTCTTTTGTCTTAGTGGCAGTGAAACAGTAAATACACTTTCGTTAAAAGCCGTCAGCTGTCAACTGTGACCTGTCGACTGTCATCCGCCTTTCCTTCCGGCCTGCAATGCCACCAAGCCCACAACATTAACAACAAATGAAAGGGAATCATGGCCGACAATTCCCAATGGGGCAATGGGATTCCCGCCCCGCCGATGGACAAGATATATAGGTTTAGAGGTAAGGACATGCTCCAAAACAAAAGGATTCCGTAACAAGCCCATCTCCGGGTAAGAGATATGGCCAAAAAGAAAGCCAAAAAAATCCAGGCGGTTCCCGTGGAAGCCACCAGGACATCCGGATGAGGCATGAAGGAAGGGATGATACTTAGGTAATAACTAAATTTCGTGAAATGGTAGATGCCCGCGAAGAGGTAAGTGAAGACCATGACGCTAAGACTGATTTTTTTGAGCATGTTTGTCATAATAACTTTGCTCAGTTAAACCATAAAGTATTTAAAAGGCTGTAAATTGGCCCTATTTATCAAAAAAACCGAAACATTCGTTTGGATTGTGGGAGAAATTATTTTTTGGATTTCAGTGATTGTTGTTTTAATTCACATTTGGATAAATTTTTTTGGGTTAAATATTAAAAACAGTTGGTTGTTGATGATCTTTATCCCCTTGGGAGTGGGGGTAGCTTGTATACCCGCCGCCACAATGGGCGAGCTTACTTTTTTAGAAATTTTTTTCCGCGCACTCCGAATATTTCTTTCTTTTCTTCTTTTTTGTTCTCTGTTATTCACACTCGTTAAATTGCTTTAGTTTTTTCATTTGCCCATCGGCTTCGGGAGCTTGAAGACAGCCTTCATGGCTTTATTGGAATCCGACTGCGGGAAAGTTAGAGTCACCTGGTCCCCCTCGCAAGCTATTTGGTCGATGGTTCCATTATCCGGGATGGGGTAAGCTGATAAATCAATGGCCTGGGCGGCCACCCTAAAGCGGTCTTCATCCAAATAGAGGCAGGCAAGGTAATACTTCATGGCCGGCGCGTCCGGAGTTCCCTCATCGGCTTTTAACACGAACGCGGCGGTCAGCGCGTCCGCGGTCCATCCCACCAGGCTCGCGAGAGAAATTTTATTTCCAATGGTAGGCAAAGCTTTTTTAAAGAGGTTCGCTTGGGCATCCGGCGAATAAATCCAGCCCAACCCGGCGGGCCCCTTGCCCAGGCGGATAAGCCCGATGGCTTCCTCCGTTCCGTCCTTATCAAAAAGACCCAGGAGGGACTGGTTGTCCGGCGAAAAAAAATACTTTTTCAAGCCAAGAAACTGGCGTGAATCGGACGTGTTGGAAAGGTTCAACTGGATAAGGGTGAACCTTTGTTCGGTCGTGTCCCTCAGGGTTGTTCGGCAAAGAAGGTTTAGGTGGTCCTCCACCAGGAAATACTCGTTGATGGAATAAACCTTCAGGGGAAACCGGATCGTGTTTGACCTCAGTTTGTCGGTGATGTCCACGTTAATGCTTGGCCCTCCGAGGCTTACAGGGGCGTTGTCGACACCAGGCATGGTCTCGGAAAGGTTGATCTTATAATCGAAGTTTTCCAAGACTGCTGGGGCGGCCCAAAGGGGAGAAAAGGCTGAAAAGCAAATAACGAAAACCAATAGATTTGATCTATTCATGGGATCAATAATGATTCAAGAAAGACTTGATAGCAAGGGGTACCACGAACCCCAAAGAGTTAAAGGTCCCGTTTTACTTTGATAGGTTAATAAAACTGTTAAATTCAGGCGGGAACTTTTTTATCACCCGAAATCATGTGGATGGCTTCGACGATCTGCTCGGCGACGACGGGTTTGGGCAAAAATATTACATAAGGATCGTCCTTAAAGGCTTCCCGCACATCCCTTCGGCTGCTGGCCGCCAGGACCAGGATGGGTTTCAACTTCAAGAGGGGTTTGGCCCGGATCAACCGGAGGAAACCCAGCCCATCCATCCCCAGGATTTCCAGGTCCGCTATGACCAAGTCCAAGGGCCGTCGGCCCGCCTCCACCAGCGCCTGGGTAGGGTCCCCGGTTTCGATCACGGTCCAACCTTGGTTTTCATTATCAATGGCACGCTGGATGAAATGGCGCACCATGGAGGAATCCTCCAGCAAAAGGATATGCTTTCCAAATATTCGGTTTTTTGAAGAATGGGCGGAAGTGGTGGATTCGTAATCGGGCCTGAGCAATTTTGAGATATGGTTGAGAAGATCGGATCGCTTTTTTTTTGGAATCAAGGCCGATACCCGCAAACGGTTCAGAATCACCACGGCATTTTCGATGACCTGTTCCGTAAAAAGTAGGACAGACCTTTTGTCCGGGTCCAAGGCATGAATCAACGGTTCCCCACCTAAACCCGGCAAATCCCATTCGGTTACTACTAGGTCCACCTTCTTGCTGTTTAAGACGCTGTTGATCTGTACAAGGTTTTCAGCTTCGAAGACTTGGAATCCCATGCCCTCGAGATGGATCGCAAGCAAGCTTCGAGAATCGGTGGCTTGATCAACGATTAAAATCGTTTTTAGTGCGTTCACCTAGAATCCCTTCGGGAAGGTATCACTCCAGTTTAATACATTTGTGTTTTGGGTTCCCCTCATTTTATTTCAACACAATCCCTATTCCAAGCCGGGAAATCTAAAATAAGGGGTTTTTATGCTTGTTACCTCAGAAACTGCACAAGAAGTGGAGGATGAACTGTGCTCTGATCGGCTGCGGTAGTAACCTAAGCTTGTGGAAATACTGGATACGAGAATCCTCAATGACTAAACGTGCTGTTATTACTGGAGCCTTTAGTTACACGGGAGCCACCGTTGCCCGCGAGATGTTGAATCGTGGTTGGACTGTTCATACCCTGACCAACCGAAGCCGTCCGCCGGAAGTCACCAATATTTCTTCAAGTCCTCTGAAATTCGATATTGAATATCTAAAGCAGGAGCTCAAAGTGGCCGATGTTTTTATCAATACCTATTGGGTTCGTCTCCCATGGAAGAATACCAATTTTCAAACTGCGATTGAGAATACACACCTGCTTATTAAGGCCGTTGCCGAAGCAAAAATTCCACGCCTAGTCCACGTAAGTGTCAGTAACGCCGAGAAAGGGCAAAACCTTGGCTATTATCGAGGGAAATTCGAGTTGGAAAAAGCCGTTAAGGGTTGTGGCATTTCTTACGCGATTGTTTGTCCCACTTTGATCGTCGGCCCTAACGATATTTTGACCAATAACATCGTCTGGTTCCTTCGACACTTCCCTTTTTTTCCACTTCCCCAAGGCGGCCATTATTCGTTGCGGCCAGTTACCTTAACCGATACGGCTCGCATCATTGCCGATACCGCCGAAAGCAAAGACAACATGAAAGTGGATGCCGCGGGGCCGGACACCTTATCCTTTCGTGACTACCTGATCTGGTTGTCTAAATCTTGTGGGGTGGGGCCTTTGCTGTTGAACACTCCCAATTGGTTTTCGTTAGTTGGCCTTAAACTCATCGAACCCTTTTTGAAAGATGTCATTTTGACCCGCGAGGAATTAAGGGGGCTTCAGCAGGAGCTTTTATGTTCAAACCAACCGTCTTTGGGGAAAGAATCCGCCTTGGAATGGTTAAGGCTTAATGCTGGAAGTTTAGGAAAGACTTATTCGAATGACATTCAAAGGCATTTTGAATCCGGTTCAACCAAGCTGATTTTTTCACCTAACCAATAACACTCTTTTGATTCTTTTCTGAAATGGTTCCACTAGGTAAAAAATGTAAACCCCACTGGAACAGGAATCCCCGTACTTGTTGGTCCCATCCCAGGAATAATCCGTCTGGAAAGAACCATTCAACATTCTCTCGTCCAAAGTCTTGATGTGTTCCCCGGCAGAGTTATAAACCCTTAAATTGAATTGGCCCCGGTTATTGCAATAGGCCACGTGAATGGAAACCGATTCCTGGCTGGGTCGGAAAGAGTTCCGGGAAATATAGAACTCATCACAATCGGGCGGAAAGGTTGCGGTTGGGACAGGTGTGTAGGTTGAGGTTCGGGTCACGGTAGGGGTGGGCGTAATGGTCGCGGTGAAAGTTGAAGTGTTGGTGTAGGTATTGGTGAAAGTGTTTGAAAAGGTAAAGGTCGGCGTAAGAGTAGGGGTAAAGGTGATCGTGGGGGTAAAAGAAAAGGTGTAAGTAGAGGTATTGGAAGGGGTAAAGGTCGGAGTCCCGGTCCAGGTTGGGGTGTAAGACAAAGTGGGCGTGAATGTAATCGTTGGCGAGAGGGTAAAGGTCGGAGTAAATGAGTTGGTAACGGTCAGGGTATTAGTGGCTGTGAGCGTGGAAGTAGGGGTAGAGGTTGGTGTAGACGAAGGCGTAGTGGTGAGGGTCGCGGTAGGCGTCATCGAATCCGTTGGCGTTAATGTTTGTGTGAAAGTGTTGGTATTGCTGAGAGTTAGGGTGGGTGTATTGCTGGCGGTTGAAGTAGGACTATTGGTTGAGGTGACGGTGGGACTGTTCGACGGGGTAAGAGTCGGTGTTTTGGTGGGTGTAATGGTTGGGGTGGAACTGGGGCTATTGGAAGGAGTGGAAGTAATCGTAAGAGTGGGTGAAGATGTGGCGGTTCGGCTATTGGTGGGAGTAAAGGAATTAGTAAAAGTGAATGAAGAGGTTGGGGTGGAAGTAATCGTGGGGGTAAAGGTGATGGTGGGAGTGAAGGTGGAGGTACCGGTGTTGGTAACGGTCGGTGTTGAGGTGGGGGTCGCGGTGGCGCAAATGGAATTACAGGAAGCCGCTAATAAGTTAACCCAATAAAAATTCTTACTCCCGCTACTCACGGGATTACCTAAGGCCCAGGTGATTTTTCCTGAAGGGTTTGAAAGCGGGACGTTGTTGTAACTATCCAAGAATGTATCGAAGGAGGTAATGCCGTGGAATATGGTTCCCATACCAAATTCCTGAATGGGTGGTTGGGCAATGCCCGGGGAGGTGGTGCCGAAAAATTGGTCGGAAATGCTGACCGGGAGGTTCGGTGCGCTGATACCCCCCCACCGCGAGAACCGGTTGGCCGCGCAGACGGCGCTGTGCTGGCAGCTCCAATCCAGGGTCGAGTTCCAGGGGGTGACACCATAATCCAGGATAGGGCCACCAACTGTCGATCCACCCCAGGCGAAAAGCCCATCACCCAATGCCACCGCTCCGCAGGTGCTGGGGGAAGGAACCGTATAGACGATCACTAACCCGGCTAAGACCCCCCCGTTTAAGGCGTTCGTGCTATAACTCGAGACCCCGGGCGAAACTTGGCTCGTCACGTCGTAGCGCACGTTACAAAAAAATTGACTCTGCCCGCTTTGAGCGTCAATCACCAGGCGCGGGTCCAGCCAAACATTCTCGAAATTGCCCTGGCCCGACTCCACGCCAGAACCGGTCAAACTGCCGCCGAAGGATATGGGGGCGTTACTGCAAGCATAACCGTTCCACCATTCCACCACGTCCAGATAAGCCGCCTGAATGGTGGCGCCGGCCGGCGGGGTGCTTTGCATGACAATCGTATTCGTCCCGGCCGGATTGACCCCCTCCGCGTAAAGCACCGACACACCGGAAGCGGAATAGAGGTAAAACTGGTTGATGGCCATGGTGTTGAGGGAAACGCTTGAGGAAGTACAGTTGTCCAGGTTTCCAGTTTGGGTATAGGGGGCGCCGGAAGCGCCATATTGGGCTTGGGCCGAAGAGGGTAAAAGAACCAGGGTTCCCAGGAAGAAGGCCGTGAAAAGAGAGAGAACCCTTCGGAGAAGTTGGGCATTGAAGCCGCTAAGTTTTGAGGTTCGCATGGGTAAGAAATCCACCGTCGGCCGTGAGCCACCTTCTTATATCCCCTCTTCTAACGGCTCATTTCACCTTCTCCTGAAGGGTGTTTTCACTATGTTTTAAAGGGATTTTACGGGTTCTGATTGATCTTTATTTTAGGGAGTGATTAAAACAACAAAGCCCGGCTTTTTGGCCGGGCTTTTTCCTTATTTTAAAATTCAACATTCAAAATTGATAATTGCCTTTATTCATCACCCGTCTGCAGGAAAGCATAAACCGTCACATTGTTACGCCACAGAAAAAGTCGCACCCCGTTTTTCAAATCGCTTTTTTTCAAAACCGTGGCCAATTGATTGGCCGAGTAAATCGCCGAGTTCCCCACCTTCAAAACAATGTCCCCGGGCATCAATCCCCCCGCCTGGGCGGGACTTTGTTGCTCAACGTTGGTAACCACCGGCCCCTTGGGAGCGCCTGGCGGAAGCTGGTTCAAAATATCCGGGGTCTGGTCTTGGAAGGTAAATCCCAGGTTTTCGTTAGGAGTAACCGTTTCAGGCTCATTTTCCGTATCGGGTGATTTAGGGTTTAACCCCAGTGTCTTTTCACTGAGCGCCTGGAGAGTCACAGGAATCTCGCTTTGCGTTCCGTTCCTTAAAATGTTTAGTTGAATGGTCGAGCCAGGCTTATAGGTGTAAAGTTTCGCTACCAGGTCCGCCGAGTTAGCCAGCTTTTCCCCATTGATCGCCAGGACAATATCCCCGGGCTTCAAGCCCGCCTTTTCCGCGGCGCTTCCCGGGTTGATATTGGAAAGCAAGGCCCCTTCCGTCGAGGCAAGTCCGAAGCTCTTGGCCATCTTGGGGCTCAAGGACTGAACCATAGCCCCCAGGCCGGCCCGGATAACTTTTCCCTCATTCACCAGGTCTTCCGCTGCTTTGCGCGCGATATTTGCGGGGATGGCGAAACCAATTCCGACTGATCCACCCGATTGGCTGTAAATGGCGCTGTTAATGCCGATGACTTCCCCCTGGACATTACAAAGAGGGCCGCCTGAGTTGCCGGGGTTAATGGAAGCGTCGGTTTGAATGTAGCTTTGCATTCCACTGCCTTGGCTCACCTCAACACTGCGGCCCTTGGCCGAAATGACGCCAGTGGTGACCGTGTGGTCCAATGCGAAGGGATTACCAATAGCAATGGCCCATTCCCCTACTTTTAAAGCGTCCGAATCACCCAAAACCACATGAGGGAATTTCTTGACCCCATCGGTAATCTTGACGACACCGATGTCGATCTTCTCGTCCTTGCCGACAATCTTGGCCGGGTAAGTGGTTCCGTCGCCGAAGGTAACCGTAATTTTTTCCGCTTTGCCGATAACGTGGGCGTTGGTGAGGATATAGCCGTCGGAAGTGATCAAGAAGCCCGATCCCAAGCTGTGTTGTTTTTGCTTGAGAGGCTGTTGCGGCATCCGCTGCATACCGCGGGGACCATAGAAGAAGTAATTGAAGAATTGGTCCATGTCTCCGAAGTTGTTGGGTCCCTGGATACTTTCCGTCCATTCGGAGCTGATGTTTACCACCGCCGGGCCCACTGTGGCAGCCACGTCGCTGAAGGCCTTTTGAATGGCCAAGGCTGGGCTGTCGACAGGCAATTTCACGGGAGGCTCTTCCTTGCCCAGATTAAGCGTCGCGGCCGAGACCACCATGGGAAGAATGCCTGACAATGTTATAAGCGCCGCCGCGAAAAATCGAATGAGTCGTCCTAACACAGGTCTAGATTTGGCCTTGAGTGTCATTGTTCTTTTCCTCCAAAAATTATTGTTTCTCATTCCCAGGAATAGGACGCTGGGTAATGTTCCTGCTTTTCAAAAGCTCGTCGATCTCCGGATGCTGGGTGGATAGGGTGATGACGATCTTGACTCCTGATAAATTGACTCCGCAGGTTTTGACGAGGTAGTTAATGCATTCGAGCCGTTCAATATCCACTTGCGAGTACATGCGGGTCTTGCGGAGGGTGCGGCATGGAAATATCAGGCCCAGCCGTTCGTATTGGCGGATCGTCTGCTCATGAAGCCCTAAAAGCTGGGCCACGACACTGATGGTATAAGCTGGATGATGGGGTGAGACTTCCATTTTTTCCTGATTCGACGGTTTTGGACCGTCAACCACCGGATTAGCTGGTTGAGCGGCCCGCCGTTATTATTTATTACGCCACGTAATCCCGGAGCAGCTCCACATCCTTGGAGGCGCGGATTTTCTTCATCGCGCGTTCCTCGATCTGGCGCACCCGCTCCTTGGAAATGTTCAAGCGCTTTCCTATCTCGTCCAAGGTCTGGCTCTCCTGGCCGTCCAGGCCATAGCGCCAGGTCAAAATCTTTCCGTCCCTTTGGTCGAGAGTCTTTAACGCTTCCTGGATTTTCACCGTCAGGTCCAGGTCCATGAGTTTCTTTTCCAGGTTATCCACTTCCTTGGGGTTGCTCAAAAAGTCGACGATCGGCTTTTCGCTGTCCCCCACATGCGTGGTATCCAGGCTTAAGTAACCATGGGCGAATTGCTGGACCTCGTTCAAGGTCTCCCGGTTGATATCGACCTTCTTCATGACTTCCGAATCGCTCACCGGGCCGCCGGCCTTAAGCTTCATGGCCTCGACCTTCTTGTTGATTTTGCGGATTTTCTTGGTTTGGCTCTGGGGAATCCGGACAATATCCGCCTTATCCAAAATGGCAGCCAATATGGACTGGCGGATCCACCAAACGGCGTAAGACACGAACCGCACGCCCCTCTCGGGGTCAAAGGTCCGGGCGGCCTTCATTAGCCCCAGGTTGCCCTCGTTGATCAAATCCAGGAAGGAAAGCCCACGGTTGCGGTAGCCCTTAGCCACCGAGACCACAAAGCGCAGGTTGGCTTCGATCATATGGTTCAAGGCCTTCTCATCGCCCTTTTGGGCGGCCTTGCTGATTTCCTTTTCTTCCTCGCGGGTCAAAAGCGGCACCCGGGCGATTTCTTTTAAGTAGGTTCCCACCGACTTCTCTTCAGTGGCGAATGGTAACTTTTCCATGACTGTCTCCTTTTCCAAAACGACTTCACTAGCTCGTTTATATTATCTTTTGTAAACAGATCATATTATATTAGTCACTTCATGTCAAGTAAAAATAGCCCGATTTACTCCATAAAATGGGGCCTTTACAGTTTTAGACTTGGTTTTGACGTTAGGGCTAGCTAGGAAAGGTCGGCAGGCAGGTCTTTCAGGGAGGCTTTCTTATGCAAGACTTGGGATTTCCAAAGAGTCCGCATGGTGTCCAGGTACATGACGGTGGCGATAGCCAGGGGTATCAGGAAAAAGATGACCCGGAACAGGAGGACGGCAACCAGGGACTGGCTAGTGGGAACCCCCAGGAGTTTTAAGACGCCCACCACCGAACCTTCGGTGACGCCCAGCCCCGCCGGGACCACGTTGATCGTGGAGGTCAGGAACTCGACCGTGATGCCCACTAGGAGCAAGCCCAGGGAAAGATGCACCCCCGCCGCGCGGAAGCAGAAGAAAAACGTTATGGCCGTCATGAACCAGTCCATGGAGACCCAAAAAAGAACCAACAGGAGCCTCGCCCACCCTTGGTGAAGGAACTTGATGGATACCTCTATTTCCTCGTGGATTTTTTTGGCTTCTCGAAGATTGACCTTCTTCTTGGTGATCTTATGGGTGGCCCAATGAACGGCGCCCATCACGTACCGGAGGAACCAACGGCGGAAAGCCCGATTGAAAAAAACTAGAACCATCACCGTCACAACCCCGATCAGGCCCAGCATGGACAAAAGCACGAAAATTTGTTTGGAGGGGCCGATCAGTTCTTGGTGGTTTCTCAGGTAAATCACCCCGCCTAGACCAACGAAGGAAAGCACTAGATTGAAAATCATGTTTTGAGCGAAGGACAATGGAATACTCGCCGAATATGGCACTTTTTCGTGTTTTAAAAGGAAGGACCGCACCGCCATGGTAGACATCCCGCCGGTGGAAACGATGTAATTAAAGGTCTGCGAGATGAAGGTAATGACGAAAAGCCGCCCGAAGGGGATGTGATAATTCGCCATCTTGAAGATAGTGCTGAAGGAGTAGCCCAAGGCCAGGTAGGCGCCACACATGCAGGCAAAAGCGAAAACCACGGAAAGCTTATTCAGATGGTGGACGACCTCCAAAAGCTGGCGCCCGTCGCTAAAACCCAGTGTGACCAATCCCAGAATCATGAAGCCCACGATCACCAGGAGAATGATCATTTTGGTCTTGCTGATGTGGGGATAGTTCAAATCACGCTCCGCAAAGCCCGGATTTTCTGTAAAATACCGTCCATGTTTTCAAATAGGAATTCCCTTCACCCCTCACCCTACCCTCTCCCGCAAGGGGCGAGGGTTAACAAGAAAAACCCGCAAACATACCCCCCTCTCCCTCGACGGGAGAGGGCCGGGGTGAGGGTGATCATTAAATCCTCGATCTTATTGATGGCCATCTTCTTCGCGGTGGGTTGCGCCGGAGTCAAGAAAGTAACCCAAACTACTGGAGAGGCACCACCCCCTACTCCAACCGCCGTCATCGCTCCCTCTTCGGACAAGACCATCACTTTGGCCTTCACGGGAGACATTATGATGGCCGACTCGGCAGCTTACAAACTTAAAACCGAAGGTCCCGATTCTTTCTTTACATATACCGCTCCCCTTTTGAAACAGGCGGACATCGCCATGGGCAACTTGGAAGGGCCTTTGGGGCTGAAGGGAAAAAAGGTTAAAGGCAAAAAATATACCTTCTTAGTGGCCCCTTCCTGCGCCCTTGGCCTCGCTCACGCGGGCTACAAATTGCTTACCCTGGCCAATAATCACACAATGGATTATGGCCCCATGGCCCTTCAGTCCACGATCGCGGCTTTGGAGAGCCAAAAGCTCCAACATACTGGGGCTGGGATGAACAACGCCGAAGCCCGGCAACCCGCCTGGTTCGATCTGAAAGGCCGCAAAGTGGCCGTCCTAGCCTATTCCAACACCATCCCCGCGAAGTACTGGGCCACGGACAAAAGGCCCGGATGCGCCCCCGCCTACGCCGATGAGATGAGGGAGGATATTAAAGCCGCCCGGGACAAAGGGGCCAACCTAGTCATTGTTTGCTGTCACTGGGGCCAGGAAAAGAAAACCACGCTTCGTTATTACCAACCCCAATTGGCCCATATGGCCATTGAGGCCGGCGCCGACGCCGTGGTGGGTCACCACCCCCATATTTGGCAGGGGCTGGAGGTTTACCAGGGAAAGCCCATCGCCTACGCTATCGGCAATTTTTGTTTTGGAACCCTGACCCCTATCAAGGACAGCGGCATTCTATATTTAAGCTTCGATGAGAAGAATCGGTGGGGGGGTGGAAAGATCGTCCCCTTGAACGTGAACAACTACCAGGTTCAATTCGCGGCCCAACCCATGCAACCCAAAGCCGCCAAGAGTTTTTACAATTACTTGACGAAATTATCGAAGAACGTGGATTTAAGTTATGCGGACGATTCATTTACCTGGAAAGCGCCCGATGTTACTGTCACGCCAGTTTCTACCCCTATCGCCAGTCCAACCCCAACGGAGTCCATTATCAAAAATGGTTCTTCAAAGAAACGGATGACGTCCCCGACGCCCTTTGAGGGGACCCCCACCCCTGAACCCAGGGACAATCCCAATGGTTCCCTGCCGGGCGTGAAGAAGCCTTAAAACAGTCTGCAACCTTTAAAAAACTCACTGATCGGTCTCTTCTTTGTTGTTGTAGGGGCGGGATTCATCCCGCCCGGTCTTTGATTTCATAGGTTTTATTCACTGGCGCGATAAATCGCGCCCCTACAACACAGTTTTCAGAGGTTACAGTCTCGAACTAGCCGCAGGTTTCGCTCACCTTGGCGGATACCATTTTCACGTTATCGTTCACCAGGAGGGACTCCCCCGTCAACGCGTTGTGCTTTTGGCATAGTGGAACAATGTACCAACCAACGTCGGTCAGACTGTCCTTTTGAACACGCGCGCCTATTTCGATGTGATTCATGCAGTCCTGAACAGGGCAGTAGGTGGGGGCTTGGTCGCTGAATCGATCCCAATGATCAAGCCAGGTTTCGCACTTGCAGCCCTTATCGTCGATACCGTTTATATTTTTAATCTTCACTTTTTTCTTCTTTCTTCCGACTACTGCCATTGGCTTGATCGTTCCTTGCGACGGCGGTCGCCAGCCTTTTCTTTCCCACCCATCATGCGGGCTCCTCCGCACTTAGAGCAAACGAACTTCCTCTTTTTATGGGCCGAATGGGGCATTTCCCTCATTTTGATCTTGCATCGCCTACAGAACATTCCGCCTCCCCATTTCGAAAGCCTTAGCTTCAATGCCTTTTATAAAATCAGTTTTAGCCGCGGCGTATTCGTTGCCATCAGTGAATTGGGGCGCGAGCGTTCGTTTAAGTTTTTCATATTCATTCACCGCTTCCCTGTTCATACGTAGATAATCACGGAAAGCGAGATGACGTTTCCAGAACTCACTTCCTTTTTCGACCAGGTGAATATGGTGTTCGAGGCTATTCCCGGCGCTGTTCTTAAGAAAATAGCGGCGACAGGGCATTTCCTTCTCATATTTTTTGACGTACTCATAACCCAAACCGTTGATTGGCCCGAGGCAATAGGTATCGGCGGTCTTAAGGGCCTGAACACAAATCATGATGTCTATAATCGGCTTCGCGGCAAGACCGGCCACCGCAGTACTGCCTATGTGCTCGATTTTCAGAACCCATTGGCCGACGCAATTGAGTAAACGTTCCTTTTCCTCTTCGAACATATCGGGCCAGCAAGGATCGTAATTCGCAATGACAATTTTGGACATTCTCAGTGACGCCTCCCCGTAGTGGACAAGTTTAGAGCTCTGGGCTTCCGGGGTTAATTGTAAGGCTAGTTTGAGCTCAAGGGTTAGCCTGACTGCTTTGTTCAGCTATATAAGATCCTAATGGCAAACCCTAGGGAAACAAAAATGGTAATTACAAAACAGAAGATGGGTCCCGACCACATCTGTGAAGACTGAGCGAGCCTGAACACCGTTGGATCATTTGGGTTATAAAGCAAATCGACCCTCTCCCCAACCTTCGGCGAGTTAAAATTAAACAGCGAATGGTTGGCACTTTCCTGCGTCCGGACTTTACCATCAGGCGTTTGATAACGAACCTCAACAACCTCATAGCCGCCACGTACTGAGGAATGATGGACCCAACGAGTCACCACTCCCGTGACCGGGCGACCGATCTTCTGAAATTGAAGCGTTCCCCAAGCCAAATATCCGCATAACAAGGCAGCAAGTAAGAGAAAAATCATGAAAGGAAATGAAACAAAAACGAATGACAAAATCCGATTAGGCCAAAGATTTGAACGGTAGATCGGTTTCATGAGATTCCTACTTTTAACTTGTTTTTGAAATGTCCACCTTCACCCTGGGTTCGCAAAATCGATCATTAATAGCTCCCCGGGTTGGACTCGAATCGGCCGTCAATTCGCTTTGAGTCCAATTCTAGACCGTCTTCCAATAACTTGTCTAAAAACAAAAAAGCCCCGAAAAAATCAGGGCTTTTTGAGTAGTGAATATAGTTTATCCGAAACCTATTCGATCAATTCCCCTTCGTCCTTCTTGGGAGGCTGAGGAGCGGCGTTTAATCCACCGGGAGGCACACCGGGGGCGGGAGGCTTGGGAGCTCCGGCCGGTGGCGCACCGGGCATAGGGGGTCTTGGCACGGGAGGCTTCACTTCCGTCTTCATTCCATCGGCGCTGTCTAAATCCAAAACTCCCGGGGCGGGGGCAGGTTTCAACCCGGTTGGAACTACTTTAGGCGGCATACCAGGCGCCCCTGAGGGCGCACCCGGAGTCAGAGGCATAGCTGGTCTGGGTGGAGCAGCCATTCCAGGGGCGGCGGCTGGAGCTCCGGGCATGGTAGGCCTTGGGGCCATAGGAGGCGGTCCACTGGGTGGAACTCCCGGTACGGGTGGTCTTGGAGCCGCTGGCAAACCCCCCATTGAGGGGGTTCCGGGCGCACCCATCCCAGCGGGAGGTGGCACGGCTGGCCTTGGCGGCATCGAGGGCATTCCAGCGGGAGGGGCTACTGGTTTTTTGTCGATCAAGGCATCCAATAGGCCACCACCGGGAGCAGGGGGTTTAGGTGCGGAAGCGGGTGCCGGCATGCCCCCCGATAAAGGGGTCCCGGGCATAGCTGGCCTGGGTGGGACCCCCAAAGAGGGGGTTCCGGGCATACCTGAAGGAGCTCCGGCCGATGGAGCCGCACTTGGCGCGGGAGACGGTGGTTTGCCGGAAATGAGCGCATCCAACATTCCAGTTCCAGCAGGGGCCGGGGGTTTAGGCAGGCCGGGTGAACCCACGGGGACACCGGGCATCGTCGGAACGGCAGGCTTCGGCAATCCAGGCGTTCCCATCGCGGGAGGGACCCCCATAGAGGGGGTCCCGGGCATACCAGCTGGCCTGGGTAACCCAGGCGGCGCCATTCCAGGAACCCCTGGCCTTGGTAAGCCGGGTGCTCCCATCCCGGGAGGAGGAGGTTTGGGTAATCCCATTCCTGGCGCCATACCGGGAACGGCGGCCTTGGGCGCTACTGCTCCCAAGGTGGGTGTTACACCCGCTTTGAGACCCGGGGCCGTCACCGAGGGTGAAGCCCCCACCATGGGGGCAGGCATATCGCCCGGCTTGTTCCATTTCGTTGGGAAAGTCAGGATAAGTTTAGTGCCCGGGTCCGCTTTTTCGGCCACCGCTCCCCCGCCGTGGGAAGCCAGGATGGTTTTTATCAGGGCGAACTTGAGCCCCGTGCCCGCCAACTGGGGCGAGCCGGGATGTTTAGGATCGTAGAACTCGTCAAACAATTTGGGGAGGCTTTCCGGAGTGACCATCAAACCGGGGTCATTCACCGTCACCTTCACCAGACTGCCCAAAGGCTCAACGAGAATGGTAATAGAGGAAGCCCTGGGGGCGTCTTTGATGATTTGCAAGTAAAGGATGTTCCACAACTGGTTGAAACGCCTGCGGACAATGGGAACCTTGGGGAGGGTGCCCTTGACCTCCACCTTAATCTTGATGTTCTTCACCTCGGCTTGGGCCTGGAAGTTGAAGGCAAGCCCCTCGATTTCAGAAGCGAGATTTACCTCTTCCGGAACGGAGCTCTCCTGCTCGATTTCCACCTGGTAGATATCCACCAGGTCGTTGATGAATTTTTCCAAGCGGGCGGAACGGTTAATGACCATTCCCAGGAATTCCTGTTGTTTCTCGTTGATGCCGCCCTGGGAGGCTCCCAAGGCCGAGGAAACATAACCCTTGATGATGCCCAAAGTGGTCTTGAGTTCTTCCGACATGGTTCGAATGGCCGCGGCCCTTACCTGTGAGACTTTGATGGCTGAGGAAGCTCCGACGGCCTCTAAAAGCTTGGCCTCCATTGCCTTCAACTGGGCTTCCGCTTTTAACTGGGCTTCCTTGAACTTCAATTCGGTTTCCGCTTTGGATTGGTCCGTGGAGGTAATCTGCGCTTTTAATTTACCGATTTCCCCCTTGGCCTGTTCGGTTTGGTTTCGAAGGCCTTCCGACATGCTTTTGAGGGCGTCCATTTCCTTAAGCTTGTCGTTCAATAGCTGGTTCTTTTCATTTAGCTCGTTGCGGGTGGCCTGGGCTTGTTGTTGGGCGGCGGCGACCTGGCCGGCCGCTTCCTTAGTTTTGGCGTCCACTTGGGCGGCTCCGCGCCTGAGGGCTTCCTCTTTTTCCTGGTTGGCAGCTTGTTTTTCCTTCTCGAGTTTATCCATCAGCATGGCGGCGGCCTGGACCACTTGGCCCACCTCATCCTTGCCGAAACGGCGAACCGTATCCGCGGTTAAGGGGCCCTTGTCGTTGGCGGCGTTCAAAATCGCGCCGCTGGCTTTGCGGAGGGGGCTCAAAATAAGCCCGAAGAAAATAATCCCAACGATACAAACCCATCCGAGAGTCCCAAAAAACGCAATTATGATGATCGTGCCCGTGGGAGTCTGGAAAAATTGTGGCAGGTTTTCCAGGGAAGGGGCGGTTGATTTGGAGGAGGAGGCCGGCGATGACGGCTGAAGGATGGAGGATGGGAATGTATGGACGATTCCAAACTTAGCGAATACCGGCGCCCAAACACCGGAAACCTGGTCGGGATTGAACTTGGAGCTGCTTCTCTTGTTGGCCAAGTCGTCCTGGGCGACAGCAAGCCAGCCTTCTTGGTTGGGATTGAAGTTGGTCCCTACTTTCGCCGGATTCGTGTCGTAGAAAATATTCCCCGACCCCGCTTCCAAAAGGAATATATCGCCGCCCTTCGGGTCCATATGACGGAAAAAATCCGCGAGGCTGATGATGGCTTCAACAATGGAAGGTGTGTTGGTGGAAACGGCAAAGACGAAAGCCGGGTAACCCAATTTCAAAGTGTAAAAAAGATGGGGCTTTCCGCCGTTGCTCTTTAACTTTTCGACCGTTTTTTGGAATTCCTCACTAGCCCCATAAGAGGGGTCCGTGATAAGAGACGGAGAAGCCGGAACGGTTCTTTCCACCTTTCCCGTTGGCGATAGCACCACGATCCCGGATATCCCCTGATGGGTTTTAATAAAGGTATCTAGTTGGGCGTCGCTGTTTTGAGCGGTAAGATTCGGGATTTCGGCGTTAATTTTATCAATGGCGGCGGCCATGGAGTTAGCCATGGTATCCACTTCCGTTTTTAGGAGAGGAAGGGCGGCCTGGACCGCGGCCGTGTTAATGGCGGGGGATTTGGGCGCCGGAGCCTGGTTGAAAAGAATCCAAAAATAAACGCCCGTCAGGCCCAGGACAGGCAGGATACCGATGAAAAAGAGGGCTTGGTAATACTTGCTTTTCACTTACAGTCCTTTAGACAACGTCTTGAACAACAAAAAAAATTTTAAGTTTTGGGTTTCAAATTCTAAATTGTGAAAGATTTTTTAATCAAAAAATTAAAAAATCTCATTAATTCAAAATTCATAATTATTTTTTAACTTCGACTTCCTCGTCTTTGGGCACGTTTACGACGGAAACCAAATGGTCGTCATCGCCCATTTTAATCAAACGCACCCCTTGCGCCAAACGTCCCGTGGTCTTTATTTCCTTTACCCGCTGGCGAATGACTTTACCCTCAGCCGTCATAGCGATGATCTCGTCCTCATCCCCCACCGCCGTGATGCTGATGGCGAGGCCGTTTTTAGCGGTCGTTTTGATGTTCAGGATGCCCTTTCCGCCCCTGCCCTGCCGGCGGTAGGCTTTCAAGAGGGTACGCTTGCCGTAGCCCTTGGTCGTGGCCGTCAGGAGTGATTTGCCTTCCTTGACCACTTCCATCCCGATCACCATGTCATTCTTGCCAAGGCGGATACCGCGCACGCCCTTGCCCGCACGGCCCACTTCCCTCACTTGTTTTTCCGCGAAGCGGATGCTCTTGCCCTGCTTGGTGGCGATCAGGATGTCCTGCTTGCCGTCTGTGATCCAGGCGGAAACCAGGCCGTCACCCTTGGAAAGCGTGATGGCGATGATGCCGCCGGCCCTTGGCTTGTCGAAAGCCGAGAGCAGGGTATTTTTGATGAGGCCTTGCTCAGTGGCCATGAGGATGCTGTATTTTTCCGTGAATTCTTTCACGGGAAGAACGGCTGAGATTTTTTCATTTTCACCCAGCTTCAACACGTTGGCCAGGGCCGTACCCTTGGCGTAACGGGAGGCTTCGGGGATTTCGTAAACCTTCAGCCAATGAACCTTGCCGAAACTGGTGAAGATGAGAAGGAAGTCGTGGGTCGAGGCCGTGTACATGCGCTCGATGAAGTCCTCTTCCCGGACGGTGGCGCCGGCCACACCCTTGCCGCCCCGGCGCTGCTTGTGATAAGTGTCCACCGGCATGCGCTTGATGTAACCCCCGTGGGAAAGGGTGATGACGCCTTGTTCGTCCTCAATCAAGTCCTCAACCTTGAGGTCTTCCGCCTTGCCGATGATCTGCGAGCGGCGCGGATCGGCGTACTTGGTTTTGATCTCGGCCAGCTCATCCTTGATGACCTGCCAGAGTTTCTTTTCCGATCCCAGAATGCCTTTCAAGACTTCGATGGTCTTGATGATTTCCTTGTACTCTTCCTCGATCTTCTTGATTTCCAAGCCGGTCAATTGGCGTAATTGCATTTCCAGGATGGCCTGGGCTTGGATGGCCGAGAGGTCGAAATTTTCGATGAGGGCGGTTTTGGCCTCGTCCGTGGATTTGGAAGCGCGGATGGTCTTGATGACCTTGTCCAGGTTGTCCACGGCAATTCTTAAGCCCTCCAAGATATGGGCGCGCTTTTCGGCCTTGTCCAAGTCGAACTTGGTGCGGCGGATGACCACTTCTTTGCGGTGCTCCAGGTAATGATAGAGAAGGCCCTTGAGGTTCAGCACGCGTGGCTGGCCGTTGACGAGCGCCAGCATGATGATGCCGAAGGAAGTGCGTAAGGAGGTTTGAGTCAAAAGGTTGTTCAAAACAACCTGGGCGTTCATGTTCTTGGAAACTTCAATGACAACGCGCATGCCGTCACGGTCGGACTCGTCACGGAGGTCGGTGATGCCTTCCATCTTCTTGTCGCGCACCAGCTCGGCGATTTTCTCGATGAGTTGGGCCTTGTTCACCTGATAGGGAAGCTCGGAAATGATGATGCGTTCGCGGTCTTTCTTGTCGACTTCCACGCCGGCTTTCGCCTGCATGCGCACGCTTCCCCGCCCCGTGGTGTAAGCCTCGTGGATTCCCTCTCGACCTAAAATGAACCCACCCGTCGGAAAGTCCGGCCCTTGGATGAATTTGATGAGGTCCTTAACGGTGGCTTCGGGGTGGTCAATGAGATGGTTTAATCCGTCGATCACTTCCCCCAGGTTGTGGGGCGGAACGTTGGTGGCCATACCCACGGCGATACCCGTGGAACCGTTGACGAGGAAATTGGGGAAAGCGCAAGGCAAGACCAGCGGTTCTTCGCGCGTGTTGTCATAGTTGGGAACGAAATCGACGGTGTTCTTGTCGATATCCTTCAGGAGCTCTTCGGCGAGGGGCGACATGCGTACTTCCGTGTAACGTTCGGCGGCAGGTGGATCCCCGTCGATGGAACCGAAGTTACCCTGACCGTCGACCAGCACGTAGCGCATGGAAAAATCCTGCGCCAAACGGACGATGGTGTCGTAGACCGAGGCGGTGCCGTGGGGATGGTAATTACCCGTGACGTCACCCGTGACCTTGGCCGATTTACGATAAGGCTTCTTGGAGGTCAAACTTAGGTCGTGCATTCCCATGAAAATACGGCGATGGACGGGCTTGAGACCGTCACGAACGTCCGGAAGCGCGCGGCCCACGATGACGCTCATGGCGTAATCGAGGTAGGAATCCTTCATCTCGTTTTCGATATCCGTCGAGACGATATTTCCCCGATTTGGGTCGCCGCTATCGCCGCCCGTGGCGGGAGGCGGATTCTTACCCGGCGGGATCTGGTCGTTCCCGTTGTCCTGGGGTTCCTTTGGGGCGCTTTCTTTTTTCTTTTTCAACCTGGCCATGTCATTCCTTTAAATCAATTTTGAGTTTTAAATTATGAGTTCTAGAGCATTTTTTAATCAAAGATTAAAAAATTTCATTAATTCAAAATTCATAATTTCCATTAGATGTCGAGGTTCCTCACCTGTTTAGCGTAGGTCTGGATGAAATTACGTCTCGGCTCCACCTGGTCGCCCATCAGAACGTCGAAGGTTTTGTCCGCTTCCACCGTGTCTTCTAACTTAACTTGTAGCAACGTGCGCTTTTCGGGATCCATGGTGGTTTCCCACAACTGTTCCGGGTTCATTTCTCCCAACCCTTTGTAGCGCTGGATGGAAAGCCCTTCCTTGCCGAAGTCCTTCACCTTCTCGACCACCTCGTACATGGATTCCAGGAAATAATCATGACTGCCGTGAACAACGACATATTGAGGTTTTATTTCTTTCACCTTGGCGTCGGACTTGTCCTCTTTTTCAGCCGGATAAAGTTCACCCACCTCAACCCCGCGGGTGGCCATGCGCTTGACGATTTCCTCAAGCTGCTTTACCTCGGCCATATCCTTGATGGCCTTGACCTTGACCATGTCCTTGACGTCACGGCTGGTGTCGTAAATAAAATCCATTCCCTCTTCCGCGGATTTGCCCTTGTCAGCGGCTTTTTTCATGTCTTTGAGTTTTTGCTTCACCTTCTCAACTTTGTCGTCTTTTTCACTTTCCGTATAAGCATGATCGACGCCCAGGGGACTTTCGATTTCATAAAGGGGTTTCTTTTTCTTGCCCGTCAGGGCCTCGAGGAATTCGGCCAGGTTCAACCCCGCCTTTTGAAGCGTTCCGGCGATCGATTCCATGCGGATCAGGTCCGAAACCAGGTCTTTTAGCTTTTCCTGGGGGAATTCGGTACGGGCCTTGCCTTTCAACCGGTACAAGCGGACGCCTTCCATTCCCTCTTGAAGAAGGAAGCGAGTCATGTCGGCCTCAGCCTGAAGGTACATTTCTTTTTTGCCCCGCTTCACCTTGTAGAGGGGAGGTTGGGCGATATAAATATAACCGTTTTCCAACAGGGGCTTCATTTGACGGTAGAAGAAGGTAAGGAGCAGCGTGCGGATATGCGAACCGTCCACGTCGGCGTCCGTCATGATGATGATGCGGTGATAGCGCGCCTTCGCGACGTTGAAATCGTCCTCGCCGATGCCCGTGCCCATGGCGGTTATGAGGGTGCGGATTTCCTCGTTGTTCAGGATCTTGTCGATACGTGCCTTTTCCACGTTTAAGACCTTACCCTTCAAGGGCAGGATGGCTTGGAATTTTCGGTTTCTTCCCTGCTTGGCCGAGCCGCCGGCCGAATCTCCTTCCACCAGGTAAATTTCGCTCTTCGCCGGGTCTTCTTCCTGGCAGTCGGCCAGTTTTCCGGGCAGGGATGAAATTTCCAACGCGCCCTTTCGTCTTGTGAGGTCACGAGCCTTACGGGCCGCTTCCCTGGCCTTGGCGGCCATGAGACACTTACCCACGATGCGGCGGGCCACAGTTGGATTCTGCTCAAAAAATGTCCCAAGTCCGTCGTTGCAAGCCTGGCGGGTAATGCCTTCCACTTCGCCGTTGCCTAGCTTGGTTTTGGTTTGGCCTTCAAACTGCGGGTCGGGCACCTTCACCGAGATAACCGCCGTCAAGCCTTCGCGAACGTCATCGCCGGAAATGGGCGGATCGGATTCCTTAATCAGGGAATTTTTCTTGGCATAATCGTTGATGCAACGGGTCAGGGCGGAACGGAAACCCTGGACGTGGGTGCCACCTTCCACGGTATTGATATTGTTGACAAACGAGAAAACCGTTTCGGCGTAGGATTCGTTGTACTGGATGGCGACTTCCACCATGACTTTGTCTTTTTCTTTTTCAAAGTAAAGCGGCGTCGCGAAGAGGGTTTCCTTGCTTTCGTTCAAGGCTTTGACGAATTGGATAATTCCGCCGTTGAACTGGTAAACGCATTCTTTGCCCTTCCCTCTTTCATCGGTCAATTTGATGTAAATCCCTTTGTTGAGAAAGGCCAGTTCCCGTAAGCGCTTGGCCAGGATGTCGAAGGAAAAAACAGTCTCAGTGAAAATTTGCGAGTCGGGAAGGAAGGTGACTTTCGTTCCGGTTTTCTTGGCTTCCCCAATGGACTTGACCTTCCCCTCGGGCTTGCCCCGCTTATACATTTGTTGCCAGATTTTCCCTTCCCGGCGCACTTCCACTTCCAGCCATTCGGACAAGGCGTTCACCACAGAAGCGCCCACGCCGTGCAGACCGCCGGACACCTTATAGGTATCGTGGTCGAATTTTCCGCCCGCGTGCAGTTTGGTCATGACAACGTCAATGGTTGAGATTTTCTCGGTAGGATGCATGCCGACGGGGATACCGCGGCCGTTGTCCGTGACCGAAATGGAATTATCGGAATGGATAACAACTTCAATGGAATCGCAATGGCCGGCCAGGGCTTCGTCGACGGAGTTGTCGACAATTTCATAAACCAAATGGTGAAGGCCAGTTCCCGAGGTAGAGCCGATATACATGGCGGGACGTTTTCGGACGGCTTCCAGGCCTTCCAAGACCATGATATTGCTTACACCGTATTCGCCGCCGGTTTTCTTGGGTTTTTCCGGAGCCGATTCCACCTTAGGGGCGACAGGAGCTTTGGCCGGTTTGGGTTCTTTTTCTTTTTTCGGAGAGGCTTTCGTCTTCGCTTTTTTCGCCATGGTCAGTCTTTATTCCTTTTGCGTTAAATACGAACCGTCACCGCTTCGAGCTTCGGGACAAAATTAAGTTGATACTTTTAATACCCACTTCCGGAAATTCATTTTGAAGCTTTTGCAAAACTTCCGCTTTGCGGAAGTTCATTTCTTGCATCCAAATAGGGTGGTCGAAAGCCATTTCCACCACCCGTTTTTTTAACTCCACCCGGGTAAGGGCTTTTGAAAATTTTTCGCCCAGCACTTCCCTGCACTTCTTCTCAATCTGGAACTTCTCGAAATCATCCTTCACGCCCAGCGTTTGAAGAGCGCCTTCCAAAAGCGCGCCGACTTCGACCAATCCTTCCCGGGGCCTCTTCTTTCTTCTCATGCGCCAACCGGTCCTTCTTGCGTCATCTTGATTTGCCCCGCCTCAACCCAGAAAATCCTTGCGTTCTTGGAAGCCGCCAAAAAATCGTTCGCCGAAGTGCCCGTTAAAAAAGCCTGGCCTCCCTGTTGCAAGCGGTTCAGGAAAAAGGCCTGCCGCTTTTCATCTAATTCGGCCATCACGTCATCGAACAAAACCAATGGGGCCGTGTGACAACCCTCGGTCAACAGGGACAACTGAGCCAGCTTTAAAGCCAAAGCGCCCGTGCGTTGCTGCCCCTGGCTTCCAAACTTTCGCAAAGGCTTACCGTTCACCCATAACCCCAAGTCATCCCGGTGAGGCCCCACCACCGTGACACCCCTGGCCAATTCTTCCCTTCGGGCTTGCGCCAAAGCCTGAAGCATTCTTTCCTTCAAGGATCCTTCGTTATTCTCCAAGGGTAATTGCGGTTCATACCTCACTTCAAAATTTTCCGCGCCGCCTGTTAAATCCTTTAGCGCCTGCCCGGCAAATTCCGAAAGCCGTCGCGCGACCTCAGCTCGCTTAATTATCAAGGCCGCCCCGTGTTCAGCCAGGGGTTCGTCCCAAATCACTAATTGGGCTTCCACATTGGGAATCTTCTGGCGCAAGAGGGAATTGCGCTGCTTTAAAGTCCGCTCATACTGCTGAAAGTGACCCAGGTACCCCTGGTCCATTTGAAGAATCGTCACATCCAAGTAGCGCCGTCTTAAGGCGGGCCCACCCTTTACTAAAAACAAATCGTCGGGTGAAAAAACTACCGCCGGCAAGCGGCCCAAAAGGGAAGAGAGCTTTTTTTGCTTCTTGCCGTTCACGAGAAGGACTTTATTTTTTTCCTTTCGAAGCTCCAGCTGGATTTGTTCTTGGCCTTCTTCCTGTTGCAATACCCCTTCAATAGCTCCAGCTTCTTGGTTGAACTGGATCATTTCTTCGTCCGCTGCGGCACGAAAAGACCGGGTAGTGGAGAGACAATAAAGGGCTTCCAGTATATTGGTCTTGCCCTGGGCGTTAGAACCTAGGAAGAGATTCAGCTGCGGGTGAAACCCCACCTCCATGGACTGGTAATTTCGAAAATGGGAAAGCCGTAGGGAGCTAACATGCACTCATCTGCCTCTTATTAAATGTCATCCCAAGGCCCAAAGGACTTGGGATCAAATGGTGGTCTTCAGTGGCAAAAAAGGGCCTCAAGGGCCCAAATAGATGAAAAAAGGGAAGCTTTTGCGTTGGATAAGCGTCTCTAAAACGTTGTTATTATAGCCGTGAGAGGGGTGAAATGCAGTTTAAAAAAGATGATATTTCCTATCTTTTTAAATAACCTTTTTAATATATGCATAAAAAATTAAACATAATATAAAAGCCGTTTTTGGTTTATTTTATAGGGATTTGAAAGGAACTTGGATCGTTGTTCCACATGGAACTAAAGGCCGCCATTTGCTATTCGTTCTTCCTCGTACGCTTTAGTTTTAAATATTTTCCAAATGGTCAAGAATTGGGGAGAGGACGACGAACGGTAGAGGACAAACAACTGTTATTTAAAGTGGATGTTTCGAAGGTTGTCCAACAGAGCGTGGATAAGTGTCGGGAGTTTTCCCCAATTTTTCCACAAAAACAATTGAACGTGACTGATTTAAACCGGGGAGGGAATATCCCATTTTTTTAACGATTCGGCATTGAAGGGTCTCGATGGCCTTTTGAGCTTTATCCACGATTTTCAGTTGGTCTTCCGTCATCCAATTCACAAGATATCCACCGGTTTTCAAGAGGGGAAGGGCATATTCCAAAAGTACCGGAAAATCAGCAACTGCCCTCGCGGTGATTCCATCCCAGCTTTCGCGAGTGCGAGGATCACGGCCAAGTTCTTCGGCTCGGCCTGTAAGCGTTTTGGCCTTCCACCCTGCGGCTTGAAGACATTCTTCCAGCGCTTTGGTTTTCTTGGCCACCGAATCCATCAAAGTGACTTCGATTTGAGGGAAGGCGGCAATCAGGACAGCTCCGGGAAATCCGCAACCTGTCCCCAAATCCATCCACCGTCTCTCAATCTTGGCCAAAGGCTTTACTTCCTTCAGAACATAAGCCGAATCCAGCAAGTGGAAATTCAGGAACGCCCCGTCTTCGGTCCATCTGGTCAAATTCAGGGTTTCGTTAATTTGAAGCATCTTGAGGGAGAACCGAGTTAAGGCAGAGAGGGAATCAAGGGTGAAATAATCGGCCAGCCCAACTTTTTGAAGGGCTTCCCCGACCTTTTCAGGGGTTAGGCTCAATCTTGGTTTTCCTGGACGAAGGCTGCGGCGCTTTCTGCCTGCTTCTTGGAATAGCGGCTGATGGCCAGCAATAGAACGGCCAGATCGGCTTGGGTAACCCCCTGGATCCGGGTAGCCTGGCCGAAGGTTTCGGGCCGGATCTTGTTGAGTTTTTCCTTGGCTTCCCGGGAAAAACCAATGACTTTCAGATAGGGGAAGTTATGGGGGACAGGTAGGGTTTCATTCCGGCTTTGGCGCTGAATTTCCTGCCTCTGTTTAACCAAATACCCCTCGTACTTGAGCTCCACCTCGATCTGAAAGGCTACTTCCGGGTCAAAATGAAGATCCTGAGGCAAAAAGGGACGAAGTCCCTCGTAGGTAATCCAGGGTCGACGCATGATGTTATCCAGGTAGAGGGAACGATCTTGAACTGTCAGCTGAAGAGCTTCGTTCGGGGCGGCTTCCGGGGGCAAAATCCGGGTCCTAAAGCCCTTTAGCCCCTTTTCAATCTGAACTTTTTTTTCAATTACCGCCTCCCTGGCCAAAGCGGGAATAAGCCCTAGCTCAAACCCCTTTTCCATGAGGCGGATATCGGCGTTATCGGGCCTCAAAAGGAGACGATATTCGGCTTTAGAGGTAAAGAGCCGGTAGGGTTCATCTGTGCCCTTGGTTACTAAGTCGTCCACCAGAACCCCTATATAGGCCTCGGTACGGGAAAGAGTAAAAGGAGCCAAGCCTTTTACCGCCAAAGCGGCGTTTATTCCCGCCATTAGCCCCTGGGCGGCCGCCTCTTCATAACCTGAGGTTCCATTGATTTGCCCTGCCAAAAAGAGGTTCTTAACCCGGTAGGTTTCCAAGCTATGGGTTACCTGGGTAGGGGGGACGAAGTCATATTCCACCGCGTAACCCGGTCGCACGATTTCAGCCTGTTCCAATCCCGGGATGGTATGCAAAAAGGAATATTGGGCGTCCAAAGGAAGGGAAGTGGAGAGGCCGTTTAAATAATATTCGCTAGAGGACAAGCCTTCGGGCTCAAGGAATATTTGGTGGCGCTCCTTATCCGGGAATTTAACCACTTTATCCTCAATGGAGGGGCAGTAGCGGGGCCCGATACCCTTGATCACACCCGAATAGAGAGGTGACCGGGACATATTGTCTTTGATGGCCTGATGGGTCTGGCCATTGGTGTAGGTGATATGGCATGCGATTTGAGGCTGTAGGGGAAAGGTGGTGGTGAAGTGGGAAAAGGGGATTGGATCCTCATCACCCCATTGTTCTTCGGTTTTGGAAAAATCGATGGATTCCCGCCTGACCCGTGGGTTGGTGCCAGTCTTGAGGCGACCAACTTCAAAGCCTAGCTCCTTAAGGTGCGTCGGAAGCCCTTTTGATGAAAGGTCGCCGTTGCGACCGCCTTCAATTTTAGTTTCCCCAATGTGCATGAGACCATTAAGAAAGGTGCCGGTAGTAACCACGACCGCCTTAGCTTTTATCTCATCGCCAAATTCCGTCACGACACCCTTCACCACTCCGTTAACTACCATCAATCGGTCCACCATAGCTTGTAGAACCGATAGTCCCGGTTGGCGAAGAATCGTGTTCTTCATCCGTTGATTGTATTGCTCCTTGTCGCACTGGGCGCGCAGACCCCACACGGCCGGCCCCTGAGTTCGGTTGAGGACTCGGGATTGAATCGAGGTCTCGTCAGTAGCACGGCCCATCTCGCCGCCCAAGGCATCAATCTCCCGAACCAGGTGGCCCTTGGCGAGCCCACCGATGGCGGGGTTACAACTCATCTTGGCGATGGTGTCCGGGTTCATGGTGAGAAGGGCGGTGGAGAGTCCCATGCGGGCGCAAGCCAACGCCGCTTCGCAACCAGCGTGTCCGGCCCCCACAATGATTACGTCATAGGATGAAGAAAAAAAACTCACGGTACGCTCCGGAAAGAAAAAGTGAGGAGGGAAGTTTATACCAGGAGTGGTTCGTTGTCAGCTTCGACTTTAAAACCGTTATGAATGACGGCGGACAAAGGATGGACGACTGTCTTGAAGTTCCATGTGGAACAAATCGAAAGCCGCTTGTAATCCGTTCGATGGATTAAAGATTATTTTTCGGATGGAAGAGAGTAGCGATGTTGTTTGGCATCGTCAAAAAGCTGTTTCAAGGAACCTTTCCACCGATGGCTTTTGAACTTTCCATTACGCAAACCTTCGGCTTCTTTAAGGACTTCCTTGTCCAACTTAGAGCCAAGTGTAGTCCAACGAACGCCCAAGTGCTTCATGATGAGCTTTCCAATTCCCTCGGAAAGTTTTTGAATTTCGGGATTCTTTTTTAAATGAACTTCGTGGTGAACCTTCTCCAGGATGGCGTCTTCAATGAAACGGCTGACGTTGGGATATTTCATTTTCTTCGAGAGCGCTTTTAATTTTTCCACACCCATTCTTGGCCGAAAAGCGATAAGTTCGGACATGGCGCCACTCCTTGGAATGGGTTCATTGTATAACTTTTGTTATACAAGAACAAGTGCCCTATTCGCGCAAGGAAAATCGGGTGATATAAAGAATATGAGCCTTTAAATCCACCAACCCAGTGAACCGAACCTTTTGCCCGGGTTCGGGGAAAAAAGCCGCTTGGTCGCCCTTTAAATCCACCCGGAACCAGCGAGTGGGAGGAAAACTCAAGAGAGCCTGGAGCCTTTGGTTGACCAAAGCCTCCAAATGGGGAGAGCCAAGGATCGCTTTTTCTAGGGCGGCCCGGACTTCTTCGCTTAATTTTAATTTCCATTGATTCATAAAATCCCCATGGTGTGATTGCGGTGGAACTGAATGGGCCTTCGTGAGAACGAAACACTGAAGGAATACACTTGTATACTAATTGCGAAGATTTTTCAATGGGAAATAGAAAGAAAAAAAGAGTTTTACTTTCCGATGCAAAACTTCATGAAGATGTCCTCGAAAGCGGTGGCGGGAAGGTTGCGACCTCGGATGCGGCCAATGGACAAGGCCGCCTCGCGTAATTCTTCAGCCCAGATCTCAAACGGCTGTTTGGCACTTATGAGCCCTTGAAGCCTCTCTAAATTTTGAAAGGCCTTTTGAATTTCTTGCTGGTGCCGGGCGGAGGTTAAGACCACGTCTTCGCTACCCAACGGGGTTTGGATTAACTTTTCAATCTTTTCAGTCACTTGAGTCAGGCCCTCTCCGGTCTCGCAGGAAAGGGCTATGCACCTGGACTTCTCCAAATTTGAACCCTTCCAAGGTTCTTTTGTTTTCGCCAGGTCCATTTTATTGAAAAGGTAATGGGTACGGTCTTTGGGAAGCAAAGCTTCTTTTAATTCCTTGAGCGATTCTTGAGGATGAGCGGCATCCACCAACCAGAAGATGACATCCGCTTCCTCGATGACCTGACGGCTACGGCGAATGCCCTCCACTTCGACCACGTTCTTTGCTTCCCGGATGCCCGCTGTGTCAAACAGCCGGATCCTAACGCCTTTAAGCCGAATTTCGCCTTCCACCACATCCCGGGTTGTTCCCGCTATGGGGGTCACAATGGCCCGGCTGGTACCCAAGAGGGCGTTTAAGAGGCTGGATTTGCCCACGTTGGGCGGACCCACCAGGGCTACGGCCAAACCCTCTCGAATGACTTTTCCTTGCTGATAGCTTTCCAAAAGCTTGCGTAGTTCCTCTTTTACGCCACCCACTTCCTTCCCAAACTTTTCCTGATCAAGGGAGGGAATACCATCATCGGAAAACTCCAACCGGGCCTCTATCTTTAAATAGAGAGATTTGAGGACTTCTTCTATAGGCTCCAAGTGGGCGGACAATCCTCCCGTGAGCTGTTTTAGTGCCTGGCGACGGGCTGCATCTCCTTGGGCCGAAACCATGGTCTCGACGGCCTCAGCCTGGGCTAAATCCAGTCTTCCATGCAAGAAAGCCCGGTAGGTAAACTCTCCTGGCTCCGCCAGACGGGCACCCAGGTCGACCAATATTTCCATGAGTTGCTCCAAGAGGGCGGGACTACCGTGGACATGGAACTCGATAACATCCTCGGTGGTATAGCTGTGAGGTTTAGGCATGACAAGGAGAAGTCCCTCGTCAAGGATTTCACCCGTTTTAGGGTTCTTGAATTTTCCAAAGAGGATTTGCCGACGACGGTCCAAGGGCTTGGCGGTCATGAATAGGCGGCCCGCGATAGGGAAGGCTTCGTCACCTGAAATACGCACTATGCCTAACCCGCCCACTCCGGCGGGGGTCGCGATGGCGGCAATCGTATCCTCTAAGTGATACATAAATTTTGTCCTCAAAAAAGAAAGGCCCTCCCCAAAGGGGAGAGCCTTTTCCTTCAATACAAATTAAGCTCTGTTTCCGATGGAATCGTCCACTTGTTTCTCTTTCGGGATGGCGTTGCCGGGCTCGGGCTTATTTTCCGAAGCCTGGTCCACCGACATCGGCATGACGGCCGGAGGCTGGTTATGCACGACCGGCTGTCTTTCCTCAAAGGGCCGGTTACTCGCCACCGGTTGGCTATCCTCGGGAGGAACCGTGCTGTCAGGGGCCACATCGCCCGCCGCCGCCGCTGAAGCTGCCGCTTCAGGCGTTACTTCCGGCGCCTTCACCTTGGGGATAATCACCACTTTGCGCCGTAAGCCTTCGCCCCGGCTTTCGGTGGTCACATGCTCATGATCTTTCAAGGTCATATGCACCACCCGGCGGTCCTTGGAACTCATGGGGCGCATGGGGATTTCCACGCCTGTTTCCTTGGCCTTTTGCGCCAAATTAACGGCTAGTTCTTTTAGCTTTTCCTTCTGGCGCTCCAGATAGCTTTCCACGTCCACGATGATGATGGACTTCTCGTCGCCCGTCATGCGTTGAACGGTTTTGGAAACCAGGTATTGCAAAGCTTCCAGTGTATGTCCGTGGCGGCCGATTAAGGTTCCGCTGGAAGGGCCCATGATGTTCAGGATGGTGTTGCCATCCGTATCCTTTTGGATCTTCACCGTGTCCGGCAGACTCATGCCGCGTAAAAGCCGACTCAAGATACCTTCGGCGAAAGGCCCGACCGCGGAAGGCTTTAAGGAAATCTTCACCTTGGCGGGTTTGGAACCGATCCCCAAAAATCCCTTGCTTCCCTCGTCCAACACCTCGGTCTTCAAGTCGGCCTTGCCGACATTGAAGCGTCTTGAGGCTTCCTCGATGGCATCCTCGGAGGTGCGCCCTGTGACTTCCACCCAAGAACCGCCGATGCGGGGGACATAACCCTCGCTTCTTTCATGGCGATCGTGTCTCTCGTGGCGTTCACTGCCACGGTAGGAAGAAGGTCCATGGGACCCTGGCCGGTGCCCCCCGCTGTTTGAGCGGTGTTCGCCCCCCTTGTTGTCACTACGGTCAAAACGGGGATTGTTTCCCTTATATCCGCCGCCACCACCACTCCGGTGCTCTCCACCGCCGCGATTCTCACGGTTATAACCACCGCCGCTACTACTGCCCCCGCTTCGATTTCCACTATAACCGCCCCGGTTTCCGCTGGAAGGCCTTCCACCACTACTGGGGGGTCTTCCCCCACTTTGCGCCGGCCTGTCACTGCTACCGCTCTGATTTGAAAAGTTTCTCATGGTTTTACTACCTCTTCTTTCTTCCGGGTTCTTTGGATTTCCTGGTTCATGGCCTTCGGTTAAATCAACCGCAACAGGTTCGTCACCTCCAGTTAAGGAGAGCCCGCAGGCCACTGGAAGGCAATGAGTGCCAGGAGAATCGGAAAAAACCGCTCCCTAAATTTTTGTTGACCGGAGACTTTGGCCATCCGGCCCGACACCTTCCTTTAAGCGGTCCTAGACGCGCCTGTCGGAAGGGGAATCACGTTATTTCTTCAGCTCTTCTTATTAAGCGACCGGTAAACAATCTTGTTCTGAAGCATCGAAAGCAGATTCGACACCAGGATGTACAACTGCAACCCCGAGGGGGTATTGCGCAAGAACATGGTGAAAACGATGGGCATGAACCAAAGGAAAAACTTCTGCTGCTGGGCCTGGGGCCCAGTGGGGGGCGTTTGTTTGGAAGTCATCCATTGGGTCGCGAACATGGAAACCCCCATAAGGACCGGCAGAACATAAAGGGGATCTTTCAAAGAAAGGTCGCTGATCCAAAGGAAAAAACTCGCTCCTCTCAGCTCAATACAATGCGAAAGGGTGGAATAGAGGGCAATCCACACTGGCATCTGCAGAAACATGGGCAAGCATCCCCCGAAAGGGTTGATGCCGATCTTTTGCTGCAGAGCCAAGGTTTCCTGGTTTAGTTTCTGGCGGTCATTGGCGTATTTTTTCTTTAAGTGATCCAGCTGGGGCTGAATCTCCTTCATTTTTTTGCCCATCTCGCTCATATGCTTGATACTGCGGGCCGTGGGCCACCATAGAAGCAGTTTCACCAAAAGGGACAAGAGGATGATGGCAATTCCCCAGTTTTTGGCCCAAGTGTAAAACCAATTCAAAAGCTTGAGCATGTAAACGCTGATGGGTCCCACGATTTTTCCGAAATCAATCACGTTTTCCAATTGCAAATGGAGGTTCGCTAAAATGTGGTAATTCTGAGGCCCGATATAGGCTTGTCCCTGGGACCGGAAACTTTCACCCGGCTTTAACTCATGGCTGAAATAAATCAACAGGGGCCTGGGCCCAAAAATTTTATCGTTCACGCCAGGCGTGGGAGCTTCGGGCGAGGGCAAGTTATACACGTTAAAGTCACGGACAATTTTGACTGAGGCCTTTCCCGAGGAAGAGTCGGGAATGAGCGCGGCCACAAAAAACTGGTCGGCTAAAGCCGTCCAGCCAATGGGGGAGGGAATCTCCACGCTTTCCTGGGATTTCTTAGGAGTTTCAAAAGAAACATGGTCCCCGGTGAAGGTAGCGACCCGGTAGCCCTGGATGCTGGAACTGGTTCCCGTATTTTCCTGGGCTCCTAAGGTATCGGCCCATTCCACCGCGAGACTTGAGGCCGGCAGGGAGCCCCGCCCCGAGGGGGTTACTTGAACGTCAAAATCAATCAAGTAGGAGTCGTTTTTTAAGCCGAAACCTTTTTCCAGAACGGTTCCATTACCATCCACATACCGGAAAACTAATTTTTCGTCGGGATTTTTTTTAGACAGTGTTTTAGAGGAGCCGGTAACTTCGAACATAGCCTGGTTGAGATCGGGCAGGGGAGCGTAAGTGATGGAAAAGGGTTTGGGCCTTCCTGGATCGGCATTGACGAGCTGGATAAATTTTTGAGTCTCACGATTGAGGTATTTCTTTAATTGAAACCCCGTCAGGACCGCGCCCTTATTGGAAAAGGTCGCGATATAGTCGTCGGTCTCAACCGTCACTTCTTTTAGGGGAAGATCATGAGTCTTATGTTGAGAAGCCTGTTTTTTGCCAACGGGAACAAGAGCGGATTCCTTAACTTGGGCCGGGGAAGCTTCTGGCGAATTGGCCGCAACCTCGGTTACCGGTGCCGAAGCGTTTTCTTGTTGGGGTGGGGGGAAAATAAGATACCAACCGAACATGATGACGACTGAAAGGGTGATGAATAGAACAAAGCGGCTTTGGTTTTCCAAATGATTCTCCCGTTATGATTAGTGAACGGGGTGGAACCCTCCGGATGAGGCGGGATGGCAACGGCTCAAACGCTTCAAACCCATGGCAAGGCCCTTTAGGGCTCCGTACTTCTCCACGGCTTGTCGGGTATATTCAGAGCAGGTGGGTGTAAACCGGCACGAAGGGGGTAGGTAAGGCGAGATCATTAGTTGATACCCCTTGAGTAAAAGTAAAATCCCCTGCTTTAAGAGTTTGTCCATCTTTTTCCCTACTTCATCCGGAGGAGGAGGCCCGCCCGCTTCGCCAGGCCCAGGAAAGATTCCTTGAGCTCGTTGAAGGTTCGGCCCGCGCTTCCACGCCTTGGAACCAGGATCACCTGGTATCCTCCGCGGAAAGTTTCTTTTTCCACCCGGTAAATTTCCCGAAGACGCCGTTTGAGGCGGTTTCGAAGGTAGGCCTTCCCTAAGGCCCGACTCAACGACACGCCAAATTTTCTTAAGCCCGCGTCCTCGCTGAACTGCACGTAAAAAGCCAACGACCTGTCTTCCAACTTGCGGCATTGCTGAAAAACCGCCTTGAACTCCTTCGATTGTTTAAGCCGCTCGGACTTCAAGAACCGCGGCATTATTAAACTCTCCTAAGCGTCCGTTATTGGACGCTGACTTTGACACGGCCCTTTTTGCGGCGGTTGCTCAAGACCCTGCGGCCCCCGACCGTTTTCATGCGGCTGCGAAAACCATGGACCTTCTGGCGTTTCCGCTTGTTGGGTTGAAATGTTCTTTTCATGAGAGAGAACCCGTTCCTTTACTAAAGTGGAATTTCGGCGAAAAAGAGGGTTGATTCTAACGTAAAGAACCGTTTCACCACAAGCCCCTTAGGGGCCTTAGGATTCTGAGGTTAATCATTATGGTGATTTTAAAGCCTATGGCTATGCTAGCCGTTCAAACCTTCTTCCCAAAGGCCTATTCTTAATGGTAAAAGGTGCCCTTATGATTTCTTCGCTCCAACTCATTCTCGGCGGCGCGCGTTCGGGTAAATCCCGTTATGCCCTAAACCAGGGCGACGAACTCACTTACGACCGCCGGATTTTCCTGGCCACCGCCTTCGCCGGGGACACGGAAATGGAAAATCGCATCAAGCGCCATCAGACGGAACGCGGCGATCAATGGACCACCATTGAGGAACCTTACGACTTGGCGGCCCCAGTGGAAAAATCCAAAGCAGAATCGAATAGTTTGTTGGTCATTGATTGCGCCACCCTATGGATTTCAAATCTGTTGTGTGGAATGGGCGGAAAAGCACTTGAAAGTTCCGAGATAGAAAAAGAATTTGAAAAATTATTTAAAATTCTGTCCCAACAAAAAGGAAGAATCAGGATCGTTTCTAACGAAGTGGGCCTGGGGTTGGTTCCGGACAATTTATTGGGCCGTCAGTTTCGGGATCTGCAGGGACAATTCAACCAATCTCTCGCGGCTCTTGCCGGGCAAGTTATTTTGATGACCGCCGGGCTCCCCCAAAAAATAAAATAAACTTCTACGCAAAACTTGAAAAATTTTTTGAAGCTTGATTAACTATGTCCGCTTCAAAATTTGCATAAAGCGAGTCTGTTCTGGCTTATCAACCGCCGTCGCCAATCTCAAAATCAAAATGGGTTTCCGGCCTTTCCACCTTAAATCGTTTGTGGAAACGAGGCCTCTTGCCCGATGATCTCGAGAGGCATTATTTCCTCCACTGGTTCGTGATTTACAACGGAAACATCATCCAAACCGCCAAGGCCCTTCAAATCCACCGCAACACCATTCAGGGGCATTTCCTGAAGATGGGATACTCGAAAAAGTCGGTCCGCCTTCGCCACACCTGGCAAAAACTTAATGAAAAATCCAAGAACCTTTCCTTCGAAAAAAAGTTTTATCAATTTTATAACCAATTTAGTAAGAAGCCGCGTTTCTCCCCCGAGGAAAACGCCGGGATGGTGGGCTTGTGGCAGGCGAAGTTTCCTTTTAAGACATTGATCCCTCAATATTTCCTCTGGGCAGTCCGGGCTGGGAAATCCAAGGACTGGGTTCAAAAGGAACTTGGCTATTCCTACCGCCACCGGGCCCGCTTGATGAACCCGATCTTAAAACCGAAAACCCGGGATGGATTCTGGCTCGCGCCCATGAAACCCCAAGTGAAGGAAGTTTATTCCGCCCGTTACCGCACCATCCTCTCCCGCAAAAAGCGATAATATCCAAAGGTTTTCACCTCACAGCATAGTGTTTTAAGAAATTCTAATTTTCTGTTTTATCTTTCCCCTGTGATCTCCGTGAACTCTGTGGTAAAAATTCCTTGTCTTTATCAACCATAGAGGAAAAACCATGAACCTGTCCAAGACCATCTCCTCCATTCCCTCGCTCGATAAAAAAGCCATGCAGAAAGCTGAAAAACGCCAGGCCCAACTCACCAAGCCCGCAAAAAGTTTGGGCAGGCTGGAAGAGTTCGCTATCCAAGTAGCCGGCATCACAGGTGAGGAAATTCCCTCCATCGGAATAAAACGGGTCATCCTCTGCGCGGGTGACCACGGCGTCACAGTAGAAGGTGTTTCGGCTTTCCCTTCGGCTGTCACCCCCATGATGGTTTTGAACTTCCTCAAGGGAGGCGCCGCCATCAGCGCCTTGGCTCGCCAAGCGGGAGCTGAAGTACAGGTGATTGACGTTGGCGTCGCGTCGGACCTTCCCAAAAACAAAAAACTGATCTCGGCCAAAATTCGTAAGGGTACCCGGAACTTCAAGGTGGAATCGGCCATGACCACGGCCGAGTGCGAAAAAGCCATTGAGTTGGGAATCCAGCTGGCCGATAAGGCCAAAAAAGACCAAGTGAAATGGGTGGTCTTGGGTGAAATGGGAATCGGCAACACCACTTCCGCCGCGGCCCTCATGGCCGCCCTTCTTCCTTGCGCGGTCGAGGACGTCACCGGCTTCGGAACGGGCATTGACCGTACCCAATGGCTGGTCAAGTGCCGGGTGATCCAGGAAGGCCTTCAACGCCACCAACCGGATTCCGCAAAGCCACTTCAAGCCCTTCAACATTTAGGTGGCTTGGAAATCGCGGCCCTAACCGGCGTGGTCTTGGGCTGCGCCAAGAACCGCATTCCGATAGTGGTGGATGGCTTTATCACCTCGGCGGCTTTCCTGGTGGCTTACCGCCTGAATCCCCGCGTAAAGGATTTCGCCTTTTTCTCCCACCGTTCCGAGGAACCTGGCCATACCAAGTTTTATGACATGATTGGCGCCCTGCCCATCCTGGACCTCAAAATGCGCCTCGGCGAGGGCTCAGGCGGGGCCTTGGCCTTAAATATCCTGGAAGCCGCCCTTCGAACCCACGCCGAAATGGCGACATTTGAGAGCGCCAAGGTGCCAACGAAAATCAAAAAGAAAAAACCTTCCTCAGTTAACATCGGGAAAAAATGAAAGCCCTGTTGATAGCACTTTCCACCCTGACCCCTTTTCCCTCCTCACCGGAGAAATGGACTGAAAGGGAGTTAAAGCAATCGGTTGCCTTTTATCCGCTTATAGGAGCCTTGATCGGCGGCTTGCTGGTACTCACGGCAAGAATCCACCTGGCCCACGACCTTAAGGCCCTGCTTCTCCTCCTCCTATGGGTCATCACAACCGCCGCTTTTCATTTGGACGGCCTCAGTGACTGCCTGGATGGGTTCTTCGGGGGGAAAACACCCGAGGAACGTCGGCGAATCATGAAGGATCCTTCCATCGGGGCTTTCGGTGTTACCGGAATTGCCCTGACGCTTCTCTTCAAATATGTGCTTCTCTCACGGCTCCTCGCCGTGGAAGAAAACTGGAAATGGTTTCTTCTTATCCCCATGGCCGCCCGGTGGGCAGTGACCTTTTCTTGCGCCCTATTCAAGGCTCCCCAAGGCGATAAAGGATTGGGTTCCCAGGTGGTCGGGCTCTCCGCTCCCCTCTTTGCCGCTTCCACCGTTTTTGCCCTTGCCATTGGTATCGCGCTATTAAAGCTTCCAGCCCTGGAAGCCTATTTTCTGGCAGCGGTGATTGCTCTCATGGTGGGGTTTTTTTCCAAGTCCCGTATCGGCGGTTTAACTGGTGACGGCATGGGGGCGACGGTTGAGTTAACCGAAGTGGGCCTGCTCTTTTTTACCTGTTTATCCATCAGCAAGGGATTACTGCCATTTTAAAGTCAAACAAACCCGTCATTTTGATCGTTAGCCACGGCAGCCGGGATAAATCCGCCAATGCTGACTTTAAGCGGCTGGTGCAAGAATACCGAAAGAGACATCCCCTCTGGAAGATTTCCCACGCTTTCTTGGAGCTGGCCCGCCCTTCCATCCCGGAGGTCCTTGGATTACTCGCTTCCAGATCAAAAGAGATTTTTATTCTGCCGCTTTTTCTTTTCCAAGCTAAACACATCAAAAAACATATTCCTGGGATATTAGGAGCCTTCCGAAAGAAACATCCTCAAGTTAAGGTTAGATTGGCAAAACCCCTTGGTTCGGATCCGCAATTGCTGGACATTTTGGACCGTCGCCTCAACCAAATTTAAACTTCCCGAAGTCCCTTAAGAGTTGTCCGCTTGGCGCAGTCTTTCGGTCATTTCTTCGTCCGGCAACTTCCCCCAGCCGTTGAAGTAAACCGCTTCGGACAAGGGAACTCGGGGAAGCCAGCCGGTTGTTTGCAAAAGAGGCTTTTCGGGAAAATCTTCCACATAGCCCAGGCAAAGGTAAGCCACCGGCATGACATGGCTCGGCAGGTTCAAGAAACCGCTGAGTTTTTCGGGCTCCAGAATGCTCACCCAACCTACGCCCACGCCTTCGGCCCGGGCCGCCAGCCAAAGGTTCTGCACCGCGCCGCAGGTGCTGTAAATATCCGTGTCCTTCATGGTGTTGCGGCCGATGATTGAAGGGCCAAAGCGCGTTCGGTCGCAGGTGACGCAGATATTTACCGCCGAATCCAAAATGCCTTCCAGCTTATAAGAAAGATACTTCTCCCGCCGTTCGCCCTCGAACCCTTCGGCGGCTTTAAACCTTTCCTCAGTTACATGACCGTGTATTTGGGAGCGTAGTTCCTTATCCTCGATCACAATAAAATTCCAAGGCTGGCAATAGCCCACCGACCCTGCCTGGTGGGCAGCCTTGAGGATATTCGCCAAAATCTCAGGCGCGAGGGGATCAGACTTGAAAGCCCGCATATCCCTGCGCCGGGCGATAGCCTCGTAAACCCCTTGCCGCCATTCATCCGGAAACCGATGGTCTTTCATGTTCTGCCCCTTTGGAAACATTTCTCTAACATCCAAAGGAATCCCCCTCTTTGAAGCCAGCGTCCCCACGCCATTGCCCACTAGTACGAAACTTTAATCCCTCCGTAAGCCGACAAGCCGGGCGTTCCATAGCCCCAAATTTCCTCATAGTATTGGTTGAAGAGATTGTCCACGCGAGCAAAGATTTTTACCCGGTCATTCAAGCGATAGGAGGCCCGAAGATTTACCAAGAAATAACTATCAAGGGTCACAGGGGTGGCCGGAAAAGCGGAAAAGTTCATGTCCGGCTTCGGCCCCACGTAGGCTACCGTGGTGCCCAACTCCATGACGTCCCATTGGTAAAAAACGTCCAGACTCCCTTTGTGCTGAGGCCGCTGGATGAGTGGCAGGCCAGTCCGTGTATCCCTCGCGTTGGTATAGGTATAGTCGGCTCTTACTTCCAGGTTGTGAATTCCCCTGAAATCCGCGAAAGTTTCGACCCCGTCCGACTGGGCCTGACCAATATTGGCGTAATTGCCCGTGAAAAGTCCGGTGGATTGGAATTGGATCAAGTTGTTGAAATCCTCATGGAAATAAGTTGCTCCCACTTTTAGGAAGTTTCCGCCAAGGGGCTGCTCAAAACCGACATCAAGGCCCGTGCTGTTTTCGGGTTGGAGACCCTTATTGCCGTAAGTGGGATCATCCAACTGAAAAAGGGTTGGCGCCAGAAAGCCGGTGCCATAATTAGCCTTTAACTTAGTTTCCAAGCCGGGAATAAAATAGGCCAGCCCTCCCTGGTAAGTAGTATGGGAGCCAAACTGACTATGCACATCCAAACGCCCTCCCTCGTTGATGAAGAACCTTTCCCCCAAGCCGGTTTGGCTTTCGGCATATAAACTTCCCATGGCGGCATTAGCACTCGTGGGGGTCGCTAGAATCGTTGGATCGAAAGAATTGGAACTGACACCCCACTCCCCGTAACCCTGGAGGCCCACAATGACAGTCTCTTCTTTGGCCAAGCGTAGGTTGTTCTGCCAGCTTAGTTGCCCGGTTTGGCCGTCAAAATTACCCCGGTAGTAGAAGGCGTTAAGTGCAGTTGCGCTAGGATCATCGGTATAAAGACGGTTGTTATCGGCAAAGGAAATCCCCAATACCTGCTCCCAGTCACCGTCTAGTAGTTTCAATTTCGACTGGCTTCCTACCAGAAACTGTTTTTGGTCGGCAAAATTATTCGGATCATCCATTCCGGGACCTGAACCATCATCCAAACTGGTGTGCGATTGGTTGTAACGGAGGATAAAATTTTCTTGGAAGTTGGAAGTAAGGGATGCCCCCAGCTTCAAGGAGGCCGTGGTGTTTTGATCGAGGTTATTGAGTGTGTTTCCCATGGCCTTATCCGCCGAGGGAAACCCGGCCGTGTCGAAGCGGGAAAGAGCTAGTGAATAATTGCCCCCATTATCACCGCCCCCAGCTAAAATCCTCTCCAGGAAAGTACCGTAAGCTCCCCCTTCAAAAAGCAATGAACCCCCGAAAGGACCTTGGCCATACTGGGTAATGATGTTCACCACTCCCGTCATGGCGTTGGAACCATAAAGGGTGCTTTGAGGCCCCCGAACCACTTCAATCTGCTTCACGTCATCCACTGAAAGCTGGTCTAGATAATCATAGGACCGGGCGGCGGAAAGGGGATCATTTAGAGGAATGCCGTCCATCATGACTAGCGTATGGGCGTCGTTGGAACCTCGTGTGTAGATCGAGGAAGTTTCCCCAGGTCCACCCGTTCGAACTATATCCAACCCTGGTACGGTTTTCAGGGCATCCAACAGTGTAGTTGATTGCTTTTGTTCCATCTCTTTGGCGGTAATAACCGTGAGTGAGCTGGTCACCTGGCTTGCCGGAGTATCTAACCGATTGGCGGTCACCACAATCTCTGGCAGGGCGAGAGAAGCCTGGGAATTAAGGGTATTGGCTGCGGATTCAACGGTGAGGGTACTGCCCGAGAGTTCCACTGGCGGCGGATCCGCCCAAAGCAAGGTAGGAATCACGGCGGAAATAAAGACGAAAACGCCAATAACATTACGGATTTTTTGCATTGCCCACTCCCCGAGGCCGACACTTTTCCGGGAGTAGAGGAGGAAAACCGTTTAAAAGAAAGGTTTTTTCTCCGCTTCTTATTCCCGAAGAAGCATCAGAAAATTTCTCAAGGCCGGTCTCCTGGCTCGGGGCATCCCAACCCTCGGACCTTCCCATCCGGTTAAGGACAGTGGCCCCAGGTAAAATTTCGCCCCTCACAGTGGCGGGTCCGCGCCGGATTCACACCGGCTTCCCAAACACCCTGAGTTATGCCGTCTTAAATACTCTTGTGTTTCCGACTTGTCAACGAAGAAGTTCCTGTCATTTCCGGCGGTGACAATTTTTTATAATTTAAACATTCACTAACAAAGGCGCGTGGAACGGACGGATTAGACCGGAAGTGAAGATGGATATAACTAGCCAGCAGGTTCGACACCTGGAACCCTTCCTTGAACTTCTTTTGGGTGCTTGTGACCGCCTGATAAACCCAAGGCCCTTGGTAACGGCTGGAGGTGATACGGGAATGGTGGAACTCATGGCCCCGTACCACTGTTCCCTTTGGTCCCAACAAGGTATCCAACATCGTTTTTGCCTCAACATAGCGGATGGTAAGGTGGTTGCGCTCCATGCAAACTTTCAAAGAAAGGGCCGAAACCATGGGGTAGCCTTTGCCGTCAAAGTCGGCAAGGCTTTCGGATAAATACATTAGCCCGCCGCACTCGGCGTAAACCGGCAACCCTTCTTTTACTTTCTGGAAAATCTCCCGCCGCAAACTTTGATTCGCGGCAAGTTCCTTGGGAAAGCTTTCTGGATAACCCCCGCCCAGGTAAAGGCCGTCTACCTTCGGCAGACGCTTATCCTTCAACGGGCTAAAAGCAATTAATCTGGCTCCAGCTTGTTCCAACATCTTCAAATTCTCGGCATAGTAAAAACAGAAGGCCGCATCCTTGGCCACACCGATTCGGACTTGCGGGGAAGACATAAGCGACAAGGAAACCTTCGTTGTCTTTGAAACCTTCTTAAATCCCAAAAGACGGCTGAGTTTGGTTAAATCGACGGTTTGTTCCGCCGCCACCACTAATGCGGCCTTCACTCTTTGGGCCTTGTCATTTTCTTCAAGGGTCTTCAGGCCCAAATGGCGTTCGGGAATAGCATAATTCCCCGAATATGGCAGGTATCCGACCACCTTTTTCCTCAGGGAGGATTTAAGGGATTTCATCACCATCTCAAAATGACCCCGGCTGCCGGCCCGGTTGAGAAGAATGCCGGCGATCTTCACCCGGGGATCAAAATTCAATAGCCCCTCGATCACCGCGCCCGTCGTGACCGTCATGCCCCAAATATCCACGACCAACAGAACCGGCACGCCAAGGCGCCTGGCGATTTCCGCCGAGCTTCCTGACATCGTTCCGTTCTTGCCGTCGAAGAGGGCGCCCATGCCCTCCAGGACGGATACTTCGGCTTTTCGGGAATATTCCTGGAAGCTTTCTTCTACCCCTTTCCATCCCATCATCCAGAGGTCCAGGTTAATGGAATCGCGGCCTGTGGCCAAACAATGGTAGCCGCCGTCGATGAAATCCGGGCCGATTTTGAAAGGTTGAACCGCGAAGCCCCTTTGCTTTAAAAGCGCCATCAGGGTGAAGGATACGGTGGTCTTGCCCACACCGCTGTGGGTCCCGGCCACCAGAAAGGCGGGTTTTTTACTCATGATCGGCGCGGACCTTGGCGAAAGCGTTGGAAAGAAGGTTGGCTAAGTGGAACATCGTGGGACCCGGCACCATCAGGTCATCCCCTTGAAAAGCATAAATATGCCCCCGTTTCACGGCCTTGAGCGAGGACAGTTGCTTCCAAGAATCCAAGTCGGCTTTTTCCTCCCCGGGTTTCGTCTGCGGGGGAAGCACCGTGATGATGACATCCGGATCCCGGTGGACAATTTGTTCCTTGGAAACCAGCGGATATTCCACCGGGGAGTCCTCGAGTACGTTCCTACCGCCCGTCCATTGGATGAGTTCATCGATAAAATTACGCGACCCGACCCCGTAAAGCTGCTGGAGTGTGCCCGGAGTATGGTCCACGATGAAAAGCACGGAGAGGGGCACTTGATGGGGTTTTAGGCCCCTCAGCCGGTTCAACTTCCCTTGCAGCCAGGCTTTTGCCTTTTGGGCCTCCCGCGGCCGGCCCAGCTTTTCGCCTATGGTGTCGTAAAGCCGCATCACATCCGCCACCGTGGCCCAGTTCAATACCAGTATTGGAAGATGGAGCTTTTCGAGCCGGTCACCTCCATTGCCGATGAATTTGGGAACCAACAGCAAGTCAGGCCTCAAGGAAATAATCTTTTCAATGTTAGGATTGACCCATCCGCCCACTTTTTCCTTTTGCTGGGCTTCCGGCGGGTACTTGCAAAAATTAGTCACCCCCACCAATTGGTTCTGGGCGCCGATGTCATAAATGATCTCGGTGAAGTTGGGGGAAAGGGAAATAATCCGGTGGGGAATAACGACGGTTGGTGTAATCGAGGGACTTTGCGCCTCAACAATAGGCACCGTAAGTAAAAATACCGTAGCCAATCCACTGAACATTAAGTTTTTAAATTTATATTTCAAATTGAACAATGGCCCCACCTTCAGCTTGTTCCTGTTTTTTTAGGAGGCTCAGTGTACAATCAGACTTATGTCATTTCAAAGCAAACCCGAAAGCAAAATTTGTGGCCGGTGTGCCAAAGCTTTTGACTGCTTCTCCAACTCGGGAGGATGCTGGTGTGAAAGCCTTCCACCTTTACCTAAGGCGGTACCCGACTGCGACTGCCTCTGTCCGGAGTGCTTGAAAAAAGAAATTCAAAACCAGCCGCTTATTAACACCAATCAACGTGGCCAAGGGGTTTCATGAACAACCTGCGAATCGCTTCCTTTATCCCCTCGGCCACCGAGATGATCTGCGCGCTGGGGCTTCAAGACAACCTGGTGGCCGTTTCCCACGAATGCAACTATCCGGCCGAGGTCAAGGGCAAGCCTGTAGTGGTGAGGAGCGCCGCGAATTATTCCGCCATGACCCTGGAGGAAATCGACAAAACCGTCAGCGAACGAGCTTCCCAAGGCAAAAGCCTTTACGTCTTGGATGAAGAGGCTCTGAAAGCCCTAGCCCCCACCCTGATCGTCAGCCAGGACCTTTGTAAGCTTTGCGCGGCTTCTGGCAACGAAGTAACCCAAGTTTTGAAATCCCTATCCCCCAAACCCGAAATTCTTTGGCAGACGCCACACTCATTGGAAGACGTCTTCAACGATTTCCTGGCGTTAGGTGAGAAAACCGGAACCCAGGCCAAGGCCCAACAACTGGTGAAAGACGCCCGTCGACGGATTGAAAAAGTAAAAGCCGCCACGGCGGGGCGGCCCAAGGTCAGATCCTTTTTCATGGAATGGGTGGACCCCATTTATTGCGGGGGCCATTGGATTCCGGAAATGACCGAATGGGCGGGTGGGAAGGACTCCATTGCCCGGCCAGGAGAGGATTCGGTGCGGACATCCTGGGAGGACGTGCTCACTTACAACCCCGATTTGATCGTGGTGGCCCCCTGCGGATATGACACGAAGGAATCCCTTAAGCAAGCCGAATTCCTCAAAACCCGTCCCGGATGGAAAGACCTAGCGGCCGTGAGGAACAACCAAGTTTGGGCGGCGGCGGCCAATTCCTATTTCGCCCGACCAGGCATGAGATTAGTCGGCGGCTTGGAAGTCTTGGCCCACCTATTCCACCCCGAAGCCTTCCCCTGGAAGGGCCCCGCCGACGCCTTCGCGAAAGTTCAACTCTAACGAATCATTTGGTCCAGAAGAGCTTTATCTAAGTGTTGGCGAACCATATCGGCCAGACGGTCATACCCAACCTGCTTTGAATGGGCACTCGGTGAAATCTCCAGGCCTTTTTTCTTTCCCAGAGTCATAATTAAAGCTTGACGCAGGTAATCATTCTCAAAAAGCCCATGCAGAAGGGTTCCCGTCACGGCACCTTCCGTGACTCCTTCATTTTCTTGAACCGCTTGCCGGTTTCGGGAAGTAATTCGAAAGAGAGGTTTCGACGTTCCGGTATTTTTCACCCGGCCCATGTGGATTTCATAAGCCGTGATTTTTTGATCAACCGGCCCTTCGGATAAAAAATCGGAGTCTTCGATCGAGGCTTCCACTTGGGCCGTCACTTTTTCCTTCTCAAAACAAGTCGAAATGGGGAGAAGTCCAAGGCCCTTGACGGAAAGTTCCTCCGATTCGGCGTGGTGAGGATCCTCGATCCTTTCGCCTAGCATCTGGTAACCACCGCATATCCCTAAAACCGGCTGGTTAATTTTGGCCCGCTCTTGCAACAGCCGGTCAAAACCCCGCGCTCTCAGCCATTGGAGGTCCGCCACCGTGGCCTTGGTTCCTGGCAAAATCACCAGATCCATCCCTTTAGCTTCCTCGGGACGCTGAATATAGTGGACCTTTACTTCTTTCATTTTCTCCAAAGGCTGGAAATCGTCGAAATTGGAGATATGGGGAAATTGAATGACCCCGATGTTCACGGATTTTTCATCCAACGGGATAGAAGGCCGGCCTTCCAAAGCCACCGAATCCTCCTCGGCTACATTTAAATCCGGAAGATAGGGAAGGATTCCCAAAACGGGAACCCCTGTTTTTTGTTCCAATAGGTCGAGTCCCGGCTTTAAATTCTCCAAGTTTCCTCGGAACTTGTTGATGACCATCACTTTTACGCGGGTACGGTCTTCCGATGACAACAGTTCCAAGGTGCCCACCAACGCGGCGAAAACCCCGCCCCGGTCAATATCACCCACCAGGATGACGGGCGCGTCGGCCAGTTGGGCAGGGTACATGTTGGCCAAATCCCGGTCCTTCAGATTCAATTCCGCCGGGCTTCCAGCACCTTCGAGGATGACAAGTTCATACTGGTTTCTTAACCGTTCCAAAGCTTTCTCGATGATGGGTTTTAACCCGGGAGCATAAGCGCGATATTCCTCCCCTGTCATGGAGCCCACCACCTTCCCTTGAACCACGATCTGCATCCTGTGGTCCGGTTCACACTTAATGAGGATCGGATTCATGTCAACGGAGGGTTCCAGGCCGCAGGCCTCGGCCTGAACGGCCTGCGCCCGGCCAATCTCCAAGCCATCGGAAGTGACAAAAGAATTCAAAGCCATGTTCCAGGCCTTGAAAGGGGCCACCTTGACGCCCTGTTGCTCGAAGTAACTGCAAAGAGCCGTTACCAGCAGGCTCTTGCCCACAAAAGAAGCCGTACCTTGAACCATGAGGGTCCGGGCTGTCAAAAATCCACGCCCTGTTTGGCGGGAACACCCTGGTCAAAAGGATGCTTCACTTTTTTCATCTCGGTGACCAGGTCCGCCATATCGATGAGTTCCTTGGGCGCATCCCTTCCGGTTAAAACCACTGTCAAGTCCTTGGGGCGGTTTTGGAGGGTGGAAACAATATCCGTGAGCGGAAGAAAATCATGGTGGACCGTATATGTAATTTCATCCAGGACGAGGAGGAAATACTCGCCCGATTTGATCAACTCCTTGGCTTTTTCCCAGGCGGATTGGGCGGCTTTTTTATCAATATTTAAATCCTGGCTTTCCCACGTAAAACCCTCGCCCATGGTGGAAAAACTCAATTGGGGGAGGGTTGCCGCGAACTTCCGGTCCCCTGTGATCCATTTCCCCTTGATGAACTGGATGACTGCGGCTTTCTTATTCCATCCCAGGGTGCGGTAAACCATACCCAGAGCCGCCGAGGTTTTGCCCTTACCCTCACCCGTATAAATGATAAGCAGGCCTTTTTCTTTAACTTCTTTTGGGGATATTGAAGCTTCCATTTTTGATTCCTTAACTCGTTAAATAAGTACGTCTTCGGAAGAGCAACCATAACAATACCGGTACGCCCAAGAGGGCCGTTAAAACCCCCACGGGAACCTCGGTGGGACCGAAAAAGGACCGGGCCACCGTGTCACAAAGCATGAGGAAGGCCGCTCCCCCCAAAATACTACAAGGCAAAAGAAGCCGATGATCGTTGCCGATCCAAAGCCGGTAAATATGGGGAATGATTAATCCCACGAAGGCGATTGGGCCGGTCAGGGCCACCACCGCACTGGTCATCAGCGATGCCACCAGGACGGAAACGAGGATCATTCGCGAAGTGGACACGCCCTTTACTTTTGCCAGTTCCTCCCCCGCCGAAAGCAGGTTTAATTCCCGGGCCAGAGCTAGAAGAATCAAAAATCCCAAACCTATCCCCAATCCCAATTTTCCAACCGTGGCGATCTCAACAACATCCAGGCTTCCGATCATCCAATGGATCATGGCGTAAGCCTGGGTGAAATCAGCGATGTAATAAGCCAATAGTACGAGCGCGTTAAAAAAATAATTGATGGCTACCCCCGCCAAGAGAAGCGTAATGGCGGAATAGGACCGGATCAGGTTAGCCAATGAGTAAACGAGAAAAAGGGAAAGAAGAGCACCGAGAAACGAAAAAAGAGTGATAAAGGAAAAGCCTCCTATTGTGGTGGTGAGTCCGAGCAAGATCGCGATGACCGCCCCGAAGGAACTACCACCCGCCACCCCAAGGGTGAAGGGACAAGCCAGGGGATTGCGAAGAACCGCTTGAAAGACAATCCCCGCGCAGGCCATGGCGGCACCCGCCAAGGCCGCCAAAAGATTACGGGGAAGACGCACTTCGAAGAAAATTTGAGCGTCCTGGTTTTCCGGGGAGGGCGTGAAAGATTGAAATACTTTGCCGTATGAAATGATCGTCGGACCCACGAAGGGACAACCAAATAAAACCACGAGGAAGAAAAGAAGGCTGAGCCATAACACGGCGATCTTTTGATTCGAACGATTCATCGCCGCCCAACTTTCCTTCGTTGAGGAACGAAAAAAGGAAATCCGCTCTTGTGATTCAACCGGTCAACTTCCACGTTGAGCGTGGATTTTATATTCCTTGGGGTTAAAACCTTCTTGGGCTCGCCTTCCGCCACAATCTTTCCGCTTTTCATGAGGATAAGACGATCAAGGAAACGTCCCGCCAGGTTTAACTCATGGGTGGCCACGATCACGGTCAAGGATTCTTCCCGGTGAAGCTTTTGAATTATCTCAAAAAGAAGAATCTGGTGCGAAAGATCCAGGGATAGGGTCGGTTCGTCCAACAACAACACTTGGGGCGTCTGGGCCAAAGCGGAAGCCAGTAAGACCCGTTGCTTTTCCCCACCCGAGAGCTCCTCATAGGATCGGTCCTTGAAATCCAAAGCGTCACAAAGATCGAGCGCCCGCTCGCAAATTTCCCTGTCTTTTTTTCCTAAGGATTCAAAGCGGCCCAGGTAAGGATGCCGTCCCATTTCCACAATCTCCCAAGCGCTCAAGGGGAATGTGAAGTGCATGGACTGGGGCACGTAAGCGATTTTTTTCGCGCGTTCGCGGTATCGAATTCCTTCCAAGGCCTGACGCTCAAATAAAACTTCCCCACTCACTGGCGAAAAAAGCCCCGCTAACAATTTTAAGACAGTCGACTTTCCCGCGCCATTGGGCCCCAATAAGCCGATCAGGTTCCCTTTTTCAATGGAGAAGTTCAAGTTTTGAAGCTCGAAGTTGGAGAAGGAGGGATAACGAAACGAGAGATTTTTTATTTCAAAAAGAGCCAAGAGGATCTCTTCAAACCAAGATGACGACACAGTTAGTTGAGGATTGAAGTTAAAAAATGTCAAGCCTTTCTTTGGTTCATCGAAAATATTTTTCACCCAGAGCGACAAAAAAAATTAATTCGAAATAAAAATCGCGCGATAAAATTTTTTATCAAGGGCAAAACGATTGAAACAAAAGAAATTTTTCACGGAAATTATTTAGGTTTTCACGAAAATTTTCTTGACTTAAATTAAAAAAGATTTAAAAGAGGTAAAGCAGTTTCATTTCTTGAATTTTTCCAACGACATTGAATTTTTTGACGAGAAAAGAACCAACACCGACCGCTCGGAAAATATTTTTGACTCACTAAAAGGAGCAAAGGATACAACCGGTTGTGGATTTGGTGGATATGTTGTGAACGGTTTGAATGGGATGCTGAAAAAGATAGACAGTTAAAAGGCTTTCACTAAGTCCCGGTCATAACCCGTTTACGCTTCATGAAGAAGTGGTTTGAAGAAAAGATTCTTTTCCTTTATTTAAAGGTGGTTTGAGAACGAGGCTGTGGCGGGGTTATCCACAAACTGTACACAAGCTGTGGATAGAATGGGTTTAGGCCTCCCCCGAAAGCGCCAAAATCACTTAACGAAACCCTGGGGATAATCAGGGGATAGATTTAAAAAGACATGCATTTACCCCGGCTTTCATGGGGTTTTTCGTTGTTTTTAGGAACTCGGAGGTTTGTGGATGACTGCATCGGCAGATGTATGGGATCGTTGCTTAGAAAACCTTAAAAAAGACCTTAACCGCCAAAGCTTTGAGACCTGGTTCAAACCCACCAAAGCTTCTATTACGGAAAATAACACCCTTACCGTCCAAGTCCCGAACGAGTTCTTTCGAGATTGGATTAGGGACCATTATCAGCCCCAAATTCAAAAGGCCTTAAAGTCCGTTCATCCGGAGCAGTTGGAAATCCACTTTGAGATCGAATTAAACCCCGCCATCCAGACCGAAATGACGGGAACTTTCCAATCCGTTACCAATCTTGATGGAAAGGCCGCGATTGAGGTTGTTGAAAAACCCCTTCTCACCATGCCTACCCCCTCTAAAACACCCGGGGATTCGGAATTTATCCTTAATTCCAAGTTTAACTTCGAAAGCTTCGTTGTCGGCAACAGCAACCGCTTCGCTCACGCCGCTTGTCTAGCCGTAGCGGAATCACCCGCGCGTTCCTACAACCCCTTGTTTATATATGGAGGGGTCGGCTTAGGAAAAACCCATTTGCTCCAGGCCATTGGTAATTTTGTCTTGGAACAAAATCCCAATATCCGGGTTCTGTATATATCCTCCGAAAAGTTCATGAATGATTTCATCCAATCCATCCAATCAGGCCGCCAGCAGGACTTCCGCAATAAATACCGCACCGTGGATGTGCTTCTCATTGATGATATCCAATTTTGGGAGGGTAAGGAAGCCACCCAAGAGGAGTTTTTCCACACTTTCAACGTGTTATACGAAGCTCAAAAGCAGATCGTGGCCACTTCGGACAGCCATCCCAAGGAAATTAAACTGGAAGAGCGCCTTAAGAACCGCTTTGAGATGGGGTTGATCACCGATATCCAGGAACCCGACATTGAAACTCGCATCGCCATCCTCCGCAAGAAAGCCGAAAGCGAGGGGATATTAGTGCCCAATGAAGTCACCGTTTTTATCGCCAACCATGCCAAGGCCAATATCCGCGAGTTGGAAGGTTCCATGCTCCGGGTTATCGCCTTTGCGTCCTTGACCCAGCAGGAAATTACCCTAGAGCTGGTCAAAGAGGTCCTAAAGGACTCCCTGCCTAATGATGAAAAACGAATTTCCGTGGACGCCATCCAACGGGTGGTGGCCGAACGCTACAATTGCAAGTTCTCTGACATGAAATCCAGGAAACGCACCAAGCAGGTGGCTTTTCCCCGGCAGATCGCCATGTTCTTGGCCCGGGAACTGACTTCCCATTCCTTGACGGAAATCGGCGCGGCTTTCGGAGGTAAGGATCACACCACGATTATCCATGCTTACGAGAAAATCGAGGATCTTCTAACCACCGATATCACCCTTTTAGCCGAAGTCAACAGCCTTAAAAAGCAACTCACCGAAGGCAAGTACTCCCTATAACTCCGCTTCGCCATCGAGCCTGAATTTATCAAGCCATCCTAAAAGCTATTTCCTCAATCCTAAAGACTTGGCGCCGCAACTATCACATTGAGGTTGTTTTTATCCACAAGGCACTATCAACATATCCCAAAAATTGTGAGTAACTTTCGGTAAAAACCTTTTTTCCACAAAAGTTTTGGGATGAGGTTGTATAAAAAGGGAATAAGTCCCGTGATAAACCAAAAGAGTTGCGGGCTTGTGGATTTGTCTTATAATACCCCCAGTTTATTCCCAAGCTTTAATATCGTTATTGCCAGGATACAAAGCGAAAATTCAACCTTTTGCACATATCCTCAAAGCCCACTACTACTTCTCTTATTAAATTTTAAAATCTTTTAAAGAAACAGTTGGTAGCCTCAATCGGTGAAGGAGATATTCCATGAAAGTAGTGTTAACAAGAGCTGATCTTCAAAAGGGAATTTCAACGGTTCAAAGCGCGGTCGCGGCTAAAAATACCATGCCAATATTGGCAAACGTATTGTTAGAAGCCCGGGAAAAGAAGTTGGAATTCGTGGCGACTGACCTGGATATGGGTATTCGTTGCAGTGTTCCGGCTGAGGTAGTCGAAAAAGGAAGTATTACCATAAACGCTAAAAAATTAGCGGATATTGTTAGGGAATTACCCGATGCTTCAGTGGATTTGGAAATAGACGATAACCACAAAATGATACTTATTTGCCAAAAGTCAAATTTTAAGGTTCATGGACTTCCAAAAGATGATTTTCCGATCCTTCCAGATGTTAAAAAAGACAAGTTATTTAAAGTAAAGGGGTCCCTTCTCCAGGAAATGACCCGTAAGACCATTTTCGCCGTATCGACAGATGAAACCCGTTATGTGTTGAATGGGGTTTTTTTCCAGGTAGAAGCGGGGAAGTTGAGAATGGTTGCCACGGACGGGCACCGATTGGCTTTCATCCAAAAAAAGCTTGAGGGAAAATCGGACGAAAAATGCAACGTTATTATTCCCACGAAAACCCTGAATGAGCTCTCTAAAGTTATTTCGGATGTGGGCAAGGGCAAGGAAGACGAAGTCATTGTGGAAATCTACGCGACCGATAACCAAATTAAGTTTGTGGTGGGAGGGGTGGAAATCATCTCCCGTTTAATCGAGGGCCAGTTCCCGAATTATGAGCAAGTTATTCCCAAGGAATCGGATAAAAAGGTGGAAGCTTCGACCGCCGATTTAGCCTCGGCGACCCGGCGTGTGGCTATCTTGACCTCCGAAAAATCCAACTCCATCCGTTACCAAATCAAGCCGGGCAAGCTCTCGATTTCCTCCAAAACGCCTGATATGGGTGAGGCCAAGGAAGAGATGGACGTGAATTACAAAGGGGAAGAAATCAGCATTGCCTATAACGCTAAATACGTGTTGGACGTGCTGAAAAACGTGGGGACCGACTCGGTTAATATCGAGCTCACCCAACCCTTAAGTCCAGGCGTCCTGCGCCCCAAAGGCGATACCGATTATCTTTGCGTCATCATGCCGATGAGGGTGTAATCCAAAGGCAATTTTGAATTGTGAATTTTGAATTATAATTTAAGGCAATAAAAAAGGCCCGGAACGTACCCGGGCCTTTTGTTTTGGCGGGATAAAACGAATCTTAGCTGTGGTATCCCGTCGGAACCTTGTTTCTGTCCAGGCTTCTCGCGGTAACAAGCGCCAGGTGAAAAATACAATCAGGGCAATAGTATAGGTGCCGTTCGATCATCCCTTTTTCCGGGTGTTTGAGCCTTCGCTCCCGGAAATCGGCTAATTTTTGGCGGACTTCCTCACAAAGTATCTCTTCCATGATTCACCTCTCGCTTTTCCTTTTGGGGAAAAGCAGTTGACCCAACCTTTTATACTGCATGGTTCGTGCCACGGGTAGTTAAGTATTTGTAACAACCAATAAAGCTATTAAAGCGCCTTTTTTAAGGTTTCAGAACCAAAAAGGTTGATAAATCAAGGTTTTCCAAGAAATATAACGGGAAAGATAAACTTTTTAAGTTAAAGAGTGAACACGTTTTGTTCAAACCTTGTCAAACGAAGAAAACAACTCGATTAGTGAATCACGATTACTTTGAGGATTTGTCGGTAGGTGACGCCACCATTGGCGTTTACGGTTTCCATTGCGGCTAGGTAAATCCCGCTGGCGAATCCCTGGACGTTCCAAACTACTTGGGGAGCGCTGGGATCACCCTGAAAACTTGTTACCAGTTCTCCCGTTACATTATATACCCGTCCCCTTATGGTCAGGTTTTGGCCCGAGTAGTTCTCAAAGGTGATTTGGTTATACCCCCGAGAAACTCTGGCTATGCTGGGCCGGGCGGTAATCCCAGCGGGGGAGTCGCTTGAACGCGATACGACCAGACCCCGTGTAATTTCCGTGGTTCCTCCCTGGCTGTTTATCCAACGCGTTGTTAAAAGATAGTGGCCGTTGCTCACAAGCATTCCCGAGTCGCTGGTTCCGTCCCAGGAAAGGGTCACCGGGATCCCCGTGGTTTGAACCACGATCTGAACTTTTCGGGGAAGGCCTTGGTTGGTTCCTCCTGGGATCAATTCGGTGGAACTTAAAACCACATCTGTCAATCCGGTGGTGGAAGAATCGTCCACTAAAGCATAAAGATGTTTCACAATCTCCCCAGCTTCGTTGTAGACGTTCACTGAGACGCGGGCCAGGTTGCGGCTCACCATGGCTTGTTGTGTGACGGTCGTTACCACCCCGAAAGCGTCAATGCTGTCCATCTTGATGTTGTAAACGCCGTTCGAGACAGGATTCCCGTTGATATCACTGCCGTCCCAGGTTCTCAGGAGGTTCCCATCGTGATAGATGCTGATCATGTTGTTGGGTCCGTTCAGGCTGGTGATCGGGCCGCCTTTTAAGTCGATGCTGTTGATTCCGTTGGAATATTGTTTCAAGAGAAGTTGTTTGATCAGTTCCCCCGCCTCGTTATAAACGCCCACCCGGATCGTGTAATTTCCCGTCACCTTAACCGTCACGCTGGATGCCAGGGGGTTCGCGAGTCCCAAGCAGTTTAAGAGGGCCCCATTGACGATCTCGGTTCCGCCCGCCACGAGAGGATTAACCTGGGTGCTATAAGAAAGGGAATAAGCGCCGGGGGAAAGCGGAGAAGGCAAGGTCCAACCGATCAAGGAAAGGGCGGCGTTAAAGGTCGCGCTGCCAGCCCCCACCGCGCCCAGGCTCACGAAGCTCACATTGGCGGGCAGGGTATCGGTCACTATCACCCCCGTGACTATGTTTCCCAAAACCGTGACCCCAATGGTGTAATTCAGTATGTCCCCCGATTGGGCCGTGGTCTTAGAAACTTGCTTGCCCATTTGAATAGCCCAGGTCGGCGTTGGAGTGACTGTAGGGGTATTCGTCGGAGTATTTGTGGGCGTAATGGTCGGGCTATTGGTGGGGGTATTGGTTGGGGTGATCGTGGGGCTGTTGGTGGGGCTGTTGCTGGGTGTCACGGTGGGGGAATTGGTGGGTGTATTGGTGAAAGTCGCCGTCGGGGTAACGGTGGGGCTATTCGTTGGGGTACTTGTCGGAGTGATGGTCGGAGTGTTGGTCGGTGTGCTGCTGGGGGTAATTGTTGGGCTGTTAGTGGGCGTTGGGCTCGGCGTTTGGGTGGGACTTTCCGTGGGGGTTGGGCTCGGTGTTTTAGTCGGAGTCAAAGTGGGTGAGTTGGTAGGGGTCTGGGTCGGTGTGGGGGTCGGACTATTTAAAGGGGTGTTCGTCGCGGTGTTGGTGGGGGTAGGGGTAAATAAGCAAGCCAAGGAGATTTTGCGGATATAGCCCAAGTCATAATCGGCAACGAGCATGCTACCTTGCTTGTCGAAGATAACCGCTTCCGGATGCGAAAACTTGGCGGAAAGCACGGGGCCGTCCAAATAACCGGCAACACCGGTGGTGATGCCCGCTGATACCGTTACGGTGCCCGCGAAAGTACTCATGAGACCGGTGGTTCCATCCACCTTTCGTATGACGTTGTTAAAATCATCGGTGACATAAACATTATTTCCGCACCCCACCATAATTCCGTCTGGCTCCTGGCTGAAGGTGGCCAAGGTTGCGGGTCCGCCATCACCTGTAAAGCCGATGCTTCCAGTCCCCGCGAAGGTGGTGATGATGCCGGTGGTCATGTTGATCTTCCTCACCACGTGATTGTCCGAGTCGGTCACGTAAAGGTTCCCGTTGGAATCAAAGTCCATGCCCTGGGGCTCGGCCATCTTGGCCAGGGTGGCGGGTCCCCCATCGCCCGAGTAACCCATGACGCCCGTCCCGGCGATGGTGGTGATGACGCCCGTGGTCATGTTCACTTTTCGGATAGCGCCATTAATCGAATCGGCGATCAAAAGATTTCCGCCGGAATCAAACTTGAGCCTTAAGGGACTGTTCAAGGTGCCCAGGGTGGCAGGTCCCCCGTCGCCGGAAAATCCTGCCACCCCGGTTCCAACGACGGTGGTAATGATGCCGGTCAGGTGGTCCACTTTCCGTATCACGTTGTTGTAGTAATCGGCGATGTACATGTTGTCCTGGGCGTCAAAAGCGAGCCCCGAGGGATAGTTGAAGGTAGCCAGGGTGGCGGGGCCGCCGTCGCCCGTGTAGCCGGGGTTGAAGGTTCCGTCACCGGCCACGGTGGTGATGATGCCGGTGGTCATGTCCACTTTGCGGACCAGGAGATAGCCTGGATCGGCGATATAGAGGTTTCCTTGGGAATCCAAAGCGATATCATCCGGCCCCCCGAGAGAGGACAGGATGGCGGGCCCGCCGTTGCCCATAAAACTAATAGGACCGCCGCCGGCGATTGTCGTGACGACCTGGGCTTGGGTGGCGGAGGCTAAGAAGGCCGCCGCGAGGCCAGAGGCCGCGAACCAAAAGGAGTTTTTTTTAAAAAGGCGCATGATTTTCTTCCGGACTTCTTCATTCCATCAATCTATAGACGTTAATTTACCCTTTTAGTTCAAAGCTGTTTATGCCGAACATCACCGTTTTGACAAGAAAAGGCCGCCTTTAAAGTCCCCCATAAAAGGCTTACAATTCCCACATGATTTCGAAGATTTTGCCTCCCAAGACGCCTACCCTCACCCAACTGCTTTCCCACCTGAAATCCCGGGAGGACCTGAGGGATCGGATCAAGCATGTGGAAATGATCGCCGCCACGCCGGCCCGCTTCCACGGTTACCCCAAAACCCTTTCACCCGAACTCATCAAGTTGCTGGAGAAGTCCGGCTACGAGGCTCTTTGGACCCACCAGGCCCACGCGGTAGAGGCGCTCCACCGGGGGTCCCATGTGGCGGTGACCACGCCCACCGCCTCGGGCAAGACCCTTTGCTTCAATCTGCCGGTTATGCAATCCATCCTGGAAGACCCAAAAGCCCGCGCCCTATACCTTTATCCCATGAAGGCCCTGGCCCAGGACCAGTTGAAGACCTTGCAGGAATGGATGGGCCGCCTCAAGGCTTCCAAGCTGCCCATGTTCAGCGCCGAGATTTACGACGGCGACACGGCTACGGGGGTGAGGGCCAAGATCAAGAAAAGCCCGCCCAACATCATCCTCTCCAACCCGGATATGTTGCACATGGGAATCCTGGCCTATCACGACGGCTGGGCGGAGTTCTTCAAGAACTTGAAATACCTGGTCGTGGATGAGGCCCACAGTTACCGGGGCATCTTTGGTTCCCACGTGGCTCACGTGATCCGGCGCTTGCGACGGATTTGCAAATTTTATGGGGCGAACCCCCAGTTCATCACCTGCTCCGCCACTCTGGGAAACCCCGAGGAATTCCTGACCCAGCTCACCGGGTTGAACTTCGAAATCATCTCGGAAACGGGCGCGCCCCAAAACGCGAAGACCTTCGTTCTCTGGAACCCGGATACCACCTCGCCCTACACCGAGGCGGTGACGTTATTAATTGAGCTGCTCAAGGCCGGGATGAAAACCATCGTCTTCACCAAGGCCCGCAAGATCACGGAGCTCATCAGCATGTGGGTCACCCAAGCCCGGCCCGAATGGGCCTCGCAGATCAAGAGCTACCGCGCCGGGTACCTGCCAGAGGAACGGCGGGAAATCGAGGCCAAATTATTCAAGGACGAGCTCAAGGCCGTCATTTCCACTTCCGCCCTGGAAGTGGGCATCGACGTGGGCGGGTTGGACGCCTGTATCCTGGTGGGTTATCCGGGCACTATGATCTCCACCTGGCAGCGATCGGGCCGGGTCGGCCGGGGGGAAACCCCCTCAGTGGTCTTTCTCGTGGCCATGGCCGACGCCATGGACCAATATTGGATGAAGCATCCCCATAAGTTCTTCACTATGAAGCCCGAATCGCTCATGGTGGGGTTCGAGAACGAAAACATCGCCAAGTCCCACCTGCGCTGCGCGGCCTCGGAAATACCCTTAACCAAGGAAGACAAGGTCTTTTACGGCAAGCTCATGGATGACTTGCTGCCCGAAATGATCAAGGACGGGGCCGTGCTGGAATCGGCCAGCGGGGAAAAATGGCTGGTGACGGACAAGAACCCCCAGCGGGGCATCAACATCCGCGACATGGGGGAAGGCTACCAAATCATCACCCAGGAAACAGGGGAGTTGATCGGAACCATCGACGGTATGAGGGCCTTCCGGGACTGCCACCCCGGCGCGGTTTACCTGCACCAGGGCACCCAGTACGTGGTGAAGGAACTTCAATGGGAAACCCATAAGATTATGGTTTCCGACGAGCCGGTGGATTACTACACCCAGGTCATCTACGAGGAAGAAACGGAAATCCTGGAGGAGATGAAGCGCCGGCCCTTGGGGCCTTCGAGTGCCCAGTTGGCCATCCGCTGGGGCAAGGTCAAGATCACGCAGAAGTTCTTTAATTACGAGATCCACCGCATTGTGGACCGCTCGCTGGTGTCCACCGTACCCCTAACTCTTCCGCCCCAAACCTTTGAGACCCGTGCCCTTTGGATGGTATTGCCGGACTGGCTCCAGCGAAACATGACGGATAGGAAAATCCATTTCATGGGCGGCCTCCACGCGGCGGAACACGGCACCATTGCCATGATGCCTCTGCACGTGGTCTGCGATAGGTGGGACTTAGGCGGTATCTCCACGCCCGCTCATCCCCAAGTGCCACAACCGGTGATTTTTATTTATGATGGCTATCCGGGCGGGGTGGGCCTGTCCGAACGGGCCTATGAAACCATGGAGGAACTTTTGACCACGACCTACGAGATGGTTCGGGATTGCGAATGCGAGGAAGGCTGTCCTTCCTGCGTGCAAAGCCCCAAATGCGGAAGCGGAAACCATCCCTTGGATAAAAGGGGAGCCCTACTCATCCTGGGCTACATCTTGGGCCGTGAGGATTTTAAAGCTGTTCGTTCTGATGTAGGGGCGCGATTTATCGCGCCCGGGGGCGTTATGAATGTCACCCTTACAACGGACGCCAAATTCAAACCCGATCCCAACCAATTAGCATTTTCTCCCCCCTCCGATTTAAATGTGGAAGTGGTCGGTAAGCCCAGCCCGGTTGCCACGCCCGGTCCCAAGCTTATCTTCGAGCCGCCGCCTTCTAAAACGGGGCCGGTGGTTTTCGACATTGAAACCCAATTCCTGGCCAACGAAATCCAGGGGGGATGGAACAACCTGCCCGGCATGAAGCTCTCCTGCGCCGTTGTTTACGACGTGGACCAAGCCAAGTACTACACCTACGTGGAAGAAAACGTGCAGGACCTGGTTGCCCACTTGAAGGCCTCAACCCTGGTCATTGGTTTCAACTCCCTACGATTTGATTATGGGGTGCTTCAGGGCTACACCTCATACAAGCTTCAAACCTTGCCGACCCTGGATTTGATGGCGGACCTTCAAAAGAAGCTGGGACACCGCTTATCCCTGGCCCACCTGGCCCAACACACCTTAGGAGGAGCTGAGAAATCCGCCGATGGGCTTTTGGCGGTGCAATGGTGGCGGGAAGGGAAGTACCAGCAGGTCATTGATTATTGTCAGATGGACGTGAAGCTGACCCACGATCTTTGGAAGTTCGGCAAGGACAATAAACATGTTTTGTTTGCACACAAGCAATCAGGAGAAATTCTGAAGTGCCCGGTGAGCTGGTGAGAGTTCAACGGAACTGCCAAAACCGATTATCAGTTGAATCAAAATTATTAGTAAGTGAAAGAAATGGGGTCTTCGTATGAATAAAGCTGTTTTTGAAAATGGTAATGTTAGATCAAATTGTCCTGATTGCGGTGGTGCAATAACAACTTTCGAATTTAAAAGAGCAGATGGTGGAGAATATGGAACCGTTGAAAGAACTGAAAGCGCAGGCACAAGAAGTGGTGCAACCATTCGGGCATTATATACTTTGATGAAGTGTGCTGGTTGTGGACGTGCAGGTCTAGCAAAGCTTAAATCTACTCGCAATTATTTGGATTCGCAATTGGAATGGTTTTTTCCTGCTTCGAGTGGGCCTTCAAATCTCCCGAGTGATGTTCCAGAAGGAATTAAAGAAGAGTTCAAAGAAGCTTCCACTTGCATGGCATTTGGTGCTTATAGAGCAGCCTCCGCCTTATATCGTTCTTGTATCGAAAAAGTTCTGAAAGGAAGTGGTTATACTTCTGGAGATATGAAAAGTAAAATCGATCTCGCAGCTAAAGATGGTGTTATCACTGAGTCAAGAAGATTAAGAGCTCACGAGGAAATCAGAGTTCTTGGTAATGACGTTCTCCACGATGAATGGAGGAAAGTTTTAGAGGAGGAGGCAATTTCAGCACAAGAATATTCCCTCAGAATCATTGAGGATTTTTACGACCACCGCGAATCGGTTCTTAAGGTGTTAAAGGAAAAAGGAAAGCTACTTAGCCAATAATTTTTTGAAACAAGAATTTGCCCATGTTTTTTTGAAAAGATCATTTATACTTTGTCCATGAATAAAACCCCCCAAAAAAACAGCGTCACCATCGAAATGGCGATCATGTCCTTCGAGACGGATTACCAGGGCATTGTCAACAATACCGAATTCATCCGTTTCCTGGAGCGGGTACGCTACGCCCTCTCGAAAAAACTCGGCTTCTCCTTTAAGCAGGTTCGTAACGCCAAGCTTTGGACCGTCATGGCCCATGTGGAGATCAACTACTACTCCCCTGGCCGGTTTGAGGACATCATGTTGGGAACGGGATGGGTGGAGAAGGTGGGGAACAGCTCGGTTACCATAGGTTATGACTTCCGCTTGAAGGGTTCCAAACGGCTTATCGCTGACGCCAAGCAGGTTATGGTCTTCGTGAATACGGATCTCAAGCCCACCCCCATTCCCGCACATCTGCGGAAAAGATTGTGACGATTACCGCTTAGAAATAGGGGGACTAGCACCTAACCCCTTGTAATGTCCGGTTTTCGGCGTTATTTTAGCCGCCTACCCAAACTTCAATCGTTGAGGAAGCCCATGCCAGCCAAGTTGAGCACCAAGGACCTTCAAGGTCAGATGATGTCCTTAAACCGAATCGGTATCGCCCTTACCAAAGAACAGGATTTAAACCAACTTTTAGCCCTTATCCTTACCGAAAGCCGTCTATTCACCAATGCCGAAGCGGGAAGCCTTTACGTCCGCGAAGGCCAGCAATTACGCTTTTCCGTCAGCCAGAATGACGTGCTGGATGCCCGCAAAAAAGCTGAGTTAAAAGCGCAGAAAAAACAACTCGAGGTTGTGCCTTCCACTTTCACGGGTTTTTACGTCTCCCTCGATAAAAGCTCCCTTGCTGGCTACGTAGGCGTGACGGCAAAGGTTCTGAACCTACTGGACGTCTACAAAGTTCCCGCGGGCAAGGAATACAAGTTCAATCGCTCCTTCGACGAGAAAAACAACTACCGCACCAAGAGCATGCTCATCGTGCCCATGAAGGACGCCTCGGGCAATGTGGTGGGAGTCATCCAGCTCATCAACGCCCACAAGGGCAAGAACATTGTGCCCTTCGACAAACATTACGAGAATTTAGTGCTTTCCCTGGCCAGCCAGGCCGCCATCGCTATCAGAAACGCCATGCTGACCCAGGAATTGAAGGAAGCCTACCTCGATACCATCTTCCGCTTGTCTGTCGCCGCCGAGTACAAGGACGATGACACGGCTTCGCACATTCACCGCATGAGCCGCTACTCCGCCATCTTGGCCGAGGGGCTGGGCCTCTCAGCCGCTGAGGTGGAAAGCATCCGCTACGCCTCACCGATGCACGACATCGGCAAGCTGGGCGTGCCCGATTCCATCCTCATGAAACCGGGCAAGCTGACTCCCGCTGAGTTCAAGGAAATGCAAAACCACACGGTCTTCGGCGCGAAGATCCTGGAAAACGCCAAGGCTGAGTTGTTGAAGGTTTCGGAAATTATCGCCATGACCCACCACGAAAAATGGGACGGCTCAGGTTACCCGCGGGGCTTGAAGGGCGAAAGCATCCCACTCTCCGGCCGTGTCGTGGCCCTGGCCGACGTCTTCGACGCCCTCACCAGCAAGCGCTGTTACAAGCCCGCCTTTTCGTTGGAAGATTCCATGAAGATCATCAAGGAAGGCTCGGGCCGACATTTCGACGCCAAAGTGGTGCAAGCCTTCTCCGACAACCTCGAGAAGATCCTTGCCGTCAAGGCCCAGTTCAGCAACTAATCCTAATTAAACCTAATCTCTCACCACGAAGTTAAAACCCATAACCGCTGAAAAAATATTTTCAAAGTTGTCATGCTGAGGCACTCGCCGTCTAAGAATCCATGTTTTCCAAGAAAAACAAAGATCCTTCGCTGTGCTCAGGATGACAGATTGAGCATCGAAGTGGTGTTTTTCCAAGACTAAAACCTTTTTCGGAATTTTCCGGTTGTACTTCGTGACCTTCGTGCACTTCGTGGTGAGAAAGTTCTTTTTATTTTTGGGTGGGTTTTTTCTTGGCTTCCAACTTGCCCAGCAGACTTAAAAGCCCGTCCAGGATGGTCAGGGGATGGGGCGGACAACCGGGAATATAAAGGTCCACGGGTATTACCGATTCGGCACCCCCCAGCTGCTGGGGATTGTGGAGAAAGGGCCCGCCGGCTATGGCGCAAGCCCCCACCGCGATGACGATTTTCGGTGGGGCGACTGCCGCGTAGGCTTTTTCCAGGGCTAATTCCATGTTTTGGGTGACACAACCCGTTACCAGAAGCCCATCCGCATGGCGGGGGGAAGCCACCATCTGGATTCCAAACCGTCCCAAGTCCCAACCCACCGTTCCCAGGACATTCACGTCGGATTCGCAGGCGTTACAGCCGCCCGCGCTGACCTGCTTGAGTTTGAGCGAGCGCCCGAAAAGACGAAGCAACTTCTCATCCAGGGCCTTGGCCAGGTTCAATTCCGTATCTGGTCCCACCACCAGGTCCTTCCTTGAGTTCACGGCCAAACGGTAATCGCCGCTGTAGGAAATCGCATCCTCGGGACAGGCTTCCAGGCAATCGGTGCAAAAGATGCAACGACCCAGGTCGATTTTGGGCGCGCCACCCGTAAAAGTAATGGCGTCTGTGGGACAGGCTTCCGCGCACTTCCGGCACTCGGGGGGGCATTTGGAGGCGTCTAGGATGGGCCGACCCCGGAATCTTTCGGGTAAGGGGGGCGGGGGACCTTTTGGATAATCCATGGTCCGGTGCCCTTGCTGGAGCCTGGCTCTCAGGATGTTAAACATAACGCACCTCAAAAATCAAATTTTTAATTCTTAATTTTAAATTATGAATTAATGTTAATTTTCGATTGGATCGACCAATCGAAAAGGTTCCGAAATTCAAAATTAAACATTCAAAATTCATAATTGCCTTTCATAAGTCGTGTCCGCAATAAGAAAGGTTGAAACTTTTGTTGCAAAGGGGAAAATCCGAAATAGCCTGGTTCCGGAGGGCCAAGGCCAGGGCGCTCCAATTATGGAAGGAGGGATCCGTGATCTTGTAACGGATGAAATTCCCCTTCTTCCCCGTGATGGCGACGTGGCAAACCTCGCCTCTCCAACCCTCGGTCAAGGAAACCACGAGGTGCCCCGGCCGGAGGGAACCCCCCGCTTTTTCTTTTTCCGGGGACGGCAGGGTGTTTAACCTTTCCCGTATGAATTTAATGGAGCGTTTGATCTCAAGCCACCGGACAAAAGCCCTGGAATGGACATCACCACCGTGAACGGTGGAGACAGGGACCACCGAGAAACGATAGGGTCCAAAAGGGTGGTTAAAACGGACGTCCCTTTCCAATCCACAAGCCCGGGCCGTAGGACCCACCCAACCCAGTTCCAGCGCCTGTTCCTGGTGGACCGTACCCGTGTCGTCGAACCGTTCCACCACGGAAGCCGATTCCCACAAAAGGCCCACCGCGTTGGCGACGTCTTTTTCCGCCTCATCCAATTTTTTCAACAAGTCCGTTGCTTGGGAAGCCTCTAATTGAAAACGATTCCCCCCTACCTTGAGCAGGCTCCTCCCGAACCGGCTTCCGCATAAAACGGCGGTCATATTCAGGAAGTCCCCGCGAAGCCTTCCGCAATAGGCCGAGGTCGGAAGGAATCCAACGTCCCCCGCCAAGGCTCCCAAGTCCCCCGTATGATTGGCCAAGCGTTCCAACTCAAGGGCAATGGCCCGGACCGCCCAATCGTGGGCATTCACCTTCGTTCCCGTCAGGCTTTCCAGGCTTTGGCAATAAGCCCAAGTGTGGGCGATGGTCGTATCGCCCGCCGCCGCCTCGATTTGGTAAAAAGAACCCTTGTGGGGCCCGTTGAGGAGGGCTTCCTCCACACCCCGGTGCTGGTAACCAAGGGAAATTTCCAGGTGAAATACGTCCTCCCCATGGCATTGGAAGCGGAAATGGCCGGGTTCAATGACGCCCGCGTGAATGGGCCCCACCGCCACCTCGTGAACCTCGTCGCCCTTGACCTGGTAAAAGTCCATCAAACCGATCGGCGGTATCTCCTTGGGATTTTTTGTCTTGATGACCGTCCCGGTGAATCGGACGGGCTTGAGCCAGGGATGGCCCTCGGGCTTCAAGCCGAACTGTTCGGCGATCTCCCTCTCGAAAAGGTGAAGTTGGGGACAATCCGGCGTTAAGGATGGGAAAGTCCCGCCCTTGACTTTGGTTTTGGAAACCAGAAGGCGGTTGTTGAGGTCATCCGCGAAAACGGCCACCAGGTCGATTCCGCTTCCTTTCTCAGGGACCATCCCGAAGAAAGAAGCGATCCTCCAACCCAGGGAAACACCTTGGATCAGCGAGAACTTGAAGTCATCAAAGCCCGGGGAGGGGATAGCCTCATTCCTCACGGAAGAGCCGTTGGTCAGGGAAATTAGGTTGTCGATATTCATCATGGGGCACTCCTCCAATAATCCACCGCGTCCTGGATTAATTTCATCAAGGGATCGGGAATATATACACCCATCAGCAAAACCATTCCCAACAGGATCAAGGGTGGAAAGGTTAGGAAAAAGCTGTCGCGGAAATGCGCGCTTTTGGACGCGGCGGCCGACGGCTCGCCCAGGCAAACGGCCAAAACCGTGCTTCCCATTCCCATAAAGACCACCATGAGGAGGAACAGGAACGTCCCGCCGATTAAATATTGATGACTCTCGAAGGAGGCCCGCAGGATCGTGAATTCACTCACGAAGGGCCCAAAGGGCGGGGAACCCGTGATGGCGATAAATCCGATCAGGAATAAATACCCCGATACGGGAAGCCGCCGGATCGCCCCCGAAACTTCATCCGTCGATTTGCTGTTATAGGCGCGGTGGATGTTCCCGGAGGAAAGGAACAAGATTCCTTTGGACAGGGCGTTGTTGATGAGATGGAGGAAGGACCCAAAAATCCCGATCCCGCCCAAACTCACGCCCAAAACCAGGATACCCATGTGTTCCACGCTCGAGTAGGCCAGCATCCGCTTGAAATCTTTCTGCCTAGCCATGAAGACGGCCCCGAAAGCGATGGAGAGGAGCCCCAACCCCAGCAAAGCCCGGTCCGCGAAGGCCCCTTCGCCCGCGGCGTGGAGGATCTTCGTGACCCGAAGGACCGCCAGGAAGGCGCAGCTGGTGATTCCCCCCGCCATCAAGGCCCCCACCAAGCCCGGTGATTCCCCATAGGCGTCCGGTTTCCAAGTATGGAGGGGGGCCAGCCCCATTTTGGTTCCGTATCCGACCAAAAGGGCGGCAAAGGCGGCGTGAAGCCACGGTTTGGAGAGGGACCCCGCCGACCTTGCCAAATCATCCATCATCAGGGTGGGAGGCACCCCCCCCACCAGGGAGGAATAGCCCAAAAAGAACGAACCCAAAAGGGCCAGCGCGATCCCTACCGAACAGACCAGGAGGAACTTCCAAGCGGCCTCAATGGAGCGGTTGTTGTGGTTGAAATAAATCAAGGGGGCGCTCACCAGGGAAGTCGCCTCGATGGCCACCCACATGAGCCCCAATTGCCGGGACAGGGCGACCAGCGATAAAAGCGCCAAGAGAAAAAGAAGGCAACTGCATAAAACACGGTTGGACCTTTCCAGCCTAGTCAGTAAGTAAGCCGGGGCGTAAAGGAAGCAGACAAAAAACAAAACACTGACGACCAGCAATACTAATTTGCCGAGGGGATCCAGGTAAAGCCAGCCCTGCGCGGCCGACAAATCATTCTGACCCAAAACATTCAATACGCAAAGGAGCTGGGCGAGGGAAAAAACCGGGAGAAGGAGGGGCCGGAACCGGTTTGAGGGGAAAAAGTAGGCCGCCGCGCCGCCTAAAAGTGGGATAAGAAAAATAGGATAAAGCATTCGGTTATTCCTTTAAGGAAGTCAATTTATTCGAGTCCAACGATGAAAAGGCCTTCTGGATGTGGTTCAAGATGATGCCGAGGACGAAAATACAAACGAAGAGATCCAGCAAAACCCCGATTTCCACCATGAACGGCATCGTTTTCAAGAGAAGCAAACCAAAAATGAATATTCCGTTTTCGAGGATGAGGAATCCAACAACTTGGGTAATGGCTTTGTGGCGGGTGATGAGCATGATAAAACCGGTCACGATCGTGGAAAAAGCTCCCGGCAAGATGAGGTATTCCTTTTGCATCGGGGCCAGGGGAAGGTGGTTCGAGAAGACGATCCCCAGGATCGTTCCCAGGGCGCCCAAAAACATGGAGGGGATGAAACCCAGGAGGGGTTCCACTTCGCGGCGGATTTTCACGTCGCGCATGGCCCTCAAGAGCAGGTAGGGGATCAAAACCCCTTTGATGGCCATTGTTGCCAGCGAAAGAAGTGGCACATGGATTTCCCCCGTGCCTTCCATCAGCAGGGGCATCATTCCCAGTAATATTCCCTGGATCGCCGACAGACGGATGACAATCCCGATCTGGCTCGAGCCCAGGGCGAAGAAATTCAATAACACCACCACGACGATTAAAGAGTTGACCGCTCCGTCCATTTTCTTACCTCACCAAAAGGATGAAACCAAAGGCTGACAAAAGACAAGCTGAAACCAATAGGTTTGGGATGAACTTCAGCCGAAGCCGCGCCATGAAGGACTCGATCAAGCCGATCAACACCGCCAAAAACCCCATCTCCAGGATGAAAATGGGCCAATCCGCCATGCCCGACGAGTCCCAAGGGAGGGCGACATCCATTACTAAGGCGCCCATCAGCAGCAATTTCATCGAGGACCCGTGGAGGATCAACCCCAGGGCCGGACCGCTGTGGTCCAAAACCATGACCTCATGGATCATCGTCAATTCCAGGTGGGTGTTGGGATCGTCGAAGGGGATACGGCTGTTCTCCGCCAAGAGCACGATGAACCAGGCCACGGTGATCAGGATCAAGGACGCGATTTTTTCCGGCCCCACCTTGAAGTTTTCCCCCAAGACCATATCCGAGAGGCTGTAGGTCTGGGACAGCCGGACCAGGGCCATGAAGCCGAAAAACAAGGCGGGTTCGGCGAAGGAGGAGAAGGAAACTTCCCGGGCGGCCCCCATCCCCTCGAAGGAAGACCCCGTATCCAGGGCGGCGGAAGCCATGAAAAACCTGGCCAAGGCCAGCAGGTACACCATGAAAATCATGTCGCCTTGGAAGGCCAAGACCGCTTTATGGTGCCCCAGGGGAACGATCAGGGAAGCGGTGAAAATCGAAATCCAACCCACCAGGGGCCCGGCCCGGAACACCCAGGTTGTGGTGCGGCTGAAAACCATCCCCTTCCTGAAAAGCTTCATCAAGTCGAAGTAAGCCTGAAGAAGGGGCGGCCCCACCCTCCCGCCGATGAAAGCCTTGGTCTTGTTGATGACGCCCAAAAGCAGTGGCGACAGGAACAGGACTAAGAATAGGTGAATCGCCGAATTAAGGACTACCATTTTTTCTTACCCCCAAAGAATGAAAAAAAGAAAAGCGAGAAAAATGTAAAAAACATAGGCTTGCGAATAACCGGTTTGAAGGTACCTGGACCATTTAAAAACCCACCGGATTCCCTTGAGCAGGGGCATGATCCCCCGGTCCAAAACGGTTTCGGGGACGTGGCTATGGAAGGAAATGATCGCTGGGAAAAGTCCCCTTAACCGGACCAGGCTCTTTTCCGGAACCAAAACCCATTTGAAAAAATCCACCAATATTTGGGCGTAGGAAGAAGCGCTGTATTGCATGGAAGGAGCGGGCTGGATGTAGCCGCAATCCCAGGTGAGGACGGGGGCGGGGATTTTCATTTCTTTTGGACGGCGGTTCATCCCTATTTTTCCAACGAGGAAAAGCATCAAAAGGAAAAACCCCACACCGGTGAAAAGGGGAAAGGGAACCAGATCCAAAATTGACCGGCTTTGGGACGGCAAGAGGGGTTCCAGGGACCTGGAGGCCGATTCCAAGAGAGGGGCCACCGCCTGGGGAAATAAGCCGATCCCAAAACAGAGGATTCCAAGGAAAAGAACCGGGAGCAAAATCGCCGCTCCCCCTTCCTTTGCCGCCGCGGCCTGGGGCGTGCGGGGATTCCCCAGGAAAACGGCCCCAAAAACTTTCGTGAAGCAAGCCAAGGCCAACCCTCCTGTCATCGCCAGGGCCGGCACCGCCAGGATCAGGCTCCAGTGGTCCATAGATCCCGGAACACCCAAGGTTTTAAAAAACCCGAGAAAGATTAAAAACTCGCTGACGAAGCCATTCAAAGGCGGAAGGCCGCAAATCGCCACGGCGCCCACCAGGAACAGCAGCGCGGTCCGGGGCATCTTCTTTCCCAGGCCGCCCATTTCATCTATCTCCCGGGTGTGGATGGAATGGACCACCGACCCCGCCGCGAAGAAAAGCATGGACTTGAACAAGCTATGGTTCCACACGTGAAGTAAGGCTCCCGCCATTCCCAGCAGGATCCATTCGGACTTCCCTTCCGCCTTGCCCAAGAGGGCCAGCCCTAGCCCCAAGAAGATGATCCCGATATTTTCGACGCTGTGGTAAGCCAAAAGCCTTTTCAAGTCATGCTGGCCGATAGCAAAGACGACCCCCAGGACGGAGGAAAGGATTCCCATCCCGATCAAGAGGGAACCCCACCAAGCCGGCGGGGTTGGAAAAAGCCAGCACATCCTCACCAGGCCGTAGACCCCGACTTTCAGCAGGACGCCTGAGAGCACCGCCGAAACATGGCTGGGGGCGTTCGCGTGGGCCGAGGGAAGCCAGACATGGAGTGGAAATAAGCCCGCCTTCAACCCGAAAGCCACTAGGGCCAAGAGGAAAAGAACGTTGGCGCCTTGGGAGGATATTTCCCCCGCCTGAAAGGGAAGGAACTCGAAGGAATTTTTCGCGTAATAAAGAAGGGAGAAAAAAGCGAAAAGGAAAAGGATCGAAAAATGAGTGGCGACGAAATAAACCCAGCTGGCTTGGCGCGATTCCTCCTTTTCATCTTCCGTGGCGACCAGAAAAAACGCTGAAATCGCCATAATTTCCCAAGAAAAGAGAAAGAACAGGGAATTGTGGGCCGTCACCACCAAAGCCATTGAGGCGGTTAAAAGACCGTAAAAAAGCCTCAACTTCCGTCCGTTCCCGGCATGGTGGGTTTGGCTCCAATATTCCAGCCCATAAAGGGACCCCATGACGCAGATGAGGAAAATACTGGTCAGGAAAACGGCGGCAAGGGGATCGATCAAAAAAGAAACCTTTCCGCCGCAAACCCCGATCGGCAGGGCCCACTCATCACCGACACCCAGGCTGAAGGATTGAAAAGCCACTGCCAGGCCGGCCAGGGAGCCTGCGCAAAAAAAGAGGATGGAAATGATTTGCCCCACCATCGAGCGGCGGTTGAAAAAAAGGCCGGGGACGCCGCTGAAGGCGGTCAACGCGACCGCGGCCATGAACAAGGAATGGTTCATCGCAGGCTCCAGCTTCCCCAACAGAGGACGGCGATAAAGGCGGCCAGGATGTAAAGGAGGTAAAGCGAGGTCCGGCCCTGTTGCAGTTTCAAAAGCACCGATACCTTGTCGCCCCAGGCCCGGATAGAAGGGACCAACAGGCCGCCTAGGATCCGGTCATAGGTGATGGTGGAAAAACCGGATTTACGCGGGAAAACTCCACTCAGTCCGGGCCAATGAAACCTGGAGGGAATGATCCAATGGTAGGTCTTGGAGAGGATTTCCCCGAAAGAAGAGGCCGTGTATTGAAAGCGCGGGGAAAGGGGATTGATATAACCACAACTCCAAGTCTCCAAGGGGACGGGTTGTGCCGATTCGGAGGTTTTTTTCCTGAAAAGAATCCAACCCACTCCCACGGCTAGGATAATAAAAAGGGAAAGATTCAACGCGGCGACCGTATCCAGGGGAACGAGACCGTTCAACGGGGCATGAAAGGGCGGAAGTTCCGTTTCCCAGGATTCCATGGCTTTATCCACGATAAAAATAATCCGCCCCGGAAGAAAACTCAAACCCAGACAACCCGCCAATAACAAGGCCAGGGACGCCGTCATATAGCTTTTCTTTTCCTTACCGTGCGGGAGCGGGGAAAACCTCGGTGACCCCAAGAAAATAATCCCAAAGGCCCTCACGAAACAAACTACCCCCAGGGAACCGATCAGGGCCAATCCTCCCATCGCCAAGGCACCCAACAAGGCAAGTAGTAGGGACCCGCTGGAGGAGAGGTGGAAAAACCCCTGGTAAAGGATCCATTCGCCGATGAACCCGTTCAAGGGGGGCAGGCCGCAGGCCGCGCAAGCCGCGAGGAAAAAGGCCCCTCCGGTTAGCGGAAGAAGGGGGATCAATCCTCCCAGCCAGTCCATCCGGCGGGTATGCGTGGCGTGTAAGATCGAACCGGAACAATAGAAGAGCGTGGTCTTGAACAAGGTGTGGTTCAAGACGTGGAAGAGCGCCGCCATCATGCCCAATCGCACGAGAACGGAGTTCGCCGAGGAGCGGCCTATCAGGGCTAGGCCCAGACCCATGAAGATGATCCCGATATTTTCGATACTGCTGTAGGCCAGCATGCGTTTCAGGTCGCTTTCACCGATCGCTAGGATAATTCCCAATACTCCGGAGGCGGTTCCCATAACCAAGACCAGTATGCCCCACCAGGCTGGCGGCTGGGAGAGGAAACCCAGGATTCGGATGATGCCATATATCCCCATATTCAACATGACGCCGGACATCATTCCCGAAACATGGCTGGGGGCGCTGGAATGGGCTTTGGGAAGCCAAAAGTGGAATGGCACGATGCCTGCCTTGAATCCGAATCCCAGGAGGGCCAATAAAAATAAGGCGGTCGAAGGCAATTCCTCCGAAGGCTTCAAGGGCAAGAGCGGCCAGTCAAAGGTTCCCCGAATGCCCTGCAGGACCATGAATAGGACGATCAGCGCCGCCATGCCGAAATGGGTTGAAACCCAGTAGACCCAACCGGCCTGCCGCACGCTTTTTTCCTCATCCTCCACCACGATCAGGAAATAAGCCGCCACCGCCATCATTTCCCAACCCAACAGGAAAAAAATACTGTTTCGGGCCAGCAGTAACAACCCCATCCCGCAGGGGAGAAGCCCATAAAAAAGTCTCAGGTAATTCCCGCTTCCGGGTTTTTCGGATTGGTTCCAGTACTCTAGGCCAAAGAACGATCCGACGGCTGAGACGAGAAAAACCGGAATCAGGAAGAAAACCGACAGCCCGTCGAGCCCCAAGGCGATGGACCCGCCGGGAACCTTCCAGGGAATCTCCAGGACGGCCGTGTTTCCAGTGGAAAACCAAAGGGCCAATCCCGCCATTCCGCACAGCGAAGAGAGGATATTCAGGCCGGAGGAAATCCATTGTCCGGTATTGGAATGACGGTTGAAAAGGAAGCCGGGAAATCCGCTCAGGCCGATGCCGGCGATTCCCCAGCAGACCAAAAGCAAACTCATCAAAATGGTTTTCCTTTCCCAAACCTACAAGCCTTGTCCAACTATTGAAAAGAACCCAAGGTCACTGAGGCCGTTACTTTTTCAAATAATCTTTCTCCAGGAACTTCAACCGGTCCATAATTTTCGATTTTGGCGCTTGGGAAAGAACCAAGCGGGAAAACTCCTTGTCCCTCAACACGGATACCAGCCTTTCTAAAAAATGCAGGTGCATCCGGATACTGGGAGAAAGAATGACGAAGAGGACGAAAACCGGGGTTCCCCCGGGCTCGCCGAAATTGACCGGGTTCTTTAAATAACAAAGGGCGACCATCGGTTTTGCCACCTGTAAAAGGATCGGGTGCCTGGCATGGGGAACGGCGATGCCGTTTCCCAATTCGGTGGAGCCTTCTTTTTCCCGGGAGAGGATCATCTGGCAAATGAGTTTCCGGTCCTCGGCCGAGGGGATCTTCAACAAATTGACGATATTCTTGAATAGGCCGGGCTTGTCCTCGCCCTGGATGTTTTCGTAAATTCCGCCCGCTTCCAAAGCTTCCCTCAATGAAGGAAGATTGACCCCATTTTGGACCAGGAATGGAACCCTGTTTTCCTGGGCCCAGTCGACCAGCTTCAAGCGGTTAAAGTGATACCGGCCGTTGAACTTGGTGGTGGGTAGATCCTTTTTCTGGATCCAGTCATAAATGGTATCGACCGGAACCTGCAAAAATTCAGAGGCTTCTTTTAGCGTCCACTGCATCATTTCCTCCCGGACAAAATTCCCTCAACCGCGCGGAAAACCGGTTTCACCAGTTGGTTTTCATTCTTTGGCGAGGTGATCCAAGACTTCCTGGCTTTCCTTAAGTTTTTTTTTTAGAAAAAGGGAAACGGGCTTCAAAACGTCATAAATACCCTTATCCCGCACCGAATAAAACACTGTTACCTTGTGCTGGCGGGAGTTCAAAATGCCGGCTTGCTTAAGGACCGCCAGGTGCTTGGAAAGGCTGGACTGCTCCATTTCTAGGGCTTTCCCTATCTCATTAACGGATTTCTCGCCCTTTTTAAGATGCTCGATGATCTTGAGGCGCCCGGAATGGGCCAGGGCCTTCAGGAAATCCGCTTTGATCTTAAAGACGAAGGATGGGTCGATCATGGCGCCTCAATATGAATATATTCCAATTCATTCATATATTAGAAACCCTGGTTCCCCTTTGTCAATGGAGCGGAACATAGGGAAGGCAATTGCCGGGGTTATTCCTGGATCATCCCGAAGCGCTTGTTTTGGGCGGTCATCTTTACGAAATAATTCAACCTCGTTTTGCGGGTTTCCTTGATGCGGGTGCCTGTAATCCAACCCACACGGATGCGCTTATAGGGAAGGGGAAACTTCTGGAAGTTCTTCCAAGCGGTGCCATTATTTTTTAGGGCTTTTTCCACATAAGCGGGAACCTTGAAGGTTTCCGTATGGTGGATCTTTCCCCGGTGGACCTTTGCGCCCTTGCCTAAGGTTCCATGCAGGGCTTCCAGGCCCGCATTGGTCATGCGCTTTTCCTTGATCATCCGAATGGCCCGATGCTTGTTCATCTCCGAGGTGGGGGAACCCTTTCGGCGGGGGGAATAACGCTGGCAGAACTTGTCCTTGTCGATGGCCTTCACCGTGCTGTCGATCCAACCGAAGCAGAGGGCCTCGTCCACGGCGTCGTTATAGGAAATGCGGGGCTTGCCGCTGTCCTTCTTGTAATAAATAAGCCAAATTTCCCTGGTCGTCTTGTGGTTCTTTCTCAGCCAGGAGCGCCAGTGGTGAACTTTATGGACGTAAAGGGTCTTGGTGATTTTCATTGTTGATCTGTCATCCTGAGCGAAGCGAAGGATCTTTGTTTAGAGTCTTGAAACATGGATTCTTCGGCAAAAAGCGCCTCAGAATGACAACGTTCAAAACAATTAGACGTTAACTTTTAAGTTTGGCCAGGATTTTAGGGCCTTCGACGTTATCGATGATCCGGAAAGCTTTTTCCTCAGGGGTCACGTAATAGACATCGGTGTTCTGGATATCGAACCAGAGGCCATGCATTTCCAGCTTCCCGCTTTTCACCAGTTCGGCTACCCGGGGATAGCTTTTCAAATGCTCCAACTGTAAAAGGACGTTTTGTTTTGAGACCTCGTTGATCTCCTCGGCCCCGCCTAGCTTTTTTCCGCCAGCGCGGACCCTTTTCAAGGCCTCGTCCCCATGGCGCAGCCATTGTTTGAGATAGGGCATTTCCAGTTTGTCCCGGCCTTGGCAGAGGGCGGTCATGGCGCCACAATCCGAATGGCCGCAGACGACAATGTGGGCAACCTTGAGCTTTTCCAGGGCGAACTCGATGGCCGCAACCTCCGACTCGTCCGAGGAGGAATCGTGGGAGGGGTTCACGATATTGCCAGCATTGCGGATGACGAAGAGGTCGCCCGGGTCGGTGGAGGCGAAGACGTTGACGGCCACGCGGGAATCGGAGCAGGCGATGAACAGGCAGTCCGGGTTCTGACCCAAAGCCAGCTGGGCAAAGGTTTCCTTCACCTTGTCCCGGCGGTTCTGGTGGAAGTCGATGATGCCTTTGATGAGTTTTTTCATTTTATTTCCTGGGGTTCATTTTAACTGTTCGACTTCCCAATTTCGTACGATTTGCGAACGACTAAATTCGAAATCGCTAGGTGATATTGCTAAACGAAAAAATAATATCATCCCCATTTTGCAGAACATAGGACACCAATTCACCATTTTTTCCTTTTTGAAAAAACTGAATTTCTGTCGAATTCATTGCAATCGATTTAGAGGGGTTATAAGTTAAAAGTGGGGAATCTTTAAAGTCATCCGTGCCCATCATTATTTTCAATTCCCTTGGCAACGTCAGACCATTTTTAACACTCCAATAATTGATCGCATTGATCGCTTCAATAGCAAAATCAAACTCCCTTCCATCCTCATAAATCACTCTAATGATTGTTCTTAAAAATTTATACTTATTGCCATTTCTTTCAAAAGCGGAAACTAATGAAAAACGATTTTCTCTTTTTTTGTCCCGGAGTTCATGATGTTTAACCATGTCGGCTATATCCCACATGACCTTAGTTGACGGACACACGGTATTGAGTTCATCTCTAATTGGTTTTTCAAAATCCCATTGATGATTTATTGTAATGGCTAAACTTCCAGCCATTCTCGTGCCATCGTTTAAGCCGGGCTCATAAGCAAAGGGTTTCGACAACAAAGCATTTAATTCGTCCCAGGGTTTAACAACATCGTTAAGAAATTGAATTTGTTTATTCATTGAATAATTTCATTGCTCCCCGGATTGAACTCGAACTGCCGAGTCATTGTCTTCATTTCACCCTGAATTCCAAGTCCTTCACCAACATCTTGCCCGAGCCCTGGTTGCCGGGGACGTAGAACTGGACATCGCTTAAGGCCTGCATATCCAGTATCTGGTTCCCATGTTGGTTGCCCCAGGAGGTGCGGCGTTCCAGGTCGGATAAATCCACTCGGTAACTTTCCCATTTGCCGGTTCCGGTGTAGGGGGGGAAGGAATAGGATTCGCCGTCGGCGCCATTCACCCCGTCGTATTTCTCCATTCCGGGTGCAACTGCACCCGATTCACTCATATAAACCATGAAATTCAGGCCCTTGGGAACAAAGGCCTTAAAGTCGAAGAAGTTATAGCCCCTTAAATCCATAACCCAACCTGAAGTGAATGGCCCAATGTTAGAAGGAACGGAAGCCCCGCATCCCCAGCCAGTGCCGGATTCAAAGTTCAGCTCAATCACTCCTGAAGTGGTGTTGGCAACCGCCCTGCCAGCGCTGGCGTTATCCCCCCAGGTGTCCACATGGGCCGTTTGGTCAATTCGGAGATAGTTCTTAACGGAAGCGACTGTCACCCCGGCGTCTGCTTTACGGTAGGTGGCTTCGGCAGGCGCCTTAAATTCCTGGGGCAATGTAGCCGATGCCTTCTCATGTAACCCGTTAGCGGCCAAGTTGAGTTTTGTGTGTTCTTGGGTAATCAAGGTGTATTCCTTATCTTGTGTATCCACCAGCCCATAGTTCTGATCCTCGCCGTCAAAGCGGCCCTTGGGGGACTCGTCGGCCCATTCGTACCAATGGAGCCCGACGATATAGGGAAGGTTCAAAAGCTGGCGGGCGAAGCGGTCCAGGTGTTCCACCCGGTCTTTCTGGGAGGGAACCGTCACATCGGCGCCATGGGTATTGGGGTCGCCGCTTTGGTTTTCCAGGGAGCTGTAGGAATATTCGCTAATCAAGATGGGCTTCTTGGTCTTCGAGTAGAAGTTATCCAGCAAAGCCTGGTCAGCGTTGCCGGACTTGGCGTAGGTATTGACCGAGACCACGTCGCAATATTTTCCGCAGGCTTCAACCACTTCCCAGGGGTTTTCCCCGGCGAAGCGAACGCCTAAGATCAAATGATTGGGGTCAACCTCCCGCAAGGCCTTGGTCGTTACGGCGAAATAACGGTCGGCCACCGCCCCGGCCCAGGCATTGGCATCCGCCTTTTGCTTACGGGTCTTGGCGACCAGGGTGACAGGCCCGGCGAAATCCTCAAATGTATTCAGCTTGGTTCCCCAGACTTTGTTGAACCCATCCACATCCTTGTTATACCGGTCCTCAAAAAATTTCTTGAGGGCTTCCTTGTTGGGGTCGTCCATGGAATCGGCGGCGTATTTTTCCAGCAGGGTTTTCTGGCCGGCGTCACGCCAGCCGTATTCGCCCCACCAGGGCATTTCGTTATCCAGGAAGTAGCCGATCAAATCCGGGTCATCCCTGAATTTGGCGGCTTTCTTGGCGTTTTCCATTACCGTCGTTTCGAAGCTTTGCGTAAATACCGAATCCAATACCCTGTCCCAAGGGTTGCCTCGGCCAACGTAAAGCATGACGGTATAAGGAAACTTTTTTCCAAAAAGATCCTCGTCGGCCCAACAGCCGATACTGTTGAACTTCCACTTCTTTAACCGGGCGAAGACGTTTTTGACCCAAGCCTGCTTGTTCCCGCCATATTGGTTTTTAACCGGGTTGTAATAGAGATCGTTGGGGGCCCGGTAGGACTGGTCCCCAATGCCATCGACGCCCATGGACAAAAATTGTTTTCCGGCGGGCGAAACGAACCAAATCTTGCCGTCTTTCTGGGTAACGGTAAAGAAAGAAGGGGATTGAGCTAGCGATGGAGAAGTTATCCACAAAAGGGAAAAAGCGAAGAGAAGTAAAAACTTTTTCAAGATTACCTCCAAATTAAAGGGCAGCCCTATGAGTATAACCACCCGGTGAAAAGAGGGAAAGACGCCTCGGAATGATTGACGGCCCCAACAGGCGGATAGATAATGACGCTTCTTCCGGGCCATCCCACTGCTGCGGGTTTGTTAAGGCGCCGGAAATCTCAAGGAGAATAACCATGATGAAGAAATTTTTAGCTGTCGCTGGAATGTTGTCGTTGTTCGTCGTTCCCGTCTTCGCCGCCGATGATGCCGCTCCGGCTGCCGCGGCACCCGCCGCTGCTCCTCCGGCCGCGGACTCAGCCGCCCTGGCCGCCGCCGAAGCCCCGGCTACCGCCCCAGTGGCCAAGAAAGCCAAACCTGCCGGTATCGCTGGTGACGAAGAAGGCGTAAAGAAGGCGTTCGAGGAAGTTTCCGCAGCTTGGGTAACGGGCGACGCAAAGGCAGTAGCATCCTGCTTCACAATGGATTCCTCCCTCATTAATCCGATGGGAGATGAAGGCCATGGCCGCAAGGAAGTTCAAAAGGTTATCGAAGGCGAGTTTGCTGGTCCCATGAAGGGAACCCAGCAGGCCTTCAGTGATTTCACCATCCGCTTCTATCCCCAACCCAATATCGCGTTGGTGGATTGCACCGGCACGGTAACCGGCATGAAGAAGCCCGATGGCACTGACGCCGATCCTATGAAAGTCCATGTCTTCAGTATTCTGGTGAACCGCTCCGGGAAGAAGTGGCAGGCTTTGGCTATCCGGGCATTTGCCTATTTAACCCCTCCCGGCGCTGCCGCGGCTGACGCTTCGGCCGCTCCCGCGGAACCCGCCATGCCGGCGGACAAAGCTGAACCCAAGAAGTCCGATAAGAAGTAAAACCGCCAAAAGGTTATTGGAAGTTCAAAGCCCTGTGGCATTCGCCACGGGGCTTTTTTATTTCACCCTAGTCACTTGACCCGCCCGAAGGCTGGGTTTGTAATGGCGAGTAATCCTTAGCTTGTGGAGTCCTCTTGAAGAACCAGAAAATCATCATTATCGGCGGGGGCATCATCGGCCTTTCCATCGCCGAACAGCTTTTAAGGCGGGGGCATAAGCCGGTCGTCCTGGACAAAGGCCCCTTCGCCAAGGAAGCCTCCTGGGCCGGGGCCGGATACCTGGACCTTCGAGACGCCGCCCACATGGGAGGGGATTTCCTCAAGCTATGCCGTTTATCCTATGATCTCTTTCCCCACTGGGTCGAGCGGATGAAGCAAGACAGCGGAATCGACCCCGAATACCTTTTATGTGGAAGCCTGGGGTTGGTTTTCAACGGCGAGGAAGAAAATGTCATCAAGCATATCGAATCCATCACTTCCTTCAACGGGCTGCAAAGCGAATGGCTGACCCCTCAAGCGATCCGGAGAAAAGAAGGCCACCTTTCGGACAAGCTCAAAGCCGCCTGGTACCTTCCCCAAACCTGCCAGGTGCGGTCACCACGGCTGGCCCAGGCCTTGTTGAGGGTGCTGGAAAAGGGAAAGGCAACCCTTCACGAGAATGAGGAAGTCCGAGGTTTCATCAGGCAGGGAGATAAGATACTGGGCGTGAAGACATCCTCCGGTGAAATTGAGGGCGATCAGGTTCTATTGGCGGGCGGGGCCTGGACTGGGGGCCTTTTGGACATCCTGGGCATCCCCTTGCCAATGAAGCCCATCCGGGGGCAGGTGGTATTGTTCAAAGCCGAGCCGGGGCTTTTGAGGCACGTTCTTTTTTCCTCGACCGCTTACCTGGTGCCCCGCTTGGACGGCCGTATTTACGTGGGAAGCACCCAGGAGGAAGTTGGGTTCGACAAGTCCACCACGAAAGAAGCCATTGAAAAGCTTACCCAAGGCGCTTACCGGGCCCTGCCGATTTTGGAAAAGGCCGAGGTGGAAGCCACTTGGTCGGGGTTACGGCCCAAAGGTGTGGATGAGTTGCCTTCTTTGGGAAAAATCCCAGGGTTGGAAAACCTTTGGATCGCCTCAGGGCATTTCACACACGGTATTCTTCTTTCAGCCGGGACCGGCCATTTGATGGCCCAGGCGCTTTTGGGGGAAAAACCCGATTTGGACCTGGGTTCTTTCGCGCCGGACCGCAAACCCGTCCAACCACATTTAGTTTAGAACTCTCCACGGGCCGTCTAACGGGATATAATGCCCACCGAATAAAATTGAATTTTGAGGAGAGACGGTGAGTTTACTTGTTACCGGCGCTTATGGATTCATCGCCAGCCGCTTGGTCCAAACCCTTCTAGACAAGGGCCAAAAGGACCTGATCCTGGTGGACGATCCGCAATACCGGTCCAACCGGGATTGCGTGAAAGGTTTGGAATCCCTTCCTTTCATCGACCGGGATAAACTCTTTGACCATCTCGACAAGCTCGGGGCAGGTGAACTTCCCAACGCGATCATTCACCTGGGGGCCTGCACTGACACGGGCAATCACGACGAAATTTATATGTGGAAGATGAACACCGATTACACCAAGAAACTTTGGCAATGGTGCGCCGAAAAAAAAGTTCCACTTCTTTACGCCTCCAGTGGCGCCACCTATGGCCGGGGCGAGGAAGGTTACTCGGACGCCCACCAAGACATTCCCAAGTACAAACCCCTCAATGTTTACGGCAAAAGCAAACACGAGTTCGACCTTTGGGCCTTGCAACAGAAAACCACACCGCCCCATTGGTGGGGCCTGAAATTCTTCAATGTCTATGGCCCCGATGAGAATCACAAGGGCCGCATGGCCTCGCCGGTTTTCCACGGCTTTCACGAGATAAATAAAACCGGAAAGCAAACCTTGTTCCGTTCCCATAAAGAGGGAATCGCCGACGGTGAGCAGAAAAGGGATTTTGTTTTCGTGGACGACATCGTGAAGCTCTGCCTTTTCTGCGTCGACAAGAATCCGCCCTCAGGCATTTATAACTGCGGCACGGGCCAGGCCCGGACTTTCCTGGATGTTTCCAAAGCCCTTTTTAAAGCGGTGGGTAAGGAACAAAAGATTGAGTGGGTGGATACGCCCGAGAAATTCCGGGCCGGTTACCAATATTTCACCCAGGCGGACATGGGAAAAATGAAAAAGGCGGGGTACAATGAGCCCTTCATTCCCATCGAAGAAGGCGTGGCCCGCTACGTGAAGTGGCTCAAAAAATAGAGGAGAGACGAATATGGCCGTCACCGAATCCCCAATCGTGCTTCAAACTAACATTCCCGGTGTTCCAGCGCCAAAGCGTGGCAAAGTCCGGGACATTTATGATCTCGGAGACAAGCTCCTCATCGTGGTCACCGATCGCATCTCGGCTTTCGATGTCATCATGCCCAACGGCATTCCAGATAAGGGAGTGGTTCTTAATCAAATTTCCCTCTACTGGTTTAAACAGGTGGAAAGCGTCATCCCCAACCACATCATTTCCACTGATATCTCCACCCTGCCGGAAGCTTTCCAAAAGGCCAAGGATCAGTTGGTCAACCGCTCCGTGATCGTGAAAAAGGCCAATCCCCTTCCCGCCGAGTGCATCGTTCGCGGCTACCTGACCGGCTCGGGCTTGAAGGAATACCAGAAGACGGGAAAGGTTTGCGGAATCGAGCTACCAAAGGGTTTGGTCGAATCCTCCCGCATCGCCGAGCCCATTTTTACGCCCTCCACCAAAGCGGAGGAGGGCCATGACCTCAACATCTCCTTTGAGGAGATGAAAGAGATCCTGAAGGATGACGCCCTGGCTGAGAAAGTGAAAAACACCAGCCTGGCTATCTATAAGAAGGGCCGGGATTTGGCCGACGCTAAGGGAATCATCATTGCCGACACCAAATTCGAGTTTGGCTTGTTTAATGGAGGCCTCATTCTTATCGATGAGGTCATGACACCTGATTCCTCGCGTTTTTGGCCAAAATATGACTATAAAGAAGGGGTTTCCCAGAAGAGCTTCGACAAGCAATTCCTGCGGGATTACTTGGAAACCTTGAAGGATTGGAACAAGACGCCGCCGGGCCCCGCTTTGCCCCAGGAAATCGTGATGAAAACCCGTGAAAAATACGTGGAAGCCTTCGAGCGTTTGACGGGAAAGAAATTCGGGGATTTCCGATTTTAACAGAATGAGGAAAAAGTCTTAAAATCAGACTTTTTCTTATTTAAGGGAACGAATCATACAAAAGTATTAATTTTTCTGATTCGTTCAAGCCCCTGGCTGTTACAGAGCGAAAATATTTTTTATCGCCCTGAAGACTCTTCCCGGTACAATAAGCGGCGAACTTTTTTCAGGAGGATCAATTGAACTCACCGCATGAGCCTTTCAACTTTCTTCTTTTCATGAGCAATATTAAGCAGCTTCTCTGGTCCTATCCCTGGCCCTGGTGGTCGGCTGGAATCGGCATCGGTCTAACAGCCCTGGCTTTGGCTTGGTTCACGGGTCGGCGCCTGGGCGTCACCGGCGGTTTTGAGGATGCCTGCGCGGTCATTACCAAAGACGATTCTTCCTACAATGTTTCTCCTTCCCGTTGGAAACTCTGGTTCATCCTCGGCCTACCCTTAGGGGGCTTTATCGCAAACTCGGGGCACTGGGGCTGGACATGGCTTTATGGCCGTTTGGATTTCATCACCTTCGGTAACTTGTTCTTCAAGGCCATTTGGCTTTTAGTGGGAGGATTTCTCATCGGGTTCGGCGCCCGTTGGGCGGGGGGATGTCCCAGCGGCAACAGCATCATGGGTATCAGCCTGGGAAGCAAAATGTCCATTCTGGCTACGGTGGGTTTCCTAGTGGCGGGGATTTTAGTCACCAATATTTTATTTAAGGTTTTTTAATGGCACTCAAATCAACCAAGAAAAAGACCTTCAAAAAGACTTTACGAATTAAAACTATAAAACCAAAGGGGGCGAAAGCGATGAAACGAATCACTTCAAACGAAAGCACTATCCCCTACTTGGGTTTCGGGGCGCTTTTTGGATATTTTCTTTCCAAGGCCCGCGCTACCGACTATGACACCATCGTCGACATGTTCCAGTGCAAGGAATTCCAGCTTTATGGCGTGATTATGACCGCCATCGCGGTCATTGCCTTGGGATTTTTCTTGATGAAGCGCTATGGCATTACCACCTACTCCGGGCAACCCCTGGATATGAAACCCCTGGATTGGGACCCGAACCGGCTCATTGGCGCTTTTATTTTGGGAACGGGGTGGGCCATCGCGGGAACCTGCCCGGGTACCTCGCTGGCGCAAATCGGCGAGGGCAAGTTAGTGGCCTTTTTCACGGTCTCGGGGATTTTACTGGGGGTTTGGGGTTACCGAAAATTCAAGTCCGACTCTTCCCAAGAACCAGTTTGCTGAACGGCGAAAAAAAACTGCTGACACAACCCATCAGCCTTCGGCTGAGGGCAGTAAAAACCGCGAGACACAAAGCCACAAAGATAACCTTAAAAATAATTTTTTCCGTTTTTTTTATTTTTAATTCTTCATTATTGGTTTTTGGCGAGGAATGGAAGTCCCCCGATTCGGACACATCCCTTGGCCATTTTCCCACCAAGTTCGCCGCCGACTTATCCCATCTCTTTACACAGGATAACTTCTCAATTCTCTGTGTTGGCACCATGGCCACCGCTTTCGATTGGGGAGGCTTTGATCCCCAAAACCAGCTGGCTTCCAGACTGGTTCAATTAAACGCCCAACCCCTATTTGATTTCGGGAATTTTTACGGCGAGGGATGGGTGGAGGGCGGGGGCGCCTTGGGAAGCTGGGCGCTGGGGGCCCTGACGAATGATCTTAAACTCCAGCAGTTCGGCCGGGACGCCACAGAGACATTGATCATGTCCACGGTATTAGTCACCGGTGTTAAATACGCGGTGAACCGCACCAGGCCCGACGGGGGAAGCCTCTCCTTTCCCTCGGGCCATTCCATTACGGCCTTTTGTATCGCGCCGGTGGTGCAGAAATATTGGGGATGGGAAGCGGGCATACCGGCCTACCTTTTGGCCACGGTCACCACCTTCGCCCGGGTGGAGGGTTACCACCATTACCTGTCTGACACGATTGCGGGCGCCACTTTGGGGATTATCCTGGGAAACGCGGTGGTTTACAGCCCGAAGGATGTCTCGGTTTCGGTGGGGTTGGACCAGGTGGATCTTAAGTTAACTTTTAACTGACCTTCTCGAGCCGCTCCAACTCTTTTTCCACTTCCGCCATCAAGGGTTCAATCATCTTTAGGCTAAAGTCGAAACGGATACCGGCAGATTTGAATATTTCCGGCAGGGTCTGAGTGCCGCCCACCGAGAGTCCCTGCTTATAGAGGCGAACCCCTTCTTTTTTGTCCTGGCGGAAATTTTTCCATACCTGCAAGGCACCCAATTGGGCAATACCGTATTCAATGTAGTAAAAAGGGATCTCAAAAATATGCAGTTGGCGGTGCCAAAGATGGGATTGGATTTCTTCCAAGTTGGTCCAATCCTCAATGCCCCCGAATCGTTTGCGTAGTTCAAGCCAATAGGCGGTTCGTTCTTCCTGTCGGTGATTTGGATGGGTATAAATCCAATGCTGGAAAGCGTCCACGGTGGCGATCCACGGCAAAAGAATAATGACATCCTCCAAGTGACGGATAACGGAGCGGGCCGCTTCCTTTGGATTGGGATAAATTTCACTTAGAAAAGGGTCGGCCATGAGTTCCATACTCATAGAAGCCACTTCGCAAAACTCAATGGGCGCGTGTCGGTAAGGACTGAAGGAAATATTCCGGGAGGCGAAATTGTGCATTGCGTGTCCCCCCTCGTGCAGTATGGTCCGCACGTCGTGATCCATGCCCACCGCGTTCATGAAAATGAAGGGGAGACGGACTTCGGCCAGGTCGCTTTGATAGCCGCCCGGGGCCTTTCCCTTGCCACTGTCCAGATCCAATAGGCCCAAGTCCTTCATGGTCTTGAAGTTCCGGCCAAATTCAGGGTCCACTTGCCCCAGGATTTTCTCACAGCCCGCCACAAGGCCTTTGGAATTCTCGAAAGGTTTCAAGGGTGGCCGGCCATCCGGGTCCACCAAAAGATCCCAGGGCCTTAAAGTTTGGAGTCCCATCCTTTTCGCCCTTCTTTGTTGAATCTTCACCACCAGGGGTTTGACGGTTTTTTCAGCGCTTTCATGGAAAGCCTCGCAATCCTGGGGGCCGTAGTCGAAACGTTCCCGGCGGCGGAACATGTAGTCACGGTAGTTGTCGAAGCCGGCGTTCTTCGCCACCTGGACACGAAGCTTCAACATTTGATCAAACAAATCCTCAAAGGCTTTTTTCTCCTGCAGGCGACGCTCGGCGGTCAGGCTCCAGGCTTCCTCCCTCACCTTCCGGTCGGTGGATTCCAGGTACCGTCCCATCTGCTGGAGGGTTTTTTCCTGGCCATCGTAGTGGACGGTTAAGGAGCCGCTCAATTTCTGGTATTGTTGGGACAGCTTGCTTAATTCTGTTTCCAAGGGAATGTTTTCCTTGCGGTAAAGCCCCAGCTCGTTTTGGGCGGAACGGTTAAAGAGGGAGAAATCCTTTTCGGGAAGGGAAGAGCGAAAAGGACAGTCCCAGTATTTTTTCAAGATGGCGAAAAAGTGGGATTTGGACGGTTCTTCTATTTGTTCCAAGAACTCCAGGTATTTCTTCTCAATCTCCGGGTCATCGGTCTTGCAGGTCATGCGGATATAACGCAGGGAGCCTTCCTCGTTGAGGGCGTCCTGGAATTCCCCCAGATCCCTCAACCACTTTTCCAAGTCGGCTTTCGAGGCGAAGGGACGGTTTTGAAGTTCTTGAATGATGGATTCCACCGAAGGCCAATGGCCAAGTTGGAGGTCGGCGGGGATGTATTGCCGGGGGAATTCATGGGGCAGGGTTTGGGGGTCTAAGAGGGCCATGGACAACTTCCTTTCGTAGGGTCGCTCACTTTAGCAGAAGCCATCCTGGAAAAAAAGCTGGTATGATTATCCCACTTCAAACCGGGTGACCCCTATGCGATGGATGACCAACTTACTTCTTATCACTGTCCTTTCCGGCTGCAGTTTCAGCGACCGAGGAATGGCCAAACTGCAGGTGGTGGAGGACCTGAAGCTGGGAACTTCCATTGAGGACGTCAAGCAACAGTGGTTCCTTTATTCCACCAAGCCCCTGCAGGTGGACCAGGCTGTCAGCAGCGAGTCGGCCATCGTCTATCGCGGGATCAGCCGGGATCCGGGTGTGACGGGCTTTTACCTTTTCTTCAACTCCAAGAAGAAAAACCTGGAACAGGTGGAGTGGCGTTATCACTCCAGCATGACCGAGGCCAAGGAAAAGGAATTGTTGGATTATTGGGCGAAGAAACTTTGGGAGCCTTCCTACCACCAGCGTTGGGACGGAAAAGTTTATGTTTGGAGCGACCGCAAGGCGAGGTTGGAACTTTACCTGGCCGACGGCATCTGCCACCTGATCCACCGGCTTAATTAAAATCCTTTTGAAGCGCCGGATCAATATTCACTAAGTCAGACGTTCAAAAAGGGAGCGAGGTCCGGGGAAAGGGAAAAGCCAGAACCCCGCTGAAAGTTTCGACTTTTGATTAAGCCCCCGTTATAATTGCCCCATGCCGATTTACTCTTACTCCCGCGTAAATACTTACTTTACTTGCCCCGCCCAGTTCCAATTCCGCTACATCGAAAAGCGCCCCTCGCCCGTGGCGGAAGGCGTCGAGTTGTTCCTCGGCTCCCGTTTCCATGAGACCATGGAATTCCTGTACCACCAAATCCCCAAGCGAGTTCCCACCGTCAATGAGTTAATGGAATTCTTTAAAAACCATTGGGAAAACCATTGGAAACAAGCCCTTCAAAAACAAAAGGACAGGAATTTCAACGAGACCCTGAGGATAGTTAATCAGTCCCAAGCCATTGAGGATTACTACCAAAAGGGCCAGCTTTTTGTGGAAAACTACTTTCATCAATACCACCCTTTTGACCAGGATGAAACCGTGGGAATCGAACAGAGGGTGACCTTCGACTTGGACGCCAAGGGCCAATATAAAATGCAGGGTTTTATCGATCGATTGGGCCGGGATGACGAGGGCACCTTATGGATTCACGACTATAAAACCAGTTCCCGCAAGTTGAGCGAGGAGGACGTGAAAAATGAGGACCAATTGGCTCTTTACCAAATTGGGTTGGCCCAAAGTCCCCAATTTGGGACCAAGGAAAAAATAAAACTTATCTGGCATTTCGTGGCTTTTGAGAAGGATCAAGTGGTCAGCGAAAGGAATCCGAAGGAATTAGGCTGGCTGAAGGAAAAATACATCTCCAAAATCGAGACCATCGAGAAAGCAAAGAGTTATTCCACCAAGCCCGGTATTCTTTGCCAATGGTGCGAATATTTAAGCGTTTGTTCCGACGGAAAGGGTTGGGTAGCAAATAAGAAGAAGAAATCGGACGCAAAAGCGACAATTGAACCTTTTCCAACCCCTGTCGCTATTAAATCATTAAGCCCATCTTCGGTGTCCCCTGCCTTCGCGGAAAAACCAGTTACGGAAGCGGCCATAGTTTCCGCTTCCCCTAAAGTTGAAGAGGCCGTAAACCCAAAAAGAAGGAAATCCCCTTTTAGATATGTTTCGCCCGACCAACTGTCCCTTTTTACAATAGGTCGATAAGACAACAAAAATTATTCCATATGTCCTACCTTTATGTAGTTATTTAAATTTTTAAGCCAATAAAACAACAAAATTTTTATTTATTATCAAATTGATATGTGGAAATCCAATTGTCCATGGAATTATGTTTTTTAAAGGATTAACCTGGTTAAATTGAGAAAATGAATTACTAATAAAGTCCAAAAACCGTTTTAAGGTTAAGACACTAGCTGAAACGCAAAGGGCCGCATGTCCATTTCGACAGGTAAAGACACATTCATCGTTTGCCGCAACAGCCAGGGAACCGAAGTTCGGGCTACTTTGTTGCGCCTCACCCGCTATGTGGTTGTTTTCGAGGTTTACAACCCCTATAGCATCCTTCAGTTATCCGAAGTCCTTCTTGATTTTAAAATCGTGATGAATGATCGGATGATTTACTCGGGCCGGGCCGTGGTCAGCAACCTCGTCAATACGGGCATCATGCTCATGTGCGAGGCTACACTGGAAGACGGTTGGCTGGATTTGGATTTGTTTTCTTCCTATGTCCCCAAGAAATTACACGAGGAATTTCTGGGATTCCTGGCTGAATGGGAAAAGAATTACCAGGTTGGCTCGGAATTCAAAGTCATTGTGGCGGACATGCAGAATCTTTTCATGGATCTGAGGCGGTGGTTGGAACAGGTTGAATTGGGAATCCGCTCTGAACCGGCCAAGAACCGGGTGGAAGTGGAGAAGGAAATCATTCAAGAGCTGGAAAAACCCATCCTTCCCAGCTTGGCACCGCTTTTTGAAAAGTTGGAGAAAACGGCAAAGGATATCGGGGAAGACCTGCAATCCCTCCACCGTTCCTATTTAAGGCGTCAACTTCATCCCCTTGTTCTTTGCTCCCCTTTTGTTTACCGGGTCTTTCAAAAGCCGCTCGGATACGCCGGGGATTATGAGATGGTCAACATGATCCTGCAGGACCCTCACCAAGGCAGCACCCTTTTCGCGAAGATTTTAAACCACTTTTTCCTCAACATCGCCCCTTGCCAGGCCCACCGGAACCGAATCAAATATCTGGTGGATAATATCCGACGGGAAACCCAACGAATGATGCGTTCTGGAAAGAAGGCAAAAGTTTTCAACTTGGGTTGTGGCCCGGCGCAAGAAGTGCAGAATTTTCTGGCCCAGGACGATCTTTGCGAGAAAACCGAAATGACTCTCGTTGATTTTAATGATGAGACATTGACCTACACAGGAAAGCTTTTGGATGATATTCGAAGGCAATTTGGGCGGAACACCGCCATTCAAATGGTCAAAAAATCGGTCAACCAAATTTTAAAGGATTCTTTCAAAACGTCCGATGGGGTTGAGGGACCCAAGTACGACTTGATCTATTGCGCGGGATTGTTTGATTACCTTTCCGACCGTATCTGCAAGCGATTGATGGATATTTTTTATTCGATGCTGGCCCCGGGGGGCTTTCTCATCGCCACCAACGTGGATTCCTCCAATCCCAACCGCTATGCCATGGAATACCTGGGGGAATGGCACTTGGTTTACCGGAACAAAGAACAACTGGCGGCCTTGAAGCCGGACATGGCGAAAGAAGGGGAATTTTCAGTGACGGCCGAGTCCACGGGCGTCAATATTTTCATTGAAGTCAGGAAGCCGGAAAATGCTTAAAAACATCGTTTGGCTATTCCATGTTTTCAAGGAAAAGGTTTTTGAAAGCCCGGAGGCCCGTCAGGCTTTCTCGGACTTTGACCTACATTTGCGTATCCGCCGGTTGAAAATCGGAAGCCTCATGATAGTGTTTTTCGAGCCCCTCGGGTACAACCTGGACCACACCATGTATCCCGCCCAGGCCGGATTTTTCTTCCAGTTGCGTTTGGTTTGCTCCCTCCTAGCAGTCTTGGTCCTGGGAATCTCCTTTCTCCCACTGGTTAAGAAAATCCACCAGCCCTTGGGAATCCTCCTTCCCCTTCTGCCAAATTTTTTCACCGCTTGGATGATTTACGCCACTCAAGGGGGTATTTCCCCCTATTACGCCGGCATCATGCAGGTCCTCATGGCGGTAGCACTGGTCATGCCATGGACCGCCTGGGAGACGGCCCTCGTCTCCGCCCTTTCCACCGTTTTTTACGTTGAAGCATGCCGGTTGAACGGACCCCTGGGCACGGGAAGCGTTTTTTCTAATAACATGTCCTTCCTGTTGTATACGGAAGTGATCATCGTCATCGGGTCCTATCTCACGAATAATTGGCGAATCCGCCAGTTCGTCTTGAGCTATGAGTTGGATCAAAACCGGAAACTATTGGAGGAGTCCAACCGAAAACTGGTGGAGATGGACCAGGTGAAGAGCCGCTTCTTCGCCAACATCAGCCATGAACTCCGGACACCCCTGACGCTCCTCATCGCCCCTTTGGAGACCCTTCAAAGCGAGAAGGGGCATTTATTCGACTCGGAAATGAAAAGCACCTTCAAATCCATGCAGGACAACGCCATGCGCCTCTTGAAGCTCATCAACGACCTGCTGGACCTGGTTAAGCTGGAGTCGGGCCGGATGGAGGTCCACAAGGAAACCCTGAAAATCGGGGAATTCATTCGGGGGCTGACGCTCTCGGTCCAGGGCGCGGCGCGCGATAATAAAGTCCACCTCACCTCCCATGTGGGGGAAGGCCTGGACAGGGTTATGGTAGACCGGGATAAGTTGGAAAAAATCATCCTCAACCTACTGTTTAACTCGGTGAAATTTACACCCGCTGGCGGAAAGGTGGAACTTTCGGTCCGGGAAGAGGGAAATTGGTTCGTTCTTCAAGTGGCGGACACCGGCATGGGTATATCGGAACAAAACCTGCAGCACATCTTTGACCGTTTTTGGCAGGCGGACTCTTCCGCCCAGCGCAAGTACCAGGGAACAGGCATTGGCCTGTCCTTGGTAAAGGAGTTGGCGGAGGCCCAGGGGGGCACAGTCAGCGTGGAAAGTCATCTGGGAAAAGGCACCACCATGACGGTGAGAATTCCCATGGAAAAAACCGAGGAACTTCTGCTTCCATTGCCCGCCTTAGTCACCGGGGAGAATTCCGGCCCAAGCCAGGCTCCGCCGAACCAATGGCTTGAAAAGCTTTACCGGCGGGCGGAATTATTTCCCGCCATGACTTCCCTAGGCTCCACCCTGCGGCCCGACGAATATGGAAGAGGAAAGAGGCCCAAACTCCTGGTGGCCGATGATGAGCCCGATATGCTGAGGTTCTTGAAATCCCAGTTGGAAAAGCATTATGAGGTGATCGAGGCGGTGGATGGCAACCAGGCGGTGGAAAAGGCCAAGCAGTTCCTGCCTGATTTAATGCTGCTCGACATGATGATGCCGGAGAAAGACGGCATCACGGCATGCCTCGAGTTGAAAAATATAACGTCCACCCAGGCCATTCCTATCATTCTTTTGACCGCCCGGGCGGATGACGAGACCAAGTTTTCCGCCTTGAACGCGGGGGCGAATGATTTCTTGACAAAACCCTTTTCTACCACCGAATTGCACGTGAGGGTGAAAAACCTCGTGGAATCGCACCGCTTCCAGTTGGACCTGGCCCGCCAAAAAAATGCACTAGAATCGACACTCGAGCAGTTGAAGGATACGGAGGGCCAACTGGTTCAAAATGAAAAGATGGCTTCCCTTGGGCGCCTCAGCGCGGGTATCATCCACGAAATCAACAATCCGCTTAATTACACCGCCACCGCCCTTCATCTTTTGAAATCAAAAAGGGACAAATTTCCCGAAGAGGAACGGGCCAAGTACTCCGAGATTGTCTCGGACATCGAGGAAGGCGTGGACCGAGTCCAGCGGATCGTTTCGGACTTGCGGACATTTACCCACCCCAAAATTGCCACCGAAGTGGATTGGATTGAGTTGGAGGATGTGGTGTCGACGGCGCTCCGCTTTTTAGGCCACGAATTGAAAGACACAGTGAGGATGGAAGTCCTTATTCCCAAGGATCAACAAGTTTTGGCGGACCGAAACAAGCTGATCCACGTTTTCGTCAATTTAATCCAGAATTCAGCTGACGCATTGAGAGAAAAAAAGTTTACTGAAGAAGAACCGATGTTATCGGTCAAAAGCCGGCAAAAGGAAGATAAGGTTCTGGTCAGCGTCTGGGATAACGGGGGGGGTATCGACCCCCAGAACCTGGATAAGGTTTTCGACCCTTTTTTCACGACCAAGGAGGTCGGTCAAGGCATGGGGCTGGGACTCAGTATTTGTTACCGGATGATGAAGGAGCAGGGGGGAAACATCTTGGTCAATAGTGAGAAAGGCAAGTTTACGGAATTTATTTTGGAGATACCGGTTAAAAAATAGGGAAGAGACTCGAAGGAGAGAAATCATGGATAGTTTTTACGATTACAAGAAATTTTACGTGCTTTACGTGGATGACGAGGAAAAGTCCCTCAAGTATTTTCGGGAAATATTTGGGGAGAAGTTCTCTATCCTAACCGCTCCAAACGCCGAAGAGGGATTCCGGATCTTGAGGGAAAACCAAGAACGCACCGCCATCCTGATGACGGACCAGCGGATGCCGGGCGAAAAAGGCATTCAATTGCTGGAGAAAGCCCGCCAATTAAGGCCCCGAATCCTGCGCATCCTGGTGACCGCCTATTCGGACCTGGAGACCGCGATCGAATCGGTCAATACGGGCGCCATTTATAAGTACGTCACCAAACCCTGGGACATTCCCCAGTTGGAAATCACCTTGAAAAGGGGCATCGAGTTTTTCATTGTCCAAAACGAGAGGGACCAGCTCCTGCGGGAAAAAATGTCCACCCTTTATAACGTCATGCTGACCGATCGTATTTTAAGCCTGGGAATCCTGGCCACCGGTTTGAGCCACCATATCCGCAATTCCATGGTGGCGGTGAAAACTTTTCTTGACCTAGCCCCCAAAAAGCTGGAAGAGGAAAACCTCAATCTGGAACAGCTCCGGAACCCGGATTTTTGGAAGGAATATTACAAGAAAGTCCAAAGCCAGATGGACAAGGTCGCCCATCTTTTAAGCGACCTCTGGGAATCCTCCGAACGGCCGGTTCCCGATTTCCCCGACAAGGTGAAGCTCCAGCAAGTGGCGGCGGAGGCCATGGGTCAATTGAAGGTAGAAATGGAAAAGAAGGGAATTGAGGTGGAAAACCAGATTCCGCCCGACCTTCCCGAGCTGAAGGTTGATTCCAGGAAATTCAAAAGGCTTTTTGAACTGCTTCTCAAGGATGAGACGGCGGCCCTGAGCCAGGGCGGGAAAATAAAATTCACGGCCCAGGCCATCGGCCCCAAGGAAAACCCGCTGGAAATCCAAGTGGAAATGGAGGACAACGGGCCCGCGGTTTCCCAAGACGCCCTCCAATCCATCTTTGACCCCTTTTTCGTCCGCAGCGGCAATCCCCAGGAATTCGGTATTTACTTGATGACCTGTTTTTTCATTATTTACCACCATGGGGGCCGGATCGCCGCCCGCCGGGAGGAAGGCCGCGGCAATATTTTCACCATGACCTTTCCCCTCAATTCCCCGGCGAAAGTCCCGTCGGTGGAAGAAAAGGATTTCATCAGCAAGATCCTCATCAATGAAACGATGTGGGAAAAACTAATTTCCGGAAGTTAATTTCGGGAACAAACCGAATTTAAAAAAAAAGGAAGACCGGTATGAATTTTCTTGCTTATTACTTTATCGCTTCGGCCATTTATTTCGCCATGGTGTGGTGGGATAACGCCCGGCTATGTTTTCAAGCCTTTCCTACGGCGGATCGGAAACGTAAAAAATGGCCCTTGGTTTCAGTCTGCATCCCGGCCCGAAACGAAGAAACCCGTATTGGGCCCTGTTTGGATAGTTTTGTGAAGCAAGATTATCCAAATTACGAAGTAATCATATTGGATGACCAATCCACGGACGGGACGTGGAAAGTTCTGCAACGATACGCCAAAAAGAACAAGAACTTCAAGCTGATGAAAGGCCAGACCATGCCCTCCGGTTGGAAGGGCAAATCCTGGGCCTGCCACCAGCTTTCCGCCAAGGCCAAGGGCGCCTATCTTCTTTTTATCGACGCCGACACTTGGCTCACCCACGATGCCATCAAGCGGACCATTCAGGGGGCCGAAGAGAAGGGTTCGGACATGGTTTCCGGCATGACCGGCCAAGTGGCCAAGACATGGATGGAATACCTTATCGTCCCTGTCATGTGTTACGATCTCATTTCCTTCTTTCCAAAACGGTTCGTGCTCATGAAGAGGAGCCCCCTGTCCCAACTGGTTTGGGCCAATGGCCAGTTCATCTTCTTCAAGCGCAAGACCTACGACACCATCGGCGGGCATGCGGCGGTCAAGGATCGGATCGATGAGGATATGACCTTCGGCAAGATCGTGGTGGGCCGGGGCTACCAGCTTTCGCTTTTCAATGTCAGCGTCATTTCCACCTGCCGGATGTACACTTCAGCCAAGGATGTTTGGGATGGGTTCTCCAAGATCATGTTCCAATCCTTCAATTATTCCTATATCCAGGCCTTCATCGGGTACATGGCCGTCCTAGCCGTCACAGTCCTTCCTTTCGTATTGCCGTTCTTCGTTCCGCCGGATACGCTCCTTTTCAAGGCTTCGGTTCTCCTGTCGGCCGTGCAGGTCATCATCCGGTTGGAACAGGCCCGCCGGTTCAACTTTCCTGTTTTTTCCAGCTTCCTTCACCCGATCGCCAATTTCATTTTTATCCTGATCGGGTTCAATTCCATGAGGTGGTATTTCATCGGCAAGAGTTATTGGAAGGGTCGGACTGTCGAGGTCTAGGCGAAAAGAGCCCCCTGAAATAAAAACGCCGGGGAGACCAAAGTCCCCCCGGCGGTAACACTTGGGTGCGGATATTTCTTTTTATCACACCCCTCACCCTACCCTCTCCCGCAAAGGGCGAGGGTTATTGAAATTTTAAGAGAGATGCCCTGATCTCTCGTGGATGATCCTCTCCAAAGCCTCCTGCAGGGCCGGGTTTTTCTCCTCCATTAAAGACTCCACGAAATGCCAAGCCTCAGGTTGGTTGATCCGGGTAATGGCTTGGATGGCTTCCAGGCGGACCGCCAAGGAGAAGTTCTTTCCCCGCAAAAGCGTTTTTTTTCGTGCGATGTCCTGAAGAAAGGGAAGATTTTCGGGTTGGGCCAGATCCCCCAGGGCCTGGCAAACGGAGACCAAATAAACCTCGTTATTGGGGAAGCGGGCCTCCCGGATTTTCGCCGCCTTCAACAAAACGGGTATGCCGGGGGCGAAATGAATTTTGCCGATAACACGGGCCGCTAAACTGGCAATTTCCTCCGAGTCGTCAAACAAAGCCAATCGCAAGGCCGGCCCTCCCGCCGCGTCCCCCATTTCCTCGATCATCCCAATGAGGTTCAATTTCAACTCACGGCTGCCCTTGGCCACCCAGGAACAAAGCTGGAGGGAGAGCCCCGTGTCGACGCCACAAACCCGCAAAATGGGAATCATGACCTCTACTTCCTTCTCATTCTGTGCCTCGGCCAGAGCTTCGGTTAGGACGGACCGCGTGGGTTCCTTCATTTCGGCGAACAGCTGTAGATAACCGGGTTTCTCCGTTGAGGGGGCCGCTAAAAAGTTCTCCAACAGGACCGGTGCCGCCATTTCACCTAAGAGGGGGAAATGATTCAATTGCCCAGCCCTATGCGCACAGCGCACGAGGCGACGAATAAGTTCCGGTGTGGATCGTTCGAAAAGCCAATGCCTCGCGATTTTTGTCCTCTCGGGGAAGGATGAAACATCCTCATCAGCGTGAAAATGAAGGGTCGACAAGAGGGTCAAAACGGGCTGTTCCTTTTCCATCTCCATGGCGGGTTCCAGAAGATCCCAGGCCAGCAGAAGGGCGGTTTGGTAGACGCCGGGAGTGGATTCTGTGGCCAATAAGGCGTTCAATTTATCGAGAACTTTTTCCAATAGTTTTGGATTTCTGATCCAGGGTCTGGCATCCATCAAGTGGGTTAACCCCAACTCTCTCTCTAATCTGTCCCCCGAAAGGCTATCAGCGAGGAAAGTCACGGTTTTTTCGACCAGATCGTGCTTGCCGGTAGCCCCCCAATTCGCCAGGCAGTCGCTTATCAGACCCTCGGTGGCAGGATCGAAAAGCACGGCTGACCAATCGTTTTTCACCGCGACTTCAATCAAGGGATACATGGCCACCACCACTTGGCTTTCCATGAGTTCCCCTGGGGGCGATTTAAACCACTGATAAATACTTTTAAACTCGGGCGAGGTTTTTTCCATGCGGTCCAGCAACCGGGTGAAAAGTTGATCGAAAGATCTGGTCAAGCCAGCCATTTCGGGCCCGGCGCCAATGTTCTTTTTTTGCAATTGGGAATATTGCCAGGCCTCGGCCATGAAACTCAGCATAGCCTCGTTGGTTTTGGAGGAAGCCTTGATCTCAAGCCCTGATTCCTTGAGGATGGGATTCAAGACCTCCGAACCTTGATCCATTGCTGAATAGGAAGGGATAGGGTTTGGAGATGTGGAAAGGGGGGTCAAGGGTGGCAAATCTTCGGAAGCTGGATTAAGAATTTCCACCGGAGAAGCCGCCAGGATCGTCTCGCTGGCGTTGATTTCGACCGAGTCTTGGCCGGACAGGGGATGGATGTGGGAGGGTCCTGTTTTTTCAGATTCTTCCGCGGCTTTGGCAAAGGGCAGGGTTAAACTCCGAAGCCATTGGGTTAATTCGGCTTGGGTCAAGCCATGGGTTATTTGAACCCCACCCATGTTTTTATCATTCAGAAGATTTTGAAGCTCAGTGAAATCGGAAAGGTCTTTGTCGTTGAGGAATAGTTTTCCATGGGGAAGATGGAAAACCAGGGGGTCCACCGCTTGTAGGAGGCGCTGGAAATCCTTGTGAAGTTTTTGTACCGCCTGAACAACGAAGGTACTGTCGGCGGAATAAAAGGAAACGTAACTGAGGGCGGCCCGAAAATCGCGGGTCATTTGGATTAGATAGGATTGTTGGGACTCGGGAACGGGACCCACTTGAAACTTTTGCATGTTCTCCTCCAGGAGTTGGATTTGAACCGTATTTCAAGCGGTAGTTAGATTGTAAAAACGTTACTTCTTAATTCAAAGTTAGCATTGGGAGAGGGCGGGAAACAGGCTAAATCAATTGATAATGGGCCGGACGTTTTCCCCCTTTCTCGCTTGAAAGCCTTGAGGAGATGGAAAAAGGCCCAAATCCCTAAGAAAAAATGAGAAATTTCAACAGGGAATCGGGAACAAAAAGCGGGGTGAGGAGTCTAATAGAAAGGGGATATTCCTGGATTATTCGAAAGAGTCTTTAGTAAAATTAAGGTAACCCTTGATTCGCCGTTAAAAGGGTATGAAAATACAGGCGAATCAATTCAAGTCACGAGGAGTAAAGAGATGGTCCAACGCAAACTAACACTCATCCTGTCTTTATCGATGGCGAGCCTTTTGGCCTTTGGCTGTAGCAGCAATAAGCGCATCGAAAGCACGGAAGTACCCAAGCAAGCCCCCGTCGAGGAAAAAGCGGCTCCCACGCCGGTTCCCTCGGGAAAATACACGGTGGTTGAGCATGACACCCTTTGGGGTATCGCCGGCAAGTCGGCCATTTACAGCGATAATTTCCAATGGCCGCTGATCTTCAAAGCCAATCGCGATTCCATCAAGGATCCGGATTTGATTTATCCCCGCCAGAATTTCAGTATTGGGAAGGGATATTCCACCGAGGAAGTTTCCCACGCTCGTGACTTGGCCATGAAGACGCCTAAGTACGTGCCCCATAGCAAGCCTCGTGAGACATTGCCCTTGGATTACTTTTGATTTAGAAGGTTTTCAAGCCCGCCCCTTTTTGGGAGTGGGCTTTTTTTTTGATGTTGTAGGGGCGGGATATATCCCGTCCGGCCTTTATTTATAAATTTTCACATCGGGCCGATGAATCGAGCCCCTACAGTAATCATTAAGATCATACGAGGATAAAGATGAGCGATAGCTTTAAAGAGAAGTTACAGAAGGACGCCCTGGAGGCCACGGTGAAGGCCATGCAGGAAAAAATCGACACCCTGGTTTGCCCCATCCATCAGCAAAACCCGCACCTCAAGTTTTCCGAGGATTCGGGACCGGGCAAGCAAAAGATGTCTTTCGATTGCTGTTGCGATACTCTGTCGAAGATGCTTCAAGACGCCTTGAAAAGTTAATCCTACTTCTCCACCTGGGTTCCCCATCCGTCGCATTTCCCGCCATAAGGCTTGGCCAAATCATTGAATTTATTTTTGTAGGCCAAAATGGTCCCCAATTCCGGAACCATTTCTTTGAGAGACAAGCAAAGCCACCGGTTTCCCGATGGGTCTGCTAGGAGATGGATGCGAAATCCCTCCTGAGTTATAGCGTGGGAAGCTTCCTGGGCCGATTTTTCGATGGGGAAATAAACGTAGAACTCAATCTCGTGGGGAATGCTTAGGTCCGCGCCCCGTTCTTTCAAATGCTCCAATATTTCCTGATCGTGATCCATGGGGCTATTCTGTGGGAAAGGGCATGTGGCTGAAGGTTTGGAAGTATTTGAGGCAAAGAGTTTTCCATTCTTTGGCATCGTGAACTTGCAATTTTAATTTTTGGTCGACTTGTTGATAACGTTCATCGTCAACCTTACCTCTCAATTCATTCCACTGATCCCGCATGTTTATTACCTTCTCGAAACCAATGCCGTAATGATGATAAAGTTCCAACCAAAAGTTAAGGCCTGATTTCATCTTGTAATCCCAGGGCACATGGTGGAACCAAAGGAGAAGCTCCTCCGGGCAGGTGGCGATATTATTGAAGCGGTCATTCAAGGGGGGATAATACTGGTCCACGTTTTTACTTCCCTTACGGGTGCGGTCGAATCCCAGGCCCTTTTCATCGGCACGAACGTAATACGCGGCGGACCAGTCCTCTCGGCGGGGGTCTACCATTCCAGGGTCGGGGGCGTAATGCAGGTCTTTTTCAAACACGCCATTCAGCCCCAAGGGACAGGTATAGTTCACAAAGGCTTCCCGGGAAGTCATCATCATGGAAACAACTGTCGAAACCGTTCTGGGATCGTTGCCCCAGGTTTGGCGGGTCCATTCCCCGGCTAAGTCCTTGGCGGAGGACTCCGGGTTCCAGGCGAACCGCCCAAAGGCATACCAGTTGGCCTGGGCAAAAGGATGGCCGCACCAATTCCGGTCGCTGCCCGTGTTGGCAACCCCCGAAATGCCCGTCAAGGAATAGGGAAAGATACCCCCTTCCACAACCTTGGCTACTGTGGAACCGGGGCCCTTGGAGAAAGTATCGCTTTTAAAAAATTCCTCCCACATGGGTCCTAAGTAAACCAAATGGGTGGAATGACCCAAGTACTCTTGAGTTATCTGGAGTTCGGCCAGAAGAGGTGTTTTTTTCATGGCGCCGAATAAAGGGGCAAAGGGTTCGCGGGGTTGGAAGTCGAGTGCCCCGTTTTTGGATTGGACCAGCACGTTTTTGTCGAACTTCCCGTCCAGGGGAACAAATTCCTTATAAGCCCGGTTGATACGGTCGGGGTCCACGTCCTGGTTGTAGACGAAGGAACGCCACATGACGATGCCCCCGTGGGGGGCGAGGGCGCCGGCCAAGAGGTTCGCGCCTTGGGCGTGGGTTCGGCCATAGTCCTGGGGACCGCTCTGGTTTTCGCTGTTGGCCTTCACCAGGAACCCGCCGAAATCGGGAATGATCCGGTATATCTCGTCGGCTTTATCTTTCCACCATTGGATCACTTTGGGATCGAGAGGATCGGAAGTTGGGAGTTTATCAATTTTCTTGGGAGCGGCGAAGTTGGCGGAAAGATAGACCTTGATTCCATGGGGCCGGAAGACCGAAGCGATGGCCGCGATTTTAAGCAGGTATTCCTTGGTCAGGAATAGGGGGTTGGAGTTTACATTATTCAACACGGCCCCGTTGATACCGATGGAAGCGTTAGCCCTGGCGTAATCCTTGAGACGGGGATCCACATGGCCCGGTAGTTCGTTCCACTTCCAGAGGGATTTACCGGCATAGCCTCGCTCAATGGTTCCATCCAGGTTATCCCAATGATCAAGGAGCCTGAGCTTTACCCGGGGCTGGTCAGTGATATGGATGTTCTCCAGGGATTGATGGGTTTGTATGAGCCTTAAAAAATGAAAGCTCCCGTAAAGCGCCCCGATCGGCGAGGCTGATGCAATGACAATTGTTTGGTGCCCCTGAAGGCTCGAGGAGCAAATCAAGTAGCCCTCGGGACCCAAAGCTTCTAATTCCTTGGACCAATCCAGGGAAGCGATGAGGGGGGAAGTAGAGGGGGTTCCCACAACGATCGTTCCGTTCTCTCCCGGAGTTTTCGCCAAGGAAACCTCACGGTCTAAAAGGCCCCCGAGCGCCTTTTTCAACTCCTCCTGGAGAACTTTTTCCGTCTCCGAGGTTCCTTCAACCAATATGGCGGAAACATTCTGCCGGTAGGAAGTCAGTAAAACAGGATCATCCACCTTGTCATAGCGAAGCCAAAGGCGGTAGCCGTCCTCGGCCTGGACTGTCGCGCAGGATAGGAGAAATCCTAAAGCCAGGAAGGGCTTAAGGTGTTTTAAAAAAGCCACGGGGGAAAAGGTCAAGCGGGAATAAGGGAATCGTAGGACCGAATGGCGGAAATGCATTCCTCAATCAAGTAGTCGGGGGTGGAAGCGCCGGCGGTAATACCCACCTTATTCTTTCCCTCAAACCATTTGGAATCCAATTCCTGAGCCGTTTCAACGTGATAGGTGGCGTTGGGAAGGTTGACTTCGCAAGTTTCGGCCAGTTTATGGGTGTTGGAGGAATTGCGTCCGCCGATGACGATCATGATATCCACTTGCTTCGAGAGGGCAGCGGCGGCGGATTGGCGGTCCTTGGTGGGTTTGCAAATGGTATTGACCGGAATGACTTCAGAACAACGGGCCTTCAAAAGGGCCACGAACTTGTCGAATTTCTCCATCAAAAGAGTGCTTTGGCAGACCACCCCGATTTTAGAGCCCTCCGGAACGTTAACAATATCCTCTTCGTGGTAAATGATGATGGGGTTTTTCATCCGGCTGGCGATGCCCTTGACCTCTACATGTTTAGGGTCGCCGACAATGACGATCTGCAGGCCCTGGCTTTCCAGTTTCTTGCCTTCGTTGTAGATCTTCGTGACGAGTGGGCAGGTGGTATCAATGATTTCAAGGCCCTTATCCTTCATTTGATCCAGAACTTTAATGTCGAGCCCATGGGCGGTGATGACCACCCGGTTGTCCTCGACCTCTTCCAGCGAATGGACGATTTTCTTGTTCAAGGAAGCCAGACGGGCGACTTCCTGGGGGTTGTGGATCAGGGAACCGAAGATGAAGGCACGGTCCATGGTTTCGGCCTTTTGGATGGCCTTCTTCACGCCGAAGCAGAACCCGGCGGCGTTGGCAATTTGGATTTCTCTCGGCATAAACACCTCGAAACAAGTTAACCACAGAGTACACGAAGGACACAGAGCAAAGCGAACGGCACAATGAGAAAATGATTATATATAATGATCAAAATTTAATTAACCCCTCTTGTTTTCAAAGGACCCTTTCGTGAGTTTTTCCCTCTATTTAGGCCCCTACCAGCCGTTTCTTGAGAACGAGCTGCTGGCTTCCTTCCAAGAATTCCGCAAACAAGACCCCTTCAACCCCGTGACGGTTCTAGTCCCCAACTTCCTCCTGGTCGGTCACCTGCGCCGGGCTTTGGCGGAAAGGGACGGGAAACTTTTCAACCTGCAAGTCCATACCCTACGGCACTACCTTGAAAGCTATGTCGAGGAGGTCGTCGTTCGGGAGGGCCTACAGACCTTGCCAGACGTCTTGGCGCCCTGGATTTTGAAGGAAGTGGCCAGGCCCATCCTTTCCAAAGGCTCCGCCTTTCGCCCCGTCTTGGAAACGCCGGGCTTCTACCCTTCTTTGCGCTCGACCCTGGGTGAATTGCGGGAGGGCCTCACCACGCCCGAGACGCTGAAGGGCCTTGCTAAGAGCTACCAGAAGGCGGTGAACACCCAAAGGCTGGCACAAAAGCTTTCCGAGTTCGCCGAGGTATCGGCGGCCTATGGGGAATGGAAAAAGAAGGGGCGCTGGCTGGACCGGGAGGATTCCTATTTCAAGGCGCTTGAAGTGCCTCCCTCGCCGGAAGGAAGGGTTTGGATATATGGGTTCTATGATGCTTCCGCCCTCCAAAAGAAGGTCCTAAAACATTTAACCGGCGCGGGTGAGAGCCGCTGGTTCATTCCTTATGAGGAACACCCCGCTTTTGAATACGCCAAGCCTTTCGTGGAATGGGCCAAGGGTTTGGGAAAAGTTGAAAAAGAAGATAGCTGGAAGCCCGGCGACAAGGGCCCCCTTCAACGCTTGCAGGGAATTTTGTTCCATAGGGAAACGCCCTGGATGGACCATTTTGGGAAGGTCCCGGAAATAAAGCCGGAGCATTACGAAGGGTCGGATTGCAAGATCATCCTCTGCCCCGGCGAACCCCGGGAGGCCCGGGAAGTAGCCCGGGCTCTTTTCGAGGAGGCGGACCGGAGGGATTCCAACCTGTCTGATTGCGCCGTGGTGCTTCGGGACCCGGCTGGGTACCGCAAGATCCTTCCGCCGGTTTTCGATGCCCAGGGAATCCCCATTTCCAAAAGCATCCCCGGGCCGCTCCTGGAAACCATGGATGCCAAGGCGCTCCTCTTAATGTTGGATTGTTTCTTGAAGGACTTCCCCAGGGACACGGTGATGGACCTTTTGTCCTGCCCCAACCTGGATCCGAAGGGGTTCAACCTGAAAACCGAAGATTGGAACCCATCCTATTGGGATGTCCTGAGCCGGGAAGCGCGCGTGGTGGAGGGAGAGAAGGAGTGGATCGGCCGTCTCACCTCTTGGCGGACTTTGAAACAAAAGGGAAACCGCGAAGAAGATGAAACAACTTCTTACGAAAAAGAACTGAAGTCCTCCATCGCCTTCGAAAAGGCCCTGGCCTGGTTGTTCGAAGCCGGGCGGGAATTTGAGAAAGCCAAGGGCTGGCCGGAGAAGTCGGCCAAGCTGTTGGCCCGGTTCAAGGGCCTCTGCGTTCCCAGCGAAGCCTTAAGGGAAGTGGCGGGGGTCTTGGAATTCTTCGCCCTTCTCAGCCGGTCCTTTCGCCTGGACCTTTCACCTGAGGACTTCCGCTCGCTCCTCGCCGCCTTGTTGGAGGAACGGAAGATCAAGTCCAAATCCCTGGAACCCGGCGGCGTGCAGGTGGTGGACCTGATGCAGGCACGGGGGGTTCCCTTTGACGTGCTGGCCCTGCCGGGGTTGGTGGAAAAATCCGTACCCCGCGTGGTTCGGCAGGACCCTCTTTTGCTGGATGACGAAAGGGTCCTTTTAAACGCCAAGGCCGAAGGCGCCGAAATCGCCCTGAAACAATCGGGTATGCTGGAAGAAAGGCTGTTGTTCACCCTGGCCGTGCGTAGCGCAAAAAAAGCAATCCTCCTCACCGCGCCGCACCTGAACCCTTCTACCGGTTCTCCCCGGACCCCTTCCATCTATTTGTTCGAATCCGCCGAGGCGGTTTTGGGCAAGCGCATCTCCCGGCTGGGAGACGCACCCGGGCTGGTGAAAGCCGTCCTAGTGAACGATTGGATTCAACCGGACTTCGCCCGTTGCGCGGACCCCTTGGAAACCCTTCTGACCGCCGTGGAGCTGGGCCGCCGAGGCGACATCGCAGCTGCCTTGGCCGTGGCGCGGCAAAAGCCTTTTTATTTCGAGGGTTGCGACCTCCTCAAGTTCCGCCAGGCCGCCCGCGTTTTCACCGCCTATGACGGCATGCTGCAGGGCGGGGAGGCCCGCCAGCGGCTCCAGCAGGGCCATTTCCTCAAGGACAAGCGTCTTTCCGCCTCGCGGCTGGAAACCTTCGCGGCCTGTCCCTTGAGGTACTTCTACAAGTACGTCCTAGGGCTCACCGTCACGCCCGAGCCGGAAAAAGTGCTGGAACTGCAGGCTTCCGACCGGGGCAACCTGATGCACGACATCCTGGAACAAACCCTCAAACAGGGCCTGAAGGACGGTTGGCTTAAGGCCCGCGACCGAAAGACAGCCCAAAAGGCGCTGGGTGAGGAAATGGAAAAAGCTTTCTGGCGTTTTGAGAGAGAAGGCGTCCCCGGCGCGCCGGCCTTGTGGGCCTGGGAAAAGGACCAGATGGCCCGGGACCTTGCGAGTGTCGTTGAGGAGGTTCTACGGGACGAACAATGGACACCATTGGACTTCGAGGTGTCCTTTGGGGATGAGAAGGGAAAGAACGATGTGGCTTTCGACGCTTTCCGCTTACAAGGCCGCATGGACCGGGTGGATGTTTCCAAGGATGGGAGCCGCCTTCGGGTGGTGGATTACAAAAGCGGCAGTTCCATCGGTGTCGCCAAGAACAGCGTTAAGGCTGGCACCAAACTGCAATTACCCTTTTACCTTTGGGCCCTCCAGAGCCTTTTTCCGGAAAAGGAAGCCAAAGAAGCTCTTTACGACTACATCACTCGCCGGGGAGGATACCGGCAGGTTTCTTTCACGCCTGAGACCCCGGACCAAATTAGAAACATTCTCTCCCAAGTGCTTTCCACCGTGGATCGAAGCGTGGAGGAGGGGAGTTTTCCTGCCGTGGGATTGGACTGTGAATTTTGTGATTACAAGAAGCTTTGCGGCACGGGCATGAAGGCCCGGGGTGAGCGTAAACGGGAAGATGAAAACGCCAGGAAATATTTCAAGCTTGAAGAATTGCCATAAACATAAGAAAAAGAAGTTAACTTATTTAGGAGGTAAGAGCTCTATGAAAAGAACTTTTGTATTAATCATTCTTTCGTTATTTCTACCTGTATCGGTTTATGCCCAGGTGGATGAAAAAACGTTTCTGAGCGAAGCAATGACTTGGGTCGATACAAATCTTCAATGCGAACAATATTTTGAAAAATATCCCGGAACTGTAATTGATAAAATTACCCGATATAAGACTCCAACGGTAAAGAGCACTCCGGTTGTCCCGCCTTTAGGAAAATGTCAAATTGCCCAAAAACTCTTTTGTCATCTCAAGTCGGAAGATAAAGAAGAACTTATTCTTCGTGTGAGTGGTTCTGGAACGGGAGGAATGGAACTCAATTGGCAAGACAATAAGTTCATTTTTTTTAGTCTTTCGAACACTGTTTTAATCGGGAGTGTTTTTTATGAAATGTCCGACCCTCATCTGGAAGCCGCAACTGCATCGGTAATTAAGTTTGAAAAAGGACCGGACTTAATACGTATCGATGATGGTGGTGAATATTGTGGAGAAAGCGAATCCCATTTATTTGAATTGATCGATGGGAAAATGAAAAAACAATTGGATTTTAAATATGTAGGGTCATGTCATCAAAGTTGCGAAGGTTTAGAAAGTATTTTAATTCCCTTAAAAAACCGCTCTCTTCGATTGCTTAAGTTAAAACGAACAGTCAATCCACGGGAGGGTTCAATGGGAGATTGCGATGTGAGTTATTCCGAAATAATTTATGAATATGATCCTTCTTCTGCAATTTATGTGACGAAAGAAGAGAAAGAACTTTCATTGGGAAATGGGATTCTGGATTGGCGGGAGAATCATCCGGGCTCGACCCATTATCGATACAGCAAAATCAATCACAAGATGTATGTGCCTGAGTATAGACAAATCGAAAATGACAAGCAGTCATTGGAAGATTTAATTGTTAATTTAAAAAATGAAAACCAATCAAGAAAGAATCTTGCCTACACTCTTTTGGTTGAAATAGCAGGAAAGGATTTTGGAGAGAATTATCTTTCTTGGGAAAAATGGAAAAACGAATTGAAAGTTGAAACCAAACAAGATGATTTGGATCAAAACTAATTGTGCTTTTATTTAAATACTACTTGCCCGGATTGAAAATCAGTTTGTGATGACAAATAAAAATTGGAGATTTTAATGATTTCCGACGAAGAGGTACGTCAGCGAATACGGAAGGAACTAGACCTTTCCTTCGCAGTGGACGCGGGAGCGGGGACGGGCAAGACCACGCTCCTCATCGACCGGCTGGCGGGCGTGCTGTTGGAAAAACGCATCCCGCTCTCCCGGGTTGCCGCCATCACCTTCACCGACAAGGCGGCGGGGGAACTCATCGAGAGGCTTCGCATCAAGCTGGAGAAGGCTTTCGACGATCCGGCCATTGACCCCCAACTGATCCGGCGGGCCTTGCAGGACCTGGAACAAGCCTCCGTGTCCACCATCCACTCCTTTTGCTCCTCCATTTTGCGGGAATACCCGGTCGAAGCCGGGGTGGATCCTCGTTTCGCGGTCTTGGATCAGGTGCAGGCGGACACCCTGGAAATACAGGCCTGGGAAGGGTGGTTGAAGAAGTCGCTGGAGAAGGAAGTGGAGGCCCTTTCCCGGTTCTTGAAGCTCGGCGGGACCTTCAGCCAGGTGGAAAGCCTGAAAGACAACCTGATCAAAAACCGGTCTCTTTTAACCAGGCCCGCGTTGCCGGACCTGCCCGATCCCAAGCCAGTACTTCGGGAAGTCAGCGTTTTTCACCATAAAATCCCGGCCTTTCTTAAGCAATGCAAAGACCAAGACGACCCCATGTTCCAGAACTTGTCGGCTTTCCTAATACAGTGGGAACCCTTCAGGGGTTCCGCCGATCCTGTGGAAATCGCCCGGCTGGAATTGCCTTCTTCCAAGGCGGGTGCGGACACCCGATGGGAAAAAGGCGTCATCAAACCCCTCAAGGCCGAAGTCAAACAATTGGAGGAAAGTCACGGCGAGTTCGCCGCCAAGGTGAAGAACGCCTGCCTTCTTTCCCTGGTCCACTGGCTTTGGGATTACCTGGGGGAATACCAAACCGCCAAGACCCGCCAGGGTTTCCTGGATTTCGACGACCTGCTTTCCAAGACCCGCGACCTCGTGAAGCACCTACCGCCGGTGCGGGATGAATTGAAAAAACGCTACGACCGGGTTTTCGTGGATGAGTTCCAAGACACGGACCCCTTGCAAGTGGAAATCGCCTTTTTTCTATCAGAAAAGAAGAGCGCCAAGGCTACCCAATGGCAGGACGTGAAATTGGAATCCGGAAAATTATTTATTGTGGGCGATCCCCAACAAAGCATCTACCGCTTCCGGCGGGCGGACGTGGAGATTTATCAGGAAGCCAAGCAAAAGCTTGAGATTTCGGGTGGCCGCGTGGAAAAACTGACTGAAAACTTCCGCACCCTTTCTCCCATCGTGGAATGGGTGAACGGGGGATTCCAGAAATTTTTTGAGGGCGGCTTATTTCCCTACGTGGCCCAACAGGCCCACCGGCCGGCCGCAGAAGGGAGAATCACCCCCCTGATGGCTTTGGAAATGGCAGAATTGCCGGAAGACTCAAAAGCCGACGATTTTCGGAAATTGGAAGCCGAGACGGTGGCTTCTTTCATCGCCCAACTACTCTCAGAGAAACCGATTATCCAGGACCCCAAGACGAAGGTGGAAAGGCAGATTCGGGCAGGCGATATCGCCATCCTTTTTCGGGACCTCTCCAACACCGAGGAAGTTTACGAGGAAGCCCTGCGGAGCCGGGGTGTGCCCTTTTCAGTAGTGGGTGGGAAGAAATTCTACAATCGGCCCGAGATCGTGGCCCTAGAGACCCTCTTGTCCGCCCTGGAATCCCCCGCCGACGAAGCGGGGCTGGTGGCCCTGCTCCGCACCGCCATCTTTGGGTTCAGTGACGAGGAACTGTTTCTTTACCGCGAGAAGGGAGGGAACTTCCAATTCCTGCAATCCGCCGAGGGAAAGATGGGCGAGGCTTTCTTGAAGCTACGGAAATGGCGGGAGGCGATCCGTGAAAAATCCTCGGCGGAGGCCCTACTTTATCTTTACCAGGCGACCAATCTCTTGGCGGTGGTGGCTTCCCAAACCCACGGCACCCAGCGGGTGGCCAACCTGCTGAAGGTGGTGGACCAGTGCCGCGACCTGGAGACCTCCCAAAACTTCACCTACCGGGCTTTCGTGAAATGGCTCTCCCGCCAAAGGGAGGAGGATTCCATGGAAGGCGAGGCCCCGGGGCCGGAGGAAACGGGAAACCAGGTGACCCTCATGACCCTGCATAAGGCCAAGGGATTGGAGTTCCCGGTGGTGATCCTCTCCTCGGCGGGCAAGAACGCGGAAAAACCCAAGCCCTCCAGCTTCATCGTAAACCGGGCCAAAGGCTCGGCGGCTTTCAAGGTAGGGGACGCCAAGAATGAGTATTGGACCGCCGCTTTTCCCAAGGCCCAAGAGGAGGAAAAGAAACGCGAGACCGCCGAAACCCTGCGCCTGCTTTACGTGGGCTGCACCCGAGCCCAAGAAAGCTTGGTCATCCCCCGCTTTTCCCAAGAGAAGGCGCCGGGCTTTTTAAGGCCTCTTTGGGAACGGCTGGATTTCCCAACGGTGAAGGCCGTGAAAATCACCGTAGAGAAAGGCGGGGCGGAAGTCTCGCCGCTGGTCTTGGACCTAGATAAAAACCAGGCCAATGGAGAGGGGGTCGAAAAAAAAGCAAATGAATTAACTAGCCTTCAAGAAGAAAAGATCAGCCGTATCAAAGCCAGAACCCAGGCACCGGCCTTGAAGTCCGTGACTTCGATGGTCCATTCCGACGACGACAAGTCCGTGCGGGAAGGGTGGAATCTTTCGGGCGGGCCGGAAGAAGAAACACTTTCATCGTCCCAAGAGGAAGCGAAGGCCTTTGGTGTGCTCGTCCACAAGCTTTTGGAAAAGGGATGGGATTGGGACGCGGCGCTTTTGGAAAAGGGTGCCCTTGCTTGGGCCACGGATTTAGTCCTTTCCGAAGAAAAGGCAAAAGAAGCTGCTCAAATGGCAGCCCAGGCCTTGGGCCAAGAAATCCTTCAACGCGCCAAAAAGTCCCCTCATGTTTTCCGGGAATTGCCCCTGGCCGGTAAGACTTCCTCCGGGGACTTTCTGAACGCCATTGTGGACCTGGCTTTCCTGGAAGGGGACGAATGGGTGGTGGTGGATTACAAGACCGACCGAGACATGGAAAAGGGGATGGAGAAGTATCAACAGCAACTGGGCTATTACAGCGACCTTTTAGGCCGGTTCAGCGGACGTAAGGTCAAAGAAACCTATCTTTATTTCCTGCGAAAAGAAAAAACGGTAAGAGTAAAATGAAAATATGACTTCTCACCACCATGATCATGAAGGCCATTCTCAAAGCCATCCGGCGCTGAATCGGCGAGGCAGGATGCTTTGGGCTATTGGCATTACAGGGGTCGTGCTCGTTTTGGAAGCGGCAGGGGGTATTGTTTCTGGCTCTCTGGCCCTTTTGTCCGACGCGGGACACATGTTGACGGACCTGGCGGCCTTGATGATTTCCCTCACCGCCATGATCCTGGCGGCCCGGCCCGCCAGCTCAAAGCACACTTTTGGTTACGCCCGCCTCGAGGTCCTGGCGGCCTTGGGTAACGCCTTCACCTTTTTCCTGATGGTGGTGGGTGTCGGTTGGGAAGCAATCCAGAGGCTTTCCCACCCTTCCCTTCCCGATTGGAAGTCCATGGGCCTCATCGCGGCCATCGGGCTCCTGGCGAACATCCTTTCGGCCTGGTTCCTGCACGGCGCCGAGGAAGAGGACATCAATGTCAGGAGCGCCTGGGTGCATGTATTGGGGGACCTGGCTTCCTCGGTGGGAGTTCTGATCGGTGTGGCGGTCATAGCGCTTAAAGGTTGGACCTGGGTAGACCCGGTCCTGAGCTTGGGGATCGCCTTTCTTATCGCCCTGAGCGCTTTCAGGCTTTTTTGGAAAGCCCTGCATATTCTCTTGGAGTCCGCCCCAAAAGGGTTAACCGCCGAGAAAATCAACACGGTATTAACCCACGAGATTCCGGAAATCAAAGAAGTCCATCATGTCCATCTTTGGGAAGTGGGCTCAGGAGAAATTCACTTGACCGCCCATTTGGTGGTGAAGGACCAGATGCTCAGCGATGGTTTAAAGGTCTTAAACAGCGCCTCCCAAGCCTTGAAGGACAAACTCGATATCGCGCACAGCACCTTCCAATTGGAATCGCCAGCCCGCATGCCGCTCAAGGGCCCCCAAACTCCCGACTAACCAGCGGTTTCAAGGAACTTTGCTTTTCTCCCAGGAAACCACCTGTTGGATTTCGTATTTCAGGAAGGGGTTTTCAGGGTTTTGGCTCAAGGCTTTCTCAAACATCCCTCTTGCCTCAGGGTATTTTCCCTCGGTCGCCAAAAGTCTTCCGAATTTCTCGCACAACACATAGTCTTGGCAGCTTTTTTCAAAGGAATCCTGGAATAACTTTGAAAATTTTTGCCAATTTGTCCCCGAATCCTCAGGGTGGAAGGATCTTTCCCAGGAATAATTGAATACTAACTTCTCGAAAAAAACAGACTGTAAAAATGGATCATCGGGGACAGCAGGATAGAAGTCTTCCATGTCTTTAAGAATTTTGGTCCTGGGGGTGCCGTTGGGGGTGTCCACGATTTCAAAGTCGATCCTTTGATAGGCCGAATAAAAATCCACCCATGCAGTGAAATCCCCGATCATGGAGGGCTGAATAGGAATCAAAGCCGTCCTATAACGGCTTGGGAAGCCCTTGGCATCTAATACTGGCGTTAACCATTTGCTTTGGGGAAACCGTTTTGAAAGAAAGAAGGCGTAATGGTCACTTGTAAAAACAGCCGCCCATTTCAATCTTTCTAGTGGAAGGGGATGGTGAAAGATCGCGTTAAAGGGGTAAGTGAAATAAAGCAAGCCGTAACTGTCGTGGCTGTCGGGGACAAATTCCGAGAAGATCAAACCCGGTCCGGTTTGGGAGGAAAGCGACTTAAGCGCTTGATAGCATTGTTGTTCCTCGGTAGGACGGGAATCCCCCGGCGGAAAGAGAAAACGTTGGAGGTCGACCCCGGCTGATAACAATAAAACTAAGGTCAAGACGGGAATTCTTTTGGAAGGCGTCAGGCGTAAAACCATGGAATGGATCCCCAAGGCGGTGATGGCCAATAAAAGGGGAAGGGCTAAAAGAATTCGGTGGAATTCGGTGCCGACGGACAAAAAGCCGGGTAGCAACGAAAGGACAAAGGCAAAAGCGAGGATTTTGCAAAGGGCATACCGGCGAAACCTGTAAAGTTCGATGGCCCCCAAGAAAAAAAACGAGCTTAAAAGGAAGTTTAAAAATCCGCCCCTGGTTTGAATCGACCCATGGCTTGAACGGTCATCCCAGAATAGGGCCGATATATAATTTCCCACCGCCTCGAGTTGATCTCCCCAGGTGGGGATGTTTCTCCAGGCGGAAACTGCCAGGATGTGGCCACCATAACCTTCTTTTTGGACGGCGATAAGGAAGGGAAGCATGGCGAGCAAAGAGGATAAAATAAAACATAAAACAGGCAAAAGGCCCTTGGGTTTTTTATTTAGAAAGATTCCGGTTACGACGAGAAACGTTAATAAATATAAAACCGGCCATGAAAAAAAAGTATAGGGCCCTAAACCAACGCAAAAACCCAAAGCACCAGACCAGATTAATGTGGATCGTTTATCCGGGGCTTTCCATAAACGGGCGAGGAAGTAAAGGACCCCGCATTCCCAAAGCGGCATGAGCACACCCGGCAGTAGGGGTCTGGAGATTAACAGGGCCCAATAGCCAAAGCCTAGGAGAAAAAAAAGGATGAACGACAAGGATTGGGAGAAATAATGCCGGGCCGCGGCCCATCCAACCGCCACCGTCAAGGCAGAGATCAAGATAGGCGGGAATTGGATAGCCAATAGGGGAGAGTTGAAAATTTTTAAGAACAGCCAGCACAAATAACTTAAGGTGCTCGGGTCCTGGCCCAGGGTGACGAAAAATCTTAACTCCCATCGCTGAAGCCACTCGACGGCGTAAAGGGCCATCAGCGTGTCGTCCCCGCTGAGCCAAATTTTATCGTTTCCGAGTTTCCAAGAGCGGACCAGGAGCGCCAAAATCCCCAGAAACACCCAAAGCCAGCCGGGCGGGGAGGCATCGGCTTCCCATTCATAAATGGGCTTTTCCCCGGAAGGCGCGGCGGGGGCCGCAAAGCAAGCGAACCAGAAAACCAGGAACAGCAAAAGAATGACCCAAAATTTTTCTTGAAGGGAGAGCGGGACGTAAGTCAAAAGAAAGTTCAAGAAAACAAAGATTAATAAATAAATTAAGGGATTGTTTTTACCGGAAAGTCCCCTGGGATGGGTGACCGGGGTCAGCAAGCTCGGAGCCACTCTTCCAATTGCTTGCCAATGGAGTTCAGCCTTTTAACCCAACGGTCATGGAGCTCTTTCGAAAGCAGCGCCTTTCTCAAGCAGAGGTTCATCAAGGGCGGGCACTCGTGCACCAGTGAATTGGCTTCCTTCAAATGCTTTTGGGTGTTGAGGGCGCTGTGGGAGTCCTGGGCCTTTTGGACCTCCTGGGACAGGGCATGTATCTGACGTTTCAAGCGGGCGACAGCCTCGTTCTTCAGGGCCCAAGGCAGGTGCTGGTAGGTCTTATTGATCTCACCGGCCAAGTCGTCGCATTGGGCCGCGAGGTTAACTTGCAAGAAATCCGAGGAAGCCATGCCGATTCCTTATTGAAGGTATTGAGCTGAGTTCGTCAAATTAAGCGGGGCCTTCAAGGCCATTTGAAAAGCCTTCTTCGCCTCGGGTTCATTGTGGCTCAAAAGTTCGAGAAATCCCAGGTGGTTATAGAGGTGGGCGGAAGGATACCCCCTGGACAACGCCTGTCGCAAGGATTGAATGGCTAGGTCAAGCATTTGCTTCCCTGATCTGTCTTCGGGCGCCGTTCGAGCCAGTAAAAAGCTTTCTTTTAAGTATAAATCTGAAATTTTTTCCCCGAGACAGGAAATTAAAAAGGGGTCTTTTTCAAAAGAGAATTGGGCCTGGTTTAAATCGGAAAGAATCTCCGAATAAGATTGTCCGCCGGTAAGGGATAAATACCGGTCGATGGCGGGATTTAAAGATCGATCCGCTTGCCACCAGCCCCGGAAAATTTCTCGGTTGTCTGGCTTTATCGCGACTATCCACAACATCCACCCCCCGTCCGAGGGGTTTAAATCGGAAGAAAGCGCGAATGCCTCACCCGGCCCGAAACGACCCTCCAGAAAAGGCCTATAGTTCACGTTGGTTAACAGGGCTACCCACCGGGCATTCTCGAAAGCCAGATTGGGATTTTCAACGGTGTTAAAAGAGTAGGTGGCAATGGATAGGCTTTGGTCGTAAAAACCCGACATGAAATTGGAAAATACCAAGCCTGGGCCATCCTCGTTCGCCCTTTTAACCAAGTGACCATAGGCCCGATATCGATCAATGGATTTGGAATAGCCTTTCCAATTATCCGTGGAATCCCAAAGGTTGTGGTAACGGATACTTAAATGGTAAAAATCCAAAGAGAAGGAAATGGACAGGAAAAGGACAAGGAGAATGGTCCGATAGGGAATGGATTTTTCCTCCAAGAGCCGTTGGAATCCCACCGCTGAAATGACCAAGAGGATGGGCAAGACAGTGAGAATCCGAAGGGGCTCACATTCCTTGGTCAAAAGTCCCGGTAAGAAGGAAAACAGCAAGGCGAACCCCAGCCAACGGTTCAAGGGATTTTTCAAATTTCCCCCCATCACCAAAAGCCCCACGAAGAAGATCGAACTCATTATTGGATTCATTTCCCCGCCGAAAACCGGTTGAAAGGTATAGGCCTTGGGATCCAATCCCCAAAATAGCGATGAAATATAAGAAAGGGATATCCGGGCCTGTTCACTGGGGGGAATGGGTTGGTGGAAAGCCCATAGGTGCTTAAAAGAAAGCCCTGAGTTTCCCCCGATGGCGGCCCAAATAAGCGGGAGAAGGAAAAGGCCGCAGGGGACCAGGAAACGCCCTAAATTTTTTAAAGACTTCGGGACCCAAAGAACCACCAGGGTTAAAAGGACCAGGGGCGCGAAAGCGATCCAATGAAGGCCGGTGTAAAAGCCCAGTCCGGTGGCGCCGCCTAAAATCCATGTCCACTTTCCTTGCTGGGGAAGGCCGCGAGCGTTAACGCATTTACCGAGCAGGAATAAGACCACGCATTCCCAGAAAAGGACCAATATGGCCATCAGGGAGAATCGTCCCATGAACAGGGCCCAGAAACCAAAAGCCATTCCGAATGTCACCAGAAAGGAAAAGGATTTTGAGAAAAACTGGCGGGCCGCCCCGTAAGTGAAGGGAAGGGTCAAGGCCGAAAGAAGCGCGGGGAAAAACCAAAGGGTTCCGAGAGAAACCCCGAAACACTTGAAAAAAAGTCCCAGGCCCCAAAGGTAGGCCGGGGGACTCTGGCTACCCTCGTAAAACATCCGTGAGTCCCACTTTTGGGAAAGGCTCATTCCGTAATAACCGGTGGTAGCCTCGTCATAGTGGGGCCAGACGGTCAGCGTTGTGAGATGGTAAAAACGAACCACAATGGCCAGAAATCCAAAGCCCACCCAAACCCAAATAGGGGGACTTGGAAAAGACTCAACCAGGAAAGGGGGTTTGGAGGAGAGAGGGGTGGTCAGGAGCACCACCAGGAAGGGTAAGGCCAAACCGAATAAACCCACCCAAAGTTTTGTTTCCAAGCCCCAAGAGGCATAGGAGAGCCCAAAGTTCGCGGCGAGGAAAAAACTTAAATAAAGGGGCAATGGAATGATCATCAAAGAAGTCTTTGACTTCATGGAAGTTCCTTTAAGAGTTGGCTGGAATTGGTCAAGTCCAGCGGGGCCCTTTGGGCGCGTTGAAAGGCTTGGCGAGCCTCGGACCAATGATGGTCCATCCACCAATAGGTTCCTAAGGCATGGAACAAATGGGCGGAGGGATAACCTAACTTTAATCCCTGCTGAACGGCTTGGATGGAGGCGGAGTGATCAGGGGCGGGCACTTTCAGTTCATTATCGGCCATTTTCTCCCAAAAGCAGGATTCCAAAAAGGGATCGTCCTTGAAATGGGGATAGGCGGCGGCTAATTGGTCCAACACCGGCTTAAAAGATTCCCCGGCGGCGTAGGAAAGGCATTGGTCGATGAAGGGCTTTAGTGACTTGGTGGCTTCCTCCCAATGCTCCAATGTTTCCCGACGGCCTGTCGTGGGCATCATCCAAAGCATGAACCCCCCGTTGGGTCGGGTGGGCTCCTTGGAAAGGAAATAAGCCTCACCGTCGGGAAAACGCTTGGCCAGAAAGGGTTTATAGCCCGCGTTCACGACCACAGCCGACCAGGAAGCCTTATCCACAGCAACAATGGGATTTTCCGCAGCGTTAAAACCATAAACCGCGATGGGCAAGGTCTCATCACAAAATCCCGGCACAAAATCCGAAAAGACCAGGCCGGGGCCCGAAGTTTTCGTTTTTTTCTCCAGGATTTGATAGGCATTAAAACTTTCCACTGATTTTAAATAGGGATGCCAAAGGGTTGGGGTTTGGCAGATTTGTTGATAGGGGCCCGCTAAGTGATAGAAATCTAGTCCAAAGGAAATAAGCAACATAGCGCCCGCCAAAATCGCAGCCCGATGGGGTTTGAAGAAAGCTAAGAGCTCCCTTAAGGCCAGCAGACAAAAAAGAGGGATGATCAAAATCGCGGGAACCATGCGGAAAGGTTCCATGGATTTAGTCAGGAGAGCGGGAGCGAGAGTAAGAAAGAACGCCGCCAAAAGCCATTGATTTAATGCCGAGGAACGCTTTTGAATCGCGAGAATGAAACCCAGGAAAAAAAGCGCTCCTAGAATAGGATTAAAAAAGCCACCCCAAACAGGACGGTAGGAATGAACGGAATCCTCTAATCCCCAAAAGAGTTCTGATAAATAAGAGAGAGAGACCCGGATTTGATCCATCAGCGGCATTCTTTCCGAAAAAGCCCAGAGGGAACCTAGGTAATGACCGAAACCTTCCTTGGCCGCGCCCACTGCTAAAGGCGCCACCATTACCAGGCTGGCCAAGAGAAAGGAGGCTAAGTGGGATTTTTTCCCCTGTTGAAAAGAGAAAACCAAAACCGCAAGACCTATCGCGGCCGCGACGGGAGCCCAAGAAAGATAGGTATAAAAGCCCGCCCCGGTAACCAAGCCGAGAACCAAACTCCACTTTTGCTTTTGTTTTTTGGGAGCTTTTAAAAATATTCCGAGGATGAATAGGGTTAAACATCCCCAGGCGGGGACGAGAACCGGGTGAACCGAGTATCTGGCCAAATAAACCGGCCAAAAACCCGTGGCCATCAGGAAAGCCGCCAGAAAAGAAAGGGACCTCGAAAAAAACCTCCGGGCCGCCCAATAGCTTAAGGGAACGGTCGCCAGGGAAACCAAAGCGGGAAAAAGCCAGAGAGTTGTCAAGGAAGGGCCGAATAACCGGAAAAGCAGGTTCATGCCCCAAACGTAACCCCGGGGAGCCTCGCTACTACCATAAAAAAGCCCTCCGGTCCATTTTTGGAAGAGTTCTAGCGCCACATAGCCATTGACCCCTTCCTCATAACCCGGCCAGACGGATAAAGTGCTAAGTTTGTAGAAACGCGTAAAAACCGCAAGCGTTCCGACCAGGAACCAAATTCCCGGTGGAATTGGCGGGAGAAAGTTATCCTGGGTCGGACTTTTAGGATCGCTCGGCCTGAGAAAGATCAAAGCGATTAGGCCCGGTAGCAATATTCCCGCCAGGATGATCCATAACCGGAATTCCAGGGAGAAATGTCCAAAGGAAATAAGGGTGTTGGAAACAAGGAAAGTGAGAAAAAATCCCCAGTTATTTATTTTCAAGAAGGGAAAAGATCCGCGGCCCAATTTTTTTGTCATTGAAGTGGGGTCTTTCTTAAATTATCTAAGGCATTGGTATGGTTCATCGGGGAGTGAATCGCCGCTTCAAAGGATTCCCGGGCCTTGGCATAGTTTCCCTGAGTGAACCAAAATACACCTAAATCATTATAAAGATGAGCAGCCGGATAACCCTGGGTAATGGCATGTTTCAAAGCGTTAAGGGCTTCGAATTTGTCGCTATTGGACATGGCGTTGAAGAAAATTCTTTCTTCCAAACAAGACAACAAAAATGGGTCGGAACCCGCCAAAGGACGGATTTCCAAAAGGTCATCCAAAATGGCGCGGTTGGATTTTCCAAATGCCTGGTTAATAGTGGTGGAAGTGAAGGAGTGAAGCGCCTGGTTAAAATTTAAGCATGCCTTAAGGAAACTACTGTCTGAAAAAGAACTTGTTGGAAAGATGCCTAAAACTAAGGTTTCCTCAGGGTCCGAAGGACCAATGGACAGGTCAAACCACTGGGACGAGGGAAAGTGTTTCCCCAAAAAAGGACTATAGTTGATATTTGTCACAAATCCGAACCAGGAAGGCGGATTTAACGAGAGTTTGGGGTTTCGTTCGGCGTTAAAGGGGTAGGTTGCCAAGAGCAATATTGGATTGAAGGCCGTTGACTCAAATTCTGTCAAAATTATACCCGGGCCTTTTTGCAAAGCAGTTTTTTTAATTATTTGATAAGCCTTCCATCGGTCGAGTGATTTGGTGAAGTGGGTTTGATTCGTGACTGAATAACAAGCCTGGTGGTACGGGCCCAACAGGTGATAAAAATCAAAGCCCGCGGAAACCATCAGTAAGCCCATCAGTACGGCCCATCTTCGGCGAAAAGTAATCCGAAGCAATAGGGAAAAAATCCCAAAAACCGAAAGACCAATTAGAAAGGGCAGCTCCAAAATTGCCCGAAACATTTCCACCTCTTGGGTCAACCAAGCCGGCAAAATAAACAAAAACAAACAAATTCCCGCGCAAATACTAAAACCCGTCCGACGCCAACGGACTAATTCGACGAACCCTATGAGAGAAAGGGAACCTGTTAAAGGATTTAAAAAACCGCCCCAAAATGGTTTATAAGAAAAGCGGGATGATTCAAATCCCCAAAGAAAACCACGAATATAATCCCAACAGATTTTCCATTGTGCTAACCAGGAACCATTTTTTTGAAAAGCCCAAAGCATTGAAAGATAGCTTCCCGGTTTTTCGCGGATACCGGCCAATAATAAGGGGGTTGTGATCAGGAGAATCGGAAGTAAAAACCATCCCAAAGCTAAAAAACGCTTGGAAGGTTGCCGCGCGATTTTATAACCAACTATGAAAAGAACAACAAGAGCCACCAGCGGCCATTGAAGATAGACATAAAATCCGGTTCCCGTAATCAAGCCCAGGTATAAAGCTGTTCGATTTTGTTCCTTGCTGGATTTGGCTTTCAAGAAAAGTCCCGTCAGAAGAAAAGCCGCCAGTTCCCAAACCAAAAGCAATCCTGTGGGAATACAAAATCTTCCGAGGTAAAAGGGCCAAAAGCCTAAAGCGAAGAGTGAGGCATAGAGGCACGCGAAAGAACGGCTAAAGAAAATCCATCCCACCCCGAAAGCCACGGGAATCGCGAGAGTGGAAAGGACCGCAGGAAAAGACCAAAGGGTGTCTAGGGAAGGCCCCATCAGTTTGAAATATCCCCCCAAGAGCCAACAAAAAAGCGGGGGAACTTGTGTGGCACCATAAAAAAAGTGCCAGATACCTTTTTCCGCCAATTCCAAAGCGTAAAAACCGAACCAAGACTCATCCATTGTGGGTATGCCCGAAAGGCTGGTTAATTTATAAAACCGGATGAAAAGGGCGAGTAAACCCACACCTATCGCCAAACTCCAGTGAAAAGATGGAAATAGATCTTGGGTGAGGGGAAATTTTTCATTTAATTGAGGTGAAGAAATGGAAACAAAAGCCAAGCTCAAGGGAAGAAGGAGGCCCAGTATTCCAAGCCATAATTGAGTTTGAAGGGATAAGGAAAAATATGAAAGCAAAAGATTCATGGCGAGAAAAATTAAAAAATAAACCCAAGGGTTAAACGGCAGGGCGAGGTTAAAGAGATTGGAGCGTTTGGCCATCACAAATCATTTTATCGGGTTTAGCTTAGGACTTCCCGCACTTTTTCGGCGGCATGGAAGGTCAAAAGACAAGCTCCCCCGATGATGACGAGAAGGCTGGAAGGGAGGCAATTAACAATCGATACCTCTTTTTCTATTGGCGGATTCGCTTGGCAGAAATAGGTTTTATTTCAATGCTTCTAGATTTTCCCGGGCGGAAGTTATATTTAATGGCGAACGGATGGCTCTTTCAAACATAGTCTTGGCTTCTTTCTTTCGGCCCATTTCAGCCAATAAGACGCCCTTGTAATTGAAAAACTGGGCCAGGGGATATCCATACTTTAATCCTTGGTTTATCGCCTCTAAGGCTTCTGATTTGTCGCCGATGGGCTTGCAGTAATAAGCCATTTTTTCCCAATAACAAGATTCAAGAAAAGGGTCGCCTCTCATCGCTGGATAAGCTTCCCTCAAAGCACCTAAGATAATTTTTTCCGGTTGCTGTGGAAAAGCATCCATAACAATGGATTCCACGGGGCGCAATTCCTGATCGGCTTGGATCCATTTCGTCAAAATAGCTGCGTTTGAGGAGTTAAAGGGAATCACTCCCAACATCAATGGTGGATTCGCCAACCTAGGTTCACTTTCGAGATCAATCCAAGTTCCTTCTGGAAACCGGGTCACCAGGAAAGGCCGAAAGTTAACATTCACGATAACCGCAACCCATTTTATCTTTTCCATGGAAAGGGAGGAATTACGGGCAGCGTCAAAAGGAAAAACCGCGGTATCAATCGAACTGTCGAAAAGGTCAGGCCTGAGATTAGAAAGGACAGCACCAATTTTTTTATTTTCTTGGACTTTATTTAATATCTCGTAGGCACGCCATAATTCAACGGATTTTACAAGCCTTCTCCAGGCGGGTCCGGGCGTTCCCCAAAGAGAGTGGTAAGGGCCGTTCAGGTGATAAATATCCAGGGACGCGGAAGAAGCCAATAAAAGAATGACGAGGAGCGGACGGAAAACTTTATTTTTTGCCCCTAAAGAGGCAAGAAGGCTTTGGATCCCAACCGTTAAAACCAGGATCAACAGAGTGAAAAGTTGGGTATACCGGAAAATTTCAAATCCCTTTGAGACCCAAGCCGGAAGGCTGAAGAGAACCAGTGAGACTAAGATCCAAAAGACAAAGGGTTGTTTACGATGGCGGACGCATTCGGCCAGTCCGGAAAAAAAGAATGCGCCTGCAACTGGATTTAACATCCCGCCCAACAGGGGGCCATAGAGATAATTGACGGGTGATATCCAAAAAAGAGAAGCCAAGGTCGTTAGGGCCCCGACCGTTTGCCAGACCCAATTAGTTTGGGGCCCTAAAGCCCATAATTCTTGGATGTAAACACCAAAGTTTTCCTTGAAGGCGATTGTTACGAAAAAAATTGTTCCCATCGAAAAAGGTAATAAAAAGACCCAAAAATATTTTCCGTAAGGAGGAAGAAAGAAAGCCAGATTATTCCGGTGTAATGTATTTTTTGAGGTTTGTTTACATAGATAAAGAACAACAAGCCCGCAAGAAAATGCCACCACTGTCCAAGTCAACGCAATAAAAACACCAAGCCCAGAGAATAATCCAAATAGGAAAAGGAGGCTTGTGCCCGTTGGCGAGGAAGATCGTGTGGACAAAAAAGCCAGTGAAGCGAAAGCGAGAACTATCGAAAAAATCAATACGATGGGCCACATGCAAAACTGGGCCGGGTAGAGGAACAAAAAGCTGAAGACGCTCACGGCAACTAAAAGGAAGTGAAAGGAGGGGACAAAAAACTTTCGAAACCCGGCGTAAATTACGAAAATAGTCAAAATGGAAATAAAAGCCGGGAAAAGCCAAAGCGAAGTCAGTGATGGACTAAAGATTTTATAAAAAAAAGCCAATAACCAAAAAGTCAACGGCATTCCCTGAACGTGACCGAAGAATGGATGCCAGCGCCAGTTCCGGCATAAATCCATCGCCCAATATGAGATAAAACTATCGTCCGCTTGAGGCCAGGTAGAAAGGCTGGTGAGTTTCCAAAGCCGGATAAAAATCGCAGCGGCCAACAATACCAACATCCAATAAGGGGATACATCAAAGGTGTTTTGAAGATAAGGCGGTTTTTCTTTTGGGTTTACCGATTTTAAACAGGCAAAAACGAAAGGGAGTAGAAGACCAAAAAGACCAATTTCTAATTTAAGGACGAAGGACAAGGGAAAATAAGCCAAAAGAAAATTGGAAAGGAGGAAAAGTAAAAAATAAACCAATGCGTTCAACTGGGAAGGAATTTTCAAAGATGTCGAGAGTCGAACCATGTCCCAATTGTAGTCAGTTTAACAAAAGTAATCCCTTATTTTTTCCGCGGCACGGTGGCCTGAAACACAAGCCCCCTCAATCGTTGCGGGTAGGCCGGTGTCCGTCCAATCCCCGGCCAGAAAAATGTTAGGAAAGGGTGTTTCACAGGGAAGGCGAAACCTGTCGGTCTCCCGGTTCCAAATAAAGGTCGCGGCCATTTCCCGCGTGACCTTGGCGTGAAAGACCCTGGCCTGACTGGCGGCGGGACAGCGTTCTTGAAGCTCGGACATCGCCAAGGCTACCAGTTCCTTCTCGGTTTTTTTAGCCAAAGCGTCCGCCGCGCTGGCGGTGAAACTTAAATATTGGGATTGTCCTTCGCCCTTCCAGCCCCAATTGGCATTTCGATTGAAGACCCACTCGAATTTAGCCCCCGCAAGGCCGAAAAAATGATCCTCCATAACGGTTTGAGAAAGGAGGATGTGAACTGAAAGGATGGGGGACTTGCCCAATTGGGGAAGTTTCTCGATCGCGGTCCAGGTGTCTTTCGGCCAAAGGGCTGAAAGGGAACTGGGCGGAACGGCCCAAATGAGGGCGTCCCCGGAATATTTTTTCCCGGAACGGGTGGTAAGCTCAAAAGTTTTGGAATCGGCCTGGAAAGCCTGGACCCCCTCATGAAAATGAACCTTTCCCCCTTTGCTATCTATAAAAGAAGGCACCTGGTCAAAGCCCATTTCGCTTAAGGGTTTTGTCGCGATCCCGAAGGCGCTGTCCCGGCGGGTTCCAAAGAAAATCCGGTTCAACACTTCCCCCAAGCCCCGGATGGGCGCGGTTTCGACCGGAACGTTCATGACGGAATCGCAAAGGGGAATCCAGAATCTCTCCCGGGCCAAGGGGCCCTGGCGGGTAGCGTCCAGGAAGTGGGCCACGGTTTCTAGGGAGGAGTTGATCTTGAATGGCTTTCGGGAAAAAGCGGTTAGGGCTTTCACCATTGAGATTTTCTCCCCAAAAGTGAAGGCGTTGGAGAAAAACAAACCAGCGACCAAGTGAAGAGGCGCCGGAAGGGGAGCGCAACGAAGGGTAACTTTTTTGCCTTCTTTGGTGAACCAGGAAAGCCTCAAGGGGTCAATCCAGTGAAAGGGGTCGGGGACCTCCAAGCGCTGGAAAAGTCTCAAAGTTTCCCGGTAACAGCCCATTAAAAGGTGGGGTCCGTTGTCGACAGGAGCGGGAAAATTATCAGTAGCTATAGTGGAATAAACTCGGCCACCCAAGGTTCCCCGGGATTCCAGTAACTCAACTTGAAAACCCTTCTCGGCCAAGGCCGTGGCTGCCGCAACGCCCGCGAATCCCCCACCCACCACAATGACCTTACTCATAATAAGCAACCACCTCTAGCGCCAAGACGCCAAGATTCTAATAAAAAATTTGAATTCCTTTTTGGCTTACTTGGAGTCTTGGAGTCTCGATTAATCGCCCTCGGCCAAAGGCCGACGGGTGAGCGCTGGCCTTGGGTTAGCATTTAGCTACCTTTCAGGCGACTTATAAAGCACCGGCCCGCTGCTCCCACAGCCGAAATCAATTTATCGGAGGGGGAAAGGATGGCCTTGCCCTTAAGGATGAGATAGGGATGTTCTTTTAATTTTTGGAAAAGTTTCACGTAAACCGCCGCGATAGCCTCCGCAGTGGGTAACTGGCTTCTTTGGCCGAGAGTCAGGCTGGAACGGGCCTTCTCCAGAAAAGACCAGGCCCGATCTAATTGAAATTCAACGAAAGGTTTCCAAAGGGAGTCCCTTTCCCCGATATGGCTAGGGTTTAAGTGAAAGCGTTTGAAATCCTCTCCCGGAAGATATTGCCTTCCCAACCCCAAGTCCTCTTTATAATCCCGGACGATGTTGACGATTTGGAGAAAAACGCCGAGGTTTTCGGCGTAATCCCGGTGGGCCCTATCCCGGAAACCGAAAATTTCCATGCTAGATAGCCCGGGGCCGCCCGCCACCTTTAAGGCATAACCGTGGAGCTGGGAAAACTTGTTAAACCGGATAGGTTTTAAATCTTGTTCCACGCCCTGAAGAATCAAATCGAGGGGCTTTCGTGAAAGTTGAAATTCATTGATCACGAATTCGAGGCGCCTGAAAAAAGGTTCCTGGCTTTTTCTGGAAAAACAATCACTCAAATCTTTTTTAAATATATTCAGTTTCTTTTTTTTCGAGGGAAGGGGATCGGAAGAATCGGAAATCTCATCGGCGGCCCAGCAAAAACGATAAAGGGTTTCCAAGGCGCGCCGCTTGCCGGGGGATAAAAGCAAGAGAGGGTAGTAAAAGCTTGTTTTTTGTTTTAATGATCCGCTTTGCGGGTTCACAAAACCCCTCTCAAGAATTCAATTAAGAGTTCATCAACCCAACAAGCGCTTTGAAAGCCAAGCTGGCTTTGTCCCACGCGCTAAGCGTGGGCCGGTTTCGCAGGATATTGTAGTCCATCCTTCTTATTTTACTTAGGATTCCTTGGCCTCCAAGAAAAGTGGCCCGCAGTTCCAGTTTAAGCCTTCCCTCTACTTTTTCCAGAAGCGGAGCACCCTGCCGGAAATAGTCTTCGGTGAAATCGGCCACGTTTTTAACGAGGGCCCGCGTGGATGGGGAATCCTGAAGTTTTAACAATTGATTTTTGCTCACGTCCGCTTTTTTCATTTCAAGCTTGGGGTAATAGAGACGCCCTTTTTCCAAGTCAATTGAGCTGTCCTGCCAAAAGTTAATGAGCTGGAGGCCGCTACAAATGAAATCGGAATAGCGATGGAGCTTTTCCTCACGAATCCCATGAATGAAAAGTACCATTCTTCCCACGGGGTTCGCGCTATGACGGCAGTAATAAAGAAGGGAGTTCCAGGTGGAGTATCGGCGCGCTGACGCGTCCATTCGGAAAGCGCTTAATAACGCCAGGGGAAGATCAGGCGGGATTTGAAAGGTTCTCACCGTATGGGCAAAGGCTTGAAGAATGGGCGGGGCTGGTTTTTCGGCAAGGGCTTTTTTGAATTGTTGGTCCCATTGGTTCAATCGCTTGAATCGCCATTTTCGCACGGCCACCTCGTCCTCGGCAGAAAGTAAACCATCCCGGTTTTTGGTGAGGGGTTCAGGCGGCTCATCGGCGTAATCGTCCGCCGTTCTGGCGAAAGCGTAAAGGGCCGCCACATGAGGGCGGGTTTCTTTGGGCAAAAGAAAGGAAGCCACGGGAAAATTCTCGTAATGCCCAAAAGCCATTTGTTGGCAGTCCCGGTAGGCGGCTTTTAAATGGGAAGGAATGTGATGGTTCATTGGGGTCTCATTATTCAAAAGATTGATAAAGGGAATGTAAAATAGTTTGTGTACAATCAATTCAATCTAATTGGGCTTAAATTTGGCATCTAATTTTGTTGTTGGAGTATGATAAAAAACATACAATCTAAAAGGTTTTTCGATTACCTTATTCGCGCATCCGGCCCTGGTTAATCTTGTTGCAGCAAGAACGACCTCGCCAAACAACATTCTCAATCCAAGTTTAGTGGGAGGCTTTTTTGAAATCCAAAAAAATTATTGGCTTATTGTTTGCTCTTACGGTTGTGATAGCCTTTATCAACGCTTGCGGAAGCAATCCAACCTCTCCGGCTGGGCCAACACCAACGCCGGTTCCACCCACCGCTACTTGTGGAAACGCGACTGGTACTTGCACAGCCCCACCTACTTCAACGTTTACCACCACCGCCACCAATTCCCCAAGTGCCACTCCTTCGTCTACAGCGACCAACACACCCACTCCCACAGCATCAAGAACAGCCACCAACTCCCCCACCCCGTCACCGACGCCTACGGCGTCCTCTACAGCGACTGTTACCCCTACCAACACGGCCACCAACACGGTTACTAACACGGCAACTAATACAGCAACCGACACGCCTTGCTCTTGCACCTCGACTCCAACCACTACCAATACTCCGACGAATACTCCTTCCAGTACGGCTACCAATTCGCCCAGCAACACTCCAACCGCTACTCCAACACTAACCGTTTTCGTATGCTACACTTTCGTTCCCACTAGTACTCCCACGACTACGGGTTATTCGCTCTCGGGCACCTTAACCTACTCACCGGGGGGAGTTTCCGCTTCTCATCCCATGGGAGTCCTTCTTCAGCCGGGCGGCGGCGGAAACTCTTTCACTAGCTTTGTAACGACAAGCCCTAATTCTTATAGCTTTACGGGAATGCCAACAGGAAGTTACTCGGTTATTACCTGGTACAACACGGTGGGTGATGGCACGGCCCTTCCAATTCCCCATGTGGGGGATTACACTTTTATTTACAACATTGCTACCTGCATATTTAACAACGCGACTCCTTATACCATTAACACGGCTAATACTCTAAATCTCACGTTTACCAGCACCCATCAAGTCAATGGTATCGCGGGCACGGTAAGCTACACTGGTTCCCTAGGGTCGGTGAATTCTTGCAATAGTTTACACGTCATTCTTTTTCAACCGGGCACCTTTACCGCCCACAGCTGTACCGTGAACGGTACTCTTTGGGGTGACGGCTACCCAATAGTAGGAAATGGCGGCAGATATGACGCCTTGCCTTACTTATCGCCTAACGATATGTGCACGAGTTTTGCGGTGGATGCGTTGGCTTACTACGATAGTCCGACAAGGACAACCTCTTGCAGCCCGGCCAATCACAGCGGTCCTTCAGTAGGAGATCCCTATGTTATTCTGTCGAGCGTGTCCACAAGCACCGCAGCTACCCATAATATTACCTTTGGAGATACCAATATTTGGTAAACAGGCTGGTTTCAAAAGCCCTGGCTGGAATCGGCCTGGGCTTTTTTATTGTAGAATGAGCGCCGTATAAAAATCTCAAGGAGCGAGTGATGAAAAAGACTTTAATGTTTGTGGGAGTTTTCCTGTTTTTGGTCGGCGTTCAAATGAGCCTGGCGGATACGGCCTCTTCCAGCAGTTCCAGCGTCAGCCCGGCGTCCACACCCAGCTCCAAGACCAAGCATAGTAAAAAGAGTTCCAAAAAGAGCACGGCCCAACCCACAGGAACCCCGACTCCGTCCATCTCTCCGACGGTGAGCCCCATCAGCAAAACCACGGCGATCAAGACCATCAGCCTGCCTACGGCCATTCCGACCAAGGCTCCGATGAACGCCATTACCAGCACCAAGATCTACGACCGCCTGAACATGCCCGGGGATTTACGCAGAGTCCTTTCCCTGGCCTCCAAAACCTTAGACCCCTCCTCCAAGCACGGCCGTACCCTTTTCCTTGCCCTTGAGAAGGTTTCCGCAAGCAAGGAAGATGTCGACCGGAAGGGTTCCTACGCGAGGGTTAACATTGAGAACCTGGAATTCGGCGGACCCAAGAACCCTTGGATCCTCGTAACTGGAACGGTTTCCGAGCAAAAGGGCGGCGATGTGAAGGTGGGGGATTCCATCGCTTTGGCCATGGATTTCAAGGATATCAAGATCGACTACGAGGGAACAAAGCTGGGTCAGATTCAAAAGGGAAACGATATTGCCGGGCAGGTTTATGAGCAGCTCAATAGCCACAGTTCCTACCAATTGGTGATCAGGGCCGATGACCAGGTGAAAGACCAGAAATACCAGGATGAAACCCCGGCTTATCTAGCCAAAGCCAAAGACGGATACGCGATTTTGGACTTCCCCAATTCCCGTGAGGCTTCCCATTAATCCATTCCCTCAAGGAGTCCCATATGCGCGTAATTAAAATGAGATTTTTCAAACGGTTCTTGTTAGCCATCCTGGCCATGCCGGGTCTTTCCCTGGCCGTGGGTTTAAATAATCCGCCCGCGCCCCTAAGCGGGGAAGCGTTGGGGATGGGGGAAGCGGTGGCGGCTGACGGCAATGTTTATAACGGCACAGCCTTCAACCCCGCGCTCTTGGCCAACGCACCCTATTTGGGAGAAATTGGGCTTGGTTTTAACGCCTCCAACAGTATTTTCGGAATCAGCGATTACCTGTCAAGCTCTTCCAATTCTGGTTCATCCTCCAGTCTTCCCGCCAAGACCGTTGGATTGGGGGCGGGGTTCAATATCGCCTTGAAGTTCGACGATCACTGGGGTTTCCAGATTTACTACAACTCCCATGTGCTTCTTCAATTGGCTGCTCCGGTTACGATTGAAACTATAACCGGGCCCGCTTACTTCGACACTGTAGCCATGGTGACTTACAACATCGCCCCGCTGGAAGATGAAACGCCATTAACGGTCGGCGTTAATTTAAAGGTTGTCGACCACCGTGTCGGCATAATCAACACATCCGGAAGCCCAGGCGATTTATCCGGCTTCCAAAACCAACTGGACAAAGCTTTCAACCAGGATACCTTTCGCTGGGGGTTGGACCTGGGCCTGCTTTACGATTTTCCGGAAGAACATGTGGCCTTTGGCCTATCGGCGTTGGACCTTCTCCACTCCGCTGGAACCATCGACAACAATGTGGGCGACGCGCTTTATGGCGTGAACCTGGACCCCGCCCCCGTGGTGGTGAAGTTTGGGGTTTCCTGGCATCCCATTAAACCCTTTGTCTTGAACGCGGATTTGGATGATCTTTTATCCAGCACTTCCTATTACTCAGGTCAGAGTTTTGGTAACCACGTAAAGTTGGGACTCTCTTATGACCTTTTGGGAATTTTGATCATCAGAGGCGGTTATTCCAACGGGAATCCCAGCTTTGGCGGGGGAGTACCCTTTTTGGGGATCAACTACGCCTATGCGGTGGATGACGTAAACCAGATTTACACCCATTACCTGATTTTCAAAGCGGATATGTGATTTCTGCGGGAACTGGGTTTGGTTGGGTGTAACAGGCTATAGGATTGGCCAATTTTAAAAAGTTGTTTGATTAATAATCTCAAGGAGCGAGTGATGAAAAAGACTTTAATGTTTGTGGGAGTTTTCCTGTTTTTGGCTGGCGTTCAAATGAGCCTGGCGGATACGGCCTCTTCCAGCATTTCCAGCGTCAGCCCGGCGTCCACACCCGGCCCCAAGACCAAGCATGGCAAAAAGAGTTCCAAAAAGAGCACGGCCCAACCCACAGGAACCCCGACTCCGTCCATCTCTCCGACGGTGAGCCCCTCCATTAAAACCACGGCGGTTAAGACTATCAGCATGCCTACGGCCATTCCGACCAAGGCTCCTATGAGCGCCATTACCAGCTCCAAGATCTATGACCGCCTGAACATGCCCGGGGATTTACGCAGAGTCCTTTCCCTGGCCGCCAAAACCTTAGACCCTTCCTCCAAGCGCGGCCGCACCCTATTCCTCGCCCTTGAGAAGGTTTCCGCAAACAAAGAGGACGTTGACAGGAAAGGTTCCTACGCGAGGGTTAACATTGAGAACCTGGAATTCGGCGGACCCAAGAACCCATGGATCCTCGTAACTGGCACGGTTTCCGAGCAAAAGGGTGGCGACGTCAAGGTTGGGGATTCCATCGCACTAGCGGTTGATTTCAAGGATATCAAGATCGACTACGAGGGGACCAAGCTGGGTCAGATTCAAAAGGGTAACGATATCGCCGGGCAGGTTTATGAGCAGCTCAATAGCCATGGTTCCTACCAATTGGTGATCAGGGCCGATGACCAGGTGAAAGACCAGAAATACCAGGATGAAACCCCGGCCTACCTGGCCAAGGCGAAAGACGGATACGCGATTTTGGATTTCCCCAATTCCCGTGAGGCTTCCCATTGACCCCCAGTTTAGGAGGATTCAACATGCGAAATTTTTACAAAGCCATTGGTAGGTTTCTATATATCTGGGGGATTTTAATCCTTCCCTCTTTTGCCGGGGCAATGGGCCTCAACAACTCACCGGTTCCATTCAATGTGGCGGCAAAAGGCACGGGGGACGCGGTTGCGGCCGATGGAACCCTTTTTAACGCCACGGCCTACAACCCCGCCCTTCTAGCCAACGCGCCGCATTTTGGGGAATTTACCTTTGGTTTAAGCCTTTCCAACGACATTTTTACCATGGCGAATTACCTGACCAATAACAGCAACATTAACAACCTGCAAAATTCTTTACAAAACGCGAGTTCCTCGATGAATGACATCACTCAAGGTTTGAACCAGGTAACGCCCAACGTTTCGCAGGTCAACCAGGGGATCGACGGCCTTCAAAAGGCCGTCAATAACCTTCAAACAGCAGCCGCCACCCTCACGAATCGTTCCATTCAATTGGGGGTTGGGTTAAACATTTCGATGAAATTTGACGATCATTGGGGTTTCCAGGTTTACAACAATTCCCATGGAGTTTTGCAAGTCACCCGGGGAGGCCTGGTTAATGACATCGAGAACTTGTCGGCCCTGCCCACGTTGCAAGGGTCAACCCCCGCAGATGTCTACAATGCCGCCAACGCCTATTTCGTGGATATGAAAAAGGTTCTCCAAACCGCTTTCCCTTCCCAAACCACTACGCTGGGAAACGCAGTGACGGCCTTGCAAGGCAATCAAACCTCCGCTGGCGTCAGCCAATTCGCCACCACCCTCTCCAATATCAGTTGGGGAAACCAGACGACCTTACAAAATACTCTTCTGAACAATGTAGCCAATGTTACCGCTTTGGTTTATGTCGATACGGTGGGCATGGTCACCTATAGCCTCAACCCCCTGGAAGCGGAAATACCCTTGACCGTCGGCGCTAACTTCAAGGTGGTCAACCGCCACATTGGGTATGCCTATAGTTCCTGGTTGAGCCAGCAAGATCTCACCAATACCTCCGGCATCACCGACCAAATCAAAAACGACTTCACCCAAAACACTTTCAGATGGGGATTGGACTTGGGGGCTCTTTACGAATTTGAGGAAATCAAGCTAACGGTGGGGGCCTCGGTGGAGGACCTCATCCACTCAACCGGGAACATCAATGCCGCCGCAACAGACCCCCTTTACGGAATTGTCACCGACTCGGCTCCTACCGTGATAAGAATCGGGGCGTCTTGGCATCCTCTGCATCAAGTCAGCTTGAACGCGGATATGGACGACTTGCTCTCAAACTCTTCCACTTACCAGGGTTTGGACCTATTTTCCCACGCGAAAATCGGGGCCTCTTACAACTTGGGTATCCTGCAATTGAGGGGCGGTTTTTCGAATGGCAACCTAGCCGGTGGTTTTGGAATCGCCTTTTTGGGATTGGATTACGCCTACGCGGTGGACGATTTGACCCAAAGCTATAATCATTACATTAGCTTTAAGGCGACCTTTTAATCGACGGACATCACCATTCTTGAAAAGCCCAACTTTTCTGAATAAACTACAGCCCTTCCTTTTGATCAATCCGTTGGCTTGATTAATGACCTTGGATATTTACCCGTCAACCTTTGGGTTGAGGGTCAAATGCCAAGCCTATTTTTAGAGCAAGGCTTTGGCTTGATTGTTTATTGATCTTGGACATTTAGCTCAGTTGGTTAGAGCGTCGCGTTCACATCGCGAAGGTCACTGGTTCAAATCCAGTAATGTCCACCACTCATCAAAGCCTGTTCCCCTAGGAACGGGCTTTTTCATTTTAAATTTAAACGAATTTACCAGTTTGTTACAATAATCGCATGTGCTCCCGATTCGTCCTGAAAAGCCCACCCAAAGCCATTGCCAACTTGTTCAAGTTGGAAAAAGTCATCGATTGGAAAGCCCGGTACAACGTGGCACCCTCTCAGAAAATCCCGGCGGTCATCAGGACCCTCGAAAACAAACAAAGGGAAATGAAGCTTTTACAATGGGGGTTCATGGCAGCCTGGACCCAAGGGGGACGACTTTTAGTGAACGTTCAAAGTGAAAATATTCGGGAAAAGCCAATCCTGGAGGAATCTTTCGAAAAGTGGCGTTGTCTCATTCCCGTGGACGGATTTTACGAGTGGCGCCACTATGCCAAGGAAACCCACCCCTATTATTTCCAGATGAAAGACAAAAAACCCTTCGCCCTGGCGGGTCTTTGGGCTCCCCAAAAGGTGGAAGACAAGGCGACAGAGGTTTGCGCCATCCTTACCACAACACCCAATGAAGTGGTGAGGGCCGTGCATGACCGGATGCCGGTCATTCTGGACCCGAAGCATTATGATCTTTGGTTGAATTCGGACGATGTAAGGGATTTTCGCGAGATTGAGAAGCTTTTCGGGCCCTATCCCGGCGAGAAAATGGATGTCTACCAAGTGGGGGCTTGGGTGAATAACGTGACCCATGACGACCCGAAATGTATTGAACCTTCCAATGAGCCGGAAACCCTGACCTTCGGTTTCTAACTTACTTTTTTTTTCCCCTTTAAAACCGCTGAATTATCCGGGGTTTCCCAAAGGACTATTTCGGATAGCCGAACCTTTTCCTTTTTCAAAAACGGTTCCAATAATTTCCAAATGGACTGGGCAATATTTTCGGCTGTGGGTTGAAGGCTGGGGTTGGTTTTAAAAGGCTCCACTTCCTTGTTGATAAAGCGATGATCGAATCGGCCATAGATTTCCCTTTTCAGTATTTCCTTCAAGATCCGGAAGTCCATGACGAAACCCGTGTCCGGCGCCACCGGCCCCTGGACCGTCACTTTGAGCCGGTAGGAATGGCCGTGGGGGTAATGGACTGCGTCCGGATTGTCCTTCCGGTAACCAGCGCATTTACGGAAAATCTCCAGGTTCTTCGCGCGGTTCCACTTGGGATTGTGCAGGTAATGGGCCGCCTCAAAAGTTATTTCCTTAGTAATCTCAACTTGGTTTTTAGGCATTATTCCTCTTTTATTCTTCGTTAAATTTCTGGGCGATAGGCACCCGTCGGCCCATTCCGAAAGCCTTGGTGGTGACTTTCAATCCCGGGGCCATCTGGCGACGTTTGTACTCGTTCTGGTTAATTTTTTTCAAAATCTCTTGGACCAATTTGGCGTCGAAACCCGCCTTCTCAATCTTTGAGGGCGGCTGGTTTTCCTCAATATACAACCGCAGGATGGCGTCCAGGGTTTCATAGGGCGGTAGGCTGTCCTGGTCGGTTTGGTTGGGGCGAAGTTCGGCGGAAGGGGGTTTGGTGAAGGTCGCCTCCGGGATCATTTCCTCTTTCCGATTGGCGTACCGGGCCAGCTGGTAAACCAGGGTCTTGGGAACGTCGGAGATGACCGCCAATCCGCCGCACATGTCTCCGTAAAGGGTGCAGTAGCCCACCGCAAGTTCGCTTTTATTTCCCGTCGAGAGGACTAGACGGTTGAACTTGTTGGAGAGGGCCATTAAGAGTAAGCCCCGAAGGCGGGCCTGGATGTTTTCTTCCGCCGTGTCCTTGGGCAAATTCTTAAATGCCGGATAAAGGGTCTTTAAACCGGTTTCATAAAGCGGGGTAATGGGGATTTCCTTAAATTCGATCCCTAAGGCCCGCGCCAGTGACTTTGAATCATCGACCGAACCCTTTGAGGAAAAGGGCGAGGGCATGGTGACCCCCATGACGTTCTCGGATCCCAGAGCTTCTGCCGCTAGGCAAGCCACCAGGGCGGAATCGATTCCGCCGGACAATCCAATCAAGACCTTCTCAAAGCTACATTTGTGGACATAATCCTTGGTTCCCACCACAAGAGCCTGATAAATCTTGGCAGTTTCGCTTTCCAGGGATTGGGCCGGCTTGAGGGAAGGGTTTTCAGTATCGTAGACAAAGAAATCCTCCTCAAAGCTTTTGCCCAATTGGAAAAGGTTTCCCGAACCGTCCATGGACATGCTGCAACCATCGAAAATAAGCTCATCATTGCCGCCCACCAGATTGCAATAAAGAATGGGAGCGTGAGCCTTTCGGGTGACATCCTTAAGAAGAGTCTGACGGACCGACAGTTTGGCATGATGAAAAGGAGAGGCGGAAAGGTTCAGGATCAGGTCGGGCTTGGCCTTGGCCAGTTCCTCCACCGGGTCCTTGGCGTAAAGCCGATGGGTAAAAACACCTTCCACGTTCCAGATGTCCTCGCAAATCGTGACAGCGATCTTAAGCCCCTTGTGGGAAAAAGGGGGTTCGGGGTGGGGGGCGGGCGCGAAATAGCGGGCCTCGTCGAAAACATCGTAATTGGGAAGGAGGACTTTCTTATAGGTATAAAGGATTTTCCCGTCCTGAACGGCTACCGCGGCGTTGTAAAGGGGATTTCCGGATTCCTTGTTCTCCAGAATGGTCCCCATTACTGCCACAATGCCCTTGGCTTCCTTGGCTACCTGGTCCAAGGCCCTTTGGGCCTTTTCATAAAAGGAAAAACGGTCTAAAAGGTCCCGGGGCGGGTATCCGGTCAAGGTGAGCTCGGGAAAAAGGGCCAGGTCGCAGCCAGCTTCCCTGGCTTTTTTCAAGTTGTTGGAAATTTTCCCGACGTTGCCATCGAAATCCCCAACGGTGGTATTGATTTGGCAGACCGCGATTTTCATGAAACCTCAGCTATCAGCCGTCAGCCATCGGCTGTCAGCTTGGTGGATTGAGGCGCTTAGTGTAAAGTTAAAGCCCGGTGATGTCAAAAGGAGGTCGAGTCGATGATTTTCGGGGTTTTGGCTGATACCCAGGATGTTTTGACGGCTTCTCAATTCCTCGCGCTCAAGAAAGCTTTCAAGGGCGTGGACGCGATCCTGCACGCGGGGCCCGTGGGTGACATGAGGGTCATAGAACAATTGGGGAAAATCGCCCCCACGAAAGCAGTGTGCGGGAACGCGGAAAATTCCTATGTGCGGTCCGACCTTTACGTCCGCCAAGCCTGGCGGGTAGGGCCGGTCACCCTAGGTTTGGTACATGGTTACGGCAAACCGCACGGGTTAAAGAAATGGCTTTTGAAACAATTCGAGGAGGAGCCGGTGCAGGTCATCGTGTATGGCCGCAATTTCGAACCCACCGCGCGCCAACTGGATGAAAATTATTTTTTCAATCCCGGTTCCTTTACGGGCAATCTCCCCGAGGGGTTTCACCGGAAGAAGGGTCCCGCCCGGGTAGGATTATTGTTTATTCACGGTAAAAAGGTAGACGGACAGGCGGGTATAGCCCTCAACACTTGACGGTGGGCGGTCGAAAGCCGATATAATAGATGTATCAAGGCCCCAAGCGCGGGTATTGTTTTCAAGGAGAAGTCCCAATGGTTCAATTGACGGATTCGGCCGTAAGTAAAGTTAAGGATTTTGAGGCAAAAAACGCCGCTTACCAGGGAAAAGCTTTCCGGGTATATGTCCAGGGCGGGGGATGCCAGGGTTTTTCCTATGGATTCGCCTTTGACCAACCCCGGGATGGCGATGAGGTTAATAAAACCGGAGACATTGAGGTTTTGATTGACCCCTCAAGCGCCAAGTACCTGAACGGCGCCAAGATCGATTACGTCGAGGACATGAAGGGCGCCGGGTTTGTTGTTGAAAACCCCAATACCACCGGTTCTTGCGGCTGCGGCAACTCGGTCAGCTTCTAAAACGAGCGATTTCACAAGGGACGAAGCTTTGCTTCGTCCCTTTTTTATTTGAACTCATCAGGGGCAAACATGAACTGGCGGTTGATTCCATCCTCTTGCGTTCCGACTCCAGGGCACATGGCCTATGACCTTGAATTGTTCAAGGGTTTCCAACCGGGCCAGTCGCCCATTATCAGATTCTTTTTTTTCGAGCAACCCACCCTTACTTTAGGCCGCCTGGAAGCTAGGCGATTGAACCTTCCCAGCCTTCCTTTCCCCTTTGAAATCCGGCCCACGGGTGGAAGGGCCGTGCTCCATGGGAAGGATGACCTGTGCTACTCCCTAACCGCCTCCACACTTGACCCCCTGGTGGGGGGAGATTTATTGGAAAGTTACGGAAAAATCAGCGCTCTGTTGTCCTACGCCCTCAGGGGGTTGGGACGGGAGGTTCGACTTACCGAGGAAAAGCGATCAGGAATCGAGCAGGAGCACTGTTTTTCGGCGCCCTCTTTCGCTGAGCTCACCTTGAACGGGAAGAAGGTCGCGGGGGGAGCACAGGCTCGGGAGGGCGGGGTGTTCCACCAACAGGGCGTGATCCTTCTTTCGGTGGCGCCGGGTTGGAAAACTATCTTTCCAGAATCAAAATCAGACCTAATGACCGGATTGAATGAAGACCAGGCCAAGGCCCCATTGGCCCGTGTCGATTTGGAAAGGGCCATCGTCACGGCTTTTGAAGAAGCCGGAATTAAGTTTGAGAAGCATTTTGCCGCCGTGTAGGATGGGTTCCATCTTTTCAAAGGGATAACATGAAAAAATTCGACGCGCTGGTGATTGGCGGCGGCCCCGGGGGTTACACCACAGCCCTTTTGCTTTCCCAACAGGGGAAATCGGTCGCCCTTTTCGAGAAAAAAAAGATCGGCGGGTCCTGCCTGCACGTGGGCTGTATTCCTACCAAACTGCTCCAATCGGCCGCCTCCCGCTATTACGCCCTGGTGAAGGAAGGGAAAGCCTGGGGAATCGAAGTGGATAACGTTCGATTCAACTTTCAGACCCTGGTTGATCGGACCCAAAAGACCGTTTCGATTTTAGAAAAGGGAATCCAATCCTCCCTTGCCACCGGTGGTGTTGAGGTGATTCATGGGGAGGCGGAGGTCAAGGGACCCAATCTGGTCCAGAGCGGCGGTGAGGAATATCAGGGGGAGAATTTGATCTTGGCCCTGGGTTCCCGGCCCCGGCACTTGCCCGCTTTTCCCGTGAGCGGAAACATTGTTACCAGCGACGAGCTTTTAACTCAGCCTCGCTTGCCTAAGTCGCTTTTAATTGTCGGGGCGGGTGTCATCGGCTTGGAGTTCGCCTGCCTTTACGCCCAATTGGGAGTGAAGGTGCGGATGGGAGACGTCCTGCCCCGGCTTCTTCCCAACATGGACGAGGAACTTGGGCAGATGATGTTGAATTCAGTTCGCCGATTGGGAGTAGAAGTAGAGCTGGGCTTATTGGAGGTGAAGGCCAAAGGCGAGGAACTGATTTTGGTATCGGCGGGGCGGATGCCCAACTCGGACCAGGCCGGGGTTGGGAATTTAAAGGTGAAAACACCAGGTGGAAAAATTGAGACGGATGAATTTCTCCAAACTCAGGCGAAGGGGGTCTTCGCCATTGGGGACCTGACGGGAAAGTATCCCTATGCCCACACCGCTTATGAGCACGCGCGGGTCGTTGCGGGCCGGATCAAGGGCGGAGCCGAGCCCATGAACGATTTCAAGGTGCCCCATGTGGTATTTACCTCACCCGAGATGGCGGCGGTAGGGTACACCGAGGCCGAGGCGAAGGAAAAATTCAAGAACGTGAAAGTCATCAAGCGCAACTTTGCGGCCAACAGTAAGGCCCGGATTTTGGGTGAAATCCAAGGTTGGGCGAAAATGGTAGCTGATGGGGATTCGGGCCGGATTTTGGGAGTTCATTTGGCAGGCCCCGAGGCCACCGACCTTATCGGCGAAGCCTGCGTGCTGGTATCCCAAGGGCTAACCTTGGATAACTTGGAAAAGGTGATCCATCCCCATCCAACATTGAATGAAATCTTCGAAAATCATTAAAAATGGCCTAAAAAGGCAGCTCAAGAAAGATAAGTTTTTACCGTTAGGAATGGAGTCTTTCACCAAAGGGGTTTTATGAAATCCGTTTCGACAGTCCTCTTTATATTCTTGATTTTATTTTCCATGGGAACGGTTCAGGCCAAACCCTTAGAAGTGATTTACAAGGATGAGCACACCACAAAGTTCAAGTGGCAGTGGCCCCAGACCACCCATCGCGTCACGAGTTACCTCCAAACCAAGCCCTATTACTACACTGGTCGTTTGATCAACGTGGCCAACGAAAATGTCTCGAAGTATCGCTTTTATTACACCCAGAAAACCTGCAAGAACGACTGGGGTTATTTTTTTCCCACGGGGGTAAAGCTCTGCACCCATGAGATTCTTCATTTCGGGTCTCCCCAACCCCAGGATCGGGTTACCCTCGTAAAGTATTAATCTCTTTTTGACCTTCGGCCTTTCCTGTAGTCCTCTTTCTCCTTCCAATTAAAGTCGGTTCACTTTAGGGTGTTTCTACAATTTTGTTCTTTTACTTATCCTCAGCTTTCTCGTTTGATATCAAAAATCATGAATAATCGAATCCAATTGGAAGAAATCTTACCGGTCAAACCCCTTCGGAAGCCTTTTCCCGTCCTTTTTCAAATTTATTATCCCAAAACCCATTGGTACGACTATTGCTTTATGTAGCCATGAAAAGGCCAGCTCGAAAGGTTTTCATGTTCCGAAAGTTCAAGTTTGAGGAAGAAGTATACGGCAAGCTGCAGTCAATACCCCTCTCTACCCAATTCAAACTTGATCGAGTGGGAGCGAAGCTTTCCACGAAAAATTGGAACCGTTTCTCGGACGAGGAACGGCACGTGCTTTGCCACTTGTCGGTCCGAAGCCAGGGGGAATTGGAGTGTTACCGGGAGTACCTTATCTATCTCTTGCGGAAGTTAAAGGAGAAAGCGGATTGGCAGGACCTCCAGGTTGGACTGTTGGAAAAGGCCCAGTGGGAGAACCTAACAAGGATTCCCGAGGGAGTTTATCTGCGGGCGTTGAGGCTGAAAGTGATCATTTCCCCGGGAAATTGGATCCAATTGGATGATTTGGAGCGATATGCCCTGTTTCGGTTGTCGGTCGAGAGCCAACCGATGGAAATGTTCTCCAAAGCCCTCCAGGAATTCATGGGAATCACGATTCCTCTCTCGGCCCTGCCTTCCCGGTCTTCTTAAAAGACCTTTTTACCGAATTGAAGGAGGGATGTAACAAGCCTTTAACAATACGATGGGATGATCCGTTTCAACGACACTTCCCCAACGCCAACCAAAGATTGAGAATAATTAGAGGAGGTTTTATGTTGAAACTTGATCCCTATTCGGAAGGGCTGTTGTTCCAGTGCGACCGTTGCGGACACGTGGGAGAACTCGTGACAGGAATCGTCGTGAAGGAAGAAGACCAGTTTTTTTGTTGGAGTTGTCTCGATGTGATGAAAACTCCCCAAAAGGAATGGAAGGGGAGGAGAGTCGGAGCCCATGCAATTAGATGATAAAACCCTGACGGGGGAAGTACTATATGAGTGCGACCGGTGCCGGATCCGCGGGGAACGAAAACTATTCGTGATTGAGGAAATCGGAAGAAATTTTTGTCTTTCCTGCTGGTTGGAAAAAGAACATAACCGGCTTAATGGCCGCCAAGTGTCAGCGGGGTTTTAAAAGTTGTTGAAAGTTGAAACCTAGCTAAATCTTTTGTGACGCCGCCCGTTGATTTTTAAAAAGCCTTCATTGAGAGCGATTGAGCTTTTTCAAAATTTTTATCCGCTTCCTCTCCTTGATTCATGATTTTCAAACAAACTCCGAGATTATAATACAATTGAGCTGCTGGAATGCCTTGGCTAATTGCGTTCTGATAGGCTTCAGACGCCTGAACGACATGAGCATCCAGAAATTTGAAGAAGCCCATCTTTTCCCAATAAACCGCCGTTAAAAAACGGTCTCCCTTTGATTGATTACCCAAGGAAGAAAAAGATTCCAAGAAACCGGCCCAGGTTTCGACAGTCGTTTTATTTTTGATTTCAAAGTCAATTTCCCTGTAGATATGATCGGTTTGTATCCATTGGTCCAGTCTTGCTGGTGGAATTTGGGAGGTTGGAATCATAAAAATTCCAAAAGGCTTAGAATCGGCAGGCCCGATTCTATCCGTTTTAAGAAGCTTAAACCGCAAGCCCGGAAAATTCTGGATAAGATAGGGAGCATACTGAAAATTAACGATGACAACGGCCCATTGGGGATGGGATGCGGATAGCGCAGGATTTTGAACCGCATCAAAAGGATAACAAGCCACATTCAGGGTTTTATTATCGTAATCGTTATTGAACTCAGAAAAAACATAAAAGGGGCCAGACTGCCGGTAGAGAGTTTTCAGAATTTGATAAACGTGATGGTATCCCACGTTTCGCCATTGCCGCCCGGCTGGGACGAGGCTGATGTCGCAATAATGGCTGATATAGTTGTGAACATCCAGAAAGAAGGAGGCGGCCACTAAAAATAATATTCCCGCTGTATGCAATAAACGGGGACGATAGGCCATTAACCCATGGGCTCCTATCGCTGCCAGGAGTGTTAGAAGGGGAAGGGTTAGTAGAATTCGGTAGAGTTCGACATTGCTTGTCAGAAGTCCCGGGAGCGCGGCCAGGAACAAACAGGCCATGAATGTGCCAAGAAGGCGTCGGGAAAGTTCTCGCAGCAGAAAAATGATTCCTAAGAAGATCAGGGAGTCCAGGATTGGATTAAAAAAACCGCCCCAGTTGGAACCGAAAGGAAAACTGAAAAATCCGTTCCAAAAAACGCCGGTTCCGTAGAGAGCGAAAGACTTAAAAATCGAAAAGCTGAAGACTTCACGAATATGAGTTGTTCCTCCTCCCGATAACCGCGCTATCAGGAGGGGCAAGATAAGGAGGAATGTCGTCCCGCAAAAAATAAAAAAATGTTTTTTATCCCCTTTTTTTTCCAAAAAAATTTGCAACGCCAGAATCAAGGTAAGGCCAAGCCAAATCCCCGCCCAGATTGTCCAAATGTAGAAACCCGCTCCCGACAAGAGGATCAAGGCCGTCAGGCTCCTCCACTTCACCATGGAATCCTTGGATTTCAGCCAAAGTCCAAGTAAGCCGAGGCATAAACATTCCAAAAGAGGGGGCCAAATGACGGGGATGCAAAGACGCGCCAGAGTGAATTCCCAGAAGGAAAAAGCACAAAGCCAGGCAAAGAGGAAAGCAAGAGACCGGGAGAAATATTGCCGGGCCGCCCAATAGGCGGCGAAAACCGTGGCGAGAGAAACTAGCGTAGGAAAAAGGCGAAGCGAAAAAAAAGACGGGTCAATCACCTTAAAGTAAAGACCCAAAAGCCAAAAACCGAGGGGTTCCACCTGTACCTCGGAATACAGTAGTCTCCAGTTCCATTGACGGGCCAATTCCATTCCCAAGAAACCATTGATGCCCTCATCTGAAATAGGCCAGAAAGGGAGGCTGGTAAGGTGATAGAAGCGGGTCAAAAACAATAACGTGATAAATGGAATCCAAAGCCAGGGTTGGATGAAATCACGGTTTTCAGCAGAAAAATTGGGGCTATGCTTAAGCTGACTCCGGCGTTCTTTAAAGACGGTTTGGAAACCTATCACGAAAGGTAAAAAGACGCCTAAGACGCCTATCCAAAGCTTGGAACGAAGAGGCAAGGGCGCATAGGACAGAAGGAGATTGGCGGCAAGAAAGATAAAAAAATAAACCCAAGGATGGAAAGGAATTTGTCGTTTAAAGCCCAGACCGGATGGTTTTGAATTTAATTTCATTTGTAAGTTAATTTTAACATAGGTTCATGAAGATCATTAAATTACAAAATCCTAATGCCCAAGCGAAGGATGCTATTTTTTGATTTGAGGATAGAGGGTTTCCCCACTCCGTATAAATTCCTTCGAGGCTGTACCCGTCGAATTTTGGAAAGCCCGTTGGGCTTCCTGATTGCGGCCCAGCAATTTTAATGAAAGTCCTAAGTCATAGTATAGATGTGCCATCGGGTAACCTTTTTGAATAGCCCGTTGGTAGGCAAATGCGGCATTTTGGTAATCGCCCGCCACACCCTTAAAGAATGCCACTTTTTCCCAATAAACCCCTTGAAGAAATGGGTCGTCTTGAAATTTATCCTTAAGAGGGACCATTTGTTTCGTGAATAAGTCCCATGGAAGAATTGGATCCCTATTTCTAATTTTAAAATTGACCTCTTGATAAACATGGTCCGCTTCGATCCAAGCATGAATGACAGGGGGAGGAATTTCCCGGGTGGGAATGAAAAACAAGCCTAAGGACAAGGGAACATTTTGAGGTAATAGGACATATTCTAGATGGGGGAATCTTTTTTGAAGAAATGGGCCTTCATCGCTGGGGATAACCAAGGCGGTCCATTGGGAATCGACACCGGTCAAAGCGAGATTTTGGACGATGTTGAAGGAATAGATCGCAGCGTTTATGACTTTGTTTTCATAATCCATATTAAATTCGGTGAAAACATGAAGAGGCCCGGTTTCGGCATTTTTTTGTTCCAGGAACTTATATATCTGAAAATACTTCACCGACCTAAATTGGGATGTAATGGCGGAGGGCAAGGTTTCGTCGCCGCAAAAACGCCAGAAATATTTATAGACGTCCAACGCCAACAATGTTAAAAGAAGGCACGCGATCCATCTCCAGGAAGGCATTTTGGGAAGGACCGAAGCCAAGCCCCGAATACCCAAGGTGGCTGAGGCTAAAAAAAAAGGAAAAGCGTGACTCAAGCGGTAAATTTCTAAACTATTACTTAGAATTGCCGGTAGAAGAGAGAATAAAAAGCCTAGGATTGAAAAAATAATCCAAAAAAAATCAAAAACTTTCAAAAAGTAAAAGAATCCAATCAAGGCTAAAGATCCCAATAAAGGGTTTAAGTATCCCCCCCAGTTAGGGCTAAAAGGAGGGTCTGGTTTGCTATCCCAGAATAGAACCGATCCATAGCTTGCGCTACTTTCCCAGGGAATAAAACCGTTGAAGTTGGCTTTAATGTGCGACATTCCACTAGGAGATAGCCGAGCCTGAATCATTGGGTATGTTAAAAGAATGGTCCCCGCCAAAAAGGCCGCCAAAAAAACAATTTTTTTATGGTCGTCATAAGCCTTAGAAACCATTATCACCAACAAAAAGAGCCACACAGCGGGCCAGGTGGTACAAGCGTAAAACCCCAGACTTACAGAAAGGCAAAGTAGAAAAAGAAAAGCCCATTGGGATCGAGGTGATTTTGATTCCAAGAAATGTGCGAATAATCCAAGGCAAAGGAATTGAAGCAATGGAGCCAAGGTTGGCCAAGCCAAAAGACGTGATAGCGTCATTTCAAAAAAAGAAAAACTGAATAACCAGGTAAAAATAAAAGCCATACTTTTGGTTAAATATTTGCGGCTGGCCCAATAAGCCGCGAGGATGGAAGCGATGGAAATCAAGGCGGGAATGAGCCGGATAGATAGCAAGGAAGGTGACAGCAGGTACTTGAAAAAAAATGCTGATATCCAAATAAAAAGAGGTTCTAACCGGATTTCACTAAAAAGCATATTTTTTATCCAGTCGCGATCTAATCCCATGGCAAGGTTGGCAATTAAATCTTCATCCCCAAAGGGCCAAAAAGGTAAAGCAGTGAGTTTATAAAATCTAGTAATTAAAATAAGGGAAATAAATAATATCCAAAGCCAAAGGGGTGGATCATTGTAATTTAAATTGGAAAATCCAAACCTGCCTTTCGGTGTAGTTACAATAGAAGACCTGAACTTTTCCTCTAGAATAATCCAAACCGCGATTGAAAAGGGGGAGACTAAGCCAAGAATTATTAACCACAATTGAATTTTTAGTGATAAAGAAAAGTATGAAAGCAAGGTGAGAGAGGTAAGAAAAATACCGAAAAAGACCCAAGGATGGAAAAGAATTGAAAGTTTTATAACCGGGGAGGGATGATTTAAAATCTTTTTTTTCACGAAAAAGATTTTAACATAAATCTTAGAGGCGGAAAGGTGATTTCAAAAAATATCAACCCGTTAATAACGGAGTCATTTCTCGGCAGGAATCTCAGGTTTGATAGGCCAAAAGTTATTTTGCTTAAACGAAGTAATGGATTCGGTCGAAATGTTTTCCTGTTGATGAGTAACGATTATTAACTTTTAGAAGGCCAGATGGGGCTTGGTTTTCTCCCCTGACAATTCCAACATTCGGCCAAGACAATAATAAAGATGGGGCGTCGGAACCCCGGTTTGAATGGCTTTTTGATAGGCCCGGGCGGCGCCCCGGTAATCTCCCGCCTCACTTTCAAAAAAAGCTATTTTTTCCCAATAAATACAGGAAAGAAACGGGTCCTCTTTGAATTGAACTTCAAAGGGCTTGAATTGTTCCGGGAATTGAGCGAACGAACTCAAAGGACTGCGGTTAAATACCTGTCGGTTAATTTCACGACATGTCTGATCGGTTTGAATCCAAGCCTGAAGCGTCAAGGGGTTAAAATCATCTGGGGGTATCAAATATAAAGCCAAGGATTGAGGCTCACCCTTGTCCAATGGTTGTTGTTCGAGGTGAGGAAATTTTTTTTGAAGATAAAGCTGGTAGTCACTGGAGATCAGTAAAGCGGCCCAACTGGAATTTGTCCTAGAATATCCAAGGTTTTGAAGACGGTCATATGAATAACTTGGTACCGCCAAGGTTTTATTGACGTAATCCAAATTAAATTCAGAAAAAACAAATAGAGGGCCTGTTTCAGGGATTTTATTCCGAAGTATGTTGTCGATTTGAAAATATTTAACCGATCTCCATTCCTGGGTGGTGGAGGTTAGACGGGGGTCGCAGTAACACCACGTGAAATGGTAAAAGCTTAAGAGGCCCGAAAGAACTATTAAACACAGGATCCAACCCCAAGGCTTTATTTTTGGAGGGGAAGAAGCCAAACATTGAATTCCCCCGGTCGACAAACCCACTAGGTAAAACATGGTTGGAACGATTCGTAGAATTTCTATGTTGTTACTTAAGGCCCCGGGTAGGCAAGAGAGGAAAAGGGCTCCAAAAAAGCAAAGAAGCACGACCCGGTTTAGTTTCTTTATGGCGAACAAGGCTCCCAACATGGCCAAAGAGCCTGACAGGGAGTCCAGAAAACCGCCCCAAACGGGGCCGTATGGGAAACTTCCAAGCCCATCCCAAAAAATCGAAATCCAATAGAGACAAAAAAACTTTGGAAAATCCATTCCGCCGAATTTTTCCTGGTAATGAGCCATTCCCCCCGGGGAAAGGCGGGCCACAATTAAGGGCAAGATTAAAGCCGCGCTGATCAAGCAAAATGAAAAGAAAAAGATTTTGTCCGAAGGCTTTTTATGAAACGCATGGATAAAAAAAATCCCTAAGAGGGCGACCCAAACCGTTGCCCAGCCCGGATAAGTATAAAAGCCGATTCCCGAGGACAGGGACAATCCTATTATGCTGAGCCACTTTGAGTTTGAATGATTCGATTTGAAAAACCAGCCTAGGCAGCCAAAGGCTAAACATAAGAATAGGGGAACGAGCGCATGAGGAAGGCAAAAACGGGACAACATCAATCCCCAAAAAGAAAAAGTCAGGAAACAACAAAAAATAAAGGAAAGGGCCCTGGGAAAATATTGTCTGGCGGCCCAGTAGGCCGTCAGGGAGGTAAATATTGAAATTAAGGCCAAAAAAACCCGGAGGGATAATAGGGACGGCTGGAAAATTTTGAAAAATCCCCCGAGAAGCCAAATAAAGAGCGGCTCAAGACGATTATGAGACCATAAAAGATCCCAATGCCAATCTCGAATTTGGCCAAGGGCTAAATAAGAAAAAATACCCTCGTCGCTGTTGGGCCAGAAGGGAAGATCCGTCAGTTTATAAAATCGAGTGATTCCCAGGGAAAGAACAAAGAAAAACCATAAAACCAGCGGGGGGGCTCCCCAGGTATGGGATGCAGTTGAAGCCCAATCCCTTTTTGGGCTTGAGGTTTTGCCTGATACTGGGCGCTCTAAGATTGTCCAAAGGGCGATTCCGAATGGCAATAATAAGCCGAAAAAGCCTATCCAGAGTTTTACGGTCAGGGATAAAGTGAAATAAGAAATGAGTGTATTTGAAACCAGGAATATTCCGAAATAGGCCCAAGGGGAGAAGGGAATTGGGTGTATTGGGATTCGAATCGAGGAACCAGGGTTGGCCTTTGGCATTGAAAAAGATTTTAACATGGGGATTAAATTTTTATTTTCTAATCTTAAACTGGCTTAGGCCATATCCACTAAATTGTGGTTGGGGCATTTCTTCGCGGTGTAGTCCTTATCCCAGGGAGTCCTGAAGAGGACCACCGGGCGGTTTTGTTTATCCTTGGTTTTTAAGACCTGGACTGGCGGGTCAAAGGAATCGGGGTCCCCGATCAACCAGGCGCTGCAGGTGTAAGGCAGGAGTTCCAAATCGCTTTCCACCCCGTATTCGGCCTTGAGGCGGTACTGAAGGACGTCAAACTGCAAGCGCCCCACGGCCGCGACGAAAAATTCCATCTCATCCCAGCTTTTAAGCATTTGAACTGTGCCTTCGGCCGTCATTTGTTCCACGCCTTTGTCGAAGGACTTGCGCTTGGTGACGTCCTTGGGCCGGACCCGCGCGAAAATCTCAGGCTGGAATGAGGGTAGGGGTTTGAAATTGAAACCGCCGGTCAAGGAGATGGTGTCCCCGATGGCGAAGGTTCCGGGGTTGATGACTCCCACCACGTCGCCAGGATAGGCCAGGTCAACCGTATTTCGGTCGGACGCCAGCATCGAGTGGGGACGGGAGAGTCTTAGGTCCTTGTTCAAACGGTGGTGCTTTACCACCAGGTCGCGCTCAAAGCGGCCCGAGCAGATCCTCAGGAATGCCGTGCTGTCCCGGTGCTTGGGGTTCATGTTGGCCTGGAGCTTGAACACGTAAGCGGAAAAGGGGGTTTCCACCGGGTCGATAATGATTTCCCCATTGGGTGTGTCGGCCGGCCGGGGGCCGGGGGGCGGGGCCATTTCCACGAAGGCGTCAAAGAAGGGTTCGACTCCGAAATTGGTCAGGGCTGAGGCGAAGAAAACGGGGGTGACTTTCCCTTCCAGGAACTCAGCGTAGTCGTAAGAATTTCCGGCCACATCCAAGAGTTCCATGTCCTGGTGCATTTTTTCCCAGAGTTCCTCCGAAAGGTGCGACTTAACGTCCGGGTCGCTCAAGGAAATCCGCTCGATCGCCGCCTTGGCGGCGCCGCCCACGGATACTTTTTTAAAAAGTAGAAGCTCCTTTACGCGGCGGTCAACCACCCCGGCGAATTCACGGCCTGAGCCTACCGGCCAGTTAATGGCGGAAGAATGGATCCCCAGGACTTCCTCGACCTCGTGCATCAGGTCCAAGGGTTCCCGGCCTGGTAGGTCCATCTTGTTGATGAAGGTCATGACGGGGATTCCCCTCAGCCGGCAAACTTTAAAGAGCTTGCGGGTCTGGGTTTCCACGCCCTTAGCTGCGTCAATGACCATGATGGCGCAGTCGGCGGCGGTCAGGGTGCGGTAGGTGTCCTCAGAGAAGTCCTGGTGGCCCGGCGTGTCCAGCACGTTGATGATGGCGTTTTTATAGGGGAATTGCATGGCGGAGGCGGTGATGGAAATACCCCGTTCCTGTTCCATGCCCATCCAGTCGGAAACCGCGACCTTGCCGCCCTTGCGGCCTCTAACCATACCGGCGGTCTGGATCATGCCGGAATAAAGCAGGAGTTTCTCGGTTAGCGTGGTCTTTCCCGCGTCCGGATGGCTGATGATGGCAAAGGTGCGCCGCTTGGCGATCGCGTTTTTAATCTCTGTGGTTAGGGCCGGGTCAGTCATAAGGGCGGTATCTTAGCAAATTCTACGGGTTCCACAATCTGAATGGTTCTTGAACCGATTTAAACAACTTATTAAACTAATTTGCTTTATGTTGGAATAGAAATTTGTATATGGGGCATGAATGAAAAAACAAGAAGTGTTGAGCCAAATGTCATTAGGCGCAACCATATCTGAAGACGAAGCACGGCAATTAGAAAAATATTTTGTTAATACAAATCAATGGCAACGAATCCTGGCAGGGGATGTAGATATTGTTTATGGACCTAAGGGATCAGGAAAAAGTGCTATTTATGCAATGCTGAACAATAAAAAATTAGAATTGTTTGATAGGAATATTCTAATAATTCTCGCCGAAAATCCTAGAGGAACGCCTGCATTTAAAGATTTGGTCGCCGACCCTCCTACAACCGAAGAACAATTTAGGGCATTATGGAAAACTTATTTTTTGATGTTGATTGGTAATTTATTTAAAGAAGAAGGTATAAAGAATGATGAAGCATTAAAGCTGGTTAAATACTTAGAAGATGAGAAGTTAATTCCAAGAGACCAAAGTCTCAGCGCGTATATAAAGATTGCTATGGATTTCGTAAAAAGACTTACCACGCCAGAAGCTCTTGAAACAGAAGTTGGTCTTAATCCGATTACAGGAACTCCCGAAAGTTTTAAAGGTCGAATAATTCTTAAAGAACCAAGTGCCAAACAAAGTGAAGATGGAATAGTATCCATTGATAAATTGGTTTCAATAGCAAATCTAGCTTTGGAAAAAGAAAAGTTCTTTGCTTGGATACTCCTTGATAGGTTAGACGTTGCCTTTACTGAAAACGTTCTTTTGGAAGAAAATGCATTAAGGGCTTTGTTTAAAGTTTATTTAGATTTAGCTGCATTTGATCATATTAAGATAAAGGTTTTTCTTCGAACGGACATCTGGAATAGGATAACCAAAGGTGGTTTTAGAGAAGCTAGCCACATAACCCGGCATGTAACAATATCTTGGGATTTACAATCTTTATTGAATTTGATTATTAGAAGAATTCTTCAGAATGAGTCATTGAATAAATATTATGAAATTAAACCAGAAGAAATTTTGTCGGACGCTGGAAAACAAAGAGAATTATTTTACAGAATCTATCCAAAAAAAGTTGATGTTGGAGATAAAAAGCCAGAAACGTTTATCTGGATGCTCAGTCGAACGGTTGATGGAATAAGAAAAAATGCGCCCCGTGAATTAATTCAGCTTTTATCATTTGCCAAAGACTCTCAGCTTAGAAAATTAGAAATGGGCGAAGGCGATCCCGAAGGTGAAGCATTATTTGTAAATACGTCGATAAAGGATGGCTTAAAAGAAGTTTCGAAAGTAAGGTTAACTCAAACTCTTTTTGCAGAATACCCCGAGGTGAGAGAGTTTCTTTTAAAGTTAAAAAATCAAAAAACTCAACAAAACATTAAAGCATTATCCGAAATTTGGAACTTAGAGTATTCGGAAACAGAAAAAATCGTTGAAGAATTAATAGAAATAGGTTTCTTTGAAAAAAGAACTTCAAAAGAAGGTGAAACCTCTTATTGGGTTCCATTTCTTTATCGTGATGAACTTGATATGGTTCAAGGTGCTGCCGAAACTTCTGAAGATCAATAAAACATGGAAGATAAAATGAGAAATACTTTTTGCTTAGAATGGGATCAAGCCCACGGCGCCAAACTGGTGGATTTCCACGGCTGGAACATGCCCGTTTCTTACGCCAAGGGTATTTTGGCCGAACATGAGGCCACCCGGACCAGCGCCGGTCTTTTCAATATTTCCCACATGGGGCGGCTTCGAATCCACGGCCCCCAAGCCTATAAGTTCTCCAACTACGCTTTCACCAACGACCTGACCCACTGCCCTATCGGCAGCGCCCTCTATGGTTTTCTCCTCAACGATAAGGGTGGCATTATTGATGATGTGATTATCTATAAAGAGGCCAATGACCGGTTTCTTTGGATCATCAACGCGGGGGGGCGTGAAACGGATGTGGAGCATTTGAAGCGGCTCTCGGCAGGGAAAGATTTGACCATGGATGTCTTGTCCGATCAAACAGCTCTTTTAGCCCTGCAAGGCCCCAAGGCCGACGCGATTTTGAAACGCCTGGCGAAGGATGTGGATCTGGATAAGATTCCCTATTTTGGTTTTGGTCGGGGCACGATTCAGGGTAAGTCCGCTTTTATCATGGCTACCGGTTATACGGGGGAAGACGGCTACGAAGTCATGGTGGATGTGAAGGATGCGCCAATGATTTGGGATTTACTCACTACCCAGCCGGAAGTGACAGCTTGCGGCCTGGGCGCACGGGATTCCCTACGCCTAGAAGCGGGGCTACCGCTCCACGGCAATGATATTGATGAAACCACCCAACCATACGAAGCCGGGTTGGGATGGGCGGTTAAAATGGACAAGGAAGGCGGTTTTTTTGGAAAGGAAGCCCTCAATAAAACACCGGGCCGCAAGCTCATTGGGCTTACCCTAGAGGGGCAGAATATCCCCCGTTCGCATTACAAAGTCGTCAGCGAAGGAAAAGAAGCCGGGGAAGTCACCAGCGGTGTTTTCTCACCCACTTTGAAAAAAGGAATAGCGCTGGCTTACGTGAAAATCGAATTCCTCGATAAGCCCCTGGCTGTTGATATCCGGGGGAAGGCTGTTCCGGCCCCGAAAACCAAGCTTCCTTGGGTGCGACATGTCTCAAAAGCAAAACAAAAATAGTTGTCGTTAGGAGGCACGAAGTTTGTACCGAAGCAACCAAAGTTCATGGGTGGTTTGAGCCTTCGTCTGGATTTTTATATAAAAAAGGTTGCTTCGTCATGAACGCCCGATTATTCGACGGTCATTCCTCGCAATGACAACTTAAAACTGTAAAACACTTATGGAAAACTTTTTTGTTTTTGGTATATTCATGCCTTCACCACACTCCCCGACGCCATTCAAACCAAAGACATTCCCTCATTTCAGGAGCTTTCATGCGCAAGTTCGCCAAAACCCACGAATGGTATGAAGACATAGGCGGCGGCAAGATCCGTATTGGCATTTCCAAGCACGCGGCCCATGAACTTTCGGACGTTGTTTTTGTCGAACTGCCGGACGTGGGAAAGAAGCTCTCCGACAAGCAAAGCCTTTGTATCCTGGAATCCGTCAAAGCCGTGGCGGACGCCTATAGCCCGGCGGGTACGGTGGTGGAAGTGAACACCAAGCTCAAGGATCAAGCCAGCCTAGTCAATCAGGACCCGGAAGGGGCCGGTTGGATCGCCGTGGTACAGTTGGACAATCCCAAGGCCCTGGACGAATACCTCGCCGAAGCTGATTATTTAAAGACCATCGTCGCGCATTGAACCTGATGTAAGGGCGCAATTTATCGCGTCTGGGGGCCATGAATGTCGCCCCTACAGTCTACGTAATGGAGTTTTCGTGGCTTATATACCCATCACCTCCGAAGATGAAAAGGAAATGCTCAAGGTTATCGGCGTGAAGAAGGTCGATGACCTCTTCGCCGATGTCCCTTCCTCCCAAATATTGAAAAACGGCCTAAACGTGGCTCATGGGATGACCGAACCCGAACTCAAGCGCTGGTTCAACCTGATCGGCAAGAACAACCAGCCCGTTTCCGACCGTCCCTGCTTTTTAGGCGCGGGGCTTTACTATCACGAGGTTCCCGCGGCCGTGAAGGCCATGGTGACCCGGCCTGAGTTCCTCACTTCCTATACACCCTACCAGCCCGAAATTTCCCAAGGCACACTTCAAGTGCTCTTCGATTTTCAGACCTATATGGTGGAATTAACAGGGCTGGAAGTTTCCAATGCCTCCTTATATGACGGGGCCACGGCTGTGGCCGAGGCCGTGCTCCTGGGGCTTCGTGCCCGCAAAAACGGAAACCATATATTCCTTTCCCGAGCTTTGCACCCCGAATACCGGCAGACCATCGCAACTTACTTGGCTCCCAAAAATATTAAGATCACTGAAATCCCACTGAAAGGCACGGAAACGGACCTCGCGGCCCTGGAGAAAATGATCACACCCGAGTCGGTGGTGGTGGTCCAATCCTCCAACTTCTTTGGAACCTTTGAGGAAGTTGAAAAAGCGGGGAAGATCTGCAAGGCCAAGAACGCCTTCTTCGTTCTGGCAGTTGCCGAGGCCATGAATCTCGCCATCATGCCTACGCCGGGTTCCATGGGCGTGGATGCCTGCGCGGGAAGCGCCCAATCCTTTGGAAACATTCTGGCTTTCGGCGGGCCGCATGCCGGCTTTTTGACGGCCAAAATGGCCGATATCCGGCAGATGCCGGGCCGTATCGTGGGCGCCACCACCGACCGTGAAGGCCGCGAGGGGTTGGTTCTCACCTTCCAGGCGCGCGAACAGCATATCCGCCGTGAGCGGGCCATGAGCAACGTTTGCACCACCCAATCCCTTATGGCGAATTTCGCCTCGGCCTGGCTTTATTTCAAGGGCGGCATCGGCGCCCAGGAAGTGGCCAAGCAGGGCGTGGCCAACTCCCATTTCTTAGCTGAAGGCCTTACCAAACTTCCGGGTTTCAAGATCGAATCCACGCGATATTCCAATGAGTTTGTGGTCAAGGCCCCCAAGCCCGGTTTCGCCGACTTCTTGGCCGAATGGGGCGTGGTGGCGCCTTATGACCTGTCGAAGGATTACCCTGAGTTCAAGGATTGCGTGCTGGTTTGCTGCACCGAAATGACCCAGGTGGAAGACCTGGAAAGCTTTCTTTCGGCTTGCGAGGAATTTTCAGGCTCGACCCACAAGGGCAAGGTGCATGAGAAGCCCAAGGCCCTGCCTTTCTGGATCGCCAACCGCCCGGCGCCGAACATCAAGGCCCACTTTGAGGTGGAGCTGATCCGCTATTACACAACTTTGGCAAAGAAAAACTTCTGCATCGACTCGGGTTTTTATCCACTGGGTTCCTGCACCATGAAGTACAACCCTCGAGTGCATGAGGAAATCGCGTTTCACGACAACTGGGCCAATATCCATCCTGCCCAGCGGGAGGACGAGGTCCAGGGCGCGCTTCAAGTTGTCTATGAACTGGAACAATGGCTGAAGGAAGTCACGGGGTGCCACGCCCTCACGCTCCAGCCTGCGGCGGGAGCGCAGGGAGAATTAACGGCACTATTGATGGCCCGTAAATATTTCATCGATCGGGGGGAAACCCAAAGGGTCAATGTGATTGTTCCGGATTCTTCCCACGGCACCAACCCTGCTTCCGCCACCATGGCGGGCTGGAATACCGTTTCCATTCCCACGGACGCCAGGGGAAACATCGATCTGGCGGCCCTGAAGACAAAAGTTGGAAAGGACACGGCAGTTTTGATGCTGACGAATCCCAGCACGCTGGGATTGTTCGAGGAACAGATTTTTGAAGTCGCTAAGGTAGTGCATGACGTGGGGGGTCTTCTTTATTATGACGGCGCCAATATGAACGCCATTGTGGGGATCTGCCGACCGGCGGATATGGGGTTCGACTTGGTGCATCTGAATCTGCATAAGACTTTTTCACAACCCCACGGCGGAGGCGGTCCGGGTTCGGGCCCGGTGGGCTGTACTAAGACACTTGAGCCTTACCTGCCCGAGCCGAGGGTCTTCAAGGAAGGGAACCGCTACTTCATGAAATCCGGGTCGCCCCAGTCCATTGGGCGCATGAAGAGCAACGTGGGAAACCATGGGGTTCTGGTGCGGTCGCTGGCCTATTGCAAGCGCAACGGCAAGGAAGGTTTGGAGCGGATTGGGCGAGTCGCGACCTTGAACGCCAATTATTTGCTCGCGCTTTTAAAGGACCACTACACGCTGGCCTTCGACCGCATCTGCAAGCATGAGTTTGTTTTTACCGCCGAGCCTCTGAAAAAACAATATGGCATTTCGGCCCTGGACATCGCCAAACGCATGATCGACTTCAATTATCATCCACCCACCATTTATTTCCCGCTGGTGGTTCATGAGGCCATGATGTTCGAGCCCACGGAAACCGAAACCAAGGCCACCCTGGACGAGTTCGCTACCACGATGATCAAGATCCGCAAAGAAATGGAAACCAACCCCGATATCTTCAAGAACGCGCCTTATTCCACGCCCGTGTCCCGCTTGGATGAAGTCAAAGCGGTTAAAGAGCCGAAATTAGTGAAGAAATAACCTTTTTCACTTACCCTTCTTTGCAATTTTTCCCGTGAAAAGACTAAAATTAACCCGGATTCCGATTTTCTAAATTAAATTCCAGGCGGTCACTATGGCTGAAAAAGATTATATGAAGCTGACAGGAAATTATTATTTTGACCCTGTCAAAAAAACGATCCTTAAAAAGCAGGGAGGAAGCTTCAGCTTTGTCCTTCACGACCGAAGGAGGGGCCATCGTCCCGTTTCCAAAGACCGGCGTTCCCGTATGGAATCCATGCCAATCCACCTGAAGCCCATGACCCAGAGTCTTTTTTGGGACGCGGAAGGCAAGAACGTCTATAAGAAAATCGGCGGGAACTACGTTCTTTATTCAAAGGATCGGCGCAAGTCCGGGGGGGCTAGTCCGACGGGGAATGACAGGCGAACCAAAGCCTAAATTTTCCGCTCGAACAAGAAAAATTTAGGGCGGGTCATGGTTTTGTAAGTGAGGCCAAAGGGTTTTAATGTGTGCCGCCGAATATAAGAGGACACTTCTTTCGGGGAATCTGAAACAAAAATACGGTCGATATCCGCCTGGTCAATGGCGCCTTCCTTTAGCATGGATTGCTTGAACATTCCCAACAATGGCGCCCAATAGCGCTTTCCCATCAAGATAATCGGAAATTGCTTCATCTTGCCCGTTTGGACCAGGGTGGCAATCTCAAAAAACTCGTCCGCGGTGCCGAATCCGCCCGGCATGGCAATGAAGGCGTAGGAATATTTTGCCAACATTAATTTGCGGATGAAGAAGTACCTGAACTCCAGCCACAAATCCACGTAGGGATTGGGTTTCTGTTCCTTTGGCAGGATGATGTTGCAGCCCACCGAACGGCCTCCGGCTTCTTTGGCGCCGCGATTAGCCGCTTCCATCAAGCCCGGTCCACCGCCAGTCATAACCGTGAAACCCAGCCGGGCTATTTGGGAGCCGACTTGACGAGTGAGCTTGTAATAGGGATGGTTTTCCCCGAAACGGGCCGAGCCGAAAATGGTGACGCAAGGCCCCGCGAAGTGGAGGCCCCGATAACCCCGGAGGCACTCGAAAAAAATACGGAAAAGCTGGCGCAGTTCCTCCAACCGGGAATGGGGGCCCGCCAGAAGATGGCGCTCATGGGCATCACGGCTGGTTTTTCCCCAGAGGGATTTGGAGGTATGTTTTTTTTTGATGGGTTCTTTTTTCAAAAGTGGGGTTATTTCGTCTCGACCTTATCGAGATAAGCCTGGAGGTCTTCCTTGTCCTCGATGGCCATGAGCATCAGGCGAAGACCGGCGCCTTTAGGATTGGCCCAGACGACTTCTGCAAAGGCGAATAATTGCTTTGATTTTTCTGGCATGGAAACATCCAGGCGGATGATATCCCCGACATGGGCGGCTTTTTCGGTTTTGATATACATTCCGTCCAGGCTCAAGTCCTTCGCCAGGGCTGTTTTTCCTTTTAAGTCTTTCAATTCCTTTGGGTCCTCGACCAGGCGGTATTGGACGGGAATTTTCACGGGTTTTCTGGTGTTGGAACGGCGTTCCAGGAATGATTCGTTGTCGGGCATAGGGATCCTTTAGATTTTGAAAATTTTACCATAAATCAGGCTCCGTCAGACAAGACTTGAATCATGCAATGCTTGTCATTCTGGGGCCGGTTTAGCGAGGGACATTCTGAAAATAAACGCTTTTTGGTAAGATGATTTGCTTTTGAGGCAAAAGAACGGCCGGTGAGCCGGCTTAAAATTTAGCGGTCTGTTAAGGAATCCATGTTCGTTTCCGTCACCCGGTTAAAGCTTAAAAATTTTTTTAGTTTATGGACATTTTTCACTAAAACCTCTTTCGCTTTTCGGCAGGCGCGGCGGGCAAAAGGCAACTTTTTCGCCGAAACACGGGGTTTCGGCGCTCTGACCTACTGCACCTTAAGCGGATGGGAATCGGAAAGCGCTATGCGAGCCTATCGGGACAACTGCGCTCATTTGAAAGCCATGAAGGTTTCCCGTTCCATCCCTGTCCTGCTTCAATCCGCCCATTTTGAATTACTGGAAAAACCCTCCTGGAATGAAGCATTGAAACGAATGGAAGCTGATCCCCAATCGATTAAATTTGGCAACCCAGCATGAAAACCTCACCCAAAGGCCCAAATGTCAGTCTACAAATAGCCTTTTTTCGATTATCCTTATCCCGTTTATGACTAATCCAACTTCAATCATAACTCAACTTCCGACGCCTTCTTTCCTCATCAACCCCCACCCCAAGCACGTTTTTCGGGAAGCCATCGCCAAGCTCCCCATGAACGGCGTGAACACCATCTGCGAGGAAGCCAAATGTCCAAACCGGGGTGAATGCCTGCCCCACCACGGGACGATTTCCATTATGGTCATGGGTTCCATCTGCACCCGGGGATGTCCCTTTTGCGCGGTGACCACGGGAAAGCCCTTGGCTCTCGACCCCGGCGAACCCCAGAAGGTCGTGGAAATCGCGAGGGCCTTAAATGTGCGGTACCTGGTGATGACCTCCCCCAACCGGGATGAATTGGAGGACGGAGGAGCCTCACAGTTCGTGAAAATTGTAACGGCCCTGCGGGAATTCAACCCCGCTCTCAAGATCGAGATTTTGGTTCCGGATTTTCAAGGCAAGGAAAACTCGTTCGCGGGTCTTTTGAAAAACCCGCCGGATGTTCTGGCCCATGATCTCCAGACCGTTCCCAGGCTCTACGGGCCAATTCGGCCCGGTGCTGAATATGGGAGGTCCCTCAATCTTTTCCGTTGGTTCAATGGCAAGGCCGACACTTCCAAGGTGATGCTGAAGGCGGGGCTCATGGTGGGTTTCGGGGAGAGGGAAGAAGAAGTCATGGAAGTGCTTTCGGACGCGGCCCAAGCGGGCGTGAAATTTTTCACGATTGGCCAGTATCTGAAGCCGCCCGGATCGACTTTGGAAGTTACCGAATATGTTCCCTTGGAACGCTACCAACGGTTCACCCAATTTGGGAAAAGCCTGGGACTCATGGTGCAAGCCAGCCCGCTTACCCGTTCCAGTTATTTAGCCGATCGGTTGGCTTCTGGTTCAAAAGAGGTATAAAAAAGCTTTTTACTACGAAGTGTTCGAAGTAAAATTTTAAAATTTTTTTAATAAAGGGAACGCTCAAGGATTAGCTTTTCACCCTCACCCCGACCCTCTCCCCTCTAGGGAGAGGGGGAGAAGTTTAAATAAACTAGTTTCCCTCGCCCCTTGGCCGTGGTTTTGCGGGTATTTAGGGGGTTCTCCCTATGAGTTCTTTCAGGGAGATGGGTGCTGTCGCAGCTGATATGTAGAGAGGCCCTTAAAAAATATCGAGGAGATAGAAATGAAAAAGCTTTTGTCAATGATGATGATTTTGGCTTTTTTGGTGAGCTGCGCCAGTTGGGCCCGCAAAAAAAGTTCGGATGAAACGGATTCATCGGGTAAAAGTTCCAAACACCATTCCCACAAAAAAGGCTCGAAGGGTTCCAAAGGGGCCAAATCCAAGAGCGAAGAGGGATTCAATACGGAAAGCGAGATCAGCAAAACTAATATGACCTTTGATTTTAAGGATGATCAAAAGGGAAAAAGGAAGGGGAAATCCAAAAAGAAAAAAGCTGAAGAGTCCTCCGATATACCGATCGAAGATTCCAAATAAATCTATGATCCATTCGGATTCGATGCACCAGATTACCCTCTATACCGCCCAACAAAAGCCAGTCTTGGAAGGAGACTTAAGAGTTTTCGCCGTCCAAGGATTGCGCAATCTGGCTGGCCGCTTTCCGGGTCTTAAAATCGTGAATCATGCCCTTTATCCTAACCGAGTTGAGATGCTGCTAGATTTTCAAAGGCTGGACGAAGACGTGCAGAGGGTTGTTCAATCTTTCAAATCGGAAGTTAAATATCTCGCTAAAAAAAAAGGTTTCGCGGACGATAGTTTATGGCAGTGGAATTACGAGGATAATTGGGTGTTACCGGGTCGGTAAAGACCCCAAATTGAATTTACCGCCTCTTGCAATACCCCCCCTAGTTATGTAACTCTCAGCTATCTCTCCACGTATCTATGGGGGTCACCTTAGCAGGTGAATTTAAAATTTTCGGAGGTAGTCATGAGGAAGTTGATAGTTTTGATGGGTGTTTTGGCCATGGCTCTCATGGTTGGACGGGTTTTTGCGGATGATATGGGCGGCATGAAAATGGATAAGAAAGAGGCTGCCGCCAAGAGCATGAAATATGAAGTGGTGGATGTGGCTTGCTACGCGAAAGAAGGAGCCAAGGGCGAGAAGCATAAAGAATGCGCCGTTAAGTGCATCAGTGGCGGCGGCGAATTGGCCCTTCTCAGCAAGGGAAAGCTTTATATTCCGGTGGACGCTGATTTCAAATCCGCCCGCGAACAGTTTGTTTCAAAAGCCGGCGAGTCGGTTGAAGTGACCGGAACGGTGATCAGCAAGGGTGGAGTCAATTACCTGAAGATCAGCGGTGATGATAAGAAAGACGCCAAGTAATTTCGATTTTTTTAAATGAATTTGGAAAGCCCCGAGAACCCTCCCGGGGCTTTTTTTTATTCTTTTGTGATTTCATCTGAACGAATTAGTGTGATTCCCGCGTGGGCCATTTCTTTCAGGGCTTTTTCGCCATCGCCGGGTTTCTTATTGACGGCCGCCACGGCATCCTCCACCACGAAGGTTTCGAAGCCGACCTTGTCTGCGTCCAGGGCGGTGGCCTTCACGCAGTAGTCTGTGGCCAGGCCGGCGATGTAAAGATCGGTCACTTCTTCCTCTTTGAGAAACTCCCCCAAGTCAGCGCTGGTAGCCTCAAAGGCCGAATAACCATTGTCTTTGTTTCGGGTTCCCTTTAGGAATATCTTTTTAATCTTGGACGCGTTCAGTTTGGGGTGGAAATCCGCGCCGGAGGTGTTCTGCACGCAGTGGGGCGGCCATTTTTTGAAGTGGACCGTGTTCTTAGGGTGCCAGTCCTTAGAGGCGATAACTAGAGGGAAAGAATCCATCAAATTGTTAATAACTGGCACGACCTTATCCCCTTCGGGGACCGCCAAGGTTCCGCCGGGGCAAAAGTCGTTTTGGACATCCACTATAAGGAGTGCCTTCATTGAAACCTCCAAGTCGGCAGTTCACAGACGAGGCATTTTATCCAATCCCGCTAAATGTTAGCTGTCGGCTGTCAACTGCCTTTCGTGTGTTGCTGGACAATCTGGTTCCGCAAATCCATTAATTTTTGGCTGACTCCCACCTTGTAAACATGGGGATTCTCGAAACGCTTGCGTTCCGGGGAAAGTTTCGCCAGCCGCTCCTTGGCATAGGCGGCAGCTTCCCCGACCGACAGTTTCGTCAATGTCTTACCACCTTCCATTACTTTATAAAGAATGGACTCGGGAAAACAGTGGGCGACCCGGCTTTTTTGCTCTGGGAAGTTGGGATGAAAAACATATTCAGCGCTCTTTTCCTCCTCCAAAAGGACGCCATCGGCGTAGAAGAAGCCCTCCGGGTCGGTATAACGGACAATCTTTTTTGATCCCGGTAGAGAGGTTTTGCCGGCGTTTTCCGAAATCTTGAGGCGGGGTTTGCCATCCAAGACCGAAAGCTTATAAACCCCATCCAGCGCGGGGGAGTCCTGCCCGGTGACCAGGTTCGTTCCAATGCCGAAGGAATTGATTGGGGCTCCCTGATCCAAGAGGCTTTTCACGATATGCTCGTCCAGCTGGTTGGAAGCGACGATCTTCACGTAATGCAGTTCGGCCAGGTCCAGCATTTCCCGGGCGTGCTTGCTTAAGTAAGCCAAGTCCCCCGAATCCAGCCTTATCCCCACCAGCTTTTTTCCCCTCTTCTCCATTTCCTTCGCCACCATGATGGCGTTGGGCAACCCGCTTTTCAGGGTGTTATAGGTATCCACCAGGAAGATGCAGTTGTCGGGATAAAGTTCGGCGTATTTGAGGAAGGCGCTTAATTCGTCCGGAAAGCTTTGGATCCAGGAATGGGCTTGGGTGCCTGAAGGGGGCAGGTTAAACAAATAGGAAGCGTAAACATTGGAAGTGGCGTCCACCCCGCCGATGACGGCCGCGCGGGATGCTTGGGTGCTGGCCAAGCCCTGGGCTCGGCGAAGGCCGAAATCCACCACCCGACGCCCCCGGGCAGCCAGTACCATACGCGACGCCTTGGTGGCGATGAGGGACTCGAAATTGAGGAAATTCAACAAGAGGGTTTCAATGAGCTGGGTCTCGAAAAGAGTGCCTTCCACCCGCACCACGGGTTCCAAGGGGAAGATCACTTCGCCTTCCCTAACGGACAGGATGCGTCCTTTGAAACGGAAAGCTTTGAGATATTCCACAAATGCGTCCTTGAAGCCCAGTCCCTTCAGGTATTTGGCGTCCTCCTCGGTGAAGGATAGTTCCTCCAATACCTCTAGAAGGTTCGAGAGCCCAGCGAAAACAACGTAGCCGCCCTTAAAGGGAATTTCCCGAAAGAAGTAATCAAAGCAGGCTGGCCGGTCGGACATGCCGGTGAGGAAATAACCTTGGCCCATGGTGAGCTCGTAAAGGTCGGTATAAAGGCCGGAATGTTTGGGGATCAGGGAAGACATAAGGCCATTATAGGCCTAATTTTGAATTTTAAATTTTGAGTTTTTAATTAAATCGAAAAGCCTTTAAGTTTTCGGCGGGAAAATGAAAGGGGTCTAATTCAAAATTTAAAATCAAGAATTAAAAATTGTCTTTCGTCAGGGTGCACCTGTCTCAGGGACATAACCAAATAATGACGGCAACCAGGTGGTGAAGAAGGGCACGTATGTAATCAAAAAGACCGTGCCGTAAAGCAGAATCAACATGGGCAGGACGGCCCGATAAACTTCCACCATGGGCTTCTTGAAACGGTAGGACGACAGGAACAAATTTAAACCCAGGGGAGGGGTCAGGAAGCCCATTTCCATATTGGCCAGAAAAATGATGCCCATATGCACGGGGTCAATCCTGAAAGCGGCCGCCATGGGCAAAAGAAGCGGCACCACCACTACGATAGCGGCGAAAATTTCCAGCAATCCTCCCACCATAATCAGCATGCAGTTCACGATTAAAAGAAATACCCAGGGCTGGTGAACGCTGGCCTTGACCCAGTCCGCCAGCTTGGCGGGAATCTCGGCGTCCACCATGTCGTTGGTGAACCCGAGTGAAACGCCAAGAATCAGGAGAACGCCTCCTACCAGGATTCCGCACTCGGTGATGACTTTGGGAATGTACTTGAGCTTCAAGTCCCGGTAAATGAATACCTCAATGACAAAGGCGTAAAGGGCGGTGAGCGCAGCCGATTCCACCAGGGTGACCTTGACCACGAAGAGGAAGAAAAAAATCACGAAAGGCAAAAGCAGTTCCCATTTGGCCACCCAGAAAGCTTCCATAGCTTCCCCGAACTTAAAGGGGTGTTTTGAGGCCTGTTCCTTGGAACCTTTGGCAATGCCCCAGAGGGCCGTCACCCCGAGCAAAAGGAAGCCTGGCATGATGCCGCCCAGGAAAAGTTTGTCGATGGGGGTATGGGAAACCACGCCGTAAAGGATGACCGGGAGACTTGGGGGAAAAAGCATTCCCAAGGAACCGGCGGCAGTCAGCAGGCCCAGGGCGTCCCGTTCCTTGTATTTTTCCGCCATCAAAATGGGCATCAGCAGCCCGCCCAGGGCGAGGATGGTTACCCCTGAACCGCCGGTAAAGCAGGTAAAGAAGGCGCAAACCAGGGCCGTCACGATGGCGGGACCACCGCGCATGGAGCCGAACCAGGCTTGGAACACCCGTAGGAGACGTTTGGAGGCACCGCCCTCAGCCAGCAGATAACCGGTCAGGGTGAAAAGGGGGATATTGGGGATGGTGGGGGAGACAACCATCCGGTAAGTCTCGGCGGGGATGGAAGAAATGGGTGTTGGGGAATTCCACAAAAAAAGCAGGGCCGCGCCGCCCAGGGCCACGAATACAGGGGTGCCCATGATCACCGCGAATAGGAGGATGGCAAAGGCCAAGTAAAGGAAAGGTTGGGGAATGGTGTGAATGAAGAAGCCCAAAGAAGCTAGCGCCACTGCCGCGCCCAAAGTGATGGCCCGCTGGCCCATATTTACACCGGCCCGCCAGATCATCCGGAAAAAAACCACGGCGAAGCCCACGGGCAGGAAAAAAAGAACAAACCATTTAGGAATTCCAATGGCGATGATGTCGCCCACTTCCTTTTCCACCATCGAATATTGAAAGCCGGCTACGGCCAGGTAAAGGGTGAATGCCGCGCCCAGAGCGGCGGTAAAGATACGGGTAGCGGTCTTGAAGCGTTCCGGAATGAGGCTGGCGGTGGAAGAAAGGGAAAGGAGTTTTCCCTCACGGGCGGCGATGGCGGCCCCGAACATCATGATGGCCAGGACGGTGTGCTGAACCAGATTCAAGGAACCTGAAATCAGGGTGAAATGCAGCTTTCGGCCCACAATATCCATCAATGGAAGCAGGAGCATGACCGCGAAAAAGAAAGTCAGGAAGAGGCCCTCAGCGTAATGCCAGGGGCGGTGAACAATAGGAGCCCCACCAGGATGGGCTTCCATCTCAAACCCAATTTCGGGTTGGGTGGCCACGATGACTTTTTTCTTACGCTTCCAAGGAGCCTTAGGAAAGGCCCTCTTTTTAGATTTCATTACTTAGCGGCCTTTTTCGCCCGGTACTCATCGCGATATTTGAGGGCCATATCCATCATGTCGGCGGGAATCACTGTTCCCGAAATTTGGGGATAAACACCTTGGAACATGGTTTCCCACTGTTGGTATTGCTCGGGAGTAACATCGTGGACAATCAAACCTTTTGTTTTCATGACCTCGATGGCCTTTTGCTCACCGGACCTGATCTCAGACTTGAACCGCACACCCGCAGTGGCAGCGGCCTTGAGGAGTTCGGCCTGGTCTTCGGCTGGAATCTTGTTCCAGGCTTTAAGCGTGATGATATTGGCACCCAGCAATGGCGCCCACTTGATGTCGGTCATATGAAGGGCCAACGCGAACCATTGGAAAGACAGGGCGGAGACCGGGGTGGTGTCAAAGGCGTTGATAAGGCCGGTTTGTAAATTAGGCAAAATATCGGTGACCGCCAAAGGCACGGGGGAATAGCCCGCCGAGTTCCAAATTTTCATGGTGTCGGCATCATCGCCCCAGACGAAGAACTTTTCCTTCTTCAAGTCCTCGGGAGTCATGATGGGTTTCTTGCCGAAAAAGCGGACCCAACCGGCCTCGCCCCAGTTCAAAACCTTGAAACCTTTGGCCAGGAGACGGGCCTCCAGGACGGGCTCCATCTTCTTGCGCACGTAATCGCTCTCGGCGTAATCCTTGTACATCATGGGGACGCAGAGGGCCTGAACGCCCTTGTCGATTTTGGCGATTCCCATCACCGTGAGGACGCCAACCTGGATTTGACCCAGGCGCATTTTGGTAACGATGTCCGGCTCGTCGCCCAGGACGCCGCCGGGATAAATCTGGAGTTTCACACCCGATTTTTTCCACTGTTCGCCCATATCCCGGATGATGAGGTCAAAAGGGGAACCTTCGGGGGCTAGTGTGCCCAACTTCAAGGTTATGCCCTCTTCGGCTTTCGCCAGGGAAGCTCCCATGAGAAGCAGGGCCAGGATCAGCTGGATTTTTTTGATGGATCGAAACATAACTTCCTCCAAAATTTGATTTTAATGTCGTTCGTAGGGGCGGCCCCCCGTGGCCGCCCAACTTCTCATGTCCGCAATGGGCAGGCGCGGGGGCCTGCCCCTACAGGTTTTACTTCTCGAAAATGACATCCATTTTGTCCATGCGCGAAAGAAGCCACTTGGCCCTTTTTTGCATGATCAGATTCACCAGGCGCGAGCCGGGTTTCTTGTCCGGGTCGATGTCTAGGGCTTTTTGCAGCATTTCCTGGAACTCGTCCTTGTTCTTCTCCGCCTCGTCCACGTTCTCGGCATAATTCACGTAAGTGGAGGCGCTCATACCTTTGTTCAACTCCAAGGATCGCTTGAAATGTTCCTTGGCTTTTTTCAAGGAACCGCCGGGTTTGCTGGCCTCATAGGTGATGAGAAAATCATGGATGTCCCCTTCATTATAATCGGGGTCCAAGTCATAGGCCCCGTAGATCAAGGCCTCGGCCTGGGGACGGTCTCCGATGAGCTCCATATCGGTTTTGTCGGCGGAGAGGGCGGCCATCCAGGCAACGCCGGTCCAATAGAGAAGCTCCACATCTTCTTTCTTGGCCTTGGCCAGGGCGGCCTTGGGGTCCTTGCGAATGAGCTGGCTGAAATGATCGTGGCGGGCATCCAGTCCTCTTAAACCATAATCACGGGCCCGGACATAAAGTTTCTTGGCCCGCATTTTCATTTCATGGGCTTTAGGGTAATCCTCATCGTTAATGTATTCGCCTTCCGTTTGGACATAAGCGTAGCCGTACTCGGTGAAGCCCTTGGCCAGGGCGGTCAGCAATCCCGAATGGCGTGGAGTTGCGGAAAGCACGCTTTCCATCAGCTTCAGGCTGAAGGGAACGGCGTCCCCGACCAGCTTGGGATCATTGTCAGAGGAAAAGGTGTCGCCGGTTCCCGCCAAACTGTCGGCGATAGAATCCACCGCCATGGACTTGATGAAACAGCCATTTAAAAGGGGCGAAAGGGCCAGCAAGAGAATGAATAAGAGGCCGCTAGGTTTCATTGAAATTGTTCCTTTTTTCTTTTGTCATTCTGAGGCGGTTTTCGCCGAAGAATCTATGTTTAACAAAACACAGAGATACTTCGCCTCGCTCAGGATGACACTTCAACCCTCTGGAATGAGTTTTTCAGGGGTTAGTTTCTTTACCACTGCCCATTAGACGGAGCAAGAGGGCCCACCGTTTTACCTTTGGGCAAAAGGAGTGTCAAGCGACTGTAAAACGCCAAAATCAAAAGGAATTATAAGCTGTTACCGCTGAAAAAGTCCTACTCAAAACTAATTGTCGTAAAGGCAATCGCTGCTTTACCCCTACAAAACCTTGCGGTTACGTATTTCCCAACGTGATAGCAAATGGTTCAAACCATTTTTTCAGAAGAACAAGCTTTTTAATGGGAGTTATAGACTCGAGCCAAAGCAGAGAAGACTATCGATGTCCGCCGCCGATATGGCTGGGCGCTCCCGCGCCTGGACCTTTACCTCCACCATGGGATGGAGAACGGCCTAACCTTGGAGAATGGCCCATTTTTCCGGCACGTTTTTGGGAAAGGTGATGGCGAATTTTTTTCCAGGCCTGGAAGCGGGCTTGCATTGCGGCACTGGAAGGGTGAACTGATGAGCCTCCGCTTTTGGAAGAGGTACAACTATTTCCAGCCGTGACGGATTGGGTTCCTTGGGAAGACTTCACATCCACCACGCCCTCATGGGTAGTCGTCTCAACATTATCACCGGTTTTGGCGACCTCAAAAACCGTGCCTCTTACGCCGCAAACCACGCCACCCGATTCCACCTCAAACGAAGAATGTGTGTCGGGGAGATTCTTTTTCACATCAGAAAGGATGGATCCCACCAAAAGCTTCAAGCGGCTTAGGAATCCCTTGGATTCGTTCTCGGAGAGTTGAGTAATCTTCAGCTCGCTATCCTCGTCCATGTGAACAATCGTTTCATCTTTTAATTGGAGAATTACTTCAGTCCCCCTGCCCACCCGGATACGGTCGCCTTCCTCCAGGGTCAGGCCTTCCTTGGTATTCTTCCAATCGGCGTTGCCTTCTTTCAACACCTGGACATCCCCCGTGCCTTGGATTTCCTCAATCGTGTAAAGGGGAAGAAAGTCCCCGAGGGAAGGTTCGACGTCGGCCTGGATCATGAGGGGAAAGAGGAACAAGAAAAGAAGTAAAAATAATTTAAGTTTCACTATAACTCCCAAAGTGGAATTGAAATCCAAATCATTTTATCATGCTTTTCAGGGGTTGGCCAAAATCCAAGGCCACTATAAACGCGGATTTCTAATGGGAATTCGAGGGATGTTTTGCCTGCCGGATTTTATCCGAGACCTCTTTCCACATCTGATTAAGTGTTTCCAGTTGTTCCTTCGTTAAAGCCTGCGCTCCATTCAACGCCATGAATTCATCCCTCTTGGCACGAAGGGATTTTATACCGGCTTGCAATTCGGCGGCTTTTTCTTGGGTTAAAACTCCTGTTTGCGCGCCCTTGGCAATTCTTTTATCCAGTCCGTTAATCATGCGGTCCAATTTTTCACGTTTTGAGTGGCCGACCATATGCGCTACCAAGGCCGGATGGAAATCCTCATCCGCTTGGACGGCCAGGGGAAGGCTGGCCAGCAATAGGGAAGCTGTGATTTTAAGAAAGAGGTTCATTTGAAATTCCTTCCGGTGAAATAAAAAGCGGGTGAACCCCGGAGGCCACCCGCTTGACTCAACACAATCTAACAAAATGGATTTACTTGGTGGCAGGAACGTCCGCTGCTGGAGCGGTAGTGGCAGCCGCGTTCTTTTTAGGTTTCTTGTGGCCCTTCTTTTTCTTGTGATGCTTCACTGTCTTGGCTGGCGGAGCAGCCATATCATCGGCCATCACCAAATTGGAAGTAGCGGTAACAAAAAACAACGCCATCGCGATCGCGAAAAACTTTTTCATGCAACCCTCCTAAAAGTGAATAAAACAGTAGAACTACACTACCTTGTTAGACGGTAAAGTTCTTGCGAAAGTTCCAACAATTCTTGTGAGTATGAAGCAATGGTAGGGTTCCGTTTTCCTGGCCCGAAAAAACGGTTTTTTGGAGAGGGGCTTGATTATTAACCGACCGGTTGGTAGGTTAATGCCCCTATGGCTAAAGTCCTGAACGAGCAAAAACATACGGATCAAAGGATGCGGTTGCTCTCCCACGCCCGAAGGCTTTTCGCCGGCTGCGGGGTGAAGGAAACCAGCATGTCCCAGGTCGCCAAGGCCTGCAAGATCACCAAGGCCACGCTTTACCATTATTTCAAAAGCAAGGAAACGATCCTGAAAGAAATCCTGGCTTGCCGGAGCGAGGAAATTAACACCTTGGCGGCTCAAACCAACCCCGCCGCAAGCCTGGAAGAAACCTTTTATCAAATCGCCAAGGCGCACCTGGAACACATCAAAAAAACCGAGAATCTCGAACTGATGAAAATCCTTCTTTCGGAAACCATGAAAAATAACGAAATGCGCAAATATTACATGACTTTCGTCCATGAGAATATTTCCAAGGGCGCCCAACAGGTTCTGGGGCGTTACCTGGGAGGAAAGAAGAATGAAAAAGAAATGAGGCTCATCTTCTTCCAATTCATGGCGGCCCTTCTGCACTATGACTGGAATACCCGCATGGTGGGGGACCTAACTGATTTTATGGGAAATGATGAGGCCTATATCCGCCAGTTGTCCAGGACCTATGCGCTGGCGGTTCAAAGCTCCTAAGGAGTTTATCGCGATTCGGGTTGCTACTTTTTGTTACAAAACGAAACAGAGTTGAAAGGATTTTTAAAGCCGCAAGCTTTAATCTAGCAGCCTGTTGGGGCGGTCGTGTCGGGCCATTTGAAAAAGAAAGTCGCGAGGTGGCTTATGAGACGCTTAGGAATTTGGTCGCTACTCATCTTCGGGTTTGCCGGTACGGCCGGAGCCGAGCAAAAACTTCCGCTGGAAACTTATTTAGGCCAAGTTCAAGCCAAGGGCCCGGGTTATCAGTCCGCCCAGGCGGCGGTGGAAGGCTATGAGAAACAATCCCACCAGCAGGACCTGATCTACTCCCCCCAATTGGTTGCCGCTTTTAGCCACGTGGACGACCAATCCCAACAATTGATTTCCTTTTACGGAACTCATACTCAAACGGATAATCTCGGGGTATCCCTTACGAACAAACTCCCATTCGGACCATCCGTTTCTTTGGGGTATTCCTATATCAACAGCAATTATTCCGGTGCCGGGTTGGCTTCCCAACTTGGCTATTCCTCACCCGCTTTGGAATATCAAATCAGTCCTGTTGTCTCCATCTCTGTTCCGTTATTCAAGGATTTCGGCGGAAGCCAAACCTCGGCTGGAGTCAAAATGGTCCAATACCAACTGGAATCAGCGGCCAAGAATTCGGCCTTTCAAAGGGAACAAGCCCTTTATAACGCCAAGGTCGCCTACTGGAACTTGGCCTTGGCCCGGGAAACTCTCGACATCCGCCAGGATACCCTGGACCGGAGCCAGAAAATTTGGGAATGGACCAAACGTCGCGTGGCCCGCAACTTGGCAGACCCACCGGACGCTTTACAGGCGGAAGCCGCGGTGAGGGTGGCTGAACTTGATTTGCAAATGGCGATGGAAAAAGAAAAGTCCGCCCGCCTCGCTTTCAATCGTTTCCGCAACGAATCCGACGACACGGTTCCTGAGCAATTGGAGACGATGGAGAATTCCTTAACCGTTTTGAAGGTGAACCTTACCGCGGACCTTCCGGATCGGTTGGATTTAAAAGCCGTCCAGGACATGGCCAAGCAACAAAAAGCTACCTATGACCAGGCTTATCAAAATATTTACCCCGACATTACGGCCATGGCTTCCTGGCGTGGAAACGGGCTGGATCCCAATTTTCCGATCGCCAACAACACTGCCTTCGGCCCGGATCACCCCACCTGGACCCTGGGTGCCCAATTCAACTTATCACTGGACGTTTTCACCGCCCAGAGAACGGCGGACGGGTACAAGGCCAATTACCAAAGCGCCCTTTTGGCCTTGAAAGATAAGGAAGTCGGGGTAGGGCAGGAATGGAGCGACTTGAAGAACCGTCTCTCCGACGTGGACAAGCGCCTGGGAATGGCGGCTCAGATCGAAGAAATCCAAAAAAACAAGGCCAACCAGGAAAAGACACGTCTGGAACTGGGCCGTACGACCCAATTCCAACTTTTGTCCTTCGAGAACGATTACGCCTTGGCCCGTTTGAGCCGTCTGTCCCTAGTGCTTGAAAAGTTATCAACCCTGGCCCAAGCCCAATGGTGGCTGGTAGGCGAAAAAGGAGAAGCCAAGTGAACCTTCCTAAACTCGCTATCGAACGCCCGGTCTTCGTTACTTGCCTCGTCATCCTCATCATAGTGATGGGTCTCATGGCTTACCGGTCCTTGGGCGTGGACCTTTTCCCCGACGTAAGTTTTCCCTTCATCTCAGTCACTACTCCCTATAAAGGAGCGGCTCCCGAGGAAATCGAGACGCAGATTTCCAAGCCAATGGAGGAACAATTCTCCACCCTGGAAGGTGTGAAAAAGGTTTATTCCATCAATCAAGAAGGTTATTCCATCGTCACCATCCAGTTCACCCTGGAAACGGACAGCAAAGATGCCGAACAAAGGGTGCGGGACCGATTATCCTTCGTGCGACCCCAACTGCCCAAAGATATCGACGAACCGGTTGTCCAGCGGCTGGATCCCTCCGAACAACCCATCATGATTCTTTCCCTCCAATCGGGTTTGAACGCCTACCAGGCCTATGACTTGGCGGACCAGGTCATCAAGCCTCAGCTTTCCCAGGTGGATGGCGTGGGAGTAGTGGACATCTTCGGGGGCTCGAAGCGCGAAATCCGCGTGGAACTGGACCGCAATAAACTGAACGCCTACCGCGTCAGCGGCACCTCGGTGGCCAATAACATCGGATTGAACGGCATGAACGTGCCGGTCGGGAAGTACGAGATCAAAGGCAGCAACATCCTTTTCCGGTCGGTCGGTGAATATAGCGACCTGGACCGCCTCAAGCACACGGTCGTCAATTTTTTGGGTTCGGATGTTCCCATCACGGTCGACAAGGTGGGACAGGTCATTGACACGGTGCAGGACGCCCAAAATTACAGCTCCATCAACGGCAAGCCTTCCCTTTTCCTCCAGATCCACAAACAATCCAAAGCCAATACGGTGGCGGTCGTGGACGCGGTCATGAAAATCATCGGACATGTTAACGAGGTCCTGAAAAGCCATCCCGGATCACCCCAAATTTCCCTCGTCCGGGAAGACGGCCGCATCGTGCGCATGAACCTGGCCGACGTCCAACACACCATCGGCATCGGCATTTCATTGACCGTGCTGGTGGTTTTCCTCTTCTTGGGTAGTTTCCGTTCAACCTTGATTACCATCACGGCCCTGCCCGTTTCCCTTTTGGGCGCCTTTATCCTGATGAACTGGATGGGATTTACCCTCAACCTGATGACCCTTTTAGCCCTGTCGCTGGCCGTGGGGCTCTTGATCGATGACGCCATCGTGGTGCGGGAAAACATTTGGCGGCATATGGAAGAAGGGGAGGAACCCCTCAAAGCGGCCTTAAGCGGCACCATGGAAGTGGCCTTGGCCGTCGTGGCTACCTCCTCGGTCATCATCTCCGTGTTTCTCCCTATCGCCTTCCTGCACGGTACTGTCGGCCAATTTTTCCGACAGTTCGGCATGACGGTTTGTTTTGCCATGGCGGTTTCGCTTTTCGAGGCCATGGTCATGGGCCCCATGCTTTCGGCCTATTGGGCCAAAAAACGGGGTAAAGGGTTCAGCTTCATCGACGCGCTGGATAATTGGTTCTCGCCCATGTTGAGGGGCTTCGACCGGTTCCAAACCGCTCTCGAAAGGCAATATGAAAGGCTCATTACGTGGTGCGTTTCCTCCGATAAGGTTTTCTGGTTTGTTTCCCACCGATTGATGGTGCTGATATTAGCGGGATGCATCTTCGTGGCCAGCGTGATGGTCGGGAAATTCTTCGTCAAGTTCACCTTCCTGCCCAACGGGGACAACGGCGAGTTCATGGTGTCCCTGAAAATGTCGCCGAACACCTCCCTGGATACCATGCGGGACTGGACCTATAAAATCAGCCAGATCGTCCGGGCCCACAAGGAGATCGACCTGACTTCCGAGGTGGTCGGTGATACCCAGGGCAACGACAACACCGGCACCATCTACGCGAAGCTTACCCCCTGGAATACCCGTAAACTGACAACTTCGGACCTGAAGGACATTATGCGCAAGGAACTGGAGCCTTACCGGGCACAATTACAGCCCCAAGTAGGGGATCGGGACTTAGTGGCCAACCAGGCGCCTTTCATGATGGTCCTGGCGGGGGATGATTACAAAATATTGGAACCCCTTTCCAAGCAGATCGTGGAAAAATACAAATCCATCCCCGGCCTAGCAGATGTTCAGACCAATTACGACGGGGGTAAGGCGGAGTTCCAAGCCGTGTTAGACCCGGTTCGCAGCCGCCAATTGGGGGTTTTGGGTATCGAGGCGGGCAATGAGTTACGCACGCAAGTGGAAGGAAACGTCCCAGCCAAATTCCGGGATAACGGGTTGGAATATGACATTCGGGTCCGCATGCAGGAAGACCAGCGTGATTTGCAGAAGGATTTCAACGATGTCTGGGTTCCCAACACCAACAACCGGCTGGTGAGGCTTGCCGACATCGCCAAGCCCGTCACCACTGAAGGCCCGGCAAAGATAAACCGTTTGAACCGCCAGCGTTACATCATGATAACGGGCCAGCTGGGCAAGGGTGGGGCGCTTCAAAGCATCGTCGACGAGGGAAAAAAATACATGGGTACCCTGCAATTGCCCCCGGGCGTGAGCTTTAGCTTTATCGGCCAGGCGGAAGATATGCAGGACCTTGTGGTCAGCATGCTGGAAGCCATCGGCCTGGCGCTTCTCTTCACTTACATGATCCTGGCCAGCTTGTATGAATCGCCTATCCTGCCCATTACCATTATGGCTTCCATCCCCTTGGCCATCGTGGGGGCCTTCGTGGCCATGGCCATCACGGGCCAGACCTTGAACATTTTCAGCATGATTTCCATGATCATGCTCATGGGGCTGGTCACCAAGAACGCCATTCTCCTGGTGGACTACACGGTCCAGATGGAAAGGAAAGGAGTGCCACGTAACGAAGCCATCAAAATGGCGGGGAAAGTCCGGCTTCGTCCTATTCTGATGACGACCCTAGCTTTGATATCGGGCATGATCCCGACGGCTTTAGCCCTGACGGAAGTCGGCAAATTCCGTCAGTCCATGGGTGTTGCGGTCATTGGGGGGCTCATCAGTTCGCTTCTCCTGACTTTGGTCATCGTTCCCTCGGTTTATGGTTACGTGGACGATTTCCGTCTCTGGTTGAGGAGGGTTTTCAACGCGGATGAACAAAAGACCGCATCAGGGTTAAAAACGGCAAAAGACCGCAAATTTCAAAGGTAACCCATGCCCTTCAGATGGGTAAGCCTTGATTCTGAGCTTTCGAAAAAGGGTTTCGGCTAAACCTTTTGACGAAAGAATGGGGTTATTGTTAAATGAACCCCGCAATAGACTTTTATAAAAAGGGTTCCCGTACAGTGAATTTCATAAAATCAAAAATTATCTTTCTTTTCTTCGGCGCTCTTTTTGCGGGATTTGTTATTTCGGCTTGTAACAGTAATCCGCCGGTAATCGCGGCCAAAACGGTGGCCGGCACCCTTCCCACTTTTACCTCTACCCCTTGCTGGACAATGGGAATTTCTAGCGTGGGTTCAACGCTTGACGCGGTTGATGTCGCCTGGGCTTATTCCTATCCTGTCGTGCCAAACGTCAACAAAACGCTCACCCACATGGTTGCTTATAGTTCTTCCAATATTCCTGTCACTTATGAAATGGGTATTTACTCGGATAATGGAGCTGGCGCGCCTAATTTTCTCCTGGGAGAAACCGCCCCGCAAACTTCCGGACCTGTTACCGGTTGGAACAAGGCGCCTGTTAGCTTCACGGTTTCCTTGTCCAGCGGGGTGACCTATTGGCTGGTTTTGCATTCGACCAATCTCTATTATCAAGGGATTGCCGGACTCGTGTACGCTTATAAGAATATTGGCACTACTTTTGGAGCATTGCCTACCTCTTTCGCGGGAGCCACGAGCACCGGGGTCGTCTTTTCTTTCTACGGCACCGCCTGTCCTTAAACTGAAAACTTTACGTTCCGTTGGACTTAAACCAGCCTTTTTTCAAGCCATGCTCCACGGCCACCCGCACAGGATTGGCCAGGGTCAAGCCGGCGGTTAATCCCAGGAAAAGAAGCGATATGGTAAAGCCGATAAGTTTTTTCATGACTAAACTCACTGCCTTTTACATTTGCATTTTCCATTCCACCCATTAGACGGAATGAGCCGCCAGTCAGTTTCACCGCCAAAATTGAAAGAAACCGTTATTTAATCCAGGGATTTTGGGTATCCTGCTTTTCCCTCAGTGCCTCTACCCAGGGGATGGAGCGTCTTTTATGCCAGTTGATCTGTCCCCCGAAGCCTTAGAGAAGGGGGAAACCATGATTCAAGCCAAACAACTTGTCAAAAATTATGACGCTTTTCGTGCGGTGGATGGTGTGGATTTTGACGTCCAAAAGGGGGAGTGTTTCGGGTTCCTGGGACCCAATGGGGCCGGAAAATCCACCCTTATGAAGATGGTGTACTGTTTCTCGCCCCGAAGCGCGGGGGAGCTTTCTATTTTCGGGCTGGACCCGGACCTGAAACCCGCCGAGATCAAGAATCGCATCGGCGTGGTGGCCCAGACCGACAACCTGGACGAACAGGTCAGCGTGATCCAGAACCTCGAAATTTACGCGGGGTATTTCGGACTTTCACGCCGGGAGACGAAAAACAAGATCCAATCCCTTTTGGGGTTCATGGCCCTGGAAGCGAAATCGAAGGCCCGAATCAAGGAATTGTCGGGAGGATTAAAAAGGAGATTGGTGATCGCACGGGCCTTACTCAACGACCCGGAAATCCTAATCCTGGACGAACCCACCACCGGATTAGACCCCCAGGTACGGCATCTGATCTGGGCCAAGTTGCGGGAACTCAAGGGCCAGGGTGTCACACTCCTATTAACTACCCATTACATGGAAGAAGCCCATGAGCTGTGCGACCGCTTGTTGGTCATGGATAAGGGAAAGGTACTGGACTCTGGGAAACCCAGGGATCTGGTACAAAAGTCCATGCCGCCTTACGTACTGGAATTGCCGGCCACACTCCAAAAAAACCTGGGTGCTCTGCCTACCGCCGTGCACATGGAAGCTCACGGGGATAAGTTGTTCCTTTATTCGACATCACCGGATGTCCTGGAAAAGGTGGCGGTGAGTCTAAGCGGGGAATTTCGCATCCGCACGACGGGGCTTGAGGACCTGTTTCTCAAACTCACGGGGAGGGACCTGCATGACTCAGATTAAAAAACATAAAAGCTGTCATTGCGAGGAGTGTCCCGCGAGTAGCGGGACGCTTACGACGAAGCAACCCAAGTTTTAATAAGTCTTTCGACCAAAGGTTTAATTATGGAAATAAGCCAATCCACTTCTAAGCCAGTACCCTCCACCTTCCGCCGTTTGATGGCCGTCTGCTACCGGCACATGACCACCTATAACCGGAACTTCTTCACCAATTCCTTTGGGGTGGTATTGGAACCCCTCATTTTTTTCATGGCGGTGGGCTGGGGGCTGGCTTCCGCGATTGGTTCCATCGATGGGGTCCCTTACCTGGTGTTCCTGGTGCCGGGGCAAATCATGACCAGCGTGGTTTATTCGGTGGCTTTCGAGACTTCCTACGGCACTTACTTCCGGCTGGAGATGGACCACAATTATGACTCCATGATGGTTACACCCCTGGGGGTCTCCGATATTTTCTGGGGGGAACTGCTTTACGTCGGAGTCCGGGCGGCGTTCTTTTCCACTATCCCCTTAGTGATTTTTGGGGTTTGGGGCCTCATTCTCTCTCCCTGGGCGGTTCTGGTCCCTTTGGTTTGTTTTTTTACCGCCATTGCCATTGGAAGCCTGGGGTTGTTCGCCAACCGCCTGGTTAAGAGCCTGAACCAGTTTAATTTTTTCGTCAGCGGCCTCATCGCCCCTCTTTTGTTTTTTTCGGGCACCCTTTTTCCGATAGATAAGATTCCCAAGGCGGTGGCCTTCGTGATGGCTTGGATGCCGCTCTATCCTTCAATCAACCTATGCCGCATGTTGACTACCGGCCATTTCCAACCCGAACTCTGGGTGACATTGGTTTACGTGGTGCTTGTTCCCTGGCCCCTTGGTTATTTAGGGGTAAAATGCATCAGGCCCAAATTAATTAAATAGTAACGGAGCGGGAATGGATTCCACCCGGCTGAGTGAGCGGCATGTCATGGTGAAGGAACAGCTGGAAAAGCGAGGGATCCAAAATCCCTGGGTCCTCCAGGCCATGCTGGATATCCCCCGCCATTTTTTCCTGCCCGATGACCAACACCTAAAGGCCTACGAGGATCGTCCGGTTCCCATTGGCCAGGGCCAAACCATCAGCCAGCCCTATATCGTCGCACTCATGATTGAGCTCATTGAACCCAAGGATTCCGATCGGGTCCTGGAAGTGGGTTTGGGAAGCGGCTACTCGGCCTCGGTTCTTCGTCGCGTAGTGAAGGAAGTTTACGCCATCGAGAGGGAGCCTCTTTTACTGGAGGAAGCCCGGCGGCGGTTGGAGCGGTTGCCCTTCGGCCAAATCCACCTACGTTCGGGGGACGGCACCTTGGGCTGGAGTGAGGCGGCCCCCTTTGACGCCATCCTGATCACCGCCGGAAGCCCCCGGATACCCGAAACCCTCCTGTCGCAGTTGAAAGTGGGGGGCGTGATGGTGGTTCCGGTTGGAAACCGTGAGGAGCAAAAGCTGGTACGGGTGGTGAAGAGCTCTGAAACCCATTTTCAAGAAAAGGAGTTGATGGCCGTCCGATTTGTGCCTTTGATTGGGACTGAAGGCTGGCCTCAATAAATAAAACCCTCGCCCCTTGAGGGAGAGGGTAGGGTGAGGGGGGTCTTCTACCGCCTAAGTATTCCAAAAGCGGCGGCAGGGACAACTTCCCAATGATCGAACCCCGGCCTTGTCCAAACCATATGAAACACCTGGGTATCGCCTTCCTTTTTCAAGTAATTTACCCGGATTAAGTGGGGGCCTCGGGTCAGTTTCAACTCCGCTGGGTTGCCCAGCGTGGTATCAAAAATTTTCCGGCCGTCCAACAAGATTTCCGCCCAATCGGTGGTTAGGATTTGAAAACTATAATTCCCCGTGGCAGGTGCGACCAGTTGACCCTGCCAGCGGATGTAAAAGGGCGGATAGTCCTGGAAGGGGAAATCCAGTTTATAAGTAAAGTTCAAAACCGGGTCCAACCTATGGGCTACCGGTTTCGTCTTTCCATCCAAGGAATTAAAATAATCTCCCACCAGCCCACGATCCCAGCCCTGGTAGTAGCCCATGACTCCCCGCGGAACCTTATAAACGAAGATTAAAGTCCGCCCATCCCGATCCTTGAGTCTTTCTTCCTCCCCCCCAGGCAAAATAGTTTTCAGGAAATCCAGCAAGCCGGATTTGCCTTCCTCTAAAAAGAAGATCGTGTCCCGGTCCGAGGGCCAGGCCCCGGTCTTCAAGTCTTCTGGGATATGAAGTCCCTGCAACCGGTTCCCTGCGGGATAACCCAGATAAGCGATGGTGTGGTTCCCGAAGTAAGCCGGAGTCACGAAGTAGTCGTATTTTCCGGGCTCGTTTGTTTCCAAGCCCTCAATCATCCGTCCGATGTAGTTTTGTTCCGGCCCATAACCTTGCCAGCAGGGGTAGGTTTGGGCTTGCACGACGAAGTAGGTATAGGCGTTTTGTGCTCCGGCGAAGAGGAGAAGGACGGCTGTGGCCCATCCGACTTGTTTTTTAAGGCGGGGAAGGGAAGCTAAGCCGCGCCAGAAATAATCAAACGAGGAAGCGGCTAGGAAAGCCACGAAGGGCGTGACGGCCAGCATGCGGTTGGAATGGGCCACATCGGTGGAAAGTAGGCAGGGAAGGCTCATGACGAACAGACCTGAAATCGCGTAAAAAGAATCCCGTTCCTTTCTTCGATGAAAGGCCAGGGCCAAACCCAAAAGGAAAAACAAACCTGTGATATCGTCCAACATGCGGTAACCCGGAATGTTATGGCGGGGGTTCGCGTCCCCCTCCCGGTTGAACATGAGGGCGGTACGGAACCAATGGTCCACCACCGGCAGGAGACTTTTCTTTTCCCGGACTTCATTCAGAATAAAGAGGGCCTTTTCCCGGTTTCCAAAACTTCCTTGTTGGGCCATGTACCAAATGAAGGGGGTTGCAACCAGGCCCACCAGCAGGAAGAAGCCCAGAATTTGCTGCCGGGTGATCCGGGTTTCCTTGCGCCGGATCCGGTATTCATAAATCGCCAAGATCAGCATGAGGAAGGGCACGGCCTTGAAGGATTGGTAGGTATAGAGACCGATGCCGCAAAAGAGGGCAGAAAGCACCAAGGCCCAGGTTTTTCGTTTTTGAAGCCAATAAACCCAGAAGGCCAGGGTCCCGAACATATAGAAGGGAACCTGGATGGTGGGAAAACCGTTGCGGCTGTCGATTAAGTTCCACCGCATGATGGCAAGAAAGAACAAGGCCAACAACGCGATGCGGGGTCCGGAAAGCTGGCGGAAGGCCCAGTAAACGAATGGAAGGGTAGCCAGGGAAAATAGGGCGAAGAAAAGATGGAAGGTGAAGTAGGACGAACCCACCAGTTTGAACCAGGCCGCCAACTGGTAATACATGCCCACTTCGGGAACGTGGTAATTGAAGACCTCGAAAAAGGGCCGCCAGCCCTCGAAGGCGATTCTTAGGGCCGACATTCCCATCAGCCCCTGGTCGGTGTGCATGCCGGAGGGAAGGGAGTCTAAGCGAAAAACCCGTAGGAAAAGCCCAAGGCCTAGGATTAATGCCAGCAGCCATCTTTCCACTTTTTCGGAAAGGGCTTTGGAGGGTGTTTTGGATGGGAAAGGAAGGCTGCCTAATTTCCAAATGGCGAAAGCGAAAAACATCAGTCCGGGCAGGAGGGTCCAGGCTTTATCCGCTTGGGCGAGAAAGAACTGTCCAACAGCCGCAGCTGCGAGGATGAGTAGGAGGGTTCGTCCGTATCGTGGAGAAGGGGATTTTGAAGGCAAGAAAACTCCCGGACGGTTGATTTTTACTTTTCTTATGATACCAATTTCAAAGATGAAATGGAGGTCCCGCACCTGCTAGGATAAACCCGGTTTTGAAGAGCCTGTATTCTTGAAAAAGGAAAGTCATTTGAGAATCGCTTCCTGGTTTTTTACCCCCCTTCTGGGCTTTCTTTTGTTTTACACCTGTTCCCAATTACCCCCGCCGGACTCGACGGCCTCCCATATTTCCATTCGTTATGTCCAAAAATCCGAAACCGAAACGGGAATCCGGTCGCCCGCCGGGGCGGTTCTGGCGGATTACCGGGGGTTCGACCTTTTGGCGACCGGTTCCTTGTTTTTCGCCTCCGCGCTCTGCCTTTTTCTTTTCTTTCCCGGGTCCTCGCGGTTAGAGGCCTGGTTTCCCACCCTTTTGGGTTTGATGGGTTTCGCAGCCGCGCTGGCACTGGGATTTTTAAGCTTATTTCACGGAAGTAATTTCCTGGATTATGAGGCGCTGACCAACTGTGTGGAGTCGCCCCAGGCGAGATTGGATGGGGCCTTGATTCTTACCGGTAGCGCTCTTTTGGGGTTGGGGGGCTTTCTCCTCTTGGCCATTCGATGGACGAAGGCTCCGGAAGGGCCGGGTGAACGTTAGCATGGAAATGATCATTCATCACGGCATGGCCATCCTCCTTTGTTTGGTGGGTTTTCACGGGGTATTTTTCTATGGGAACCTGGCGAAGAAAACCGTGGCTTGGGCCTTGTTTCAAATTGGATTAATCGTGTTTCTCTATTCATTGGCGTCTTCCGGCGCCCCACTGCCTTCCGTCTTGGCCATTGAGGTGGCTTCCGTAACCTTGGTGGTGACGGTATTACTAGGGCTTTTCTGCGTGAAACTTTACCGGCGACATAAGACCCTTGAGGGAGCTGAAATAGCCAGGCGGGGCTCCAAGTGAGGGAACATTTACCCATCCTGATACTGGCGGTTCCTCTGGCGGGGTCAGGATTGACACTTCTCGTAGGCTTTTTTTCCTACCGCCTTTCCCGTTGGATCACTTATGGCGCGCTCATTCTGACCTTTCTTCTCGTTTGGAATTCCTTTCCCAAGCTTTTATCCGAGGGACCATGGCATTATTCTCTCGGGGGCTGGGCGCCGCCCTGGGGCATTGAATTGCTGGTCACTCCTTTTTCCGCCTTCCTAGCCCTTGTCCTTTTATCGCTTGCCCTTATCACCTTTTACTATTTGGGTCATTTCGGGCTTATCGCCGGCCTATTGAAAAGCCGGGAAAGCCTGGGCGGTTCCTTACTACTCGTTTTGGTCTCCAGCCTTTTGGCCCAACTCTTTGTCAGGGATGGTTTCACTCTCTACTTGTTCCTGGAAATGTCCCTGGTTGCGGCCGTGGGGTTGCACTTATGCGTCGCCCGGAACATCTGGTTGGACGGCTTTTATTTCCTTTTGGGCGGAAGCTTGGGTCCTTCCTTGCTATTGGCGGGTTTTTTTTTCCTTTACGCCTCCACCGGAACCACGCATTTGGACGATATTCTGGCCCAACTTTTCATCGCCAAAAATTTCTCCATGGCGATAACGGCGGGAATCCTACTGACGGCGACTTGGGGCTGGCATTTTTTCTTTCCCTCGCCAATTTTTTTCACCCGGCTTCTCAATCAGACGCCCCCCTTTATCCTAGGTTTTTTCTCCTCCATTCTGGTCCGGGTGGCGGCTTACCTTTTCTTTATCCTTCTTTTTTTTGTGCTGAATGTGCCGGGAATGTCCCAGCCTTTTTGGTTGACGGCGCTAGAGTACCTTTTGGCCGTTTTTTTCTTCATCGATTTTATTTACGCGGCGAAACAGAAGGATTTCCTGAACTCTGTGGCTTATTTGAGCGTGGCCCAGCTGGGTTTCCTCTTCGTGGGATTCATCCTGGGGAACAAGAGCGCCTTGACCGGGGTCCTCATGGAATTATTGAGCCAAACCCTGGTGGTGGCGGGTTTATTCATAGCGGTAGGCGTTTTGAGCTTGAAGCCCACGGGGGCCCACCCCATTTCCAAGCTGGCGGGCCTGGGTCGCCATGATTTTTCGGCCGCTCTTGTCCTGGTGATTTTCGCCTTTTCCATCGTCGGTTTTCCCCCGACGGGAGGGTTTTTCGGGAAGTTTTATATCGTTCAGGGAATTCTGGAGAAACATGACTGGGTACTGTTGATAGCGGTAGGGGCCACGATTGTCTTCAACTTGGTCACGGCCGCGCGGTTTACCTGGCTCTTATTCGAGCACCGCAAGGCCAGCTCTTTCCACGCGTCCATACCCTTTTCCGCCAAGGCTCCTCTTTTGGTTCTGGCCCTAACCGTCCTCCTTTTGGGGGTGTTCAACCAGGAAGTGGTCCATAATTTCATCGAGCCGGCCCTGCCCAAGGCCTTCACCAACCTGCCCGTACCGAATGTACCCTTCCTCGGAAAACAAGTGGAATAATATGGTTCGAGTCCAACCCGGGGAGGGATTTTGAAAGCAACCAAAATCAAATGGGGAATACTTTCCACGGGCCGCATCGCGGGGATATTTGCCGAAGGGGTCCTTAAATCCAATACCGGACGGCTGGTGGCAGTGAGGAGTCGGTCGAAAGCATCGGCCCAAAAGTTCGCCAGTAAGTATCAAATCCTCGTTGCCCATGGCAGTTACGAAGAGCTCCTCAAATATCCGACAGTGGACGCGGTTTATATCGCCACACCACATCCCATGCATGAGAAATGGGTAGTGAAGGCGGCTAAAGCTGGGAAGCATATCCTCTGCGAGAAGCCCTTGGGGATGAATGTTTCCGAAACCAAACGGATGGTGGAAGCCGCAAACAAGAATGGTGTTTTTTTCATGGAAGCCTTCATGTACCGTTGCCATCCCCAGACTGCGAAGATTGTCCAATTGATCCGAAGCGGAATGATTGGGGAAGTACGGTTGATCGAGGCATCCTTCTGCTTCAACAACCCTGTTGACCCGAAGCACCGGCTCTTTAACAAGAAGCTCGGCGGGGGGGAATTCTCGACATCGGTTGCTATCCTGCCTCTTTCGCACGGCTGGTGGCGGGAGCCGCACATGGAAAACTTTTTTTAGACCCCATTCAAGTGAAGGGGTTCCTCCATCGGTGAAAGACCGGCGTGGATGAATGGGCCGTCGCTACTTTAAGATTCAAAGGCGATATTTTGGCGGAAATTTCCTGTGCCACCCGGGCGGACAAAGCGAGGATCGCACGGGTCTGTGGTTCCAAGGGAACCCTCACCATTGAAAAACCCTGGTTCGCCAGCTGGGGCGCGGGGAAGACCAAGATTACTTTCCAGAAAGATTGGAGCAGCAAGCCGAAGGATATTTGGGTCAAGAGCGACAGGGGTTTGTACGCTATCGAGGCTGATGAGATGGGGAGATGTATTCAGAAGGGACTGCGACAATCACCAACTATGAGTTGGGGAGATAGCTTGGGGAATGCGAAGGTGTTGGATGAATGGCTTCAACAACAGTAACCCCCCCTCACCCTACCTCTCCCGCAAGGGGCGAGGGTTTATTTAAACTGAGTTTGCTTCGTTGTAAACGATCCCCTATTCGGGGATCACTCCTCGCAATGACAGCTATTAAATGTCAGCCTTCGGCTGAAATACTTTTAAAGTGTTTTGTGGGTTCCGTCGCAATAGGGTGGGGTCTTGGTGTGCTTGCATTGACAAAGATAGGCGGTCTTTTTTTCTTCGGACGTGAAGATCAAGGGTTTGAATTCGGTGTTTTTGTGAGAACCGTCGCAGAAGGGCTGGTTTTTTGAAAGGCCGCAGGCGCACCAGGCGTATTTTTTCCCCGCTTCCAGCTCGACTGCCTTAGGCTCTTTCGCGGCGATGGTTGGTTCGGCCATGTTTTTCCCCTTTAAGATTTAGTGGTGACTAACATAAGGGCTGCCCGGGGGGAAAAGAAATACCCCTAGTCATTTTTTGGTTACGTTAAAGTAACTTTTAGGGCTAGGTTGTTTAAAGACCTATCAAAATGATTGGAGGCCTAATGGCAAGGCGGGAACCGAAAAGCAACAGTCTGTGGAAGCCTTTTGCCCTGCTTCTTTTTGTTTTCGTCATGATAGTGGCGGCCAAGGTTTTCCACTTCGGGGACGAAATCAAGATTGTGCAGGAGTGGGTTCGGTCCCTCGGCTTTTGGGGGCCAGCCGTCTTTGTGCTGATTTACATCATCGTGGTGATCGCCGCATTGCCCGGAACCGCCTTGACCCTTATGTCCGGGGCCATGTTTGGTTCGGTCACGGGAATTATTTCCTCAAGTCTCGGTGCCACGCTGGGAGCCGGGGCTTCTTTTTTAATCGCCCGTTATTTTGCCCGCGAGTCTGTGGCAAAATGGGTATCCAAACACAAAAAATTCAAAAAAATAGACGACCTGACCGCCACACGTGGGCCAGTCATCGTGGCCTTCACGAGGCTGGTGCCGCTTTTTCCCTTCAACGTTTTTAACTACGCTTTCGGCCTGACTCGGGTGGGCTTCTGGCCTTATCTTTTCTGGTCCTGGCTTTGTATGCTTCCGGTGACCATTCTTTGCGTGGTGGGGGTAGGCGCCTTTACCAAAACTTTATCGGAGGGAACGGTTCCTTGGCCGATGGTTGCCATCCTGGTAATCGTATTTATCATCATTGTTTTTGCCGTTCGTGCCGCTAAGAAACAATTGAAATCATAATTCGACCACACTCAACGTTTTCCTTGGGAGCCGATTAGTTTCCCTTGAGTCCATTCTCTTACTATAATGTGACTTCCTCAACAAAGGAAAAGCGTGAAACCCGTGCCAAAGTTAAAATTTATTCCCATTCCTATTTTTCTATTCCTAGTCCTAAACCTGGCCTCTCCCTTAACCCTTCAAGCGCAGGATGAGGACCTTCACTACCAAGTGGTGGGGGTTCGGGGGAAACCAATGGTTTACCGCGACGAGAATGACGAGACAACCCGTTTGCGCAAGGGCCAGACGGTTGATGATGGGGACCGGATTACCACCGATAGTCATAGCGAGGTGGTCCTTAGGTTAAAGGGCAGGGCTTATGTGCAAATCCCTCCCGGCAGCAAGATCAAAATCACCCGGCTTCGCGTGGGTGACAATAAGAGACTCCAAAGCCGCATCAACCTCATTTCGGGCCGGGTGTTAACCCAAATCGACCCGGGCCCGCCGGTATCCTTCGAGGTGACGATTGGAAAATTCTTGTGTCGTGCCCATGGAACCCTTTTCGACGTTTCGCGAAAGAAAGAGGAAGTCAAAGTCACCGCTTTTGAGGGCTCGGTGGTGGCCACTTCCCAAGGGGTCGTTGAAATGGCGAAGGCCCGCCAAATCATGAAGTACGACCATGGCCGGTTTCGTTATAAGCATTATTTGAAAACCGAAGACGAGGGTAGGCTTGAAGATTGGAAGGGACTTTTGGGGGAAATCCGGGAAAAACGGTCTCAAGCAGGACATTAACGCTAAAAATTGTCCCAAAACTCTTAGATAGTTAAAATCTGAGCATTAACACGAGCGAATAAGCGTTTATCACAATGATAGACGTTAACCCAAAAACCCCCTCTATTTAACACATCAGACCCTCTTGAAGGGTTATACTCTTGTGTGTTAAATAAAATAAGACAAGTGACCATTTTCGCAATTTTTGAAATGGGGGTTGCGAGTCGAAGGATTAAGAATGGCTTTTTTAGATAGGGTTTTGGATCCGCCCTCTTATGGATATCTTCGGGACCAAAAGTTGTATGTTCCCGCCCGCGCTGAAATTTTCTGGGAGTTTTTCACCCGACTGAACATCCTCAATTCTCGAAAAAATTGGCTGCCGCTTTTTAGCTGGATCATAGTTTTGTGTTTCGCTCCCTTTTTCTTTCTTTTTATTTTCAAGTATTTCACTTGGCGCCTGTTCATCATCGCGTTCCTTTACAGCATGGTGATCCTGGGGACCCACGGAACCATTTATCTCCACCGCTACTCCACCCACCACGCTTTCACCTTCGCCAACCGGTTCTGGCTTTTTATTGTTCGCAATATGGTCGTCAAGTTGATCCCCGAGGAAGTTTACGTGGTTTCCCACCACGTGCATCATTACCTCTCGGAAAAACCCGGGGACCCTTACAACGTTTATGGCGGCTGGCTCTACTGTTTCCTGGCCGACGTGAATCACCAATCCATCGCCCGGGATCTCTCGAGAGAAGAATATTTCAAAACAGCAGCTTTGGTTAGCCACACGGGTATGGGCCTAAATAGTTATGAACAGTATCAAAATTGGGGATCCATCGCCCATCCTGTTCGGACAGTCTTTCAATTCGTTTCCAACTGGATTTTTTGGTTTGGCGCTTTTTATCTGATGGGAGGAATGCCTTTGGCGGTTGCCATCTTCGGTGCGTCCGCTTTCTGGGCGGTCGGAGTTAGGACATTCAATTACGATGGTCACGGCGGCGGCAAGGACAAACGAAAGGAAGGCGTCGACTTTAACCGGGCGGATCTTTCCATCAACCAATTATGGCCTGGGTTAGTGACGGGAGAATGGCACAACAACCACCACCTCTACCCGAATGGGATCCGGGCGGGGTTCCTTCCCTACCAATGGGACTATGCCTGGCTCTTTATCGAATTTTACAAATTCATCGGCGGGATTGACCGCACCCGGGACTATAAAAAACAGTTTATGGCCAACCATTATGAGCCCTATTTGAAACAAAAGGGGATGGCCAAAACCGCAAGCGGTATCGCTTAATTCCCCAGTGATCTTCCTTGACTCTCCCTTCGAATCATCCGACAATTGCGCCTCCAAAAGGCAGTCGACAGTTGACAGCTAAACCATAAGGCAAACAAAAAAACCATGATTTCGGCTAAAGACATCACCCTTCGCTTCGGCAAAAAAACTCTGTTTGACCACGTCACGGCCAAATTCAACCCGGGCTATTGCTACGGATTGATCGGCGCCAATGGTTCGGGAAAATCCACTTTCATGAAGATCCTGGCCGGCCAGATGAAGCCCGATGAGGGTGAGATCGCCCTGGACCGGGGCGTCAAGGTCGCCATGCTCAAGCAGGACCAATACGCTTTTGATGAGTACTCAGTCCTGGACACGGTCCTCATGGGCCGGGAAGACCTCTGGAAGATACAACAGGAAAAAGACGCTCTTTACGCCAAACCCCATATGACCCATGACGAAGGGATAAAAGTGGCCGAGTTGGAAGCTCATTTCGGGGACATGGACGGCTACGCTGCCACGGCGAGCGCGGGAGAATTGTTGGAAGGCCTCGGCATTGATACCGAAAAACACGATTGGAAAATGAAGCAACTGACAGGAGGTTGGAAAGTCCGGGTCCTGTTGGCTCAAGTTCTTTTCGCGAAGCCCGACGTACTCCTTCTCGACGAACCGACCAACAACCTGGATATTCGCACCATAGATTGGTTGGAAGATTACCTAAACGCTTATGAGGGCACCATCATCGTGATTTCCCATGACCGGCACTTCCTGAACCACATTTGCACCCATATCGCCGACGTGGACCGGGAAAAGGTAACCGTCTATTCGGGCAATTACGATTTCTTTGTGATGGCTTCCAAACAAACCCTGGACACCAAGATGACCGAAAACGCCCGCAAGGAAAAGCAAATCTCCGAATTAAAGGCTTTCGTGGCTCGCTTTTCCGCCAACGCCAGCAAGAGCGCCCAGGCCACCAGCCGAGCGAGGCTATTGGAAAAGATCGAGTTGGAAACGATTATCCAATCCTCCCGTCAATATCCCCGGCTTTTCTTCAAGGAAAAACAAGGCGCAGGCAAGGATATCCTGAACGTCAAGAGCATCAGCAAGTCCTATGGGGACTTGAAGGTCTTGAATAAGATCAGTTTCATCGTGGGCAACGGGGACAAGATCGCCATCATCGGGCCCAACGGTATTGGAAAGACCACCCTGATCAAGTGCCTGGTGGGTTCCTACCAGGCGGAGGGCTCTACCATCGCCCAATGGGGCGTCAAAACCGATGAGGGGCTAGCGGCATGGGGAAGCACGGTCCGATTAAGCAGCATGCCCCAGGACGTGAAGGAAGAACTGACGACCGACATGACGGCGTTGCAATGGCTTCGCCAATTCGCCCCCCTGGAAGAGGGGCAGGTGATCCGCGGGATGCTGGGTCGCATGCTTTTTACAGGGGAAGAACAGGATAAAAGCGTCAAGGTACTCTCCGGGGGGGAATGCCAACGCATGGTGTTATCCCGCTTAATGATCGAGGGGGGGAATACCCTCATCCTGGACGAGCCCACCAACCATATGGATTTGGAATCCATCGAGAGCTTAAGCCAGGCTTTGGCGGACTTCACGGGAACGGTTATTTTTTCCAGTCATGACCAGGATCTCATTGGCAAAGTGGCCAACCGCGTTCTCGAACTCAAACCCGACGGGACCTACACTGACTTTAAGGGTTCTTACGGGGAGTATGAGGAATGGTCCGCAGCCGAAGCCAAAAAGGCGAAGGAGAACAAGGCCAAGGCCGGTTCTAAAAAGTAATAAAGCCGGGTGTGATTGGTTTATAATGTGTTTCCACAAGAAGAAAGGTTTTTCAGGAGGAGATTATGGCGGAATTGGATTACGAGCAACGATTGAAGACCGGACGCAACGAGCCCTGTCCCTGCGGTTCGGGTAAGAAATACAAGAAGTGTCACTTGGAAGCCGACGAGAAAGCGAAAAGCGCTTTATTGTCCAAAACCAACTCCGCCGCCGCGGAAAAAGCCAAGGCTGATGAGAAAGAACACGACCATGACCACGATGGTCATACCCACGAGCATCCCCACGCCCATAAGCACGAAAAGGGCGGGCCGATGAGACCCCACACTTCCAACAACACCAGCCGTCAAATCAGCACTCCCCGCAAAACGGGCGCAGCCTAAACGCCCGTTTTCAGGGATTAGTTGGCAGCTCTCAGTTACGGCAAGTAAATTCCTAGGAGCGACCATGTCCAAACGCGAAAATATCAGCACGGGATCGAAGTGGGAGCCGATTATTGGCTATTCCCGCGCCGTGAAAGTTGGAAATTATGTCCATGTGTCCGGTACTACCGCCACCGGTCCGGATGGCAAGGTTGTGGGTAAGGAGGATCCGGAAGCCCAAGTGCGGCAATCCCTAAAGAACATCGAAGCTGGCCTTCAAAAAGCAGGAGCAACTCTTAATAACGTGGTACGCACGCGCATGTTCGTCACCGATATCGCCCAATGGGAAAAATACGCCCGGGCGCACGGGGAATTTTTTAAGGATATCCGCCCCGCCACCACCTTGGTGGAAGTCTCCAAATTGATCGACCCCGAGATGATGGTGGAGATTGAGGCGGACGCCTACGTGGAATAAAAGTATTTTGGTGGGGCGTCATTGATGACGCCTCGTATTGGCGGCTTGTCCTAGGAGCAGTGTGAATGACTGATTCTCCGAAGCAATGGAAACAACGTTCCTATCGGGCTTCCGACAAGGAAGCCTGCCTGAAGATTTTTGACAGCAATACCCCCCAAACTTTCCTCGCGAGCGAGCGGGACATCTTTTCCAAATATCTGGACAATCATTCGGACAGCTATCTGGTCATTGAAACCGTCGACGGAACTCCCATCGGTTGTGGCGGTCACGTGATCGGCCTGGACGGAGGGGCGGCAAGTCTCTGCTGGGGAATGGTGCTGAAGGACTGGCACGGGAAGGGTTTGGGGAAATTCCTGCTCACCAACCGACTCTCCACATTGGCGCAAATCCCTAAAATGAAACTGATCCGCCTGGACGCTAGTCAACGCAGCGTGGAATTTTTCATGAAATGGGGTTTCAAGACTTACCGCATCACTCAAAACCATTACGGCCCGGGGTTGCACCGGCATGAAATGTATTTAATTCTTGATGATGAGAAAATTCGCGAGATTTTAACGTCGAAATAATGGATTGATGGGCGTATTTTAGGATTCGGATGATGGATAACATATTTTAAGGCAGGCTTATGTTCTCTTGTCCCTCGTGCGGTCAAAACTTAACACGAAAACAAAGCGGATACGGAGTTTTCTGGGCCTGTGAGGGATGCGGCCATTGGTTAATAGGCTTTTCCATACTTCGACGAACCTTGGAGGAGGCCTTCTTTATCCGGTTTTCCCAAGAAATTCGCAATAGTGGGGAAGGACGCAGAACCGCCTGTCCCACTTGTTCCAAACCCATGAACCAAGTTTCCCTTGGAACCGTCAATGTCCCCTTGGATCCCCTGGTTTGCAAGAAATGCAATGTCGCCTGGCTTAGCCTTGGGGAAAGGGCGGCTTTGCCGATCCAACCCCCACCCTCCCCCGCCCAACCAGAACCTGAAGCCTCAACACTTTCCAATTTGCCACCCGAAGCGGCTAGATTGGCCGCCCTTCATGAGGTGGAATTAATCAGTGAGAGGGCCAAACGCGAGAACCAGTTTGACGCCAGCCATCTTCCCTATTGGCAAAAAGCACTCGCCATCATTGGCCTGCCCATCCAGGACGAGGACAGGACCTCTTCCCCATTTCCCTGGTTCACCGCGGGGTTGGTTTTGACCACTACGGCCGCCAGTATTTATTTCTTCAGGGACCGCCGGTCTCCTGATTATTACGGGTTCATTCCCCGGGAGTTTGATCGTTATGGCGGGCTTACATTTTTCTCCAATTTTTTTGTTCATGGGGGTTGGGGCCATCTTTTCGGAAACATGTATTTCCTATTCATCTTTGGACGGGTGGTGGAGGAAAAAATCGGTTGGTATGGTCTCCTGGCCTTGTTAGCCCTTTCCACGGCGTTTGGAAACGTTCTTACACTTTGTTTTGACCCACTTTCGGACATACCCCATATTGGAGCCAGCGGAGGTATCGCCGGGGTCCTGCTTTTTTATGGGTTCGCATTTCCGGGGAAAAAAATCGTATTTTTCATGGGGGGAACTTACGGACTCATGATGCCAAGGCTTATTCGTATTCCCGCCTGGGCAGCCCTTCTTCTTTGGGTTATTCTCCAAATTTTCGGCATCTCCTTTCAAACTGCCGGAATGTCGACGATTTCCTACTCTTCCCACTTGGGTGGATTGGGCGCGGGTTTGTTTTTTTGGATTTTATGGAAATGGAAAAACAGTGGCGGACTGGTGAAGGTGGAAGGGTAAAATGAAGGATATTTTTAAAGGAGGATTATTCATGAAGAAACTTTTCTTGATCTTGTCCCTGGCATTATTCCCGTGGTTAGGAGCGGCCTGCGTGGATTCCCATTCCAACATGGGGCCCGCCAGTTGCTTTGAGACCGCTTACAAACTGGCCCTCGAGGGTAAATATGACGAAACGGCCGAGTATTTCACGGATGATATCCTTAATTTCCTGCAGACCAACAAGGACATGACCCTTCAAAAAATATGGGCGGCCAAATTAAACGATGGTGGCGTGAAGAGTGTCAGGATCATCGAGCGCCAGACCGACGAAAAAAATTGTGATATTAAAATAATGCTGATGACCAGTGAGGGGATGTCGGACGGGGAAGACACCATGGTGTTCGAAAAAGGTATGTGGAAGTTTGATAAAATGAAAAGGGTCCGTTAATTACGACTGGTAACTTTAATTCATTTAAATATTGAGCTATGGAGAAAAAGATGGAACACATATGGATGCCGGATGTACCGGTCTGGGAAAAGATTTTGCGGTCCGGGGTGATTTACCTCTTCATTTTAATAGCCTTCCGTTTTACCGGGAAAAGGCAGGTGGGACAATTGACGCCCTTCGATCTGGTCGTGCTTTTAATCCTTTCCAACGTGGTCCAGAACGCGGTCATCGGCAACGATAATTCGCTGGGAGGTGGAATCCTTGGAGCCGTGACCATTTTGGTTCTCAATTGGATGGTGGTGGAAATATCCTACCGTTTCAAACCGGCTCGCCGCTTACTGGAAGGGCAACCGGCGCTTTTGATCCATAATGGAAAAATTCTTCAAGAAAATCTTAAAAATGAGCGAATCACTTTGGAAGATTTACAAGCGGCTTTAAGGCGAAGCGGGGTAGGGGATGCCCATCAAGTGCGTTACGCGGTGCTGGAGGAGAATGGCCAGATCAGCGTGATTCCCAAGGCCTAACGTTTCACAGCCTTTTTGGAGGCTCGGACCAGTTTGACGGCCGGTTTTTGAAGAAGGTTCTCGACCACCGGAAGAATTTGAATGTCCGGTTTCTTAGCCTGTTTCCTCAGGTTCTCGAATGTTGTTTGAGGCCAACCTTGTTGAAAGAAGTTCACCAGCCACTTGGGCACTCCGCCTTTCGGGTCACAATGAATCTCAGCCTCCACGTAAGTTTCTTCCGGCATAGACATGGGAACCATCTTGAAAACGCAAGTCATGACGCCCCGAGTGTATTTCCGGATCAAGGGAGCCCCTTCATCCTCGGTAGGCAGGTAGCTAACAGTAAAGCGTTTGGTGGCGGGATCGGATTCCAAAACCACATGGGACACAAAATCACGGTCAGACATGACGGTATCAAAGGGAAAGGAAATTCCAACATGGTCATACTCAAAAAACTCAGCCGGGGAAAGATTTCTCACGACCTTTGAGGAAACCAGGCTGTCAATCCATTCGGTGGCCCGGGTGGTGTCCACTATGATGGAAGCCACCTTCTCAATGGGGGCGTCCACGATGCCCTCGCCCTTAAAGGCGATCACTTGGCTACCATCCACTTTGGACCAATAGAGGGTCAATCCATCGGAATGGCTGGATTCCTTCCACTTGAATACCATTTCTTTTAGGGACGGGGCTGAATTTTCCTTGGGCTTTTGGACAGGTTCGCACCAAGCTTGCGGGGGGCAAAAAGCAAAGAGAATGATAGGGATAAAGCGTTTCAAGGGATTAATCCTTAGGGTTCAAAGTGGGGAAATGATAACCCTATTTATAATTGTGGCCAAGGATTTTTACTTTGAATTGTTTGTTGGATTTGTTGGGGGTTGGGCCTTTAACCATTCCAGGGCGGCATGGGCCTGGGTCAGGTTCAGGGGCGCCTGGGTGGCTTTGAGAAAGGCTTCCTGGGCTCCGGGGTAGCGCTGTTTGACCATTAGGAGTTGGCCTAACTTGTAATAAAGATCCGCGGATGGATAACCGAGGCTAACGGCCATTTGGTAGGAACGTAGTTGTTCCTCATAGTTGAGGTCTTCATATTCGAAAGCAGCCCTCTTATCCCAATAGACCGATTCCAGGAAAGGATCACCCTTTACCAAAGGATAGGCGCTTTCCAGAGTTTTTAGAATTTTTTCGATGTGTCCCCCGCCTTGGTTGAATCTTTGCAAATCCGCTTTTTCAAACACCGCATTGGCTTGATTCCAGAACCCTAAAGTTTGAGAATTGGATTTTGTGAAGGGAATCAGGCCCAACATATCTCCACCATTGCTCAAATAAAGATCTTTAGAGACTTTAAACCATCGACCTTCGGGAAACCGATCTTTAAGAAAATTTTGATAATGGATGTTTACGAATACTGCTGTCCAACGAGGATATCCCATAAATAGGTCGCTATCCCTTGCTGCGTTAAACGAATAGGTCATAGCGGAAAGAGTGGGTTCATTAAACGAATTGGTATCTAAGTCGGTCAGAATAAAAATATCCTCTGGTTTTGATCGTCCCTTTTGAATCGCATCCAAAATTTGAAAAGTCCTGTACCTTTCAAGCGATTTCAAGGGCCGTCCAAAGTTCTCCGGGTGGGCTTCCGGGTTCCGGAAGGGAGCGGCGAGGAGGTTAAAATCGAAAGCTCCGGTAATGGCGAACAAGCTGACAAGAATCCAAAGACGTTTGGAGGAAGGAAGCAAGCCAACCAAGGCGTGAATTCCAAGAGCGGTAAGGAAGAGTAGTAAAGGCAATACTTGGGCTATCCGGAAGGTTTCCAAGTTGGGAGACAAAGCGCCAGGGAATAGGAACAAAAGAAAAGCCACTGCCACGCAGCGGATGAGTCCAAATCGGCGCAAGCGGAACATCTCTATCAAACCCACAAAAAAGAAAGCGCCCAAAAGCGGGTTTAAAAATCCCCCCCAAACCGGTGTGTAAGCCGGGTCCTTTTCGTAAGAGTCCCAGATCAATACCGCCAAGTACTTAAAGAAACTGGTACAAAGATTGAAATCGCGAAACCATCCGCCCCAGGGAGTAAGCGATCGGATATGGGAACCGTAACCTTCTCTCATAACTGCTAAGCAAAAGGGAATTAGTGTGAAAGCCAAGGAAGTACAAAAGAATAAAAAATAACGTCGATTTTCTTTTGACTGGATGACCCAATGCCAAAGAAGACCAGCTACTAGGAGGCCAGCCGGAACCGGCCAAGGCGTAAAAATAAAAGATCCCAAGCCAGTACCGACGCCCAATCCCAAGGCCCATCGTGTTTTTTCCGGTACACTCCGTGCCTTTTGGAATCCACCTAAGAGATAAAAGCAGAGGCAAACCCACAAGGGGAGCCAAATGCCCTGATGGCAAAGCCGGCCGATCATAAGCGACCAATAACTGAAGGCCATTAAACCCCCGCAAACCAATGAGAAGGACTTGGAGAAGAATTGGCGGGCGGCGAAGTAAGCCACGAAGACGGTTAAAAGGGAAACCACCGCCGGAGGAAACCAAAGGGAGAAAGAAGGGGAGAACCCAAGTTTGAAAAGGCAAGCCACCGACCAAATGGTTAAAGGCGGCGCCTCTCCAAAGGTATAGAAGAACCTCCAGGTCCACTGCTTGGAAAGCTCAATTGCCAGGGTTCCAATCCATCCTTCGTCCAGGTTGGGCCACAAGGGGAAAGTCTCAAGCTTATAAAAGCGAAGGAAGGCCAATGCAAATAAACCAATGGCCCAAAGCCAAACGGGGATTAAAAACTTGAGGTCGCTCAGGTATCCAGGTTTTTCATTCCTGGAAGAGGCAAGGGTTCTCAAGGCGATGTAAAGAGGCAAGGCAATCCCCACAAGTCCCAAAATCAATTTGGCATCCAGGGGAAGGGGTGAATAGGAAATCAGGGTATTTGAAATGAGGAAAAGGAACAAATAAACCCATGGGTTTTGACGGAAACTCAAGGGATTGGAGGAAGAAGGCATTTACACGTAACCGACCTTACTGATAGGGGGCTGGACGAATTCGGATTTCTTTTCTTTTTTCTTCTTGCGGGAAGGCTTGAAAGTTGATTTCTGGTAGAAATGCAAGAGTAGGAGAATGCATCCCACCACGGCGTACATGAGTCCAAACTTGGGGGACCAAGAGTTACCGAAGCCGTTTTGTACTCCTACTTCGGTCAGGCGGTAGGAGTGAATTAGGCCGATGAAGGAAAAGGCCGCGGCCGCGAAGGTCCATTGGGCGGCCTTCAAGAATTTGCGCTCGATAATGAATACCATTACCGCCGCGAAAATCATCGAAATAAGCAACGAACCTTGGTTTAAGACGATGATGCCCCGCACGAAAAGATTTTCGCCGGTGAGCTTATCTGCCATGGCTACCGTTAAGGGCACACCCGCCACCCGAAGAGTCGATTCCAGGATGTAAAAAACATAGGCCGAAAAGGCCGGAATCAAGCCAAAAGCCACGGCAAGGGAATGCTCCTTGGGAATTTCCATGAAAGCCTGGGCAGTGATGATGATGGCGATCCATAGGAGAATACCGAATATGCACTCACGCGGCACGTACTGCAGAAAAAAGGTTACTCCGCCTGTTAAGCACAAGAGGGAGATAAGCGTCCCGTTCAGGATAGAATAACCGTGCCTGGCACCCATGGCTTTCCAGCCCGGGTGGCCAATGTAAATGGTCGTAGGAAAGGGACTACCCAATAAGCCGGCCAAGAGGGTGGCGAAGCCGTTCCACAATAAGGAAGGTTTGGTTGGGTAGCGGTCTCCTGCGGCATCGGCCGATTCCAAATTTTGCAGGGAGCCGATGACGTTAAACAGGCCCATGGGCAGGATCACCGCCATGTATTTCCATCCCGTGAGACTAAGGATAAGCCCGAAGAGGTCGCTTGGCACGGGCCGGGGCGGGTAAAAGGCCCATTTGATAGGGTCGGTGGACATATTGGAAGTCACCAGAGCGGGGTTGATGGAGTGGAATGTCCAATAGAGAAGGGTTCCAATGACCACCGCCAGGAACCCGCCCGGCAGGGACAGGGGCCACTTCATGCGGGAGCCATAGGAAATGAGGATCAAGAACGTGGGCAGGATGCCGATCAAAGGATTGGCGAAAATTTGAAAGATGAAATCCATGGCGATGAAGGTTACGGCGATGCCGGCCAAGGCGCAAAGCAGGGCCGCCCTGGGGGTGTTGCGCCTCAACCAATCCCCCACGTAGGCTCCGCCCACTTCCATTAAACCATTCAGCAAGCAGGCGAATAGCCCGGCCTGCCAGGCCAGTTTATAATTTCCCGTCTCACGGAAGACAGGCGCCATGATGAGAATGATGAAGGCGATAAGGCTGGGAGTGTTGATTCCAAAGGGCAGGGCGGTGACGTCGGAACGTTTGGATTTTTTCGCCAGTTGGCGCGCCTGCCAAGCGTAAAAAAGGTTGCCCAAAAGGATGGATAGGGCCGTCCCGGGAAGGATTTGACTGGTGATGAATTCGGGGGGGAACCCACAAAAAACCTTGCAAAGAAACCCGATGAGCATGAGCTGCAGCAGGTTGTCCACGAAAAGGCCGAAAAAGCCGTCCAAATCTCCCCTTGTGAACCAGGGAAGGCTAAGGGAGTTCAGGTGCATTAGATAGCGAAAGTAATAGGAAGGGGGCTTTATTGGACTTGAGAGGCCTTTGAAAAACGCCAAGACTTTATCCATGGGAAAAGCCTAAACGGAGGGGTCGGAACGGTCAAGGGTTTTTATCATTGATTTAGGCCGTTTTTCATTTTAACCAGGGGTCTTTTTATGGCGGACGTAATAAAGGGTCCCGTCCAAATCATCGGTGAAAAAGAAGGCGTCCGGCCCGCCCCTCAGGATGTCGCAAGGCCTGCCAAGAACTTTCCCGTCTCTTCGAAATCCGGTGATAAAGTCCTCGGACGGCAAGCCTTTTCTCAACCTTGCGATTCGGTAACCCCTTCCCAGGCTTTGTTTTCCTGAGCCGTGCAGACCAACCAGGAAGCAATTCCGTAATTCGGGGATTTCAAAGTCCGAACCGAAATATTCCAATCCCAGAGGAGAACTGTGGGCGGGGAAGCTTGAAAAACAAAGGGGCATTCCTTTGAGGGTGGCCCGGGCTTTTTCCTCCCCAAACTTGGGGTCGGGCTGGTTGGCCCCCTTCGACACATAAGCGTAAGGTCAGCCATAATTTCGGCCTTCTTCCAGGGACCAAAAGGTGTCGTCCGGGTTGTCATCCCCCAAGTGGTCGGCGCCCATGTTGGTCGCGAACAATTGCCCATTGACCCATTTCAACCCAACCGCGTTGCGCAATCCCGAGGCGAAAACCTGTTGATTTTTCCCGTCCGGATCCATTTCCAGGACGCAAGCCCGGGTCTCTTCCTTCTTCTCCTCGCAGGCGTTGCAACTGCTTCCCACTGATACGTAAAGTTTCCCGTTTCCACCAAAGCAAAGGGTTCTGGTCAGGTGCCAGCCGCCATATTTGTAACCCAATCCATAAGCGGGGAAGGTGGCCAGAATTTCCTCTGCTCCCGTAGGTTTATCCGAACCGGATTCGTAGTGGAAACGTGACAGGCGATCCGTCTGGGCGATATAGATCCAGCTTTGCCCAGTCATGTCCGAATAAAAGGCCACGCTATTGGGATTATGGAGGTGATCCATGTAAGTAATAACTTTACCGAAAGCGCCGGTCTGAGGATCAAAATCCTCCAACAGGTAAACTCTTCCTAGTTTGGTGTCACCGCAGTTGTAAAGGCCCGCCACAAACAATCGGTGGTCGGGACTGAAGGTCATAAAACGCGGGCATTTCATCCCCTGGGCGGCAACAAATAAATTCAAATCCCCGGGAAGGCTCAAGGTCAGCGACTTGCTGTTTTCAAGGTTCACTGCGTGGGTACCAAAACCAGGTAAGGAAATAACGGGGGGAGGGGTTGAGGTGGATTGGGCTAAGAGGGGTTTAATAAAAATGAAAAAGAAAAAAAGAATCCCTAGTTTGTTCATGTTTTTCCTGAACCCAGGCTTTTAGAAATAAATCTTTTGTAATAACAAAAACGGGTCACCGCTCATTACCTATTATTAAAATGGATAATGAGCGGTGACCCGAATTTTATGATTTTCGGACCAATGTTCTTTTGAGGGAAACCCGAAAGTCCTGGTTTACCCTATTGCCCGAACTATTTCTTTAAAACAGCTTCTTTCAAGCTTTTCACCACGCGAAATTTGACAACTCTTTTTGCCGCAACCTGGACCATCTCGCCGGTGCGGGGATTGCGGGCCAAGCGGGCCTTGCGATCCTTAAGTTGGAACACTCCCAGACCATCCAGCTTGATCTTGTTTTCCTTCTTCAAGGTTTTCAAAATCAAATTTTGAAGGGCCTGCATCAGATTGTCGACATCCTTCTTCTTAAGCCCGGTATCATTCGCCAGCGTAGCCAGCATTTCACTTTTGGTCACAAAACCACCTCCTAGGGATAAAGGCTAAACTAGTGATATTAATCCAAAATATCGCATATTTTACAAGGAGTTTCTGCATGGCTTCCGCCCGGGATTTTCTGCCCTTTTGTAAAGGGTTGGAAAATATTTTGGGAGGGTGGTATTGACAGCAATGCTGATAATCAGTATAGGTGATCATTCTAAACCCCTGGGTGGAGCGAAATTTTGGTCGAAATGAAATCGCCGCGAAAAAAGAAAAGCCAAGCCTCGACACCCCCTGTCCACCAGGTGCCCCAAATGATCATGGATCGGGTGAGCTTTCTCCTGAACCGGTCAGCCCAAAGAATCCGTGAGATCACCGAGGAAATCCTGAGGCCTTATGAAATCACGGGGCGTCATGTTGGAGTTTTGGCCACAATCTACGAAATGGGCTCCGTTCCCCAAAATGAGATTGGGGTTTGTATGCGGATCGACCGAACCACCATGGTGGATTTGGTTGACGATTTGGAAAAAAAGGGACTGGTGGAAAGGAAAGACAATCCCTCCGACCGACGGGCCTACGCCCTGGCCTTAACGGCAAAGGGGAAGGATGTCCTCCCCAAGGTGCTAAAACTCGGTTTGGAAGCCGAGCGTCAATACTTGTCACATTTGCAGTTAAAAGAGCAAAAGGAACTGATCCAGATTCTTCAAAAATTAGTAAAAGCTCATTTTTTACAAGTCAAACCATAAAGGGGAAAATATGAAAGGCTGGTTTTGGGCGTTTTTAATCTTATCCCTGTGTTCCCAGGTTCACGCGGAGGAGTCGGCTTCTTTAACCCTGGAGCAATCCCTTCAAGAAGCGCAAAATCATTCGCCTTATTATCAAAAAGCCCAGTCAATGGAAAAGGAGGCAAGCTGGGGGCAACTGGAAGCCTGGTCGGAAGGTTTTTTACCAAACATCACCGTGAAGGGACAATATTTCCTACCCGATCCTCAATACGGAAATTTAAACGTACAGTTTGGTGGCCCTCAGACTATCAACTTCCCGGGCATTTATCCGGAAAAAACCCTGGCCCTGGACGCCAGTTACGATCTTTTCGACGGGTTCAAGAATGTCCACAAGCTGGACTCGGCCAACAACTATCACCACGCGGCGCAAATTCTCTCCGATTGGTCTCTTTTCCAATTGGTGCGGCAAGTGCGCCTGAAATTTTACCAGTCCCTGGCGGCCAAGCTCCTTTCCGAAATGGCTGACCAGAACGTCATAACCCTGGAGAACCATTGGAAGATCGTCAAGGACCAGTTGGACAACGGGCAAGCCACCAAGTACGACGTCCTGCGGGTTGAGGTTCAACTTTCGGAAGCCAAGTCGGACCAACTTTCGGCTCACGATGACGAGGCCTTGGCCCGGGACAACCTCACCCTGGCCCTGGGGCTCAAAAAAGACGACCGGCCTTTGTCCGGGACCCTTCCGGTCTTGGATTCGGACAAGATTCTCGCCAGCCTGGCCCAGGTGGATTTCCAACAACGCCCTGATTTAAGGGCGAAGGAACTGCAAACCTTCGCGGCTGAGGACGCCAGCGCGGCCTCAAGTTCCTTCTGGCTTCCCAAGGTTTCCTTGATCGGCGAATACCAGTTTTATAACAGCCCGGACTATTTATATAACGCAGCCGTCTCAATGAATTATTTATCGGATAACAATAATTTCCGGACAGCCTATTTCGTGGGTGCGGCCGCCAGCTGGGACCTGCTGGATTTCGGTTATTACATGGCCAAAGCCAATGAGGCGGACGAGAAGGCCCATCAATCCCGCTTGGACCTGGAGGCCGCCCAACTGGAAGCACCCAACGAGTTCAACCATTGGAAACGAAAACTCACTTCCAGCGTGGCACTTTACAAGGCCAAGTTAACGGATGTGGACAAGGCGAAGGAAAGCACCCGGCTGGCCACGGTGGGATTCAAGGCGGGAACCCGTACTACCACTGACGTGTTGGACGCCGAGCTTGAACAATTCAGGGCGGAAGCGGGAGTGGTTCAGGCCCAGTTGAACGCCCTGGAGGCATTGAATAATTTGGAAATGGCTATTGGAAAGGGGATCGAACATGACTAAGACGACACCTGCGGCCCCGCCAGCGGGGAGCGGAAAAAAGAAGAATATACTCCGGATTATTTTCGGGATAGCTGCGGCCATTGCCGTATTTTTCATCGTAAAAAACTTTTTATACGAGGGCACGGACGATGCTTACGTACAGGCCCACGCCCTCATGCTTTCCCCCCGCGTCGGCGGTACGGTGGTGAAGGTTCTCGTGAACGAGAACGACAAGGTCAGGTCAGGCCAGCTTCTCGCCCAACTGGATAACCAGGACTATTCCACGGCTTATAACCAGGCGGTTGCGGACCAGGCTTCGGTGCAGGCGGATTTGGAACAGGCTTCCCAGGATTACCAGCGCATCGCGAAGCTTTACAAGGACGAGGCGGTTTCCAAACAGCAATTGGACGCGGCGGTCGCGCGTTACCGCAACCTGGGGTCCCGCCTGAAGGCCGACCAATCCAAGATCGACCAGGCCAAGTTGAACCTCAGTTACACCCAAATCATCGCGCCGGAGGATGGTTCCATCGCCAAGAAATCCGTGGAACCGGGCATGGTGGTACCTCCCGGGCAGGCCCTTTTCGGTTTTGTCGGTTCAAAAGAGCGGTGGGTGACAGCTAATTTCAAGGAAACTCAAATCGGCCGAATCAAACCGGGTCAAAAGGTCAGCGTTGGCGTGGACGCCATTTCCCATAGCTTTCGCGGGGAAGTGGACAGCCTAGGTTCGGCCACCGGTTCGACCTTCACGCTTTTACCGCCGGATAATTCCACGGGTAACTTTACCAAGGTGGTCCAGCGGGTGCCGGTCAAGATCAAGTTGTTGGACCTGACGCCGGAAGACATCGACCGCCTGGCGGCGGGCCTCTCCGCCGATGTTTCAGTAAAAGTACATTGAAATAAATTTTAATGCTGTCATTGCGAGGAATGACCGCCGAATAGGCGGTCGTTTATGACGAAGCCACCCCAGTTTAAATATGCAGTTGCGAAGAATTCGCCAACAAGTCTAAAACCACCCATGAACTGGGGTTGCTTCGCCTCGAAATTCGAGGCTCGCAATGACGGCATACTGTTTTAAAAGGTTCATTAATGAGTACAGCGGCGAGCGTCGCAAAAACCGAAACCCCACCGCCAAGTGGTCTCTCAAGGGCGGCTTTAATGATCGTGTTGACCGCCGGGTTGGCGTCCCTGCTCGAAATCGTCGACACCTCCATCGTCAACGTGGCCATTCCGACGATGATGGGTAACCTGGGCGCCACCCTGGATGAAATCGGCTGGGTGGTGACGGGGTACATCATCTCCAACGCCATCGTCCTGCCCATCTCGGGTTGGCTGGGCACGCGTTTCGGCCGCCAAAAGTATTACACCACTTGTATACTCTTGTTCGTCCTCACCTCGGTGGCCTGCGGCTTGGCGCCTAACCTTTGGACCCTGGTAGTTTTCCGCATCATCCAAGGGGCCGCCGGGGGAGCCCTGTTGCCCACCTCCCAAGCCCTCATTCAGGAAGCCTTCCCCGGAAGGTCCGGCCTGGGCAGCGCCCTTTACGGCATGGTGGTTATTATTGGCCCTACCATCGGCCCTCCCTTGGGTGGTTACCTGACCGACCATTTCGGCTGGCGGATGATCTTCAACATTAACATCCCCTTAGGGCTGTTAGCCGCCTTCATGTCCTCTCTTTATATCAAGGACCACGCGGCCGAGGGGGAACATGCGGCGGCGCACCATAAGATGCGCACTGCCCCGGTGGACACAGTTGGACTTTCCCTCCTGATAGCGGGCGTGGGCTGCCTTCAATATATTTTGGAAAGGGGGCGTGCCGACGACTGGTTTTCTTCCCACGTTATCTTGGCCTGCAGCCTCATCGCGGCCGTCTGTCTGCCCGCCTTCGTGTGGTGGGAACTCACCCATGAGCACCCCATTATGGATTTGCGTCTCTTCAAGAGCTCCGGCCTCATGAACGGAGCCATCATGATGGCCTGCGTGGGCGGGATGCTTTACGGACTCATCTTCTTCATCCCCATTTTTGCTTCGACCATCATGGGGATGGACGCTGGCCAGACCGGCAACCTTTTCGTGCCGGGCGCTCTTGTGGCCGGCTTCATGATGCCAGTTATCGGGAGCCAGCTTCAAAATAGGGATCCCAGGCCCTTCATGGTTTGGGGCATTGTGAGCGTCACCTTTGCCCTGTTCCTGCTCACGAATTTCAGCGCCCAAAGCACCTACTGGGACCTCTTTTGGCCCCTCCTGATCCGTGGCTTGGGCATGGCGGCGCTATTTATCCCCATCAACGCCGTAGTATTGGGGGGCTTCCGAGGCCCGGCTTTAGGTCAGGCCGCTGGCATTCTAAACCTGTCCCGGCAACTGGGGGGAAGCTTGGGTATCGCGGTGCTTTCCACCATGTTCAGCAACGCCTCGGACAACGCCTATGAGCATTTGCGGCAGTATGTGAGCCCCCTCACCATGGGCTTCAACCAATGGGCGCAAGGCACAAAGGCCTTGATGTACCGTTTTTCAAATGAGGTAGGCATGACCGATCCCAACAGCCTTTTGGCAAAGGCCGCTTATTTCCGGGTGAAGAAGCAGGCTTTCGTCATGGCCTTCGACCAGATGGCCTGGATCATGGTGATCGGTTTTGCCCTCGCGGCGATCCCCATTTATTTCATGAAGAAACCCCCTCAGATGGGAAATCCCTCCGACGCGCATTAATCCCAGTTAAAAATCCAAAAGAGTAAAATAGTTCCTGTCTTTTTATTTCTATTGAGTGGGAAGTTTTATGAGAATTTGGGTTATCAGTTTCATTTTCTTTGTTGCCTCTATGGGACTGGGCGCCGAAAACCTTACCCAATATGTTAACCCCTTTATTGGGACCAAACCGGGAGCTCCGGGTTATATCATCAATAACTCCAACGGCAATGTCTTTCCGGGGGCGGTGTGGCCACAGGGCATGGTTCAATTCAGCCCCGATACCCCCAATGGAAACGCGGGTGGGTACATTTACACCGCTGGTGAGATTAAGGGGTTCTCCCTCACCCACTTCAGCGGAAGGGGCATCCAATGCTGGATGGATTTTCCCATCATGCCGGCGGTGGGGTCTAATCCTGGCCAGGAACGCAAGGCCGCGAAATTTTTCCATGCCGAGGAAGAAGCTGGGCCCGGTTGGTACCAGGTTGTTTTGAACGGCTCGAATATCCAGGTCGAGTTAACCGCAACGGCCCGCACGGGGTTCGCACGATTTACCTTCGCCCCCTCACAAGTTCCGGTTATCCAAGTGGATACAAGAGGTGACGCTTCCTCGTCCGGGGAAGGGGGTCTGCAAATCACCTCCAACGACACGGTAGTCGGCGAAACCACAGGCCATGGCTGTGGCGGCAAGGGCATCACCTATAAAGTTTATTTTTATGCGAGGTTTGACCATCCGGTAGTCCGGCGCGAGGTCTGGGACAAGGCCCAGGGGGCAAACCTTTTCTTCGACTTGCCTTCAAACAGTGTAGTGCAAATGAAGGTTGGAATATCCTTCGTGGATGTGGCGGGGGCCAGGAAAAACCTGGAGGCGGAGAACCCTGGGTGGGATTTCGATGAAATTAAAAAAAAAGCCTCTTCTGCTTGGGAAGACCGCCTGTCCCAAATAAAAGTGGAAGGTGGAACCTCGGACCAGAAGACTGTTTTTTATACCAGCCTTTATCACGCTTCCATCCATCCTAACCTCTTTGGCGATGTGGATGGCAGGTATCTGGGGTTCGACCAGCAAATTCATCAGGCTACCAGTGGTCACGATCAATACGAAAATTTTTCGGCCTGGGATAACTATCGGTCGGAAATGCCGCTCCTGGCCGTCGTGGCGCCCCGGCAAGCCGCCGACATGATGCAGTCCTTGGTCAATATGGCCGAGCAGGACAAGTTGGCCCGTCCCAACGGCGGAGGCCTCCCTCGTTGGGAACAGGCCAACCAAAACTCGGGCGGCATGGAAGGCGACGACGAGGACGCGGTAATAGCATCGGTTTACGCCCTGGGTGTTCATGATTTTGAGGTTGATAAGGCCCTCGCGGCTATGGAACGTGGCGCGTCGGTCGTTGGAACAACATCGGGAGGTTGCATGGTAAGGCCGGGCCTTTCCGACTGGTTAGCCAAGGGCTTTATGCCTGGGCGCGGTTCCCTGAATTTGGAATACGCGAACGATGATTTCGCCATCTCCCAACTGGCCCTTGCCTTGGGGAAGCGGGAGGAATACCAGACCTACTTGAAGCAGTCCAAGAATTGGAAAAACATATTTGAATCCCATCATGCGGATGGAGGCCACTTTGTCTCGAGTAACTTGATCGGGAGCATCCTCCTTTTCTTTAATTTTCACGGGGGATTATTTTGCGGGTTTGAGGAAGGCAACTCCCTCCAATACACATGGCTCTTGCCCTATAGCTATCCAGAACTGTTTGAAATGATGGGAGGTCCTTCGAAGGTTATTCAAAGGTTGGACGGGCATTTCCACGATAAAAGCGGACGACTCCGACTTAACGAGGGCCTGGATAGCCAATACGCCTTCCTCGGCAACGAGCCGGAGTCCGCCGCGCCTTATGCTTACCTTTATGCGGGGGCCTCGGGGAAAACTTCCGAGATACTCAAAGGAATGATTTCCCGTTGGTACCAGAACTCGCCCGATGGAATGCCCGGCAACGACGACGGCGGGGCCATGGGTTCCTGGGTGGTCTGGGCCATGATTGGCCTCAGGCCGGTGGTTTCCGGGACGGAGCAAGTGGCCTTGACCGGGCCAATGTTTGACTCGGTCGTGCTTACCATGACCAATGGAAAAACCCTAAATATCCGCGCCCAGAAGGAAACTCCATCATCGACGGTTTTAGACAAGGTGACCTTCAACGGAACTATCGTTTTGGGAAACCAGGCCTTGTGGAGTAAGCTTGCCCAGGGCGGGGACCTGGAATTTCACTATCGGTAAAATTAGTTCTTCTAAAAGTTATTTGCTTGAGGGATAAAGTTAGGATTGAGACGTCTAAAAGAATAAGATAGGGACTGTCATTTATTTTCTAGGAGGCTTTATGGCAAAGGGATTTTTATACGGGGTTCTAACGGTGATTATCGCGGGTCTGGTGGGAGCCTTTCTATTCGTGACCCGGGGATGGATGCCGGCTAACGCGGACGCAACGCCGCCGACGATCGAGAAATGGATGGCCCGTTCTTCCTTAAGGGCGACTCTTCAGAGAGAAATGATAAAAACACCAAACCCGGTCGCATTTAACGACGAAAACCTGATCGCCGGGATCAAGCTTTACGCGGTCAATTGCGCCGCCTGCCACGGGGCCTCAGACGGTAACGCTTCCAATATCGCGAAGGGGCTTTACCAGCACCCGCCCCAACTGGCCAAGGACGGTGTTACGGACGATCCGGAAGGGAAGATTTACTGGTTCGTGAAGCACGGGGTACGCCTGACTGGCATGCCATCTTATACCAGCACGCTGACCGACCAACAGATTTGGCAGGTAGTTCTATTCCTGAAACACATGGATGGGCTGACTGCGGAGGCCAACAAGGTTTGGAAAGAAGTCCCCAGCCAATTGGCGCATCTATAAACTGCTAAGGACACCTCTAAAAATAGCGTCCCCTTTTCCCTTGAGGGGAGAAGGGTGGAAAAGTCTTATTTTTATCACCCCTCCCCTCTACCCCATCTCCCTGAAAAAACTCATAGGGAGAAACCCGTATTTTCAACGGACGCATAGGGAAAACACCCTATGTACCGGCAAAACCTAAAAGCCCACAAAACCACGACCAAGGGCGAGGGTAAACAGAAAAAAGAACTACCGGGCGTGAGCTACTTGCTTTACCTGGATTCCCTCAAGGGGTAAGCCCGCTTCCTGCCACTCTTTAAGGCCGCCTAAATATTCCTGGGCGTTCATGCCGCGCGCTTTTAAAGCCTTGGCGGCGTTCGGTCCGGCCGCGCAGGTAACATCGGCGCCGTAAGTGATAAAAAACTTGTCCTTGCCGAACTTTTTCTCAACTTCCGCGCCGAAAAAGCCGCGGTTTTGGAATAGGGGGAGGTTCTGGGAACCCTTTATGTGGAGTTTCAAGAAATCATCGTCGGAAAGGACGTTCAGTAAGACCACGTCTTTTCTCCTCAAATTCTTAAAAACCGCTTCCTTCGTCATCACCATCGCATCACCTCCCGCTAAACGTTATGAGGATTTTAAGGCGGTCGGCGAAAAGGAGGCATAAACTTCCGGTAAAGAAATGTTTCCTCGTTTTCCTAGCATGGAAGAGCAAAATTATTTGAGCGGTTTAATTTAAACCGAAGAAATTCTGAATGGTTCTGACCGTGGTTATGACAGGTTATGGAGAATATTTTTTCTGGTTCTCAATAATCGTGCTTGGATTCCAGATCAGTTTTTCTCCGCCGATTGTGGACGATTCCCAGGAAGCTGTTCTTGATGGCATCCCGCCACTGGCCGGAGACCGACTTGGTGCTTTGGTGGTAGCAGAAGGCAAGGATAACCAGGATGATCACCACGATCGCCCAGCTGCCGAGGCTCCAATCCACATAACGCGCCAGGATGGGGGCGATGATGACCGACACCAGGTTGACGACCTTGATCATGGGGTTCAGGGCGGGGCCCGCCGTATCCTTTAAGGGATCACCCACGGTGTCACCGACCACGCTCGCCTTATGCCGTTCCGAACCCTTGCCTAAGTTATGGGCCGGGTCGCTAGGTTCGTCCTCGATGGATTTCTTGGCGTTGTCCCAGGCTCCGCCCGCGTTGGCCATGAAAACCGCCAAGAGCTGTCCCGTCAAAATGGAACCGGCGAGGAAGCCGCCCAGGGCTTCGACCTGAAGAAGAATTCCTACCAGGATGGGAGTTAGCACGACCAGGATGGCCATGGGCAAAAGCTCCCGTTGGGCCGCGACGGTACAAAGGAACACGACCTTGTAGTAATCGGGCTTCACCTTTCCGCTCAAGGCCCCGGCCTTAAACTGGCGGCGGACCTCATCCACGATTTTGGAGGCGGCCCTACCGACGGCTTTCAAGGCGAAAGAAGAAAAAAGGAAAGGCAATAGCCCTCCCAACAACATGCCGACCAATACTTTAGGGATGGAAATACGGATGCCGACGGTGATGAGCTGGTCCGAAAGAGGCATGCCCAAAAGGGATTGAACCCCGCTCACATCTACAATATAAGTTCCAAAAAGGGAAACTGCGGCCACAACGGCCGAACCGATAGCCACGCCCTTGGTAATGGCCTTGGTGGTGTTACCAGCCTCATCCAAGCTGTTCATGATGCGCCTTGCGGAAACGGTGACCTTGTCCTTGCGGCCGTGCCAGGCCATTTCACCGATGCCATTAGCGTTGTCCGAAATCGGCCCGAAGGAATCCATGGCCAGGTTATCGCCGGTTAGGGTCATCATGCCAACGCCGGTTAGGGCTACGCCATAGAGGGTGTAAATGAGGCGCTCAGCCAGGGGAATGGAATCCAGTGTTCCAAAAATGGTGTAGGAAATAACAAGGATAAAAGCCACGACGAGCAGGGACCAGGCCGCCGATTCAAATCCAACGGACAGGCCCGTGATGATGGTGGTGGCGGGGCCGGTTCGGGTGGATTCCTTAATGTCGTTCACCGGATGAGCGGACACTTCAGTGAAATAACGGGTTAGGATGAAAAGCACCACCACCAGTACGATGCCGAGGGCGATGCAAACGAAGGGCCGCCACCAACCGCCTGGAAAACCCTGTAGGTAATAGAAGGCCACGATACCGGAAAGAACGATGGAGCCAAAGGCCGAAATAACAAAGCCCTTAATCACCGGTATCAGGGCGTTTTCCTTTTCTGCCTTTTTGCCTTTCGCCCTCACCATGATTCCACCTACCACTGAAGTTAATACGCCACAGGCCAAAACTATTAAGGGATAAAGAACCCATCCGATTTGGTGTGTCACATGGGACAGGGCGATGCCCAACATCAAAACAGAAACGATGGTGACGCCGTAGGACTCAAAAATATCAGCCGCCATTCCGGCACAGTCCCCCACGTTGTCACCCACCAGGTCGGCGATAACCGCGGGGTTCCGTGGATCATCCTCGGGGATTCCGGCTTCCACTTTGCCCACCAGGTCAGCTCCCACGTCGGCGGCCTTGGTGTAAATACCGCCGCCCACTCTCATAAAGAGGGCCACCACCGTGCCCCCGAAGGCGAAGCCCAAAAGGGCGTCCGGAGCGGCTGTTCCCATGACCATGAAAACCATGGTTGGTCCCAAGAGGCCGAGGCCTATCGTCAGCATCCCTGTGACCGCGCCCGCGCGATGGGCCGTATGGAAAGCTTCTGAAAAACCCGTCCGGGCAGCTTGGGTCACCCGAACATTGGCCTTAACGGCGATCCGCATCCCGATTTGGCCCACCGCCAGGGAGAAAATGGAACCCATGGCGAAGGCTATTACTCGGGCAAAGCCAATGACGAGTTTGACAGAGTCAGGGGGCAGGTCGGCAAACCTCTCAAGGGCGTCCTTGGAAGGGGGGATGACATAAACCGAAAAAAACAGGGCCACCGCAAGGATTCCCATGATGGGATATATCCTTTTTAATTGCTGGCTCAGGTAGGCCTTGGCGCCATCACTGATGGCTAACCAGATCTTTTGCATTTCCTTGTCGCCAACGGGCTCCCTAAGGACCAGGGCCCTTAAGTAAAAGGCATAGGCTACCGAAGCGAGGGATATGGCGCAGATGCCCCAAAGGAAGGATTGTTCAAGGGACGACAGACCTTGCATCATGGTTAAGACCTTTCAAGTCGGTTTATAGTTAAACCATTACTAAGGAAGAGTTGGCGACGTATTTTAGCAGGAGGTTGAAAAAGTCTAAAGTGCAGACTTTTTCGCATCTTTGTCGCGAATCACCCCTTAAAAGTACAAAAGGGTTAAAACGATTCGCTCCTAGCCCATGGCTGTAGACGGGGTGGAAAGGCATTTTTTGAGCACCCTGTTAAAGTAATTTGGCGGGGTTTTGGTAGGTTTAATTGGAGAAAATAATCTCATTGGGCTCCCTCGCCCCTTGGTTTTGCGGGTACATAGGGGATTTTCCCTATGAGAGCCTTCAGGGAGATGGGTAGGGTGAGGGGGCAAGTTTCGGATTACTGGGTTTTTAATCCTTGTCCTGGAACAGGACGTAAGAAAGAACCATAAAAAGAAGCCCGGCCCCCAAGAAGAAGTAAAGGAAGCGCTTGGTGTTGTTGGTTTCATAAATGGCGAATTGAAGGTCATTCAGGGACAGGAGCCAAACTTTCTTATCCAAAAGGTTGAGGTAGGAGACGGGAGTCACGGTGAAAAGCTGGCAGACCTGGGCCATTTTATTGGCAGCGGTCAAGGGCGTGACGGCCACATTATAAAACCTCGCGTAATTTTCGCCAGCCACATGGATCGACCGGGTCAGCTTGAAAACCTGCGAGACTTCGCAATCCACCGCCCACAAACGCACTTCCAGGCCCGCTAGGAAAAGGCCGATCAAGGCGATTGAAATCAGCATCAATACAAAGCTTAAAATCCGCCGGAAAAAAAGAATAAAAATCCTCCTACGCTTTTTTACCATTATAAAAATAAAAGGGCCTGCACGGAAAAAACCTTCTGAAAGTTATTCGCCCGATTATTGTCCGGAATTTGGAAGGCCAATTATTTCTCGACGCATAAAACGGGCCAATCTCGGAATTGCGTTTAACCCAGCGAATTCGTAAAAATTTTATGTAAAAAGTTTGAAAAAGCTTCTTAGGCCCAGGGTTGGAAGCTAAAATAGGCCCAGTTAGAATTCTTCTTCACCACAAACCTAGTACGTCGGCAAACGCCCTTGTCGGCATAAAAACGAAACTTCATCAACCACTCGCTGTTATTTTTAAAGTCGCCGACATCCGCAAAACATACTCGACCGTTTTTTTTATTGGGAGGTGCGCATGGAAATTGTTCAAAAGGTAAAGATCCTCAACAAGCTGGGGTTGCACTTGAGGGCCGCTGCCCAACTGGTGAAGGCTTCCAGCAAGTTTAAATGCCGGGTCCTGGTGAGGAGCCAGAACGGGCATGTGGACATGAAGAGTATCCTCAACTTGATGGCCTTGGCGGCCACCTACGGATCGGAACTGACCCTGGTTTTCCAAGGTGAGGACGCCCGGGACGCCCAAACGGCCATTCAAAATCTTTTTTTAAGCAGGTTCGGCGAAAAAGAATAACTAAAACTCCGCGTCCGATAACATTGGCGTGGGGTTGTTTCCCTAAAGCGGGCCAGTTTTCTGGCCCGCTTTTTTTATTGGAGGTCTTTGGCGAAAACCACTGGTTTGGAAGGCTTGGGGATAATTTGTAGTACCCAAGGGTGGGTAATCATCGCGGCGACCATCGCGTCGGGTGCTGGTGCGTCTACCTTGTAATGGATAACCAACTGGTCAGTCTTTTCCTCCAAACGGGTAACGTGGATGGAATAACCCGCCGATGGCTTCTCGCCCGCGTTCAAAATCACCACAGCGTCCTTCGTGAAATCCACTGCCGGGGAAGTCTCACCCGGGTGGGGAATCTGCCAGTATTTTTGGAATGTCTCAGCGTCTGTTACCAGTTCCTGGCTTTCCACCGTGGAAGGGCCGCTGTTGTTGTTCCAGGTCATAACGGATTGTTCCCGAGAATAGGTTAGGGAGGTTAGAGTTTGGTCAAGGGGTGGAATCGTTGGGGAGGGGGCCGGGGGCAAGGCGGCCATAGGTGCAGGGGCGGCCGCGCCATTAACAACGTTGGGTTCAGCTTTTCGAAATGCCTTTTTGGCTGAGTGTTTCATCATGCCCGCACCATTGGTTTCGAAAGAGCCGTCAACCGTTGTTCCGAATGTGGGAGATAGGTCTTTTTCTTCCTCTGGCTTCACCAGGCCAAAATTTTTCCCCAAAGTATTAGATGTTTTATAGTCGGACGCAGCTTGAACTTGAAGGTCTACGATTTTATCTTTGGCGGAAGATTGTTTCATTTTCGTGAAGCCAGATTCCTGAGGAACGGGGGCGTAAGCATTAGAAGAGGCAGTAAAGGTGTTAGTGGAGATACGAGGAGCCGATGGTTGCGGGGCAATAGTTATTTTGTCCTGTGCCACCGGTAGGGATGAAGCTTTCCAGCTTTCTTTCCAATTGGGATATTGGTTAAAGAGGACGAAAACCAGCACGGCCGCAGCGGCCAAGCTCCAGATTTGAGGCCCCCAGAAATGGTGGCGAGGGGGCAAGGATTGGGCCTGCTGACCCAACTTGGCCATGATTTTTCCATGCAAGTCAGCTGGCACCTGTGGTTCGGGTAGATTCCTCATGCCCTCAAGCAAATGGCGGAAATGTTCAAGTTCTTTCTTGGCGGTTTCGCAAGCGCTCAAGTGCTTGCCCACCTGGTTCTTCTCAGTGGAAGATAACTGTCCCTCTATATAGAAGGACAATAGTGGATGAATTTTTTTGCAGTCTTTCATATCCAATCCTTCAATGCTTCCCTCAACAGTGCCCGTCCACGGGCAATACGGGACTTCACCGTCCCCAAACTCGTCCTCAAAACCTTCGCGATCTCCGGGTAATCCAGGTCTTCCAAATCCCTCAGAATGACCGCTTCCCTGTAGTCAGGGGGCAGTTGGGCCACCGCTTCCTGGATGGCGCCGTTCAACTCCCGGCTTTCTAACTTGCGGGAGGAGCTGACCGCTCCTTTATCCGCCACCCCATCCCAAAAATTTCGCTTGTCCCCGTCCTTTTCCTTGGGGGCCAGCACCTGCACCTTCTCCCGGTTTTTCCGGGAGCGGATGGCGTTTCGGCTCAAGTTGGCGGTGATAGCGTAGATCCAAGTGGAAAGGGAGCTGTCGCCCCGGAACTTGGGAAGGGCATTGTGCACCCTCAAGAAAACCTCCTGGGCCACGTCTGAAGAATCCGTGGGGTCATTCAAGAAACGGAACGCCACCCGATAGACCAATTGCTCATAAGCCCGCACCAACTTCTCAAACCCAGGGTCACCCGAAAGAGCTTCCTTTATTAACAAGCTATCCTCCTCCCGGGAAGCGCTGGGGGTTGAAAAAGCAGCGAAGAAAACAGTAGTTCTTTCCCATAAGTAAGACACCCACTGGGCCCAAAGGTTCCAGAGGTTTTGGTAGTTATTGGGGAAAGCGAGGGTGAACATGGCATTAGTTTAGCAAAACCAATGTTTTTCCTCTGTAGTTATAGTTTTTGTTGTCATTGCGAGGAATGCCCGCCGAATAGGCGGGTGTCTATGATGAAGCAACCCCAGTTTAAATAAGCCTTAAACCAACGACCTAAAACCACCCATGAGCTTGGGCTGCTTCGTCGCAAAGTTCGCTCCTCGCAATGACAGCAATAAAATTTATTGGAACCTTTCTGCTCCCTCCGTGTCTTACCCAATGAAGGTTAATCCTACATTGGAGGTTGAGCATGAGAGCGGTATCAAGGAAGGGAACAAGGCTTGTTGATTGGGGTTGGTTTTTAGCTTTTCTAGTGGCTCTGGCGATATCACCCAAGGTATTCGGGGAGGTGACAGCCCCCACAACTCCGAAGCAGGTCACGGTATTCCCGGACAGCGCCCGGGTGGTTAGGGAAGGCTCCATGAAGCTCTTGGCGGGTTCCCAACATATCCTATTCCCGGACCTACCAGCCTCGATCGTTGAGTCTTCCCTGCGACTTACGGTAGAAGGGCCCCAAGGTACCAAGCTTTTTGGGGTTGGGCTTCGTAAGGAATTCACGCCTGAGGTGGTGGAACTACGTACCCGGAAGATCAAGGACCATATCCAAACGCTTCAGGACCAGAAGACTGACCTGGCCGACCGCATTGAGGCCCGTAAAACCGAAATTGAGATACTCAAAGGGTTAGCTAAGGAAAACACGAATATCGCCACGACCCATCCCGGAACCATCGTGGATTTCACCCATTCAGCTGGCGCGGTGGGAAAGCGTCTCGCCAAATTGTTGGCTTCTTCCCGCTTGGATGAAAGGGTCATTAGGGACCTGGACCTCAAGATCACCGCTTTGAACAGCTAATTGGAAGAAGGATCGGCCCCGGCCCGGGAGAAACGCACTGCCGAAGCGGATCTGGAACTGCCTCGGGCCGGAACGGCCCATTTCACCCTGACCTACCAGGTGCCGGACGCTTCCTGGTCACCCTTGTATGACCTGCGCCTGGAAACCGAGGGGCAAAAGCCCAGCTTGAATCTGGCCTTCAACGCCGGGGTGCGGCAGAACACAGGGGAGGATTGGAAGAATGTGTCCTTGGTGCTTTCCACCGCCCGGCCCACAGAAGGCACGCAAGTGCCCGATCCTACCGATTGGTGGTTAGATTATTTCGTCCGGCAAGCCAAAGCTATGAAACGCAAAGTAGCAGATATTGCTGTTAACGCTTATTTCGGAGCTGGCAAGACCAATACTTTTACAACTGCAGATGGTAACAAGGACATTGATGAGGAAGAGAAGCCGATCTTGCCACAGGCCGCTCCCGCCGAAGTGGAAACAGCCAAGACCGTAAGCTCCGAATACGCCATGTCCTTTTCAATTCCTTCCCGAAAGGATATACCCTCGGACGGGTCGGATCACCGGGTAGGGGTGGCCCAGAATTCTCATCCCGTGAAACTTACACTAGTGACGGTGCCGCGCCTCTCTCAAGCCGCTTACTTAGAAGCCAAAGTCACCTACGGTGGCGAGCAGAATCTTTTGGCCGGGGAAGCCCAGTTGTTCCGGGACGGGGATTTCGTGGGCACCACCGACCTGGAAGCCAAGGCGCCGGGGGAGACTTTTGACTTGGGATTCGGCCAGGACGACCAGATACATGTCGAAAGGAAAGCCATGAAAGACGAGGAAGGCGATGGGAAGGGAATCTTCGACATCAATAAGGGCGAGCACCGCTATCGCTGGGTTACCACTATCGCCAACTACCATGTGGGACAACGCGAGATTGAGGTGAGGGAACAGTTGCCTAGGTCCCGCCAGCAAAATATCGAGGTCACCGCGGGCGAGTTAAAGCCCAAGCCGGCCTTGGAGAACCCGGACAAGCCTGGTCTTCTCACCTGGAACCTGGTGTTGGGACCCAAGGAAAAAACAAAAGTCGACTTTGCCTATAATGTCCAATATCCGGGTGGAGTACAAGTCAGCGGATTGGAATAAGAGTAGTAATCAAAAAGCCGGGAACCCAGTGGGTTTCCGGCTTTTTGATTTACGGTGAACCGGCGACTTTATCTTACTAGAAGCAGCCTTTTAATCTTCCGGTCAAAGGGCTCGATAAGGTAAAGAATGTACATTCCGCTGGCGCAGTCGTCCCCGTTCTTGTTCTTTCCGTCCCAGAAGTAGGTTTTATTGATCGGTTGGGTAGGCTTGTAAGCGTCCAGGGTTTTAATATGTTCCCCCGCCGTGTTGTAAATCCGGAAAGTATATTCGCCCCCATATTTTGAGTAAGCCACATACATGGAAACGGGACCATCTTTGGTGGGGCTCCAAAGATTCTTATCGACGTAAAAAACGTCAAAATTGGGGGTCGAGGTGAAGGTAGCTGTCGGGGTGAATGTGATGGTGGGGGTGGAAGTGATAGTGGGTGTATAGGTGATGGTGAAGGTGTAGGTGGGTGTCGGAGTATAGGAAGGGGTCAGCGAGTAAGTGGGAGTAAAAGTATAGGTGGGAAGGGGCGTAAAGGTGTTCGTGCCGGGTATCTGGGTAAAGGTAAGGGTGGGTGTGATGGTGAAAGTTTCCGTGAAGGTTAAAGTGTAGGTCGAGGTGAAGGTATAGGTGGCCGTGGGAGTGTAGGTGAAGGTTTTGGTGGGGACGGGTGTGTAGGTATCCGTTCCCCGGAGTTCGGTTGGGGTAATGGTGGGAGTAATTGTGAAGGTAGGGCTAAAGGTTGGGCTTAGGGAAGGGGTGAAGGAATAAGTTGGAGTTAAAGAAAAGGTTAAAGTATTGGTGAGGGTAAGGGTAATGGTAGGGGTATAAGTAACCGTGAAGGTATAAGTCGGGGTAAAAGTGAAAGAGAAGGTCGGGGTGTAGGTTGGGGTGAAGGTGTTGGTGGGGAGCGGGGTGAAGGTTTTCGTTCCAACTGGCAATGTAAAGGTTGGGGTGGGTGTGATGGTGGGAGTGTAGGTTGGGGTAAAGGTATAGGTTGGCGTGGCCGAATAGGTGTAGGTAGGGCTGGGGGTAAAGGTTGGAGTGGGGGTAAAGGTAGGGGTGGAAGTGTTGGTCCATGTTGCGGTGTTGGTCGGCGTGGGCGTATAGGTATTGGTGGGTATGAAGGTTGGGGTGTTGGTGAAGGTCGCCGTAAAAGTATCCGTAGGACCGGGAGTAAAAGTATTGGTCGGGGTCGCTGTCGGCCCGCTTTGGAAACTGCTCGCTTGAATGAACACGTTGGAATCAAAGACACAGTCCCCCACGTCGGCGATAGCCAATTTAATATGATTGACAACCCCCGGCGTCACCACGGCGTTCACCGACAAAACGGTGGTTAATCCATGCATGGAGGTGTTCAAGTTTGCCGAGGGCCGGGTAATGGGACAAGAGCTACTGGAAGATCCGTTGCTATTATCAATAAAATAGGTGGGATTTGAGCAATTGTTGACGTTGTCGATTGACACCACGGTATTAGTTCCGGGCATTAAAGCGACGTTAGTTCCATTCAGGAAAAACCCAAAAACGTCGTTATAACCCGCGCCCACGTAAATATTATATTCATCCGAGGCGAAAACATAATTGAAGGAAATGGTGTTAAAAGTGGGGATGAAGTCGAACTCAAGAATGGTGGCGTCAAGAGTGCTAACGCCCCCCGCCAAAGCGGATAAGACCGGGTCACCGGGGGTGCCATTGCAGGTGCTGGCTAAGTTTGTGTTGGGCCCTGTGACGCTTGCTGCTAAACCGGTGCTAAGAATAATCCCCGAATTAAAGCCAATGATTCCATTGCCTCCCGTAAAGGTTCCCGAGGAGCCAGTTGTTCCCTGATAAGTGACGTTGCTGAAAGAAACGCCGATCCCCAATAGGTTTTGGACCAGCGTCGATGGGGGTTGCCCACCGAGATCGGTTTCGGCAATATTTTGAGCCTCTGCCCTGGAAAAAACGAAAAAAACCGATCCCAGGGCGACAAGAGAAAAAAATATAATCCTCAAAAGGTAATAAATTTTGTTTGCCATGGTCGTCCGTGAACGATTTTAAATAAGGTGAATAAAAAAAGGGTTAACCGATAATTTTTAATTATACCTTAATATTAAAACATGTTCGGTTTTTTGGAAAATGGATAGGGTTTTGAGTTTAGCAAGGGGCAGTAGCGACAGAGGCCAGCACGCTTCAGGTAGGGTAGTCTGTTTGTAAATCCCCGGGATTGAGGGGAAGGGCTCGGTAGTTTTATTTAACTAGAATTAATCTCTTAACTTTTCGGTCGAAGGGCTCAATGAGATAAAGAATGTAAACTCCGCTAGCGCAGTCGTCCCCATTTTTGTTCTTCCCGTCCCAGGTGTAGGATTTGGTGATTGGCTGGGTAGGCCGGTAAGCATCCAGGGTTTTAATATGTTCCCCCGCCGTGTTGTAAATCCGGAAAGAATACTCGCCCCCATATTTTGAGTAACCCACATACATGGAAACCGGGCCGTCCTTGGAGGGGGTCCAAAGGTTTTTGTCGACGTAAAAAATATCAAAATTGGGCGTCGCGGTAGGGGTATTGGTCGGCGTGGAAGTGATGGTGGGAGTGGCCGTGATGGTAGGGGTGTAGGTGATCGTGGAAGTGTAACTGGGTGTGGGGGTGTAAGTGAATGTTGGAGTGTAAGAGGGGGTAAAGCTGTTGGTGGGTACGGGGGTAAATGTGTCCGTTCCCGAGGGCAGGGTGTTAGTGTAAGTGGGAGTAGTGGTAAAAGTCTGGGTGAAAGTTGGAGTATAGGTTGAGGTGTAGGTATAAGTGGCGGTGGAAGTATAAGTGAAGGTTTTGGTGGGGGCGGGCGTGAAAGTATTCGTGCCCGGAATCTCTGTGTAGGTAAAAGTGGGAGTGAGGGTGAAAGTTTGAGTAAAGGTCGGGCTTAGGGTCGGCGTGTAAGTATAAGTAGGCGTGAAACTATAAGTGAAGGTGTTGGTTGGGACGGGTGTGTAAGTGTTTGTGCCCGGGGGCAGGGTGTTGGTGAAGGTGGGCGTAATGGTAGGGGTGTAAGTGAAAGTCGGAGTATAGGTCGGGGTGAAAGTAAATGGGGGTGTTAAGGTAAAAGTGAAGGTGTTGGTAAAGGTGGATGTCCAAGTGAAAGTGGGGGTGACGGTTATCGTCCCGGTAAAGGTCATGGTGGGCGTATATGTATTAGTCGGTGTGGGTGTTATGGTCGGGGTGTAGGCTACAACGAGATTCGTGACTTTTCGAACTACGTTGTTCAGGCCGTCCGCGATATAAAAGTTTCCAGCCGCGTCGATAAACATGGCCTCGGGATGTTGCAAACTCGCGGACAGTGGCGGGCCCCCATCGCCCGAATAGCCAACCGTTCCATTTCCTACCACGGTGGTGACGATTCCCGTTATGGCGTCCACTCTCCGAATGACCGAATTCACTTCATCCGTAATAAACATATTACCGGCGGAATCGAAAACCACCGCGCCCGGGTAATTAAAACTGGCCGATGTGGCCGGTCCACCATCTCCCGTATAACCCACGATGCCATTGCCGACAACCGTGGTGATAACGCCTGTAACTCTATCAATCCTCCTGATTCGATAATTCCCCGTATCGGCAATATAAAGATTGCCCGCGGCGTCGAATTTCAAGGCATCGGGCCCGCCTAGTTGCGCCCCGGTGGCGAGACCGCCGTCTCCTGAAAAACCGACAGTGCCGGTTCCCGCGAAGGTCGTAATGATTCCAGTTATCCTGTCCACCCGGCGAACAACATCATTTCCCCCATCGGCGATATAAAGGTTGCCAGCCGGATCCAAAGTCACGTCGGCGGGAAAATAAAGTTGGGCGGAGGTAGCCGGGCCCCCGTCCCCCGTATAACCACCAACCCCGGTTCCCACCAGGGTCGTGATAATTCCAGTGGTTAAATTAATTTTGCGGACGACAGAATTAGCGGAGTCAGCGAAGTAAAGATTACCCAACCCATCCAAAACAAGACCCGCCGGTCGATTTAGTTCAGCTGATGTGGCTAGGCCCCCGTCTCCCGAGTAACCGGCCACGGTGTTACCGGCAATGGTTGTCATAATCCCCGTCACCGCATCAACCCGGCGAATAACATTGTTATAATAATCCGAGATATAAAGGTTACCGGCCGCATCCACCACCACTGAAGTAATTCCATCCATTTGGGCTGAGGTGGCAAGCCCCCCATTTCCCGAATATCCCGCAGTGCCAGTTCCAGCGACGGTTGTAATGATCTGGGCGTCCACGGCGAGAGGGAAGGACCCTAAGAATAAAAAAAGTAATAAGGGTTTCCAGGCGTTCTTCATGGTCCCTTTGGGCTTATTCGGATTAAAAATGTTTTTAGTTAAAATGATTTTCATGAGAAATAAAAGGTCTTTCCCTTCATACCCTCTGCCCGAACCCAGTGGTGAAGTGGGACACAGCAAAATGAAATAGCTCAATAATCATATCTCAATAGACCAAAAGGGTGGAATGTTGGCCCATTTTTTAACAGGTCATTAAATTCGTTAAAACCAAGGCTGAATTCAACCAGTAAGTGC
>PLZG01000033.1 GCA_003152075.1 candidate division FCPU426 bacterium
TTCGTAAACAGTAGGTCGCCGGTCCGATTCCGGTCCCCAGCTCCACCTATGCCCAGAAGGCGATGCCTTCTGGGTTTTTTTATTAAGACCGGAATCGGAACGCGAAGCGGCCGAACCGAATCCTGCCCTTTGACCGACAAGGGCATAGGGCGCTTTGGATCACGGATTCTAAGAGAGAATCCGCCCTCCCCAGCTCTCTATTTTCATTTCTTTACACAATAAGTCCCTAATTTGGCCTATTCCCGGTCTTTTCCTTGACAAAGGTACCCCACGTTTTTAAAATCCATCCTCTTCATTGGGGCAAGACCCCTTAAGAGCTTAGAGGAGCCCATTCGGCTTGCTCCACTTGCTCATGGTAATTTAAAACATTTTTGGGAGGCATTGTGTCCGTTAAGATTCGCTTGAAACGTATTGGCAGCAGCAAAAAGCCCTATTACCGCATCGTGGTATTGGACTCGAAGACCTCAGGAAAAGGACTCCGGGTCGAGGACCTGGGAACTTACAACCCAAAGGCAAAAGAAAACCAAGTTTTGAACTTTAAAAAAGAAGTGGCCGTGGAATGGATAAAAAAAGGCGCCATCGCCACCGGCGCGGTCCTGGGTCTTCTTAAAAAAGCGGGCGTGAAGGTCTAAACGGCAATCGGTGGTTCGCAGCCGACAGTCGGCAGCTAAAAACCGAACACCTAAACCTAAATAATGAACAAAGAAGGTTGAGCATGAAGGAACTAATAGAATTCGTGGCCAAGTCGCTGGTGGACAAACCTGAGAATGTCGCGATTGAACAAAGGCTGGAAGGCAATTTGACCGTCTTGGAACTTCGCGTCTCCAAGGATGACTATGGCAAGATCATCGGAAAGCAGGGGCGGACCATCAAGGCGCTCCGGACACTTATTTCCGCTTCTTGCGCCAAGCATGGGTTGAAATATTCCCTCGAAGTCGTTGAATAACAAATCCGGCCAAAAATCCGAATCCTCTCCCGATGACTTTATCGTCTTGGGCATCATTGTCAGGCCCCACGGATTGAAGGGTGAGGTAAAGATTTCACTGCTATGTTCCGGATTGGACCGTATTGTCTCCTGTTCATCTTTGCGACTGGTGAAAGATGGAAAAGAGATCAAACAGATATCGGTGATCAGGTCCTTCATGCACCCAGATGGGGACGCGATCATCAGGTTTAAGGAAGTAGTCGGCGTGGATGAAGCCGAGTCCCTGCGGGGAGCCCAAGTGGCGGTACAGCCCTCTGAGAAAGCCGAGCTTCCGCCGGATAATTATTACCTGGACGACCTAATCGGAATTAGGGTGGAAACGTCGGCGGGCGTCGATTTGGGACTAATCGAAGAAGTGATGGACGGCCTCGCCAACGGGGTTTGCGTGGTCCGGCAGGGGGAAAAAGAAATCCTCATTCCGGCGCTGAAGTCGGTGATCCGGGAAGTAGACTTGAAGGCCCGGCGAATGGTGGTTGATTTACCGGAAGAGGTCGATGGGGACACCGCGGATTGACATCCTAACCCTTTTCCCCGAGTACTTTCAGGGGCCCTTCACCGTCAGCATGGTGAGGAGGGCGGTCGCTAAAAAAGCCATGGACCTGCGGGTCCATGATTTACGAAAGTTTACGACGGACAAGCACCACACCGCCGACGACGTGCCTTATGGAGGCGGCGCCGGAATGGTGATGAAGCCCGAACCCTTGGTGAAAGCGCTGACGGCCTTGAAGAAGGGCCGTAAAAAAGTAAAGACGATTTTGATGTCCCCTCAGGGAAAAAGGTTCAATCACTCGAAGGCTATGGAACTTTCCCGGGAGAAGGCCTTGATCCTCGTCTGCGGCCACTATGAGGGCCTGGACGAGCGAGTGATGAAATATATAGATGAAGAAATCAGCCTGGGTGATTTCGTCATGACCGGAGGGGAACCGGCCTCTGCGGTGATTGTGGATTCCCTGATGCGGTTCCTACCGGGTGTTGTAGGCGATAAACGGTCAGTGGAAAAGGACAGCTTTTTTAATGGATTATTGGATTATCCGCACTATACTCGTCCCCGCTCGTTTAAGGGGATGGCGGTGCCAGAGGTTCTGTTGTCGGGCAATCACGCCCTGATTGAGCGCTGGAGAAAAAAGGAATCCTTTAGGAGCACTTTAAGGAAGAGACCGGACTTGCTGGAAGGGGTTACCCTGACGGAGGAAGATCGGAAGCTTTTAAGTGAAGTCAGGAAGGAATTAGGAGAATAGGCATGAACGCGACCATACGAAAAATCGAGCAGGCCCAAGTCATCCGGAAGAACGTCCCCTTCAAGGTGGGCGACACCGTGAAAGTTTCCCTCCGCATTAAGGAAGGGGAAAAGGAACGTATCCAGATTTACGAGGGCGTGGTGACCGGAATCCAAAATGCCGGGGCCAAGATGCGCTTTACTGTCCGCAAGATTTCCTACGGGGTCGGCGTGGAGAAAACCTTCTATTACCAATCGCCCATGATCAAGGAAGTCAAAACCACCCGTTCTGGCAAAGTCCGCCGGGCCAAGTTGTTCTACCTGCGTGGCAAGCTCAACAAGAAGGACGCTCGCATCCAGGAAAGCAAAAAGGCCATCCAGGTCCCCGCCGAGGGTGTGGCTGAAACCGCCCAAAGCATCGCCGCTAGTGCGGAACCAGCCGCGCCGGTGGAAGCCGCTGCTTCCACCCCCGTCGAACCTAAGGCCGAAGTCAAAGCCGAAACGAAAAAGTCTGAGAAAAAAGAAAAGGCTTAAGGTCTGGTTTCCGGGACTAGGTTTTAAGGTCCGGGTTAGATTTTTTCAAAAAACAAGCCGTTCCGGAATCCGGAGCGGCTTGTTTATTGTTACCCCCCAACTTGAACCTCCCGCCGTTCAAAGGTAGGATACGGGCATGAAAAAATATTTTTTCGGAATTCTCCTCATCCTGCAAACTTTTCAAATGGGATGTACGGGCAGCGGAGCCGTCAATCCAATTACTCCTAAAAACTCGTCCCAGCCCGATTCGGCCACTGCGGCGGATTCGGATGTCATCTATTGGACCTCTTTTCCTGTCACATTTACCCTAACCGATCCGCTCAACGGGGTTTATCTTATTTCGAAAAAGTTGGGTTGGGCCTGCGGAAATAACGGAGTAGTCCTGCAGTATGACGGCGATACCTGGTCGAAAGTCGATACCGGATTGGCGAAGAATGAAAACCTGACGGCCGTGGCCTTTGCGAATGAGAACGAGGGTTGGATGGTTGGAAGCCATGGAACCATTCTTCATTATAACAACGGCAATTGGAACCTGGATGATTCCCAAACGCAGGATAATTTATATAGCGTCGCAGTAACCCGCTCCCGCACGGTTTGGGTGGTTGGCGCCAATGGCACGATCCTCACCTATAACGGCGTCTCCTGGGGAAAGATTCTGTCCCAGACAACAGGGTCTTTGCCAACCACGGTTACGGAAGACCTCTACGGTGTTGGATTGTCCGACCAAAACAACGGATGGGTGGTGGGAAACAGGGGAACACTCCTCCGATACGACGGACAAAAATGGATGCCCTTTACCGCCAGTCCCTCCACGGAAAAACTCAACTCTATTTCGGTGATCAGCAACGTGCAGGCTTGGGCCGTGGGAGCCTTTGGAACCATCCTGAACTTCAACGGGACCACTTGGAACAAGCAGGGAAGCGCGGCTTCCGGCGCCGATCTTTACCAGGTATTCATGAAAAACGACAGCGACGGTTGGGCATCGGGCCAAGATGGGACCCTCATTTATTATGACGGCAGCCGATGGATATCCCACGCCAAGCCTCTCGAAAAACCATCCCTGAATTCCATTTCATTTTTCAAGGACTTGGGTTTTGCGGTCGGCAGCAATGGATCGATTTTGAAATTCCAGCCCAATGGCGAGCTGGCGAAAATGTCCTTTTTGTTCAAGGGTGAAGTCACCAAAAAGCCTGCCAAACCCAACCCCTACTGGACAATCACTTATACCTTGATGAACCAAAGCCCTAAAGTCTCCCCTTTTCTGGTTTATGAAGTGCCCCTGCCAAAGGGATTTGAGCCTTACCAGCCTAAGGATACCCCCACTCCTGGGCCAAGTTTAGTCGGAACGGTGTCCCCCGTTTTGCCAACGCCGACTGCCACCCTTGCCGTGAAAACCCCGGGGATTCCGGGTCTGGGCACTCCTCCCCCAGGTTCGCAAAATACAACTCGCTCGGCCACATTCGTTTCGGGAACTTGGAAAGTAAACGGAAATAACCTGGACTGGGAAATTGGAACCGTGGCCGCCTCGGAATTGAAAACATTAACCGTCTTGTTACAGGAAAAGAAAAACGAGAAAAAAGAATTTCCCGTTCTCCTCAAAGCTGTCTTGAAAGTGGGAGACAAGGTTATGGCGGAAGCAGCCCCTGTCACGGTGATGGTCACGGAAAAACAGGTTGCCCCCCCAATTTCTTCGCCATTGGCAAAAAGGACACCGACGGTTTTAAGATCCGTCCCGGCCCCAACCCCGATTGCCACCCAGCTTACTGCGGTGGATTCCACCAATGAGGCAGTTTCAGCCCAAGCGGGCGTTTCGCAAACTAACCCATGGACGGGAGGGGTCTCGACTCCTGTTTCAACCCCATCGACGAAATCAAATAGCTCACAGTAAACAAACTCAGGGCCGGCTGGGTCGCATAGGCCTCCAAAAATCACCGCGATTCGGAAAAGGCGGTTCAAACAATGCCAAGCTTGACTCCGATTCCCGAAATCGAATCCCAAGCCTTAAAAGAAAAATCCCCCCTAAAAGCCTTGGAATTGGTTCGCGAATTGTTGAAGGAGGATTCCCGCTCGGTGGCCAAGCGTTTATTGGCGAAGTTCGAAAGGCGTTTGGCGCTGTCGCAAAAAGAATCTCAAAGGCTTGAGAAAATTTGGGTTTACGAAAGAGAAGGACAGGCAAAAGGTTTCCTGAGGATCGCGGGTGTGGACGAGGCTGGACGGGGCCCCCTGGCCGGGCCGGTAGTGGCTGCGGCGGTAATCTTGTCGCCAGATGGCCCCTTGGCGGGCCTGGACGACTCCAAGAAACTAACTCACGCCAGGAGGGAAGAACTTTTTCCTCAAATCCAACAGGTGGCCGTGAGCGTGGGCGTGGGCCAGGCCAGTGTCCAGGAAATCGACAAGCTCAATATTTACCAGGCGGCCCGGTTGGCCATGGAAAGGGCCGTTGGGGGTTTAAGTCCCCCGCCCGACTATTTGCTGACCGATGCCATGCCCCTGCCCAAAATTTTCGTTCCCCAAAAACCCATCATTCACGGTGACGCCCTTTCCGCCAGCATCGCGGCGGCTTCCATCATCGCCAAGGTCACCCGGGACCGTCTGATGGTTGAACTCCACCAAAAATACCCGGTTTACGGTTTTGAAAACCACAAGGGCTATGGAACGGAAGAGCATGTGAAAGCCCTGCAAGAACACGGAACCTGCCCCGAACACCGGCTCAGTTTTAGGCCAGTCATGGAAACCTTAGCCAAAAAATCCGCGGGTGGTCCATTTGGCTACTGGAAGGAAAAATTGAGCCTGGCCAAGAGCCTGGCCGAACTTCAACAGGTGGGAGTCCAGATTAAGCGTGTCGCTCTGTCCCATCTTTCCGAAAAGGAATTGGGCAGCTTGAGGGAATTATTCAGGGGGAAAAGGTCCCAATGGGAAAATCCAAAGCCGTAAGCACTTACCAAAAGGGTAAGACTGGGGAGGAAAAGGCAGCCGCTTATTTGCGGTTGAAGGGCTATAAAATCCATGAGAAAAATTACCGGGTAGGGCAGGGTGAAATTGACCTGATCGCGCAAAGGGGCAAATGGCTGGTTTTTGTCGAGGTCAAAACGAGAAGGGGAAAGGCCCAAGGGAGCCCCTTGGAGGCTGTGACCCCCCATAAGGTTAAAAGACTCTCAGGTGCCGCAGCTTATTACCTGACCCAGCACCCCTTGGCGGCTAAATTATGCCGATTCGATGTGGTGACCATCGGCCCCGAGAAGAGTTGGCTGGGGTTCCCCAAAATACAGCATTTTGAGAATGCATTTTCAGTCAGTGAGAGCTTTAATGTTTGAAGTGGCCACCCATGAAAACTTTTAAATTCAAAATCCCGCCCAAGACGACCGCGCTTCTCAAGAAAATCGGCCAATTGGCTGATGAGAGGGGCGAGGCGGCCTACGCCGTGGGCGGCTTTGTGCGTGACCTTTTCCTGCGGCGCCCGGGAGTGGATATCGACATCACAGTGGAAGGGGATGGACTGACCTTTGCCGAAAAATTGGCCAAGATAACCGGCTCGGAGGTTGAGGCCTTTACGAGATTCGGGACCTCCATCGTGGTCATTCCCGGTTTCGGCAAGGTGGATGTGGCCACGGCCCGCACCGAAAGCTATGACCATCCGGGGGCCCTGCCTTCGGTCAAAAAGGGAGGCATCATCCAGGACCTTTACCGCCGGGATTTTACCCTCAACGCCATGGCCCTAAGTCTTTCGCCCGGTTATTTTCTCAAGCTCTTGGACCCTTTCGGCGGCTTGGGGGATTTGAAAAGGGGCCGCATCCGCGCGCTCCACCCGAAAAGCTTTGAGGATGATCCCACCCGCCTTTTCCGGGCGGTCCGCTTTGAGCAAAGGTTTGGCAAAAGGATCGAGGAAAAAACCGAAAGGTGGCTTCTTTCGTCGGTAAAGGGCAATTATATCCAAAAGGTTTCCGGCGAGCGGTTACGCAATGAGTTGAGGCTCATTTTCCAGGAACCGCGCCCGGAGAAGGCTGTGTGGCGCTTGGACGAACTGGGGGTCTTGCCCCACATCCACTCGGCCCTTGGAGTTTCCGCCGCCGCTAAAAAGGACCTGCCCCATGTCGCCCCCGCCATCGGTTTTTTCCACAAGAATAAAATGGTCTTGGAAGAGGAGAGAATGGTTTGGTTCCAAACCCTTCTTTTAAGTCCGGGCGAGAAGGAAGCTGCATCTCTTTCGAAGCGATTGATGCTTTCCCGAGTTGAACAAAATATCGTGTCCCAATCGGCAAAAGCCTATCCGGCATTCCTCAAGGAATTGTCGGAGAAGGATTTGACTGCCAGCCAGATGTATAAGCTCCTCTGCCCTTTGAGGCCCGAGGTTCAATGCTTCCTCATGGCGGCGGCATCACCCTTGTTGCGCAAAAAATTGGCGTCTTATTTCGTCAAGATCCAAAAATCAGTTCCGTGGGTAAGGGGGAAGGATTTGCAAACCATGGGTATCCCCCCGGGATTCCGTTATTCCTTTATCCTGCTCGAGGCTTTGAACGGCCAGCTGGACGGCAAGTTCAAAAACCGCCCGCAAGCGTTGGAGTGGGTGAAGAAAACGTTTGTTTCCTGAGTGGTTGAACCCACCTCTTGAATCCGTTAAAGTTACCTTGGTTTTCGCCTTACCAAATCAAAACAGCTGACAAACGTGGCAGCCAATAGGGGTTGAAATGGATGAAGCTAGACTTATTAACGGACTTATACAGTTGGGAGTCCTGATTTTTTCCCTTTGTCTGCATGAGTTTGGCCATGCCTGGATGGCGAACCGTTTAGGGGACCCCACGGCGAAGATGCTAGGACGCTTGACCATTGATCCGAGGGCCCACGTGAGTCTTATCGGCACCATTATTTTCCCCGCGCTAATGATTTTTTTTCCAGGATTCTTTCTGATTGGATGGGCGAAGCCCGTGCCAGTAACAGCTGAAAACTTCAAAAATCCGCGCTGGGATATGACTCTGGTCGCGATTGCCGGTCCCTCAATGAACATCCTATTGGCTGTCTTATCTACGTTCACCTTATGGTTTTGTAACCAGGCCGGGTTTTTCAACCTGGAGGCTTCCACGGTCATGGTTTTGCTGAAATTCCTGTTACTCTTTTTATTTATCAACTTTTTTCTGGCGGTCTTCAATTTACTTCCCATACCTCCCTTGGATGGGGGCTGGCTTTTGAAAGCCATTTTGCCGGGCCCCTTGGCTTATCGGGTATCCCAATTGGAGCCTTACAGCATCATTCTTCTTCTGGTACTTCTTAATTTCGGTATTTTGAACCTTGTTGTTTTTCAACCCGCTTCCGCTTTTTTGGAAGCGGTACTGCGTCTTTTCGGCTTGGACCATTTGGCCGGTGGGTTTTAATCAACAAAACGAGGCAAAACTTGGCTGATCCCCAAACAAAGCCGTCAAAATTTCGCTACCTTTCGGGCGTCCAGTCCAGTGGTCGGCTGCACTTGGGCAACTACTTTGGCGCTATCCAAAACCATATCCAATTGCAGGATAGGGGCGATTGTTTTTACTTCATCGCGAATTATCATTCACTCACCACCATCCAAGATGCGGAGACCTTGCGAAAATTAACCTTCATGGCCGCCGCTGATTACCTGGCCCT
>PLZG01000089.1 GCA_003152075.1 candidate division FCPU426 bacterium
GGATTCTCTTGGGTGTTTTTGCCGTTTCCATGCAGATTCTCGCGGGCCATCCCCAATATGTTTATTTCACCGCGATCATCATAGGAATTTATACCCTATTGAACCTTAACGGAAATGAGGTCAAATTTAAAGTTGTTGGGAGTGTCTTGGTTCTCTATATGGGTGCCTGTTTAATTACGGCGGCGCAATTGTGGACTGGGCTGCAGGCCTTTTCCGAATGCGGCCGATATATTCCAATGGACTATCATTCAGCCAGCTCATTCTCCTTTCCGCCTGAAAACCTTTTAACCCTACTATTGCCCAATTTTTTCGGAAATCTTACAACCCAACCCTATTGGGGCAGGTGGTTTTTATGGGAAGTTTCTCTTTTCATGGGGGTTACCTCCTTCTTTCTTGTCCTTCTTTCGGTTTTTTCGGCGGATTCCAAAAGACGGAGATGGGCATTAACCACGGCCCTCATCGCTTTTGTTTTTTCGATGGGATCATTCACGCCCTTAGCGGGATTTTTATATGATTTTTTTCCTGGGTTCAGCGGTTTACGTGGAATTTGCAAATTCGACTTCTTAGGCAGTTTGTTTTTTGCCATGCTTTCTGGGATCGGTTTTGACTATTTAATCAAAAGCCAAAAGGTTCCCCGATGGCTAGTTTTTATGCCTGCGCTTTTGGGTTTGACGGGAATCCTTTTGGGTTTCATTATTTACTTCTCGGAACGGGAAGATTTAAACGGGTTTTGGGGGCAATGGTTTATCTCAATCCATTGGCTGAAAAGTTCGGTACTTGCTATGGAACCAACTCAAAAAATTGAATATGTAAAGCAAGCGGGTTTGGGAGCGGCGTTTAGCCTTTGGGTCGGGGCCGGGACTTTTATCGTTCTGTCCCTCTTGTTCGGATGGGTAAAAAAAAGTCAGAAGGTTGTTTACGTTATTTCGGCATTGGCTGTGCTGGAGCTGTTCACTTTTGCGCGAATGAACCGGCCTACGTTTCTTATAGCCGATCTTCAGAAAAAATTCGATCAAATCAGAAGTTTTGATGAAAAGGAAAAGGGTGAATTCCGGGTTTACGGGACTGGAAGTGCATCCTTGGCGGTAGGTGGTTACGATATTTGGGAGGATGAACCGATGGTGTTGGGCCGTTACGGCCGCTTTGTTTGCTACAGCCAAGGCCTTCAGGAAAACCAATTGTTTTCGGTCCTACCCATCTTCAAAAGATTTCACCCCGTTTTTGGAATGATGAGATTGAAATATCGGGTTTTGTTGGATCAAGATCCAATCCGAGTTTATCCGATGCCTTATAAAATCCTACCGCGCATGTTGTTCTTGAACCAATGGGAAGTGGTGCCGGATTGCCAAAGGATATTGCCGGCACTTTTTGCTCCGGGGTTTGACCCTTCCCAAAAGGTTTACTTGGAACAAAACCCAGTCCCTACTCCCGGGCCGGGGGTTGCTGGGGGAAAACTGGAATGGAATAACATTTCGACTGACGCGATTGAGGTAACGGCGGAAATATCAAAACCTTGCTTGTTATTGATCACGGACAACTTCAGCAATGGATGGAGAGCCGAAGCCTTATCGGGGAGCGTCCAAACCTGTTATCGGGTAATGCCTGCCAATTATTTTCTACAAGCGGTGCCTCTCACTGCCGGGAAACATCACTTTCTTTTGGAGTACAGCCCCTCGGCATTCGTGGCTGGGAAATGGATTTCCATACTTTCATGCTTTCTATATGTTGGTATACTTGTCCTCCATTTGAGGCGGAAACCCATATTCAAATGAAAGCGACTTCATGAAAATCATAGAAATATTTAATCAAAAGCCAAGGGTATTGTCTTTTGAACTTTTTCCCCCGAAGCGGGACGGAAATTTAGAGGTTCTTTTCCAAACGGTGGAGCAGTTGAAGAAACTGAAACCGGATTATGTTTCCATCACTTACGGCGCTGGTGGATCAACTCGAGACATGACCTATGACATCGCGGTTCGGCTCAAGGAAACGGGGCTTTTGCCCCTGATGCACTTTACTTGCGTGGGGCATTCCCGGCCCGAAATCAAGCAAGTCCTCAACAACGTCAAAGCCGCAGGTATTGAAAATCTGTTGGCTCTGCGCGGGGATCCCCCCAAAGGAGAAACGACGTTTGTTCCAACGCCGGATGGATTCAAATACGCAAACGAACTAGTCCATTTCATCCGCTCGCAGGGTTTTGATTTTTGTTTGGGGGTGGCCGGTTACCCTGAAGGACATACCGAGGCCAAAAGCAAGGAAGAAGACCTTTTGAACTTGAAACGAAAGGTGGACGCGGGGGGCCAATTTATCGTCACGCAGCTATTTTTTGACAATCAGGATTACTTTGAATTCGTGGAAAGGGCCCGGCGGATAAACGTGATGTTGCCCGTGCAACCGGGAATTTGGCTCTTAACAGACTATGTTCAGATCGAAAAAATCTGCCACCTTTCTGGCGCGAAGTATCCCCAAGCCTTGAAAGACATGGTGGAACCGGTCAAAGCCGACAAGGAAAAAGTCACACAGGTTGGGATTGAATACGCTACCCGCCAATGCGAGGAACTTTTAAAAAAGGACGCGCCGGGTATCCACTTCTATTTAATGAACAAAAGCCATTCGGTGAAGGCTGTTCTTGAAAATTTGAAAGCAAGAGGATTTGCTTTTGACGGAAGTTAACTGGAAGATGCCAAAATTTAAAAAAACCAAAGTCCTTCAGTCTTATTGTCTTACTTGGCTCTTTAGAGGTTTTATCCCTTTGAAGTAAGGAAAGTTCGAGATATACTTTCCACAGCCGCAAACGATTCCCCGATCTCGGAGAAATGAATGACCGACACCGCTTCCGTTTTTAGTCGTCTCCGACACGTCCTCCAAAGCACTTATTTTTTTCAATCCCTGAAGCTCAACGAGTTGGACGAGTTGATCGGCCACTTACGAATGATACGTGTCCAAAAGGGCTATGAAATTATCAAACAAGGCGATCCGGGGGACGCTTTTTATCTTATCGCCTCGGGCAAAGTGTCAGTCTGGGTAAAAAAGGGATTCAGCAAAAAGCAAGTAGCCACCCTCAACGCGGACGAGTTTTTTGGGGAAATGGCGCTCATTTCCAACGAACCCCGCAACGCTACCGTGGTGGCCGAGGATATCACCGAACTTTTTATCCTCCAACGGTATGATTTTGACAAGATTTTGATGAAAAATCCTGCCATTGCCCAGGAATTGAAGAAGTCTTACTACGAACGCAAAGAAAAGAACAAGTAAACTCTCCCCCAAAGACAATTGACAAGAGTTGCTAAGATTGGCATATTCACTGGCCCGTCCTCTAAAAAGATTTAAAATGAGAAAAAGGCGGGTCGGTTATAAACCCGATTTTTTTATCTACCCACCGGATGGCGGGGTAGCTCAGTTGGTTAGAGCAACGGTCTCATAATCCGTAGGTCGGCGGTTCGAATCCGCCCCCCGCTACCATCATTTCAATTACGAGAAAGTCCGCCATGATGAATGATTGGACCCTTCCTCCGAAGCCATTTTCCGACAAAGACAAATTAATCGTTGGGGTCTCGGGTGGGTCCGATTCCCTGGGCCTTCTTTTATTTCTTTTGGAAAAATTATTTTTAAATCCCAAAAAGCTCATTGTCGCCCATGTCAACTTCGGCCTTCGTGGCCGGGATTCGAACCTTGACGAAACACAGGTTCGCCTGATCTGCGGGGAATTTCAAGTTCGATTCGAGCTTTTAAAGGTTGTTCGCTTTACGCAAAAGGCGAAAAAAAATAAAAAATCAACGCAGGATTTTGCCAGAGAATTGAGATATTCTTTTTTTCAAAAATTATCGAAAAAGTATCGCGCCTGGGGTGTGGCTGTCGCGCATCATTTAGAGGATCAGTCGGAAACAGTTTTGGATCGCCTTTTACGGGGGGCCGGGCCCCGTGGCCTGTCGGGCCTGAGACCTATTCAACTGTTAAACTTGATTGGGAAAGGGGCGCCTTTAAAGATCTGGCGCCCCCTTCTTCGCTACTCCAAAAAGCAAATCCGGGATTATTTAGGGGCGCGAGGTATTGGTTGGAGGGAAGATCGTTCCAATCAAGAAAATCAATATCGGCGCAACCAAATCCGAAACCAAATTATTCCTTTCCTCTCAAAATGGAACTCTAATCTAACCGAAGTCCTAGGTCATTTGGGTGAAGTCGTTGCCGCCGAAGACCTGGTGATAGACGGACTGATGAAACACATGGGAAAAGAACTGAAAAGCCGTGGGGGTCGTGGGACTTATTTTTGCGACGCGGTCCGCTTTCATTCCGTTCCCGTAGCGTTTCAAAGACGGTGGGTCCGTTCGGTGGCGGAAAAACTCACCGACAAGGCCCGGGGACTTTCCTTTGAAAGGATTGAGGAAATCATACGGTTATGGGAGGCGAGGGAACAAGGCCCCCGGGACGTGGGGTTTGGCTTGGCCGCTGGACGAACCTCGAAAGAAGCTTTTCTTCGCTGGAAAGGCTGAAAAAAACCGGGTCCACCCCTGTTTCCAGGAAAGTTATGGGAATATGATTAAGGTTATTGGAATTGGGCCCCTTTGCTTGCAATATAAATTGGCCCTCGGCTATGATACGGTTCCTTGCTTCTTGGGGGGAATGTTCCTACTTTGAACCCAAGCCTTTGAAGGTAATTTGTTTCCAGGAGATCTCTTTTGAACCAGACCTTTAAAATTCTCGCCGGATGGTTGTTGGCCTTCGTCATCGTCATGTATTTCGCCCGTAGTTTTCAATCGACCAAACAGACAAACGATATGGATTATTCAAAGTTTGTTAATGATGTTCAAACAGCTAATGTCCAAGCAGTGACAATTCGTCCCGAGGACCGGTTAATTGTCGGTGAAATGAAGGACAAAACTGAATTTAAAGTAGTTATGCCCGATGATCCCAACCAGGTTTTAACAAATCTACTTTTACAAAATAAGGTCAATGTCAAAATCGACGCCCCCATGCGGGTTAGTCTTTTTTGGCAGATCATGATTCAGATCGCTCCCTTCCTCATTATTTTCGGCTGGTTTTTCTTTATGATGCGCCAAGCCCAGTCGGGCAGCGGGGGGGCTATGGCTTTCGGCAAAAGCCGGGCCCGTTTGATGACTTCGGGCCAGCAAAAAACAACCTTTGCCGACGTGGCGGGTGTGGAAGAAGCCAAGACCGAACTCATGGAAGTGGTGGATTTTCTCAAAGACCCCAAAAAATATACTTTGCTCGGCGGCAAGATTCCCAAAGGTGTCATTCTTTTGGGCCCTCCGGGAACAGGAAAGACCCTCTTGGCCAAGGCTGTGGCGGGCGAAGCGGGCGTTCCCTTTTTCTCTATTTCGGGTTCGGACTTCGTGGAAATGTTTGTCGGGGTCGGGGCGGCCCGTGTTCGGGACTTGTTTGAACAAGGTAAGAAACACGCACCCTGCATTATCTTCATCGATGAAATCGACGCTGTGGGTCGCCAGCGTGGCGCGGGCTTAGGTGGGGGCCATGACGAGCGTGAACAGACCTTGAACGCTCTTTTGGTTGAAATGGACGGTTTTAACACCAATACCAACGTCATACTTTTCGCTGCCACCAACCGCATGGATGTATTGGATCCGGCCTTGCTCAGGCCTGGACGTTTTGACCGTCAAGTGGTTGTGGACCGTCCTGATTTAGGTGGCCGCGAGGCTATTTTGAAGATTCACGCCAAGAACGTGAAATTGGCCGAAGGGGTTGAGCTTGAGGTTATCGCCCGCCGGACGCCCGGTTTCTCCGGGGCTGATTTGGCGAACCTGATTAATGAAGCCGCTCTTTTGGCGGCCCGTCGGAACAAAAAAGGGGTCGAACTGGAAGAATTAGAAGAGGCGATTGACCGGGTCATGGCTGGCCCTGAACGCCGCACCCGCGTTATTTCGGACGAGGAAAAGAAAATTGTGGCTTTCCACGAGTCCGGACACACCATCGTGGGAAAAATAGTCGACAAGTCCCATTCGGTCCATAAAGTTTCCATTATTCCCCGGGGCCACGCGGCTTTGGGCGCCACTTGGTACCTGCCCAACGAGGAAAGATTTCTCGCGTCTAAAACCGAGCTGTTAAACCGAATCACCGCGCTTTTGGGAGGCCGTACCGCCGAGGAGTTAACTTTCGGCGATGTGACCACCGGTGCCGGGGACGATCTGAACCGCGCCACCGAATTGGCCAGGGCCATGGTTTGCGAATACGGGATGAGCGACAAAATGGGGGCCATTACCCTGGGCCGCAAGGATGAGATGGTTTTCATCGGCAGGGACATGATGAAGGAAAAAAATTATTCCGAGCAAACGGCACAAATGATCGACGCCGAAGTAAAGCGGATCGTGAAAGACTGTCATAAAAAAGCCACGGACATCCTTAAAAAGAACCGGAAATTTTTGAAAATTATGGCCGAATCCCTCCTCGAAAGGGAAGTCCTTGATGGGGCGGACGTGGATGACATTATGGCGGGCAAGAAAATCAGTTCCAAACCAAAGGCCCAAAATCCTACGCCGCCTTCCACATCTACTCCCACGGCCCCGGCCGAAGTTTCCCCCAAAGTGGTTTTGAAGCCCCAGACTGCCCCTTCCCAAATGGTCAAGAGGGATGGGTCGGTTGGATAAAGCCCGCATCGAAAAAGCCGTCCGGGAAATTCTTTTGGCGATTGGAGACGATCCCAATCGTGAGGGTTTGAAGGATACACCTAAGCGAGTGGCCAAGATGTACGAAGAAGTTTTTTCCTGCATCGGAAAGAACCCTAAGGAAGCCATTACGGTTTTTGAGACCGAGGGCCACGAGGAAATGGTCATCCTCCGGGACATCCCATTTTATTCCATGTGCGAACATCATCTCCTCCCCTTTTACGGCAAGGCCCACGTGGCCTATATCCCCAAAAAAGACCGCCTGGCAGGCCTCTCCAAGCTGGCCCGGGTGGTTGATATGGTTTCCCGCTGTCCTCAGCTTCAAGAACGCATCACTACCCAGGTGGCCGACACCCTCATGAAAGTTCTCAAGCCGCAAGGGGTCTTGGTCATCGTGGATGCGGAGCATCTTTGCATGACCATGCGGGGCGTTAAAAAACCCGGTTCCCGCATGACCACTTCAGCCGTGCGTGGTGTCTTCCAGAAAAGCGATATCACCCGTAAAGAAGCCCTGCAGCTCATTGGGAAGTAGCCCCCGATGCCGCGCGCTGGCGGAACATCTTTCAGGATTCTTCACCCCGACCCCTTTGATATTTCCCGTTCTAGCAGTTACCCCCATGAAATTTGTTTCGTTGTTGAATTTTCCTCAAAAACATTTGCCGCCCAATTTGAAAAATATTTGGTGGATTTGCCTCATGCCAGACATGTCCGGCTGGAAAAAAATGGTTCATTTAATGTCCTTTGGGTTATGTCCTTAAGACAAGCTCTTTTGCTTCCGAAATACTTAAAAACTTTTCCTGAATTGTCCCGTCAAATGTCAGTGGGCTTAAAGGGATATTCGGGAAATGATTCCTGGGAGCTTAAGGGAAAGGGCAACCATTCTTTTCGTTGGTGGAAGAAAACCCAATTAATGGGGGTCTTGAACGTTACCCCGGATTCCTTCTCGGATGGGGGAAGGCACCTAAATCCTCAAATCGCCGTGGAAAGAGCCCTTCAGATGCAGGAAGAGGGCGCTGATTGGGTAGACATCGGCGGTGAGTCCACAAGGCCAGGCGCCGGGTCCGTTTCCGCGTCTGAAGAAAAAAAACGGATACTTCCCGTCGTTAAGGCCTGTGCGAAGGCCCTTCGGATACCGGTCTCCGTGGATACCTATAAATCCGTAGTTGCCGCTGCGGCGGTGGGCGAGGGCGCCCAAATGGTGAATGACATCGGGGCCTTAAAGTTTGATCCCCGCATGGGTAAAACCCTAGCCCGATTGAAAGTGCCCGTGGTGCTCATGCACATGCAGGGTAAGCCAAGGACGATGCAAAAAAATCCCTCCTACGAGGACTTGATGGACGAGCTGGTGGCTTTCTTCGGGGCAAGTCTTGATTACGCCGGGGAATGCGGAATACCGAGGGACAGATTACTTATCGATCCCGGCTTCGGATTCGGCAAAACGCCCTGGCACAATGTTGAAATGACTCGCCGGCTTTGGGAGCTCAAGGTTCTAAACAGGCCTATCGTGATGGGTCCATCAAGAAAATCCACCTTGGGGTTCCTAACTGGGGGCGCGCCCCCGGAGGACCGAGTGGAAGCCACCGGGGCTGTGGTGACGGCCGCTATCCTCAAGGGCGCCGATATGGTCCGAGTTCATGATGTAAAAGCCATGGCTCGTGTGGTAAAAATAGCTGATGCCATCCGTTATGACCGGGGACTAACCACGCCATGAATAACCTTATCGCCCTCTTCACCAATTTTCGCATGGTGGACGCCCTAGATATTGCCGTGGTTTCCTTCGTGGTGTACCAGCTCCTGCTCCTCGTCCGCGAGGTGCGGGCCATCCGCATCGTATTGGGTTTCGTGGTTTTATTCGTGGCGGCCGCCATTGCCAGCCAGTTCCACCTGCTGACCCTCGACTGGCTTTTGAGCAACGTGGGGCCTTTCGTCCTTATTTCCTTCGTGGTGGTGTTCCAGCCCGACCTGCGCCGTATCATCACCCAGATCGGCAGGGGGGGGTTCATGGGCGGGGTTTTCCAGGGGGATGCCCTTCTCTTCAAGGAAATCACTACCGCGGTTCGGGACCTGGTGAAAACCCGCCGTGGCGCCCTCATCGTCATTGAGCGGGATGACAGCCTTCAAAGTGTTTTTGAGTCTGGAACCAAAATCGAGGCGGAAGCTACCGCTGAGCTATTGGTCACCCTTTTCGTGCCCCATTCGCCCCTCCATGACGGGTCGGTCATTATTCGGGGCGGCAAGATCGCGGCGGCGGGTTGTATCCTGCCCTTGAGTCAGAATCCCAATTTGAGCAAGTCTTATGGCACCCGGCACCGGGCGGCGGTGGGCATTACCGAGGAAACGGACGCCTTGGCCATCGTAGTTTCCGAGGAAAACCATACCATTGCCTTCGCCATGGCGGGAAAAATCACTCCTGAAATCGACGGGGACACTTTGGAAGAAATGCTGACCCTTTACGGGACAAAGGTGGACTGAAAATGAGACGCTGGCTTTTCGAGAACCTTCGGTTGAAATTATTGGCGCTTTTCATCGCCTGCGCTCTTTGGGCTTATCAGGATTCAAAGCAAGTATTGGAACACCGGAAAATGACTTTACACCTGGATGTGACTGACATACCGGCGGGGATGGACCTGGACCCTAACGTGCGGACTTCCGCTTCCGTGTTATTAGTTGGCAACAAGGAAACGATTCAGGATTTGGATCCGGAGGACCTGAGCGCGACCGTGAGCTTGAAGGACACTCCGGCGAACCAGGGAGAGATAATCGTTCATCCTAAAATACAGTCCTTGCCCAAGGGCGTGACGGGGAGTGTTCGTGAAGTGAAGATTCGTTTGGTGACGGCCAATAATCCTATTGATAGTTCTAAAAAAAGATCGAGGAAAAACTAAGGCCCATGTCCTACCTTTGCGTGAACATCGACCATATTGCCACTTTGCGGGAAGCCCGGGGGGAAGAGGAGCCCGATCCGATCGAGGCCGCGCGACTCGTTGAGAAGGCGGGCGCCCAGGGGATCACCGTGCATTTGAGGGAAGACCGCCGGCATATTCAAGACAGGGACGTGGTCACCCTCCGCAAAACAGTTAAAACTAAACTCAACCTGGAAATGGCCGCGACGAATGAAATGATCAAGATCGCCCTGCGGATAAAGCCGGACCAGGTGACTTTGGTTCCCGAAAAGCGCCAGGAGTTGACCACCGAGGGAGGGCTCAATCTAAAATCCTCCCCCGCCCGATTTGAAAAAGCCATCGACTCCATTCAGCGGAAGGGAATTCCGGTTTCACTCTTTATCACTCCCGATCCTAAAACCATCGAGTTGTCCGCGCGGTTGGGAGCGACTTTTATCGAGCTTCACACCGGGCAATATAGCCAGTCCTTCCGTTTGGGTGGGAACGTCAAAAGGGAATTTGCGTCGCTGGTATTTGGCGCCAAGTTGGGTACGAATTTGGGCCTCAAGGTTCACGCGGGTCATGGGTTGACCTATCAAAACGTCACACCTATCGCCGCTTTGCCGGAAATCGAGGACCTGAACATTGGTCACAACATCGTTGCCCGGGCTTCTATGGTAGGATTAGAGAAGGCAGTTAGTGAAATGCTCGTTCTTTTAAAATAGGGCCGTCAGGCGGGGAGGTAAGGAGCATGGGTAAATTAATATTCGCGGTGGTGCTTTTAGTAGGGGGAGCGATCGGTTATTACCTTTGGAGCCAAGTTCCTGAAACGCCCAAGGACGCTACCCTCACGGGTTACACCCAAGGCCTGAAACACTCCGAGGAAAAAGCCCAGGCAGTTGCCAACACCGCCAATGTGGAAATTGTCCAGGGCGCCATCAATAAGTATCAATCCTTTAAAGGATCCAATCCCGCCACACTTCAAGACCTAGTTCCTGAATATATCGACCATATTCCGGGCGGGGTGGGCTATGATCCCGCCACGGGCAAAGCGAACGCGATTCAATAATCTCCTTTATTCTGAGATTTTCCCCTGATTAACGCTTATTCCCAGGCCCAACGGGGTCGCTCCCCTTTAAGTTTTCAGTTATAATTCCGACCTTCCTTGCGGCGAAAAATAAACGAGGTTTTTATGAAAGTCCCAACCACCGGAAGCGAGATCAGGCAGGCCTATTTGGATTTCTTTAAATCCAAGAACCATAAAGTTGTGCCATCCTCCTCCCTGGTTCCCGAAAACGATCCCTCTCTTTTACTGTCCAACGCCGGAATGAATCAGTTCAAACCCTATTTTTTGGGCACCATCCCTTTTCCCCACAGCGTGCCCTATGCGGCTTCTTGCCAAAAATGTTTCCGTACGGGCGATTTGGAGCGGGTCGGCTATACCTCCCGACACCACACCTTCTTCGAAATGCTTGGTAATTTCTCCTTCGGCGGTTATTTCAAGAAGGAAGCCATTGAGTGGGGATGGGAGTTCATAACCGAAATCCTCAAGATCGAAAAATCCCGTTTGTGGGTATCGGTTTATGAAAAGGACGATGAGGCTATTGAGCTTTGGAAGAGGATCGCTGGGCTGCCACCGGAGCGTATCGTAAGAATGGGAGAGGACTCTAACTTTTGGATCATGGGACCTACTGGTCCCTGCGGTCCTTGCTCCGAAATTTATGTGGATTTAACTCCCGAAAAAGGTGATACGAAAAACTTCGAGGAAGAGGCAGAATCGGGAAGGTTTCTTGAAATCTGGAATTTGGTTTTCACGCAGTTTGACAAGCAAGAAGATGGCAGCTTGAAACCCCTTCCTAAACCCAACATTGATACCGGCATGGGCCTGGAACGGGTGGCCAGTGTCATGCAAAACGTGCCCTCTAATTTCGAGACGGACCTCATGGCCTCCTTGGTGACCGCCATCGCCAAGGCCGCGAATCTTTCCTTTAAACCCGATGCTTCCCAAACCTACACATCCTTAAAAGTCATCAGCGACCACCTGAGAGCCACTACCTTTCTCATCGCCGACGGGGTTCTTCCTTCTAACGAGGGGCGGGGTTACGTGTTGCGGCGCATTTTGCGGCGGGCCATCCGTCACGGCAAACTTCTAGGCTTTGATAAACCCTTTTTATCCCCGCTCACCTTGGAAGTGGGGAAACTCATGGGTGGTGTCTATCCGGAGGTGAAAGACCGCAAGGAACATATTGTTAACGTGGTCAAAGCTGAGGAAGAACGCTTTTACGAAACCCTGGCCGCGGGAACTGAACGTCTTCTTGAAAAGATAGAGGGCCTCAAAAAAGCCAAGTCTTCCACACTCTCCGGGGAAGAAGCCTTCATGCTTTATGACACCTTCGGATTTCCTTTGGATATCACCAAGGAAATCCTGAAGGAAAAGGGACTGTCGGTGGATGAGGCGGGTTTCCAAAAGGCCATGGAAGGTCAAAAGGAAAAGGCCCGCTCGGCCTGGAAGGGAAGCGGTGACGCGATGCTTCCTCCCCTTTATAAAGAGTTGGCGGCGAAAATTCCGGCGACGATATTTAAGGGATACGAAAAGATGAAGGATCTGGGCCAGGTAGTCCAGATCGTTCGTGTCAAAGACAAGAAACATGAACCCGTGGAGAAACTTAACGAGGGCGAGTATGGCTTTGTGCTTCTGAACCAAACCCCCTTTTACGCCGAGAAGGGCGGCCAAATTGGCGACAAGGGCGTGATGCAGGGGTTCAATTCGGCCGAGGTTTCCTGGGTGGATGTTCTGGATACCCAAATGGTCAGCGATACCCTGGTAGGCCACTGGTGTTTTATGAAGCGGGGAAAACTGGCGGTTGGCCAAAAGGTCGAGGCCACAGTGGAGGAAAGTGAACGCCGAGCCATTATGCGCAACCATACCGGAACCCACCTTTTACACGCCGCCCTTCGGCAGGTTTTGGGGACCCATGTGGGCCAAGCCGGCAGCTATGTGGGGCCGGACCGCCTACGTTTCGACTTCACTCATTTTGAGGGCGTCAAACCGGAACAGATGCGCCGTATCGAGAACATGGTGAACCAACGCATCCTAGACAATATCGAAGTATCCAAGCAGGAAATGACTTTTGATGAAGCCAAAAAAAAGGGAGCCATGGCATTTTTCAGCGAGAAGTACGGCGACCGGGTTCGTGTGGTGGATGTGCCGGGCTTTTCCATGGAACTTTGCGGAGGTACTCACGTGGGCCGCACGGGCGATATCGGCTTGTTCAAGATCCTCAGTGAGGCCTCTGTAGCCTCCGGGGTACGGCGTATTGAGGCCATTACGGGCGAGGGCTCCCTGGCGAAGATCAGCCAGGAGGAAGATACTCTCAAGGAAATCGGCCATCTCTTGAAAAGCACGGATGGCGAATTGAAGGCAAGGGTTCAATCCCTGCTTGAAGAAATGAAGGCCAAGGACAGGGAGTTGGCTTCCCTCAAATCCAAGTTGGCAGGCAGTCTGGTGGATGAGGTGTTAGGGACCAAGAAGGATGTGAAGGGTGTTTCGCTGGTGGTGGCTCGCACAGATGAACTAGACCCGGAGGGTATGCGCCAGTTGATCGACAGCTTGAAAGCCAAGATGGGAAGCGGTGTCATTGTTCTGGGGAGCGGAAAACCCGACCAGATCGCCTTTATCGCGGGCGTTACCAAAGACCTGATTGGTAAGGTCAAAGCCGGGGATATTGTGAAGGAGGTGGCCAAGATCACCGGCGGCGGTGGCGGTGGAAGGCCCGACCTGGCACAGGCGGGCGGCAAGGACGCGTCCAAAGTGGACGAAGCTTTGAGGCAGGTGCCGACTATTCTTGAAAAAGCAATTTCTTAAGTTGTCATTGCGAGGAGCGAAGTTTGCGACGAAGCAACCCAAGTTCATGGGTGGTTCAAGTTGTTGGGTTTCCTATGGAAACGTGGTATTTAAAACTGGGGTTGCTTCGTCATTTTCGCCCGCCTATTCAGCGGGCATTCCTCGCAATGACAGATGATAAATAAAAACAAAGAAATGAAGCGTTGGTTAGCCCTGGACCTAGGCAGCGTGCGGATTGGCGTGGCCTTGTCCGATCCGTTGGGTATAACTGCCCAACCTCTCACCGTCTTGAAAGCCTCCGGAACACAAAAAGACATTGCTGCTATCGGCGAGTTGGTGAATCAGTATGAGGTTACCCAAGTCATCGTGGGTTTGCCCTACAACATGGATGGCACCGAAAGCGCCACTACTCAAAAGGTCCGGGATTTCACGACTAAACTCGTTGGGTGGTTAAATGTCCCGGTTTTTTTTGTTGATGAGCGCCTCACCAGCAAGCAGGCTGAACGAAGCCTGATCGAAGGGAATGTGCGCAGGGAAGACCGTAAGGGGAAGATTGATAAAGTTGCTGCCGCCATTCTTTTGAAATCAGCGTTAGAAGGGGCCCAATTGATACCGGTGGGTAAAAAATGAAAATCATCAAATGGTACGCCATCTCCCTTGCCATCCTATTTTTTTTCTTCGGTTATATCTTTATGCCGATCTTTTTCCTTTCCAGTAAAGACGTAGATATTCCCGTTAATTCCAAGAATAGTGCCAGGGTTATCGCCCGCAAGCTGAAGGAAGGCGGAATCATTCAATTCGCCTTACCGTTTCGTATCCTCACCAAAGTTACCCACGCAGACAGGCGACTCAAGGCCGGGCTCTACCGGATGAATGCCCGCATGAGTCTATGGGAAGTGGTTTCCACATTATCCGAGGGAAAGAGCGAGCTCTTGGCTCTCAAGGTGCCCGAAGGCTATACGGTAGAGCAGATCGCGCAGGAGCTGGAAACCATGAAGGTGGCCCCGGTGGCCGAGTTCCTGAAAAGCGCGGAAGACAGCGTTTTATTAAATAAACTTGGAATTGAGGGCCCCAGTTTGGAAGGGTTCCTTTATCCGGAAACTTACCGGGTTCCCCTGGGCGCCAGCCCGGCTGAATTAATGGAACTCATGGTCCACCAATTCCAGGACACAGTGGGGAATGATTTTGGGCGACGATGCCTGGTTAAGAACCTCACGCCCTATCAGGCGGTTATTTTGGCCTCCATCGTTGAGAAGGAATCTAAACTGCCCCAAGAGCGCCCGATCGTGGCCGGGGTCCTTTACAACCGGCTTCGCCAAAAAATGCGGCTGCAAGTGAACGCCACCTTGAATTACGTTTTGAACACCAAAAACCCCTGGTTTACGAACGACCAGATCAGCACCCAATCGCCTTACAACACTTATCTCCACCGTGGCCTGCCACCCACTCCCATTTGTAACCCGGGATTGACCTCACTCCAGGCGGTTCTGGACCCTGCCGACGTGCCCTATCTTTATTACGTGGCCCAAGGGGACGGTTCCAATCTTTTTGCGACGACCCTTCAAGAGCACTTGAGGAACGTCAAGCAGGCGAAAAAAATTTACAGGGCCATCAGGCGGCAAAAGGCCGCAGCTCAAAAGCCTTAAGGACACTTCAAAAAATAACCTCACCCCTCACCCTACCCTCTCCCTCAAGGGGCGAGGGGATAAAGAACCAGCGTTTCTTGTCCTCCGCCTTCTCCCGTTAGGGAAGAAGGCCGGGATGAGGATGAAATTTAGAAGTGACCTTAAGGAGCCGTCTTAACGCCTCATTTCCCTTGCGATAAGGGGCGTCCTGCCTTAATTTACTTATCATGATGATTCAGGCTTTTCATCTCACCAAGGTTCACTCCTCGGGCGTCAAGGTCCTGGACGACGCCTATTTTTCCGCCGAAGAAGGTTCCTTTGTCGCCATCATCGGCGAAAGCCGCACTGGCAAAAGCACCCTCCTGAAGATGCTGGGGGGCGAGGAAAAACCCACCTCAGGCGTCCTTCGGGTCGATCACCTGGATATCTACAACCTTAAAAGCGCCGAGAAACATAAGTGGCTTTGCGACGTGGGCATGATCTTCCCCGACTTGAAGCTTTTTCCCGATAAAACGGTTCAGGAGAATATTGAATTCATCCTCCAAGTGAAGGGCGCCGCTAACGAGGATCAGGGTGAAGCCATCGCGAAATTGCTCTCCCGGGCTGGGCTGGGGAGCAAGGCCCAGTCCAAACCGAAGGATCTTTCCTCAGGGGAACAACGGATGGTCCTAGCCCTGAGGGCCATGATCTTCAGGCCCAGGCTCCTGCTGGCCGACGATCCTTTCCAGGGCCTGGACGAGAAGGCGGCCTCGGTGTTGTTCAAGTTTCTTCTGGAGCTCAACAAGGCGGGAAGCACGGTCGTGTTATCCACACAACAAATGTCCTTTTGGGGCGAAGCGAAGCGGATGGCAGGTGAAGCCTCTATCCTGTGGGTGAAATTGGAACATGGAAAGATACATCCCCTCGAGGAAAAGACAGGAAGCGCCGAATGAACTTTATCTCCCGATTCTTTTTCGTCCTCAAGGAAGGGTTTTTACAGATATTCCGTACCCGGGGCTTGTCCACGGCGGTCATCGTGATCGTGGCGGCCACTTTGATCCAGCTTTCCCTTTTCCTGGGCATTTCCCGTGTGCTGGACCATGCCCTGGGATCGGCCCGGGAAAAATTCGAAATGGCACTCTTTTTCACGCCCTCGGCCGACGCCTCGGACCGTAAAAGGGTCCAGGACCTGTTGAACGCCGACCTGCGGGTGGCTTCCGTCAAGGTCGTCACGAAGGAAGCCGCACTCGAGGAATTCCGCAAGGACCCGGAAATCGACCGGATGCTCCAGGCCCTGGGGGAGAACCCCCTGACTGATTCTTTCAGCGTCATGCTTCGGAAAGAATCCTCCGAAAATTTGGATGACCTAGTGGAGAAGTTGAAAAGCGACCCCAAGATCGAGGAAGTTAGTTACGGCAAAAGCGAATGGGAAGCCGTTTCCAACATCACCCGTGTGGTGAGATGGGTTGGGTTTTTCCTAGGCGGGTTCGTCTTCTTGACGGCACTCTTCATTGTTTCCAACACGCTCTCCATTGCCCTGTGGGCCCGCAGGGAGGACCTGGTTCTCCTTTCCCGTATGGGGGCGCCTACTTGGATGCGCTGGGGTCCCTACCTTTGGGAGGGAGTCTTCCAAGGTTTTCTGGGGGCCCTGATGGTGGTGGTCTTTTTGGAGGCCGTTCGCCATGGGGCCGTCGTTGCCCTGAAAAATTACGGAGGGTTGGACGTGATATTAGCCCTACCTTCCAGCGAATGGTGGAGCCTCTACATGACCCTGGTGCTGCTGGGAATGATCCTCGGTTCTTTGGGAGCTTTCCTGGCCCTTCAAAAAAAGTGGGTTAAGGAACTCCAATGAAAGCAATTTTGAATTATGAATTTTAAATTGTGGATGAATCCATCCAATGGATTCTCGTTTTATTTTAAAAGTAAGGTGCGACTAAGGATTTTCACGAAGTGAAAATGTCAAAAATTCATAATTCAAAATTCATAATTCAAAATTTATTTTTACCCACTGTATTGTTTCTGCTCTTATTGAACCCGTCCTCCTTGTTTTCGCAAACGGCAAGTAGTGCTCAGGTTTCCAGCGCCGGCCTGATCAAAAAAGACATCGTCAAAAATAAAAAGACATTGGCGGACCTCAAAAAAAAGTTAAAAGAAGAAGAACGCCAGCAACGTTTGACCCACGTGAAGGAAAAAAACGTCCTGAACCGACTACAAAAGGTCGATCAAAAATTAGGAAGCCTTCGAAGGGAAAAGGAAGTTAATGAGCAGGATTTGGTGGAAACCCGAGTCCGGCTCAACCGGCTACAGGGGGAAATGAAAAACAACCAGGTGGAACTGGGTGAAAGCCGCCAGCTGCTTAAACAACGTCTCCGTGCCCTTTACCGGATGTCCTTCCGCAGGCCTTTTTTGGGCGGGCTCCTGGATTCGGAAAGCTTCGGTGATTTCGCCCGGAAGCTAAAATTCGAGCTGACGATCGCTCAAAGCAACGAAAAACTCCTTTCCCAGACCCTCCTGCACGAACAGAGATTGGAGCAGGATTCGTCCCTGTGGAACAACGAGGAGAAGCACAAGCAGCGTATCCTCGGGGTTTTGGGGCGGCAAGAATCCAATTATTCCCGCGAAAGAAAAAAGAAAACGATCTTTTTGGTCTCTATCCAGCGTCAAAAGGAAACCAATGAACAGATGATCGCGGAGACGAAACAGGCGGCCCAGGAACTTCAAGAACAGGTTTCCCTCCTGCTTCGCCGGGCTGCGGTGTCCAAGCACAATCAAAAGGCATTTGTCTCGTCGGGCACGGGTTTGATGGTGAAAAGGGGAAAATACGATTGGCCCGTTTCGGGAGAAATCCTCTCCTTTTTTGGGAAGCAAAAAGACAAAACCTTCAACGAGGTCGTGGACAATTCGGGCGTTCAGATCAAGGCCCCCATGGGGACGCCTTTTCATGCCGTGGCGGATGGATTGGTGCGATACGCCGACTGGTTCAAAGGTTATGGAAAGTTAGTGATTTTGGACCATGGCCAAGGGTATTATTCTCTCTACGCCCAAGCCTCCGAATTAAACATATCGGAAGGCCAGAACGTGGTCGCGGGACAGGTGATTGGAACCGTTGGAGACACCGGTTCCCTTTATGGAAGCAGTTTGTACTTTGAGATTCGGAAAAACGGAGTGCCCCAGGATCCCCTGCGTTGGCTTCAACGCCACAAATAATGTGGCGAAGTGTGAGTTTTGAGTTCTAAGTTTTAAGTTGATGAAAGTTTTTCCCCACGTTTTATGTTTTTTGGAGAAACGTGGGGGAAAACAAACGTCATTCAAAATTCAGAATTGATAATTCAAAAGGGTCTTGTGCAAAAGTTGTGGGT
>PLZG01000087.1 GCA_003152075.1 candidate division FCPU426 bacterium
TAATGCCGCGTCCCGGATTATGCCGCGTGGCTTAAGAATTCCTGTTGAATTAGGCCCCGAAACCACACAGTCATCCGGCATAAAACTCACAACCTGAGCGCCGCTTGAGATGAAGACATGGCAGCCAGAATGGCGGTAAGGCCGTGTTATTTTTGCTCCTTTGCAGGAAATTCAATCAAAAGGAGCAGTGAAATGAGATCGATAAATGCAGACAGCAGGCCCACTGAAAGCGAGACGATTGGTGGTCCACTTGGCGACTATCCGGAGCAGTTCCGAAGCCACTTGGAAAGTCAGCACTTCAGTCGGGGGAGGATTTACCAATATGGCTGGTACCTTGTGGCTCTCGGTCAGCTAATGAGAGAGACTGGCGTCGGTATAAAGGATATTGATGAGGATCAGGCCCTTGACCTTATCAAGAGGTCGAATCGGCCGTCGTACTGGAAGAAAGAGGCTGGCCGCGCAACCCGACGTTTCGTCAAATTCCTGGTGGAGTTGGGAGTGGCAAAGCCGGTCTTGCCGCCGGTGGTTGCTGACACTCCTCGAATGCGCCTCAGGCGGGATTACGAAGAGTATCTTCGCCGCCAACAAGGTCTCGCCGAGAAAACCATCTACGCTCGGCGGCGGTTTGCCGAACGATTCCTGGAATTCCGCTTCCCTGACGATAAAGTTGATCTTTCCCGGATAACGTCCATCGACATTGCAAGCTTCATACAACATTTAGCCACACGTGGAAAACCATTTCTCGACAAGACCCTACCCTCGCATCTAAGAAACTTTTTTCTGTTCCTCTTCAATAGTGGGAGGACAGCCACCAATCTGGCTCCCAGCATCCCCAAGATGGCTCATCGGCGTGGAGCAACGCTCCCACGATATGTCACGCCTGAACAGGTGGAAACCTTGATTACAGCCGTCCGAACGGATACGCCTATAGGTCGGCGCAATTATGCCATTGTGCTTCTTCTGGCACGGTTGGGACTTCGGCCAGCGGAAGTGATCGCAATTCAAATTGATGATATCAATTGGCGTGACGGGGAGATTCTCATACGGGGCAAAGGACAGAGGCACGATTGCATGCCCTTGTCGCAGGAGGTGGTAGAGGCCCTGGCTGATTATATCCAGCGAGGCCGAGTGACGACATCACGGGCGCTATTTGTCACCACCATGGCACCACACAAGCCATTCTGCAATGGATGCATGCTCAACAACATCTTGAAGCAGGCTTTCGCCAAGGCCGCTCTGAGGCTGCCAATTCCATACGTGGGAGCCCACGTTCTAAGACATAGCCTGGCAACGAACCTGGTGCGGCGAGGAACATCACTTGCCGAAGTAGGCAACGTGCTTCGCCACCGATCCCTCGAATCAACAGTAATCTACGCCAAACTCGACATTGAAGGTTTGCGCTCGGTCGCCCAACCCTGGCCGGTTGAGGGAGGCGCAAAATGAATCAACTAGCAAAAGAACTTGATCGTTATCTGGCGATCCGTCGCAGTCTTGGCTTCGACCTCAGTACGACGGCCACGACACTGCAAAGATTTATCGACTTTGCCGAACAGCAAGGCGCTGAACATATTTCCATCGATTTGTTCCTCCGATGGAAAAAAGCCTCTGGCCATGCCAGCCAGCAAACATGGGTCGGCTACCTGGGGATCGTTCGGATTTTTGCTCAATGGCTCCACGGCCTCGATCCTGCGAATGAGGTGCCACCCAAAGGGCTCATTCCCTACCGACTTCGCCGTCCAAAACCCTATATCTACAGCGAAGAAGAGATCAGGAAAATCATCGAGACTGCGGCCGGGCTTCCATCGAAGAGCGGTATGCGTGCGTTGACCCATTCGACCTTGTTCGGACTGTTGGCCGCCACAGGCCTCAGGGTCAAGGAAGCGCTCTCCCTCAACAACGCTGATGTTGATCTGGATCAGGGTGTACTGACAATCCGGCGAGGCAAGGGAGGAAAGGCGCGCCTAGTTCCGATTACGGGCAGTGTCGTCAGCCACCTGAACCTCTATATCGGTGAACGCGACCGGCTTCTGGGCTTCGTCCCACAAGCTTTTTTTGTAAAGGAAGGCGGTATCCGTCTCAACGGGGGCCACGCTCGCTATGATTTTTCGACCGTTTGTCAGCGCATTGGCCTGCGCCCCGTACTTAAACCCCGGTACGGGAGACATGGACGGGGACCCCGCATTCATGATCTTCGGCATACTTTCGCTGTTCGCACGCTCATCAGTTGGTATCGCACGGGAAAAGACCCATCCCGAGAGATGCTCAAGCTGACAACCTACCTCGGTCATTGGAATCCGGAACATACCTACTGGTATATCGAGTCGGTTCCCGAACTGCTGGAACTAGCCTCTCGGCGGGTGATAGGTCCTTCAACGAAGGAGGTGCAATGATGAATCCATCTACCTTCCCGGAACTTCTCCAGCACTTTTTCACCGACCGTCTGCGCAACGAGATGGAGGCAAGCCCGAATACGATTGCCGGATATCGTGATACCTTTCGTCTGTTCCTTCGTTTCGCGGGTGAGAAACGGGGCAAGAGCCCGACGAAACTCCGCATCGAAGACCTAGATGCCGAACTGGTGGGTGATTTTCTCCTCCATGTCGAAACCTCCCGACGGAACAGTGCTCGCAGTAGAAACATTCGCCTGGCTGCCATCCGTTCTTTCTTCCGCTACGTGGCAATGAGCGAACCGGCCTATATGCTCCATTGTCAAAGAATCCTGGCTATGCCGAGCAAACGCTACATCCGTCGAACCGTGGATTTTTTGGATCAGCCGGAGATTGAAGCATTGCTCAAAGCGCCTGACAGGACAACTTGGGTTGGTCGCCGCGACCATTTGGTCTTACTGATGGCGGTTCAAACCGGATTACGCTCCTCCGAATTGGTCAACCTCCGACGGCGGGATGCCGTTCTTGGAGTTGGCGCTCATATCCGGTGTGAAGGCAAAGGGCGCAAACAGCGGTGTACGCCGCTCCGACAGGAAACCGCCAAACTGATGGAACTTTGGCTGAAGGAACATCAGGGCGCTGAAAACGATCCCCTCTTTCCGACAATCAGGGGCGACCGGATGAGCCGTGACGCGTTTGAACACATCGTCCACAAATATACGTTATCGGCGTCAGCGTCATGTGGATCGCTTGTCGGAAAGCGAGTCAGCCCGCATGTCCTCAGGCATAGTACGGCAATGGAACTGTTGCAACACGGGGTTGATCAATCGGTGATCGCACTCTGGCTTGGCCATGAGTCCGTCGAAACCACGCAGGTTTATATGCATGCGGATCTTCGAATCAAGGAAAAAGCCCTATCCAGCTTGGCGGCAACCTCAAGTAGGCCGGGGCGTTATCGCCCTAATGACAAGTTGCTTGCCTTCCTTGAGGCACTTTGATTATGCCGAATGACTGCGTGGTTTCGGGGCCCAATTCAACGGGAATCCTTGAGCCACGCGGCATAATCCGGGACGCGGCATTAAGGACGTTATGCCGATATCGGCATAATGTTTTTTGGAACAAAAAGATTAAGGAGGAAAGGATTTATTTATTGGCTTTGGCCCAAACGACTGAGGACATCCAAGGTCTCGTTGACCACCGATATCATCCGAGAATTGGTATCGAAACCTCTTTGGGCAATGATCATATTCGAAAGCTCAACTGTCAAATCAACATTTGAGCCCTCAAGGGAACCCCCTTGGATTTTTCCCAAGTTTCCTTGGCCCGCCAACCCAATGGGGTCAGGGCCAGAATTGAGGGATAGTGCAAAACCGTTGTCCCCGATTTTGGTCAAGCCCTCTGGATTTTGGGGATGGGCCAGGACCAATTGGGCCAAGCTTGAGATTTGCCCGTTAGAAAAAGTTCCTTGAATAACACCCGCCTGGTCGAAATTTAAGCCTTGTAGTATTCCATCCGAATAGCCGTTTTGCGAGGCTGAATAAGCCGTGGATTTCGGAACATAAGTGTTTACTCCATTCACAATTTGGTACTTCCCTTCCGCGTCGCTATAAACCCCATCTCGCTTTCCAATCCCTAAAAGTCCAAAAGTTCCAAAATTCAAATCAATGGACGTGATTTCAGCTCCCTGAGTCGGGATGGGTGAAACGGGAAAAGCTTGGTTTATGGGGGGTAAATATACCCTTGGGATACTCATAAAATTTGGGGTTCCTGGAGGGGCAGGGGGCCCGCCGATTCCCCCACTGGAAGCCAGTGATCCGTCGGTATTAAACCACAAGAAATCTCCCGCGAACGCCGTATTGAATTGTCCCCGGTCATAACTGACGAAAACATCACCCAGGTCCCCTTCCCCTATTCCGGTCCCTCCCAGCAGGTTATTCGTGCTGACGGGCTTGCCGCCAGAGGTGTCAAAGGCGTACCAAGCGTAACAAACCTGGTTGGGTCCGTTAGGATTATTGATTCCACCCGCGCCCAAATCGTTCACTTGATAAAATTGAACCGTAATCTGGCGGGGATTCCCCAGGGAATCATAAACATTTTCGGTTATTTGCTGGGCCGGTGGAATGGGAGGCTGTTTATCCCATGCGTAATTTCCTCCGGCCGCCTTGGCTTCGGAAAGGAGGAAAAGAATCCCATTGGTGATGGGATATGGAGTATTTGTTCCAGGAAAGGGAATGGACAGATTCTGCACCTGCGCCAAAGCGTAACCCCCGCCGGCTAAAGGTTGAGTTGTGAGTCGAGTAGTGTCGAGGGCTCCGGGAAGGCCGATTAGATTGATCATAGTCGCGAGCGGAAGAATGGGAACCCCCCCTGGGTTCAAGTCAAAGATTCCTCCGGGCTGGGTGGCTTGTTGGAAGGAATCAAGGTTTCCCTTAAAGGTAACTTGGGTGGTTGCCTTGGGGGAAATGGTCATGTCGCGGTTAATTTGGATATTGGTGAGGTTATTGATAGCCGCATTATTCAACTCCAAATCGGCGCTGGTAACGACGGCTGGCTGTCCGAATACGGAGGAAAAAGAATTAATGATATTTTTATTATATTGAATGGTGGCGCCGAGGCCCTGGATAAGCCCCCCGTTTTGATCCACCAGATAGCCATTGCTATCAAAAGTGAGATTTCCCGCCCGGGTCAGGTAGGTCCTGTCCCCGCTTTTAGCGACGAGAAAACCTTCCCCCTGAATGGAAATGTCCGTTGAAATTCCCGTTGTAATGGTCGAGCCTTCGGCAAACAGGGTTTGAATGGAGGCCACGCGCGTCCCCAAACCCACTTGCTGAGGATTCTGGCCTCCCATTCCATTGGAAGAGTTGTCCCCAAATCCCCCTGAAAGACTTTGGCTGAGTTGGTCGGCAAATTCAACGCGGCTGGCCTTGTAAGCTACCGTGTTGGTGTTGGAAATATTGTTTCCAATGACGTCCAGCCAAATGCTGTCGGATTGGAGTCCGGATATGGAACTAAACATCGCCCGAAGGCCCATGATTTAACCCATCAATTGAATTTCAGGAGGAAAGGCGTTGGTTAAGAAGTGACACCCAACTGAATAACGGCTTTTTTATTTAACGAGGTTTTACCATTTTAAACTAGATTTTTGCAGCTTGCGGAGTCTTTTCGGCCCCGACAAGCCTATTGTTTCCTAGGAATTTGGAGGAAATGAAAATCAGATGTGTAGTAGGGGACTCTTTGGCTTGTTTTCAAGTGCTCTCAGGATGGTTTGAACCGTTATTTATCTCTACTGTCCCAAGTGGCTGAGGGTATTCAATGTCTCGTTCACCACCGAAATCATTCGAGAATTGGTATCAAAACCCCTTTGGGCGATGATCATATTCGAAAGCTCGTTCGTCAAGTCAACGTTGGAACCCTCAAGGGACCCCCCCTGGATTTTTCCCAAGTTTCCCTGACCCGGCAAGCCTATGGGAACAGGCCCCGTATTAGGTGAAAGTGAGTAACCGTTGTTACCGGTTTTGGCTAAACCTTCCGGGTTTTGGGGTTGGGCCAGGGCCAACTGGGCCAAACTCAAGATTTGCCCGTTGGAAAAAGTTCCTTGAATGATCCCGGCCTGGTCGAAATTCAACCCTTGTAGAATTCCATCCGAATAACCGTTCTGCGAGGTCGCGTAAACGGTTTGTTTTGGAACATAGGTGTTCACTCCATTCACTATCTGATAGTTCCCTTCCGCGTCGCCCGTCACACCATCCCTTTTACCCTGCCCCAAAAGTCCAAAGGTCCCAAAATTCAAGTCGATCGGAATAATTTCCGCTCCTTGGGTTGGCAGGGGGGAAACATCGCCTTGAGGCAGGGGAAGGTTACTGGGCGGAAGGTAAACGCGTGGCACGTCCATAAAATTGAAGGCGGGACCCGGGGGGCCGCCAAAGCCATCCGTGCCGCCGCTACCCGCCAGAGAGCCATCGGTATTGAACCAAACAAAATCCCCCGCAAAAAGAAGGGCAGGGTTACCGCGGTTGTAAGGTAAGTAGTCGCCCTGAAAGATGCTCGTTCCCCCCAATAGGTTCGCCGTTGAAACGGGTTGCCCGCCCGTCGTATCAAAAGCGTACCAAGCGTAACAGGTCTGGTTAGGACCGTTGGGATTATTAATACCCCCAGATCCCAAGTCGTTAACTTGGTAAAACTGAACGGTTATTTGCCGTGGAGTTCCCAAAGAATCATAAACCGTTTCCGTCACCGTATCGGCCGGGGGAACGGGCGGCTGTTGTTCCCAGGCGTAATTACCCGCGTTTTGCTTTATCGTGGTCAAATTCGTGAAAAAATTCTCCAGGGGAACCGGAGAATTGAATCCCGCCGGAGTGGTGGAAAGGTTGGAAACCTGCGCTAAGGTGAATCCGCCCCCGGCGGTGGGTGTGACGGTCATCCGGGTAGTATCAATGGTATTGGCAAGACCGCCGCCAAAGAAAATACCGATGGCCATAGCTGTACCTATGGGAAGCGAGGGGATTCCACCCGGAAGCAGGTCCAGGACATTCGCCTTTTGAAACGAGTCCAGATTTCCCCGGAACTTAACTTCGGTGGTGGGCTTTGGCGGCGTGGTCATATCCCGGTTGATTTGGATATTGGTGAGGTGGTTAGTATTGGTAGAGCCCAATTTCATGGAAGCGGTCGTGATGAAAAGCGGGGGATTCCCGTTATAACCGGCTGGAGGTATCACAAAAGGGGGAAGGGCGGGAATGGCAGAAACAAGCGGCGTCTGGTCGTATTGAAGAGTCGCGTTGAACCCCTGGATGAGTCCCCCATTTTGGTCTACCAGGTTGCCCTGGCTGTCGAAGTTAAGATTCCCTGCCCGGGTCAGGTAGGTCTGGTCCCCGCTTTTGGCGACTAGGAATCCGTCCCCCTGGATAGAGATGTCAGTTGAAATTCCTGTTGTAAGAGTCGAGCCTTCAGAAAACAGGGTTTGAATGGACGCCACACGGGTTCCCAACCCCACTTGCTGGGGGTTCTGACCCCCCATCCCATTGGAAGAGTTGGCCCCGAATCCATTCGTAAGATTTTGACTGAGTTGGTCCGCGAATTCCACGCGGCTGGCCTTGTAGGCCACCGTGTTGGTGTTGGAAATATTGTTTCCAATGACGTCCAGCCAAACGCTGTCGGACTGGAGTCCGGATATGGAACTAAACATCGCCCGAAGGCCCATGATTTAACCGTTCAATTGAAGTTCGGAAGCCTAAGCGTTGTAAGAACCTAGTACTCCATTACTTAATAACGGCTTTTTTGTTTAAAACCTGAAGTTTTTCATGGGATTTTTTGGGGGCTCGATTCAAATTGTGGATAACTTTTAATTCTAAAACAGTGCGTTTTGCTGGCAATTTGATGTAAATAAAAAAGCCGGTCTTCCTTTTTAGGAAACCCGGCTTTTATTTTACTTATTTCTTGGTTTTAAAACTCGAAACTGGCTCCTAATTCCTTATCGCGTTCGCCTCAACTCGATATTGGGGTCCAACCTGAACCATCCCCTTGCAATTGGGTGAGCCGCATTGGCACTTAAACTCATAGCTCCAATTGCCAATATCATCGGTTTCTTTGTAATTCCAGCTGACTTCCTCGCCCGCGGCTATGTCCCGAATGGCGATAAGGATAATACCGTTTGTGATTTTGGAGCTTGGATCGCAGGAATGGTTGACAAAACAAAGTGGATCGCATCCGTTCTCATAATCATGAAGCATGAGAAAGCCGGGGTAGATGTACATCGCGTGGTCAATATTGAGTTTTTCCGCCGGAACCGTGCGGGTGAGATGGTCAATCTCTTCCTCGGGGATGACGATTCCCCCGAAAACACCGATGACTTCACCTTCTTTAATATCGCGGACTGAATAAACACCCTTCCCTTCCATCCCGCTCTCTCGAACTTCTAACGCTTCGCTGATCCAAGGCTTTATTTTCATCGGTTATTGTTCAACCATCCTTTTAACAGTTTGAGCCCCCCAAAGGCGACTCTTGATGGAGGAGATTCTAGCGCAAAGCCTTTCGAGGTTCATGTATTGTTTAGGCCTATTTTGGGGGGAATTTAAAGGATATTTAAGTACAGTTTTTAGAGGCAAAGAACCTGGCGCACTGTATCCGCTTCTAGATATGACAGTTATCTAAACCGCGCTTCGCCAAATATTGCTGGTGGTAATCTTCCGCTTTCCAAAAAACCGCGGCGGGCACGATTTGGGTCACGATGGGACTTTTGTAGCCGGTCTTTTGGAGTTTGTCCTTGGATTCCTTTGCCGCCTTTTCCTGTTTTGGATTGTGGAAAAAGATCGCGGACCGGTATTGGCTGCCTACGTCCGGCCCCTGCCGGTTCAATTGTGTGGGATTGTGGGAATGCCAAAAAACCTCAAGTAGTTGTTCATAGGAAACTTGTTTGGGATCGAATTCCACTTCCACCACTTCCGCGTGGCCTGTGCGGTCGGTACAAACGTCCTTGTAGGTCGGATTATTCATGAGCCCACCTTCGTAGCCTACCGCCGTGGAGGTAACTCCCTTCAATTGGCGGAATGATTCTTCCACTCCCCAAAAACATCCGGCACCAAATGTGGCTTTCTCCATTGCTTTCTCCATTTGTTGGTCGTTTAGCATGCTGTCGACTTCTTCTACCTGAATATTAATAGCTTAGACACCCATTTATTGGAAGGGGTCGTGATAACCACGTAATAAAGCCCATTCGCCGCCCTTGAACCTTTGAAATTGTCCGGGTCCAGGCTGTAAAGGAATGTCCCCACCGGCACGGATTTAACTGTGTCGTCATAGACCTTTCGAAAGGCCGTCGTGAAAACCTTGATGGTCACGAAGTCCTGCGTCTGGCCGAAAACTACCTGCAAATTAGATGGACCACCGCCTTTGATGGGGTTGGGATAAAGGACCGGGGCATTCATGGCTAAGGTCACATTGAACGAGGTGGTCTTGGAAGAACCCGGATAGGTCAATTGGGTGTTGTTAGTCAGAACCGTTCCCTGTGGGGTTGTACTATCCACCTGGGCCTGGTACGTAATGATATAGGTTCCTGGTGCAAGAGAGGGGATAGTCCAGGTCGCCGTTTGGGTGGATAGATTCCAACCAAACGTGGTCCCACCCGAAGGGACCGATCCAAAACCCACCAGGTTCAAATGGATGGGTAACACATCCGACACCGTGATGTTGCTAACTGGCCCACCCGTTACGTTCAAAGTGATGGTGTAAGTAATAATGTCGTTGATATTGGCCACGGATTCCGAGGCGGTCATCAAGATTGCGACACCGGGCGTGGGAGTGGAGGTAATGGTGGGCGTGGAGGTGATTGTCCAGGTAGAGGTTGAGGTGTAAGTGGAAGTAGGAGTAGAGGTAGGGGTAAAGGTGAGGGACGGTGTGAATGTGAAAGAAGGGGTGGGACTGCTAGTAAGGCTGGGGGTGGGCGAATAAGTGGTCGTAAAGGTGAGTGTATAGGTAATTGTGGGTGTAGGGCTTAAGGACCCTGTCATGGTTAGGGTGATTGTTGGGGTTACCGTCAGGGTTGGCGATGGGGTCGGGCTATTCGTCAGTGTCAGTGTAGGACTGTTCGTGGGACTTAAGGTTGGGGTAGTGGTGGGAGAAGGCGTGGGACTACTGGTAAAGCTGGGGGTGGGTGAGTAAGTGGACGTGAAGGTGGCGGAAGGACTAAGGGTCCCCGTCATGGTAAAGGTAAATGTTGAGGTTATTGTCGGGGTCGGGGATGCGGTCGCGCTGTTCGTCGGCGTTTGGGTTGGGCTATTCGTAGGGCTCAAGGTCGGGGTACTGGATGGGGTGGTTGTGGAAGAAAGTGTCGCGGTCATCGAAACGGTCGGGGTGGAGCTGTTGGTGACCGTAGAGGTTACTGTCAAGGTGGGGCTGTTAGTAGCGGTATTTGAAACCGTGGAAGTAGGTGTCACCGTGAGGGTATTGGTGGGGGTGTAGCTAAGGACTGGCCCAGGACAATAGTTGGCGTAAATGGGTTGATAACCACTGATATAGGTGGGTTGCATGGTGGCCGCGTTAGAAGGATAGGTCCAAGAAGGAACAAAAACTCCATAAGCCTCCGTGTTAGGACTTGGGGTGGGCGAGGAAATATAAACCAAAGAATAATTCGTGACTGGGAAACTGTTAAAAATATAGGTTAACCAATAGTCTGCCGCCGTCACAGGAGAATTGGGGATTTTAAATACGTTCCAACCCCCCGTCAGAGTCAGAGGAGCCGATTGATTTATCAAATTTCCCATGGTGGTGGTGGCCGCATTGTTGGCGAACAACGCCACATTCGCTTGGTACCCCGCGTCCCCTGGAGGAGCATAGAGGGAAATGGTTTCAATCGTTCCATCGGAGGGCATGGTATAGCGGGTTCCCCACCATTCGGAGATGTAACTCACGTAGATAGGGGTTGGAGTGATATTGGCGCACCCGAATGAAACGGCGGATGCCCCGCAATCGGGGGTCAGGCTTGAATTGATAGTCGGTGTGTAAGTTTGTGTCGGAGTAAAGGACGGAGTGTTGGTAAGGATAGTTCCAGTAATGGTAGGTGTAAATGTATTCGTGAGAGTGGGGCTTAAGGTTGGCGTAAAAGTAGGTGTAGGAGTATTGGTATAAACCACCCCAGGGCAATAGCTCGCGTAAATGGGATCAAGCTCGTGGTCCACGTAAAGAGGCCCCCAACTCGCGATGCTGACGGGAAAATTCCAGGAAGCGGGTGAATTGACCCAGGCCAAGGAATGAATTGAGACCGAAAATTGGGGAACCAAGGAATAATTCGTGACGGGAGAGCTTGAGAAGGTATAGGTCAGCCAATAGTCACCCGCCGTCACAGGAGAGTTGGGAATCGGGAAAACATTCCAGCCCGCCGTTAGAATTTGGGGGTTGATCACAGTACTACCCATGGAGTATCCCGACTGGGCCACCAAAGTTCCCATGGTAGTTGTCGCGGCATTATTGGTATAGATTGCCACATTCGCCCGGTAACCGGCGTCGGCGGCCATGGCGTAAAGGGAGATGGTCTCAATTGTCCCATCGGAGGGCATGGTGTAAAGGGATGCCCGCATCTCGGCGATATATCCCGCGGTGACCGGCGCGCCCGCGATGCTGGTTCCTCCGAAAATGACCGCAGAGGCCCCGCAATCGGGGGTCAAGGAAAGGTTGGGGGTGGCCGTAATGGTGTAGGTGATGGTGTTGGTGGGTGTCAGAGTAAAGGTATAAGTGTTTGTGGGGCTAAAGGTGTTGGGGGTAAGAGTACCGGTATCGGTGGGGGTAAGACTATTGGTGAGAGTAGGAGTTATCGTAAAGGTGAAGCTAGGGGTAGGGGTGTAGGAGGGGGTTGGCGTGGCCGTAGGCGCGTCGCAATAAACCGCGTAAATAGAATCATAAACATAGGGTACCGGGGTAGGTTGTGGTGAATCATAGGTAATGGTGATTGGCATATTGACGGGCATGGTGGTGCCAAAAGGTACCGTACCATTGGAATAAGCCAAAGTGTTGGCGATAGAAGAAGGGGCGGTATAAACCGTGAAACCAGTTGCTTGATAGTCATAGGCAAGCCAATAGGTGCCTGGATTTAAATAAGTGGGGGTGATGGGAAAACCGTTCCATCCAAATACCATAGTTTGCGGGGAAGAAGAGACTAAAAGGGATCCAATATTACCCGCTGTTCCGCTGTATATCCCCGTCATGACATGGTAACCGGGATTTCCACTGTACAGCCACAAACTAAAAACAGTAGCGGGTGCGTTCAACTTGAACATGCTGGCTCTCATGTTATTTGAAAAAGAACCTAAAAATGACGCAGTAGTGACTCCCATAACATTGGAAGAACCCCCGCAAGGCGGGGTCAGGGTGGCGTTGGGTGTGAATGAATCCGTCGGGGCAAAAGTGTAAGTGGAAGTGCCCGTGTTCGTAATGGTGGGGGTTATGGTGGGGGTGTCACTGGGAGTACGGGTGGGTGTAATCGTGGGGCTATTACTTGGGGTTCGGGTTATGGTCACCGTGGGAGAATTAGTTGGGGTGTTGCTGGGGGTACGGGTCGGGGTAATCGTGGGGCTATTGCTGGGCGTTCGGGTTGGGGTCACCGTGGGAGAATTACTGGGAGTACGTGTAGCCGTAAGGGTAAAGCTGTTGGTTGGGGTATTGACTTGAGAAAAAGCTAAAGCCGGAACGGCTAAAACCAATCCAAGTGTTAATAGTGTGGTAAGGCGTTGAGACGAAGTCATGATACGGTTCCCTTCAAAAGTTGAATATTCTAACGGCTTTTGAGGGGAAAACTTGATAAAACCAGTTCAACGAAGTCAGCTTTCATCTGTCAGATTTTGACAAAATAATTAGCGGTTTATTGGACTTTTTCGGTTTTAGTGGTGACCAGAAACTGATAATCGCCACCCATCTTTACTCGTTACCCCAATAAATCACCAAATCACCCACAAAAACCCCTGGTCCATCTTCCTTGATGGTTTCCAATCCCAGGTCCATTTCAATCTTCTGCCGCATGAGGTCGTTATTAAGTTTAAAGTCGGCTTTGACGTTCACGCCCGCCCGGACCTCAAAATCAATTTTGATCTTGGGGAAGTTTGGTTTGTTGGGCCAAGGAAAGGTGGCACGGACCGCGCGGGATTCCTCGGTTTGGGGAGGTTTGTTGGTTTTGGTCGCGTCGGTGGCCGCCACAATCCGATAAACCGCAACGGCGCTTGAGTCCTTCAAGTTTTTTTGGATCTCCTTGAACCAACTCGGATACTGCTCCGATTTTAGGGGAGCATAAAGCATGTCCAAGGGGCGAATTTCAGCCTTACCGCCCTTCGAGTCGTCGTTGATCAGGACGCCTGTGGCGAAAACCGGCTGACTGGCTATGCCGGCCACGGCTTCCGTGAAAGCCTGCCGGTAGGAGGAGATCAGCCTCACCTTGAGTTCCAGCATGTCGTTGGAATTTTTAACTTTATTCCGGTTCAACAAGTACTGCTTACTGTCGGGGACGAACCACACGCTGAAATCGCCATCAGCGGTGGCCTGAGGCGCTCCCGAAAGCTTCCCCGTGATATTTGAAAGGTAAGTCTGGCAATCCACCAGCGGGCTCTTCTTTCCAAACATGTCCATCAGGCCCATATCGCCCCCTTTGAAAAATTTCGTTCATTATATCACGCGAAAATAGTAATAATCTTGTCCGCTTTTGGGCCGAATTTTAAAATCAAAGGCTGAATTCAACCAGTAAGTG
>PLZG01000065.1 GCA_003152075.1 candidate division FCPU426 bacterium
AAACTGTCCAAGTCTACCCGACCAATGAAATAAGCGCCGATTGGCCTGCCCGATCTGAGGAGACATCAAAATGAAATTATTAAGATTATTTTTTGGAGTAGTATTTTTTTCTGTTTTACCTGGAAATATGGTTCGGGCTGAAGAAGGGAAATCTCCTGTCAAATCACTTATTATGTCCGCGATTATTCCGGGTTTAGGTCAGTATTACAACGGGACGACACCAGAGGTTATCAAGGGAAGCATTCAAACTTTAGGTTGTTTGACTGGTGTCCTTTTGTTTTTGGATGCACCTATCGACGCAGAATATGGCTATGGTTATCAACGCCTCGGTGGCTTTTCCCTTTTTGCGGCTTGCTGGCTCTTTTCTGTCATTGACGCTCCAATCTGCTCGGCTGATATCAATGGTGAGGCCACAAATAAACATGCGGCCAGTGATTTCAAGATGAGGCTTACTTTATTGAATAATCCGGCCTTCCGTTTGGTTCCAGCAGCTGAAGTTTCGTTGAAATTTTAAGACAAACCTTGTCCACGACGGGGACCCTGAAGGAACAATAATTTAAAGGCAAAATGGATAGTAATTTGTTTGATGTAAATATGGTATCATATATAATACCAATGTGAAACCATTGAAAATTGTACTGGACACCAACATTCTCGTCTCCGCTTTAAGGTCGCGCCTAGGCGCTTCGCACCGCTTATTATTGGCGGTAGGGGACAATCGGTTTCAAATTCAATTGTCGGTGTCGTTGTTATTGGAGTATGAAGCCGCAATTAAAAATCCAAATTGTGGTATCAAACTTTCGCCAGCGGAAAAAGACGATATTTTGGATTATCTCTGTTCCGAAGCGAGGCACTGTAAAGTTCATTACCTTTGGAGACCGTGTTTGAAAGACCCGGGAGATGACATGGTCTTGGAAGTGGCGGTTGCTTCGGAAGCAAGCGGGATCGTCACTTTTAACAGGCGGGATTTCAAAGGGATAGAGGCTTGGGGTTTAAAGATTTATTCACCACAGGAAATTTTGAAGATTTTAGGAGGCCTTAAATGAGCGCAATTAGTTTGAGATTACCGAATAACCTTCACCGCTCTGTTCGGGAAATGGCGGGGAAGGAACATGTTTCAATCAATCAAATGATCACCTTAGCTCTCGCGGAAAAAGTTTCGGCATTGATGACTGATGAATATTTAGGCCGCCGGGCAAAGCATGGAAGCAAGGCGAAATTCCTCAAGGCGATGGGGAACGTTGAGAAAAATGAGCCAGAGTCCAAGGACAAGTTACATTGATCTTCCAAAGTTTCGTTGGATTGGTTTTGTGGCTACCAAAAGACGATCTTTAAGGTTGTCCACGACGGGGACCCGGATTGGACAACGAGAAGTATTGCGGAAGGCTTGGCCAATAATTTGGAGGTTTTTAGGGGAAAGGCCACTTGGAAAAGCCGGATAAAGCTCTAAGTGGTATACTCTTCGGCATATCGGCTGTTTTTCGGTCAAATGATTAAGCAGGGGTGGGACAAAACCCATATTTGAAGGGTTTCAAAAGGACCCTCTATAGTGAATGATCTTATTAGACGGCTTGCTATTATCTTCGACAGGCACTCAAGTCCCCGCAACCCGGTTCTTGCCGCGCTGATGACGATTTTCTTTTTGTCCCTTCCCCTTTTTCCCGAAGCCCAACCTGTCCGGGACGGGGCGGGAGACCTTTGGGCCGACCGCATCCTGGGCCAGGCGGACACGGGGAACCTCGCGACAGGGGTCCTCAATGCCGCTTTTGGACAGGTCACGCCGAACCAGCCCGATAGCCATTACCTTTTCAATCCCGGCGGCGTTTTGGTGGATGCGGCTCACGATAGGATGTTTGTCTACGATTCCGGCAACAATCGGGTATTGGTCTACAACAGTTTGGCCAACGCCTTGTCCAATGCCGATGCCCATGGAATGGTCAATCAAGGCGCGGATGCGGTCCTTGGACAATTAGATTTCCACCATTCCTCCTGCAATTGGGATTCCAGCAGTTGGAATTACCCCAACCTACCGTCTGCCAACGCCGCTTGCCTGTGTACCTTGAATCCCCGTTCCCAATCGGTTTTGGAAGCAGATTCACAGGCCACCATGGCGGTTGACCCCCAGGGAAATCTCTATGTGACCGATTATTACAACAATCGAGTCCTGCGATACAGTCCGGGAATTTCGGGATTCGCCAATGGGCAAACCGCCGACCATGTCTGGGGCCAAACCGATTTTACCGGTTATTGGTATAACCAAAACCTGTCCGGTGTCAATTCCGCACCTACCAGTTTTACCTTGGGTCTTTTCAATAATAGCGTTCCTGGTAATACCTTCCCCGAATATGTCGCTGGGGTGGCCATCGATCCCTGGGGTAATCTTTGGGTCGCCGACGAAGCCAACAACCGCGTCCTTCGGTTCCCCAATTTGGGCGGCTCCGCGCCGGAGACCATCGCCGACGTCGTATTGGGTCAAGGGAGCTTCACCACTTCGACCGCGTCGCCCGTCCTGTATCAGAACATTGGTGGGACCTTGTATGGTTACAATGACAGGACTGACCTGACCCATATATGGATGCCCACTTCGGTGAGAGTCGACGGTTATGGCAATGTCTATGTTTCCGATATTTTGGAAGATGGCCGGCCCACTTCCATGGGATATGGCAGCCCTTATGGAAACCCGATCTATATCGGCAGGGTCTTGGTCTATACGCCCAAGAGCTCCGGCGGTCATGGCCCCAGCTACAACGTCGATGGCAGCGCCGACTACGCCGTCACCCAGTATTTGAACGTCCCGGTGGGGTTGGAACTGGACGCGCCTGTTACCGGAGGGGGGACCGGCGGTATTTGGGTGAACGATACGGGTACGGCCGAAGCCGTCCTGTTCGTGAACAACGGGGGGGTTACCTCGAGCTTGAATTTCGTTCCACGGAAGGTCCTGTTGAGCGACCAGTTCGGCGTCCCTTCGGGCGGGGCCGCCGGGGACAAGCCTAGTTTCAGTTTCACTTTTCCAGGGCCGCTACCCTCGGGATCGACGATGCCAAATCCCTGGTATTTCCACGATACCTATGGGGGGATTGGCGTCAACAATTCGAACGACGATGTCTATCTTCAATCGTTCAATTTCAATGATGTTTGGCACTTTCCGGGCCCCCAACCGACGCCCCAGATCGGGACCGCCCATTCGGCGGACGCGCGATTTTTCGAGCCTTTCGAACCGGCCGAGAAAAATCTATGCGGGAACTACGGGATGTTCTCCTGTAAAGGAGTCGTCATTTCGGGCGGGAGCGTGACCCAGACCCAGGTCATCGCCGCGGATATATTCAGGCTCATGTATTGGAACATGCCCGGGGGCGGTCCCGCGGGCCTTTCCAACGGACAACCGGCCGATGGGATCGCGGGGACCGCCTACCCCTACAATCAGGCCGGTAATCAGATCACGAGGATCGCGTCCGACCGTGCCGGCCATTTGTGGGTGGCCCGCATCTCCGGCCTCAATAGTTGGGTCGAGATGTACAACCTTCCCTTGACGAACCTCCAATCGGCGGCCATGACCTTGGGAACACTCAGCCCTTCCGGTGGAACGGTCGTGAATTTATTGGGGGGAGGGTCCGTGACCATCGCTTTGCCCACGCCTTTTGGGAATTTCATCTACGGTCTTGCGGTGGACCCCAACGACCCAACGGGAAGTTACCTATGGGTCAGCGACTCCTACAATAACCGTGTCTTCCGGATCCGGAATCCCTTGACTACCCCGCAGGTGGACGTGATCCTGGGGCAAAGCAATGTCACGAACACCTATTGCAACGATACGGGGAACCTGGTGGGGGACCACACTTCGGGTTCCTGCACCCAACCTCCCAGCCGGACCGGTTTGTTCAGTCCCGGAGCGCTCAAATTCGATCACAACCACAACCTGTACCTTTCCGATGTGGCGCAGGAAGATGTGGGCAACGGACGCATGTTACGGTGGAACAAAACCACCATCGATAACGCGGTCAGCGTTGCCAGCGGGAGCGTGGCTTATCGAATACCCGCGGATATGGTTTATGGCGCCGGGGGGCTCACGAATTTCACCGTAAAGGGAGGCCAGACCCCAGGAGGAATCTGCGGGCCTTGGGAACCCGGTTTCAACTCCGATGACAGCCGGATGGTGGTGGGAAATTTGGCGCAACAGTGGTGTGTGGACCCCTATCCGGTGGTCCTTCAGAACCCCTTGACGAGCGACAGTCCCCTCACCCAATTACGGGATTACGGACCCGCTTCCACCGTCGCCAATTTCGATGACCAAAACAACCTCTACGTGTCGGAATTGAACCGGGACAGGGTTCTCATTTATTTCCAACCTTTCCCGTCACCGACCCCCACGCCGACCGGGTCCTTAACGCCTTCGGCAACCCCAACTTTTACCATCAGTCCGACGCCCACTTTTACTTTCACGCCCGGATGCTGTACCTCCAGCTGGGTCGTGACCTATCTCAATAACGCCCAGGACGTCAAGATCGACGCCAATAATTTCTACATTTGCGATACCTTCCATGGGAAGTTCTCCATTTACAGTAAGGCCGCCTTGTCGCCGGTTTCAGCCCCAGTTTCCTCCATTTCCACCACCGCCAGTCCGGCTTTTGTGAACCCTTCGGGAGTGGCTATGGACGGTTCGGGCCATATATTCGTAAGCGACATGGGGGACAGCTATGTTTACGAATTCAACAATGATGGAGTTTACGCCCAGTTGGCTTCCTTCAATGGATCGGGAGGAGCGGCTTCGGTTTCGGGGCCCATGACGGACCCTCGGTCCCTATGGGCCAACAACGCGGGGACCACCGTGGTCGTGGCGGATTCGGAGGGGCATGAAATAAGGGTGTTCCAAAAGCAGGGAGCGACTTTTGTTCCGGTCCTCAAAATGATCCAAACCTCCTATCCTAATTTCTATCCCTTCGGGATTACGGATGACGGCACTTATCTTTATTTCTCTGACACGGCTTACAACGTCGTTTGGAAATATCCAATTGATTTTTCGGCGCCCGCCACTGCCATCACCCTGACGGGTATCACCCAAGCCCGGAGAATTTCCCATGATCAGTTCGGGAATTTCTACGTCACAGATAACGGGGCTGGATTCGTGGTATACAACTCCAATTGGACTCCCGCTTACACCTGCACCACCCATAACGGGTCTTCCTTCAACCAGCCGGAAGGAATAGCGGTGGACGTGGACGGGCATGTTTACTTAAGCGATGGTTACAACAACCAAGCCTTGAGAATGGACCCTTGCTCTTATTTCCTCTCCTTTTTGACCCCAACCCCCACACCCAGTTCTTCACCCACCAACACGCCTACCCGAACACCGACCAATTCCCCCACCCCTACCCTCTCGAATACGCCCAGTGCGACGGCGACAGCGTCCTTGACCAATAGCCCAACCAATTCGCCCTCCAATACCCCGACCCTTACCCCTTCCAATACGCCTACACCCACCTTCACCGACACCCCGACCATTTCGCCAACTTTCACACCTGCCAGTACGGCCACCAACACACCCACCAACAGTCCGACTTCAACGGCGACCAACATCATGGTCAATACCTATACTCCCACGATCACTTCCACGCCGACGGTTACCCCTACACCGGCCGTTACGGGAGTTGTCATCGGGGTACCCTATCCCAACCCAGTGAAGGACGCGGGGCCGGTGGCCATCCCGGTGCAGGCTCCCGTCGGTTCCTCGGTGGAATGGAGCGTCTTCACGACCGCCTTCCGCAAGATCCTGGATATCCCCCAACCGATTGCCGGCACTAGCGTGGTCCTATCTTGGGATTTAAATGACAATTGGGGTGTTCCCGTGGCCAACGGTCTTTACTTCATCCGGGTTCAGGTCACCGGTCCAGTTAAAATTTCAAAAATCTTGAAAGTCCTGGTGTTCCGTTAAGGCGATCTTTGTCCACGACGGGGACCCGGAATGAACAGATAATCATTCCCGAATAAGGGAAGCGCATCATTTAGGAGTATTCAATGGCTCAAGAGAAACCCTGGTTTTTTCCAAGCATCGGTTTCCGGGTTTTTCTCAATCAATACCCGTTCGTTTTCTTTTTCAGCTTCCTTTGCGCCTTTGGATGGATTTTCGGGTTAGGAACCGCTTCGTGTTTCATCGACGCTCACACCCTCCTGAAAAATGTCCAGGGCTATTCCCCTTGGGCCTATACTTTTCTCTTCGGAATCGCTTTGTTCGCCCTTCTTCACCTGCTGGTCGCCAGTCCTCGTCTTCAAAAACTCAAATACCGCCAGGCGGTTTACGCGTTGGGAATCGGGGCCCTCTATGGTTTTTATTTTTTTATAAAAAACCACGATGTCACCTGGATTATTTTTTCCCATTGCTTTGACTCGGCGGCCTTGGCGGCCTTTTTGTGGCCCTTGGCAGGCTGGAGGTTCTCCCGGGAAGAGATTCATTCTTATTTCTGGAATTTTGTGGAAACTCTCCTGAAGTCCGTCCTCGTTTATTGTGTTTTGAGCGCGATTTTGAGTTCGATCCTAAGGGACAGTGGTCTTGTCAATTATTTGAAATACTCCCTGCACATCGACATGCCCGATTTCGTCAATAATTATTATGGAATCGCCGCATCCGAGACCGCCACCTTCCTGGTATTTCCCTGGTACCTTCTGGGGAGTTTGGAAAGAAGTTTGAACTCTCCTGAAAAAGCGAAGGAGGACAAAACCGTCTTTGGATCCCGAACCGCTCTGGGAATTGCCCTGATGGTTTCGGCTTTTTACATATTTACCGATTTCGAATTTTTCATTGCATGGCGACGCAATATCCACCGTTATTTTATCGACGGAAATTACCTGCTTCCTCTTTCAGGCCTTTTTTCCATTGGTTTAATCCGGCTGCAAAAAGGGCCGGAGTTCATTAAATGGAGGGTGATTTATACCAAAATTATTGCCGGGCTTTCGATTCTCTTTTTGGTCTTCAAAGGGATTTTCGAAAACCCCTACTGGGATGGTTTTTGGGACGACCTTGATTTTTATTCTTTATTTATCCTGTTTTGGTTTATTGGGGTTTTTATTTATTTTCTTTTTCGCGAAAGAGCCGGCTGGGTCAGGCCCGCTTTCGCTCTTTGGGTCATGATGGTCCTCACCCTGGCAGGGCCATTCAATCCCTCATCCCTTTCCGTTTGGGAACACCAAAATATCCTTAAAAAAGAAATGTCCGATGCGGGCATGCTCAAAGACGGCCTATTGGTGAAGTCGCCGCTCCCATTAAACAGTTCCACTTTCGGCCCGATTCAGGGCAACCTATATTGGTTCGGCCAAAACCAAGGTTTGAATTGGCTTCGCAAATCCTTTCCTCCCAAATTAGGGAACCTGGATTGGAGCAAGGAAAAAACTCCTGCCAATCTGCCACAGCTTTTGGATTGGCTGGGCTGGGTAAAACCCCAAACGCCTTATCCAGGCTCGAAAACCTTTTCTATTCAAAACCCAAATGTCCGTTACGGTTTAAAGCGACTCGGGGATTGGGAACTTCAAGACTTTTCTTTCCGTCAAGGCCAAATGAAAAACCACCCCAATACCTATCCGGGCTATTTCTTGGGATTCCCTAATTCGACTCAATTTTTAATTATTGAATTTGGTGGGTGGATTTTGAGTGAAATTCCATTGAGTTCTCTGGCAAAAAAGATTTCAAAAGAAGCCTCCAAAGGAACCCCGATCGATAAAATGCAGCCAAAGGTAATGGTTTTAGAATTTGAAAATAAAAAAATAAAAATTAAATTTTATTTCTCTAGTGTAAGCACTTACTTGGATGGGAAGGAGTTGAAAATATTGTCCGGGTCAGGGATTTTGCTGGCTAAGCGCAAGTAAAGAGTTGTCCGCGACGGGGACCCGCAGTAGACAAAGCATAGAAGGATAAGCCGTGATATTTTTCGACCTTGACGACACGCTTTTAGACCACGAAACCGCCGCGAGGGCCGGGGCAGCCCTCTTTTTTTCCAATTTTCGTCCCCATTTCGATGAGGATTTGGAATCCTTCCTGAGCCGTTGGAATACTGTTTCCGAAAAATACTTCCAATCGGGAGAGGAAGGCCGTGAACTGAACCACACCCAATCACGCCGGGCAAGAATGCGGGAAGTCTTTTTCGAACCCCTTTCGGATGAAGAAGCCGATGCTCGGTTCCGCGTTTATGTGAAAACCTACGAAGAGAATTGGAGGTTGTTTCCGGACACCCTGCCTTGCCTACGAGCACTCGACGGACACAAGTTGGGACTGATCACCAATGGAGTAGGGGAACAGCAAAGGTCAAAAATCCGAATGCTGGATTTGGGCCCCTATCTCTCAACCGTTGTCATCAGCCGAGAAGTGGACTGCGCCAAGCCGGATAAGGCTATCTTTGAACTAGCCGCGAGGGAAGCCCGGACCGATATTAAAGACTGTGTTTATGTTGGTGACCGCTTACAGGTCGACGCCTTAGCTTCCCAGAAAGCTGGTATGCGAGGAATTTGGTTAGACCGAAAAAATCAGTGGGGTGGTCAAGAGGTGGGAGTTCCTGTGATTAGGAAATTGAACGAGCTGTCGAGTCTCCTGCAAAATTATTAAGCGCCTGTCCACGGCGGGGACCCGTCGTGGACAACAGGAAAAAGCTCTTAGGAGCTGGTCGATAATAGGGAGGCTTAAAAAGGTGAAATTATTTTTGGTATCAATTCAAAGAACTTTTTATCTTTTTTTTATTTTATTGGGGCTGAGCGAATATTGTTTCGCGGATATTCAGACTCCGACAGCCACTCCAACGATTTTTGCCTCACCCGCTGCTCAAAAAGCCGGAGATGAGTCGGTGATTGATAATTGGCAAACTAGGCACGAAAAGGCGGTCGACGACAAAAAATCGCTTGATAATGGGCAACCGATAAAAGAAGTAAAATCCCCTGGCCTTTCATTTGTTTTGTTCGCAATTGTTCCGGGCCTTGGACAGTATTACAACGGGACGACAGCTGAAATCATTAAGGGAAGCATTCAGACAGTGGGTTTCTTGATTGGTTTTCATATTTACATAAATAATTTAGACGATATGGCCGCAGGAAGATATGACGTTGGAGAAGGTGGCTTTTCCACTGTGGCTCTCGGAGGCTTTTCTCTTCTCGCGTCATGCTATCTCTGGTCTGTTATTGACGCTCCAATCTCTTCGGCTGAAATTAATGGGGAAGCCGCAAAGAAACATGCGGCCAGTGATTTCAACATGCACCTTACCTTTTTGAATGATTCGGCTTTCCATGCGGTTCCAGCCGCTGATATTTCCTTGAGATTTTAAGTTAACTTTGTCCACGACGACGAGGATCCGGATTGGACAATAAATATTTGGATGGAGGTATTAAGATGAAAATATATTTTCTTTTGATGATAGGGGTTCTCGGCATTGGCTCAAACGCTTTTGCGCTGACCGTGCAGGAGGATTACGATGCCGGTCTAAAGCTTTATTCGGCCCAAAATTACGCGCAAGCCATCCCCTATTTCGACGAGGCCCTCGTCCAAGAACCCGGCAACACGGCGGCCCTCCAGTCCCGGGCCAATTGTTATTACTTCCTGAAAGAATACCCCCAGGCCCTGTCCGATTATCAAAAGGTCCTGGCCCTTGAACCCCAAAACACCCAGGTGGCCCAATTCATCCAAACCCTTCAGGCTAAGATCGGAACCCCATCAACGGTTCCTTCTCCGAACAACCCGTCCGGCACTGACAACCGGATGGAGAAGAGGTTCGGCCTCTACATCGGGCTTTTGAGCGATCCCATGATCAGCCTCGGCAGCATCAACGCCGCATATAACGTGACGGGTTTTTAAGGCTGACGGGAAGTTTCGGGGCAGCGAGCGGTTCCGTCGGCAGCGAGACCATAGTTAACGGCACGGTCGTATCCTCCAGTCCGACCACGACCATTTCGGCGACGGCTTTCGGTTGCGGGGTCAAGGTTTTCGTGCCGCGCTGGGAATTTTCACCGGTGGTGGGGTTAAACCTGTCCGATACCACCTTAAACCTTCCTCCCGGTTATTCTTATTTTAACGTCTCGAACGGGACCTCGAGCGGCAACTACAACCTGTTCTTGGTCTACGCCAATGTGGGTTTTGATTATCAGGCGAAGGATGGCTTCGACCTGGGCTTCGGATTCAATATACCCTTGGTGAATGAACCCGACGCCGGCATCACTGGCATTGTTATACCGGGTTTAAATATTGGAAAGTTTTTCTAATTGTAGTAGTCCACGACGGGGACCCATCGTGGACAAGGAAAATTCACGTTAGTGCCGTCTTGAGATATCAGAAAATAGATGGTATAACTGTTATACCGGAGTGTAGATGCGGTTTAAATTCGACAAACACAAGAGCGAGAGCCTCCGCCGGAACCGGGCGCGTGGTATTGGCTTTGAAGAAGCCCAAATACTTTGGGAAAGCCCTTACTACCTTGATCAGCGTTCGGATCTACCGGAACAATGGCGGGCCATCGGCTGGGTGGCGGGGAAGCTTTATACCGTTATCTAT